>CAIXLY010000106.1 GCA_903920455.1 uncultured bacterium | reverse complement strand
TAGAAGGGTTTGTGCCCAGAACAGGAATCGAACCTGCACTACCTTGCGATAACCAGATTTTGAGTCTAGCGCGTCTACCAATTCCGCCATCTGGGCAGGGATGGCAAATTTAGTTTTTCTGTGTATGCAAAACAAAAAAAGAAAAAGAAAGTTTTTTTGAGAAATCTAAGGGCCCTCGCCGGGCTCAGGAACCTCATAGGGCGGCGTTGTAAAAGGATCTTCCTCTGGTATCAAATCAGGGTCTTCTTCTGGCACTAGCGGCTCCTCGGGGTCAACAACCGGCTTTACCTCAGGTGTTGTTGTGGGAGCAACTTCTGGAACAGGAACCGGTTTTTTCGGATGTAACAAAAAAGATCTTTTTGACATATTGCAGTTTTATAATGTTGATCAAAGAAAAATAAAGCCACTTGGTGCAAGGGTGAATTAAATCATATGTTATGATGACATCAACCCTTACCTAGTCTAATCTTGCTCATAAACCCTTGATACAGCAATTGATAATTTGCAGTATCAAATCAAATAATAAAATATTTTTATGGCCATAATCAAAGTCATTGAACTGATGTCAAACTCCAATAAAAGCTGGGAAGATGCAGCACAATTAGCAATTACAGAAGCGTCAAAAACCATAAAACAAATCAAATCGATATATATAAAAGAACACAGTGCTGTGGTTGATTCGAAAAACAAAATTGCTGAATATCGAATTACAGCCAGTTTAAGTTTCGAAGTGGAAACCCATACCAAAAGCAGCCCCAAAAAATAAAAAACCTTGATGCAAACAATAAAAGGCTCCTTTTGGGAGCCTTTTTTGTGCAAACCCTTTAAAATGAAATAACTTTACGCTGTACCTTATTACATGCTATGAACATAAAGAATAACATCCTTGAAACAATAGGGAATACCCCCCTAATCAGACTCAATAAGATTACAAAAGGACTTCCTTGCATGGTGGCAGCAAAGGTTGATTATTTCAATCCTGGAAATTCGATCAAAGACCGCATGGCAATCAAAATGGTTGAAGTGGCCGAGCGTGAAGGCAAGCTCAAACCTGGTGGAACAATCATTGAATGTACATCAGGAAATACAGGGATGGGACTGGCGCTAGCAGCCATTGTAAAAGGTTACAAATGTATTTTTACTACAACAGATAAACAATCAAAAGAAAAAGCAGATATCCTTAAGGCAGTGGGTGCGGAAGTGATCGTATGTCCGACAAACGTCGAACCTGAAGATCCAAGAAGCTACTATTCCATTGCCAGAAGACTTGCTAAAGAAATTCCAAATTCATTTCACTCAAATCAGTACGATAATTTAGCAAACAGACTAGCACATTATGAGAGCACTGGCCCTGAATTGTGGGACCAAACCGATGGAAAAATAACCCATCTCATATGCACGGCAGGAACTGGAGGAACGCTAACCGGAACCGCGATGTTCCTCAAGGAAAAAAATCCCAATATTCAAATTTGGGCAATCGATGCAGAAGGCTCTTTGCTTACTAAATATTTCCAAACCGGTGAAATCGATATGAAGGTGGTACACCCATACATATCCGAGGGTTTTGGAGAAGACTTTGTTCCTGAAAACTATGACATGTCTGTGATCGATCATTTTGAACAAGTTTCAGACAGGGATGGAGCGATCATGGCAAGACGACTTGCAAAAGAAGAAGGACTTTTCTGCGGCTACAGTGCAGGAAGTTGCTTACAGGGATTGATGCAGCTGAAGCACGAGCTAAAACCAACTGACCTTGCTGTGTGTATCTTTCATGATCATGGTAGCCGATACATCGGAAAGATCTATAACGACCAATGGATGATGGAAAGAGGTTTTCTTGAAGTGAAATCCTTCAAAGACATCATTTCATCTCGTGTTCAAAAGGAAAAACTGATTAGTGTAACATCGTCACATACCATAGGTCAGGCAGTTTCACTGATGAAGAAATATGAAATTGAACATATTCCCGTGATTGATGCAGATGAAGTTATCGGATCGATCAGTGAAAATGGATTGTTTCAAAAGATCTTTACCAACCCAGACATCAAGAATGAACATGTGATCAATGTAATGGAGAAACCATACCCCATTGTTGACATCAACATGTCTGTTGAAAAGATCAGCAGCCTGATCAACAAGGATACCGGAGCAGTGTTGGGGAAAGATGAGACAGGTACTTATCACATCGTTACCAAGTATGATATTTTACAGGCGTTGACAAAGTAAGTCTGCAGAAGAAAAAATAATTACATATCAAATAAAAAAACCGGAATTTAATCCGGTTTTTTTTATTTAAAGAACGCCTTTCGTACTCGGCAAGGTATCATTCAATGGGTCTTTCTTTACTGCCATTCGAATGGCTTTTGCAAAAGCCTTGAATATGGCCTCAATCTTATGGTGCTCATTATCTCCCCTACAATAAATATTTAAATTACACTTGGCAGCATCAGAGAATGACTTAAAGAAATGATAGAACATCTCAGTAGGCATATCTCCTATCTTCTCCCTGCTGAAAGAAGCATCCCAAACAATCCAGCTTCTTCCACCAAAGTCAATCAATACCTTGGCTTCGGCATCGTCCATAGGCAATGCAAATCCATAACGCTCCATGCCTCGCTTGTCACTCAGCGCCTGATACATGGCTTCTCCGAGAGCAATTCCAGTATCCTCTATTGTATGGTGCTCATCAATTTGAAGATCCCCATCCACGGCTATGGTCAGATCCATCTTTCCATGGCGAGCAATCTGATCCAGCATGTGATCGAAAAATGCCAATCCTGTTTTGATATTAGCAGCCCCTGATCCATCAACATTCAATTGGATATCAATCTTGGTTTCATTGGTCTTTCTGAGATGATGAACGAACCGCAATCCGTGCTTAAAAAACTGATAAATATCTTTCCAACTTTTGCTAGACAGTGCTAAGACCTCCTTAAGATTTTCGTCCAACTCATTTAGATCTATTGCACCTGCTCCATCTGGGTTATTCAACAAAATACACTTGGCACCAAGATTCGACGCCAATTGAAGATCAGTTAGGCGATCGCCAATCACGAATGAACCTGCAAGGTCGTATGCCGGGTTATTGATATACTTCCCAAGCATGCCGACACCGGGCTTTCTCGAGGGAGAATTCTCATGTGGCAAACTGGGATCAATAAGAACATCATCAAATACAATGCCTTCGCCCTCTAATGCTTGAAGAATATGATTGTGAACAGGCTCAAAAGTTGAAACAGGAAAAGATGCTGTTCCAAGTCCATCCTGATTAGATACCATCACAATCTCAAAATCAAACTCCTGTACGATTCTTGAGAGGTATTGAAATACAAATGGATAAAAAACTAATTTTTCAAAATGATCTATCTGAAAAGTTGGCGGAGCCTCTTTAATGATTGTACCATCCCTATCAATGAATAAAACTTTTTTCATCCTATACTGGTTTACTTTAAATTAATTGAGTACGACTTGATCGAATCCAATAAGACTGCATTTTCCTGCTCTGTACCAATGGTGATCCGAAGACATTCATCGCAAAGAATCACATTGCTTCGATCCCTAACTACAATTCCATTCATGATCAAGTGCTCATACATTGCTTTTGCATCCTTGAATTTTACCAAAAGAAAATTGGCATCTGATGGATACACTTCAAGCACCTCTGATAGCAAGAGCAGTTCCGTTTTAACTAACTCTCGAGAGCTCACCAATTCGCGTATCATATCGTTCACTTGCCCAACCTCATCCAATGCTGTGAGTGCCAATTCCTGTACAGGCTCACTGATATTATAAGGAGGCTTAACCTTGTTAAGATACCCAATAATCTCTGTTGACGCAAACGCCATACCCAGTCGGAGGCCTGCAAGTCCCCATGCCTTACTCAGCGTTTGTAAAACCACCAGATTGGGGTATTCATTGAGTACATTAATGAATGATTGATGTTTTGAAAAATTCACATACGCTTCGTCAACCACAACCAACCCATCAAAATTATTGAGGATCATCTCGATATCTTCCCTTTCGATAGCGTTTCCACTCGGGTTATTGGGAGAGCAGATCCATATTATTTTTGTGCTTGGCTTGATGGCCTCCTCAAGAGAAGGCAGATCAAGTTGAAAGTCTTTGGTTAAGGAAATTTTTACCGTTTTGATATTGTTGATGTTTGCCGAAACTTCATACATGCCATAGGTTGGAGGAAAAACAATGACCTCATCAATACCTGGTTCACAAAAGCACCTGTAGAGTAAATCAATGGCCTCATCACTTCCATTCCCAAGAAAAATATGATCTGTTGGAACCTGCTTGACAAAAGATATTTTCTCTTTTACCTTGAGCTGAAGTGGATCAGGATAACGGTTATACCATTTAACCAAGGGTGAGCCCAGGGAATTTTCATTGGCATCGAGGAAAATATTAGCCTCCCCCTTAAACTCATCTCTAGCGGATGAGTATGGCTTGAGGTCACGAATATTTCTTCTTACAATCGTATTTAAATCAAACATAAATTCTACTGTTATTGATTCATTCTGATTTTCACTGCATTCGCATGGGCATCAAGACCTTCGGCCTCAGCCAACACAATAATCGTTTTTCCTAACCTTTGGATGCCCTCTCTGGTGATATGCTGAAAGGTTACTTTTTTTACAAAACTGTCAACACTCACACCGCTATACGCTCTTGCATACCCATTGGTTGGCAATGTATGATTTGTACCACTGGCATAATCACCTGCGCTTTCGGGAGTATAGTTACCAAGAAAAACAGATCCAGCCTGCACAATCTTCTCTGCATACACTGCGGCTTTATCGGAAGCAATAATAAGATGTTCAGATGCGTAGAGATTGGCAAAGTCAATAGCCTCGTCGATTTCACGCATCAAAATCATCTTACTGTTTTCAAGAGCAAGAGCAGCAATATCTTTTCTTTCCAGCAATTCCAATTGTTGGGTGATCGATTTTTTTGTTCTGTCAATAAGTGCTTCATCTGTGGTAACAAGAACAACTTGAGAGTCTGGGCCATGCTCAGCCTGAGACAAAAGATCAGAGGCAACAAAATCAGGATTAGCACTTGCATCTGCAAGTACACAGACTTCACTCGGGCCAGCTGGCATGTCTATTGCAACTCCATCAAGTTGAATCAATTGCTTTGCAGCGGTAACATACTGATTACCCGGACCAAAAATCTTATCTACTTTTTTTATTAGATCAGTTCCATAGGCCATGGCCGCTATGGCTTGTGCACCACCTGCACGATACACCTCAGTAATTCCAACTTTTTTTGCTGCATACAAGATTGCAGGATGAATGGTGCCGTCTTTTGAAGGAGGTGTACAGAGCACCACATCTTTACATCCCGCAATTTTTGCAGGAATACCGAGCATCATCACCGTAGAAAAAAGTGGAGCACTGCCACCAGGAATATACAGTCCAACCCTATTCATGGGAATCGACTTTCTCCAACAGCTTACTCCCTCCATGGTCTCAACAACATTGGGTTGCTCTAGCTGTACAGCATGAAACTTGGTAATATTTTCAATCGCAACATCAATCGCGGCCTTTAGTGAATCTGAAACTTTTTTATCAGCATCCTTAAATTCCTTTGGGGATACAGTCAAGTTTCTTACAGCAACGCCATCAAACTTCTTTGCATACTTTTTTAATGCCTTATCCCCACTCTTTTTTACATCAGCCATTATTTTTCCAACCTGCTTGAGCAACAACTGACTATCAATTGCCGGTCGTTTTGCAAGCTCTTCCCAGCTGTCTCTTGATGGATACCTGATGTATTGCATAAAATTATTTTAGAGTACAAGTTTTTCAATCGGTATCACCAGAATTCCCTCGGCACCAACTTCCTTTAGCTTTTCAATCTTCTCCCAAAATTCCTGTTCGTTCAGCACAGTATGAACACTGCTCCAGCCACTCTCAGCAAGGGGCAGTACAGTTGGACTTCTCATGCCAGGAAGAAGAGCAAGTATTTGAGGAAGTTTATCATTGGGTGCATTTAACAAAATGTACTTGCTTTTATTTGCTTTTTTTACAGCCCTTATCCTGAACAACAATTTCTCTAAAATAATTTTTCGCTCAACATCAAGCGAGTTTGAAGCAATCAATACAGCCTGAGAATCAAGTATCGTTTCAACTTCTTTCAATCCATTCATGAATAAAGTACCGCCACTGCTCACAAGATCAGCAACGATATCAGAAAGTCCGATTCCGGGTGCAATCTCAACGGAACCACTGATTTCATGGATGCTGGCAGTAATATTATTTCGCTTCAGAAAATCACCGACCAATACTGGATAGCTTGTAGCTATTCTCATTCCTTGAAGTGAGGCAACTCCAGCATAAGGCATGGCTTTAGGAATGGCTATCGAAAGCCTGCATTTGCCAAAACCCAATTGCTCAATGGTATTGACTTTACGATCTTTTTCACCAAGCACATTTTGTCCAACTATCCCTATGTCAGCAACACCATCCTCGACATATTCAGGAATATCATCGTCCCTCAAGAAAAACACCTCAATAGGAAAGTTCTCTGAAACAGTCCTCAGCCTATCCTTAACATTCCGAAGGTCTATTCCACACTCTTTCAATAAATGAACTGAGTCTTCATAGAGCCTGCCTGACTTTTGTACTGCTATTCTTAATAATGATGGATTGTTCATGATATATTTTGATTAAATAAAAAAGGCTTACCAATGGCAAGCCCGAATTATGTACATACTACTATTGGCTCACCTGATGGGCGGGAATTTGTGATGATGGTTGTGAATTGTCAAAAACATGACGCAAAAATAAGGTTGAAAAACATTATCGCCAAAAATCAGAGGGATTTTATGAAATGGTCCTAATTTAGTGACTAATAATTAACCCTAAGCATGAAAAAAGCTCTGAAAAGACTCATTTTGGCAAACGTTGTTTATCTGCTTTGTCTTTTAAGCTCCGCGTTTGGCCAAACAGACAGGTGGCAGCAGCGGGTGAATTACAAAATGGATATACAGGTTGATGCCCAAAATAATACGTTTAATGGCAAGCAAAAGCTTGAATATTGGAATAACTCTCCCGATACCTTGCGAGCCTTATACTACCACCTTTACTGGAACGCCTTTCAGCCTGGTAGCATGATGGACATGAGAAGCATTGAGCTTGGGAAAAAAATGATCAGGGGAAGACCCGACTGGGACCAGCGGGTAAAAGACAGAATCTCTAAATTGAAGGAGAATGAGATTGGATACCAACGCATCAGCAACCTAAGGGTGAATGGCGTTGTTCAAAAAACTTCAATTCATGAAACGATTTTAAAAATTGAGCTTTCAAAGCCAATCCTTCCGAGAACCAAATCACTCATCGAAATGGATTTTGAAGCACAAGTACCCATTCAAATTAGAAGAAGTGGCCGCGACAATGCAGAAGGAGTTCGCTTCAGCATGGCTCAATGGTATCCAAAACTTTGTGAGTATGACCAAGATGGCTGGCATCCCAACCCTTATGTTGCGCGGGAGTTCTATGGTGTGTGGGGCGACTTTGAAGTAAACATCACAATTGACAGCTCATTTGTTCTGGGCGCGACAGGATACCTCCAAAACGCTCATGAAATTGGACATGGATATGAGAAGAATTCAGCTATACCCTATAAGCCAAGTAAATCAAAGACATTGACTTGGAAATTCAAGGCACCTAATGTGCATGATTTTGTCTGGGCAGCTGATCAGGGTTATGCGCACAATTCTAAAGTGGTAAGAAAGGGACTGGTGCTGCATTCATTCTACAAAATTGATACTGCAGCACTTGCAAAAGAATATGACAAACTTAGCCTAAAGGCAAAGCAATCAACAACAGTTGATTCCTATATCAGCAATTACAAGGCTCAGTGGGATAGTGTGCTGGAGCTTGCAGCAAGGGCTCTACCCTATATTGATAGCAACTTTGGAGAGTACCCGTACAAACAATATTCTTTTATTCAAGGAGGTGATGGCGGGATGGAGTATCCAATGGCTACTTTGTTAAAAGGAGCTGGAAACTCAGTGGTATTGCATGAATGGATGCATAGTTGGTACCAGATGATCTTGGCCACCAATGAGTCTCTTTACCCATGGATGGATGAAGGATTTACAAGCTTTGCTGAGTCACGTGTAAAAAACTTTCTCAAAGAGAATATTGATTCATTTCCACATGCTGATGCATTTGATTCATATATCGCACTCTCTAAGAGTGAATTCAACGAACCCCTGACTACCCACGCTGACTATTATAACACCAATATGGCATACAGCATCAACTCCTACTCAAAGGGTGAGGTATTTATGGAACAGCTCGGATATATAGTTGGGGCTTCTGTAAGAGATAGTATACTGAAGCAATATTTCAATAGATGGAAATTCAAACATCCAAATGCGAATGACTTTATAAAAATAGCCGAAGAAGTCAGTGGAATAGAACTTGATTGGTATCATGATTTTTTTGTCAATACCACAAAGACAATTGATTATGGCATTGATTCCCTTTGGGATGAAAATGGACAGATGAATATAAGGATCAAAAACCAAGGCAACTTACCGATGCCCATTGACCTAGAATTGAAGTTTAAAGATGGCTCAAAAGAGTCTGCCTACATTCCTCAATATCAAATGTTTGGAAATAAGGAGAATGAAGATCCCGCAATAAAGAGAACCGTTGGGGAGCCCTGGAAATGGACAAACCCAACATATACAATAAGAATTGATAGGAATCTATTTGACCTTAAAAGAATTGAAATTGACCCCAAGAGAAAAACGGCAGACACAGAACGAAAAAATAATAGCTTGGAGTTAAATTGGTAACAATAGCCTAATGACTGAATCTGGCTTTAAGAATCTTTAAGAGATCAGTAAGTTGAGAATACATGAGGATTAGCTCGGAATCGGTTTTCGGTACACTATCATCTTCCACTTCGCTTATTAAACCATCAAACCCAGTTATCCCAATAGACTTTATCATTACTTTTTCTCTGTGCAAAATCGTACGAGCTGCATTCCAGTCTCTTTTTTCCAAACTTTTCTCCCACTCTGCTAGAGAAAAAACAAGCTCCTCCAGCAAATAGCCAATAAGTTTAGAGGCCTGAGTCACATCTCCACCAGCCATCTCATTAATATTGGCGAGTATCTCCATTTCAATTTTCTGATAATATTTTTCTTTTGCAGAGCCATTCTTAAAGAATTGATAAAGACGGGTTTGAAGATTTTTTTGATCAATCGGCTTTGTGATACAATCAGAGAATCCAAGATTGAGCATATGAGATACTTCTGAATTGAAAGCAGCTGCAGTGAGTGCAATAACTGGGATAGAATCGCCGTAGATTTTTTTAATGATCTGTAGGGCTGATGTTCCGTCCATGACAGGCATTTGAATATCCATCAACACCAAATCATACGTTGATTCACGTAATTTATCCAGTGCTTCAAGACCATTTTCTGCCTCATCAACATCTGCCTTCATATTACTAAGCATCATTTTGAACACTAACCTATTCAACTTATTATCCTCTACCAACAATATTTGCTTCCCTGCAATCAAATTGAGTTCCTCATTTGGGTTATGTTCGATGATTAATTCATCATCAGTAACAAGTTCAAAAGGTATTTTCATAGTAACAGTAGTACCTAACCCTTTTTCGCTGCAGATGGTGATAACGCCACCCATGAGATCAATTAATGTCTTTGTAATTGCTAGTCCTAAGCCAGAACCATTGCTACGATGATCACTATCATGCGACTCCTGAAAGAATTCATCAAAAACACGGGCAATAGAATCATTTGATATTCCTATCCCCGAGTCTTTGCAGACTATGGCAAGAAACTGTTTATGATCATTTTCTTCGGTTAAATCAACCATCAAATTGATAGCCCCAGTTTCAGTAAACTTAATGGCATTCCCAACAATATTGATTAGGATCTGCCTAATTCTCACTTCATCTGCAAAAAGTCGGTCCTTGATATCATCAGCAACTACCGAGGTAAATTGAAGTCCTTTTTCTTCAGTCTTTGGTTTCAAAATATTTTCAACACTGATGATTATCTGCCTAAGATTAATGACTTCCTTCTCGATATTCATTTTACCTGCTTCAATGCGAGATAAATCTAATATATCATTAATTACACCAAGTAAGCCGCCAGCTGCATCAGTGATATTATTAACAAAAAAGGCTTGTTCCGGATTAAGTGCTGTAAAAGACAATTGTTCAGCAAATCCAATGATTGCATTCATTGGCGTTCTGATTTCATGACTCATGTTTGACAAAAAACCAGATTTGGCTTTTTCTGAGGCAACAGCCCGATTTTTTGCATCTAAGAGACTCCGTTGAAGTTGTCTATTTTGTGTAACATCCGTGTAGCTCCAAAGCTGACCTTTAAAAGTATTATCAATTATAATTGGAACATAGTCGCGCTCAAGTATAGTTCCATCAGCAAGAAGCACTTCGTGACCAATTACAGTATCCCGTTTGTCAGCCACAGCAGAGAATGTTTCCATAACAAGAGTAGGATCCTTAAAAAGTGGTAGCGCTTTACACAATGCCTCTAAACAATCGGCACCTATTAAGTCTTGAGGTTTGGAAGGAATTTTAAACAATTCACAAAATTGGTTATTTACCATTACAATTTTATGATACTCATCCTCTACCAAGATACTTTTGCCAAGATTGGCCATGAGATATTGAAGTTTGGCAGCGGTGATGGAATTAAGGTTTTCTCGACAAATACATATTAAACCTCCATCCGGTAGCTTGGTCAATGAAACATACTGTAAGACAGGTTTTTTGTCT
This sequence comes from uncultured bacterium, assembly GCA_903920455.1. Classification (GTDB taxonomy): domain Bacteria; phylum Bacteroidota; class Bacteroidia; order Chitinophagales; family Chitinophagaceae; genus Pollutibacter. Next base: position 4,149 of record CAIXLY010000106.1, on the reverse strand, counting down.
TTGCTTATTCCAATTGTTTCACCAGACCAGTAGCCTTTCAAGTTTAACATTGGAAAAACGTCATGCTCAATTCTATCTGCATATTCTGGGGCGTATATGAATTTCCAGGATTGCCCGACCAATTCATCAACAGAATCATACCCAAATAATTGAGCATGAGCTTTATTCATGAATTGATAAATTCCATTTTCATCTAAGAGGGCTATACCGTCAAATGCATTTTGAATGGCAGCAAGTTGTTTGTTAGATGTCATCAATGATTATTAGAAATTGAACTAGTAAATAAGACTCTAAATTCAGATATTACTCTTAAAGCTTAATAAGAAAATTTACTTAATATAAAAGAAATAAAAAAACTAAATATCATTTCTTAATTGTACAGGCTCTAAAATCAAATTTAATTCAGAAAAATCCCTGAGGCTTAAAGTGAGTCTTAGTGATGCAAATCAGGTATAAAAAGAGTTTTCATTAAGTAAAAACTACTCCATTTAGCAGTTTTGTGGATAAATTCACATTTTGATAGAAAGAGATTTATTTTTTATATTTTCAATTCATAGCTTCAAGTTTCTAGTTATATATAAATATTATGTATATGATTCAGGTTGGGATAATTGAGGATAATATATTTCTTTTAAAAAGCTTTCGAGACTACCTCAATAACACAGAGGGCATTACCGTGTCTTTTTCTTGCTCATCAATGGAGGAAATGAGGCAACATGCTGCAAAGAACGAAAAAACCACCCCAGAAATCATTCTGCTTGACATATTACTTCCTGGAGAATCTGGAATGGATGGAATACCGTTTTTAAAGCAAACATATCCCAATGCAAAAATAATTATGCTTACCGCATACAACGACGAATCCTTGATTATCAATTGCATCAAGCTTGGGGCTGTTGGCTATGCACTCAAAAATAGTCAGGCAAGTCAACTTGTTGAAATAATAAAACAAACAAGTAGGTCAGGTTCATTTATTGATGAAAACTCTCTTAGTAAGATAATCAACAGCCTTCAAACAAAAACAGAAGTCGGGTTTCTGGAGATTTTAACATACAGGGAAAAGGAAATTGTAGCCCTTGTTGAACGAGGACTCAGCTATAAACAGATGTCAACACAACTCTTCGTAACAACCTACACAATTAATTATCATCTCAAGAATATTTATAAAAAACTGGGAATCCATTCTAAATCAGAATTGCTAACCAAAATTATTGGAGAGTCTAAGTAGCTGCTATATATCTATACTATTTTCATTGTTTAGCTTGTAAAAATATAAATAGTATCAAAGGTCAATTTAATAAAATTGAAGATGCCACATATTAACCAGATCATCTGTAGAAGTAAAAACTATTGCTAGATTTGTTTTTGTGCCACGCAAAATAAAATCGAAAGAAAACGGGCTAATTACAGTAACCGAAATTGATAAATTATTTCCTTTCCACTTTTCAATCAACGAAGAACTGAATGTACTTGAAAAAGGGCCCTCCTTATCAAAGATGTTACGTACCAAAGAAAAATATTCCCATTTTTCCCAGCTGTTCAATTTGATTTCTCCAAAAACTGTCCTTGATCCCACAATTAAAGAACTCATATCAATTTGCGGAAAATATGTACTGATTGAGATCAGGGGGATCAATGGCGCATTACTAAAAGGCCAATTTGACTATTATCCCACATCCAATACCATTAGGTTTTGGGGATCTCTAACAACAGCAGACTCTAATCAATTAATGAGGCTGGGATTGACATATGCAGACTTCCCCCACTATGATGCAATCTTTGATACTCATCAACTAAAATCACTGCTAACAGAAGTTTATGAAACTAGGCTTCGGGCAGAGGAAGAGCAACGGGATACGATTAGTAGAGACCTCCATGATGGTGTTGGACAAATGCTTGCCTATTTGAATATCTACTTTAACATCCTTAAGGAAAAAAGCACAATCGAAATTAGTGACATTGAAAAAGTACAAATCACGTTAAGAAAAACGATAGATGAAATTCGTAGAATATCAAGAAACCTTGCCCCGCCAGCGATAAAACAGCTTGGGTTCAAAGAGGCAGTCATGGAACTTATCAATAGCTATGCCATCATCCTAAAGCCAGTATTTCATTTAAAAATGTATAAAAGTGATGACCCTATCCAGTTCCTCTATGAGCATAAGATTATGATATTTAGAATTCTCCAAGAGCTAAGCAGCAATACATTTAAATATGCAAAAGCAAAAAACGTTTATATCAACATTGAGATAAGCAGAAAAGAAATGAAACTTTGCTATAAGGATGACGGAATTGGATTTGATCCAAGAACAACCAGGAAGGGAATCGGCCTTAAGAGTATGCTGTCTCGTGTTGAATTCTACGGTGGAATGATATTGATAAGCAGTGAACCTAACAAAGGGATTACTGTAGAAGTGAATTTACCTTTTGATTAATATATTATGCTTGAAAAAATAAAAATCATCATCGCAGACGATCATCTATTGATTGCTGAGGCCTGGGCTAGCCTCATCAACATGAATCCAGAATTTGAGGTAATCAAGGTTTATGACAACACAAAAAGCATGATTGATGAAATAACAATTATTAAGCCAGACATTGTCATTTTAGATATTAATATTGGGCCATTTTCTGGACTAGAAGCAACAAAAATGATTAGGAAATTAGCACCAGGCACCAGAATCATTGGGGTATCCATGCACAGTCAACCTTCATTTGCAAAAAAAATGATCCGGTATGGAGCTTCGGGCTATGTAACAAAGAGTTCAAATAAAGATGAAATGTATGCAGCAATAGAGGCTGTGGCAAAAGGAGAAAAATATATCTGCAGTGAAATTCAGCGAAATATCACCGATCAGGCAATGTCAAATGGAGAGGAAAACAGATTGAACAAGCTTACGGAAAGAGAAATTGAAATCATCAAGCTCATCAGAGAGGGAATGTCAAACAAGGAAATTGCTGAGAGCCTGTTCATTTCTCCAAGAACAGTTGAAACGCATCGTGCAAGGATACTAAAAAAACTAGATCTCAAAAATTCTCTAGCCTTGGTGAAATACATCAACGAATCGTCAATCGACTTTTAACACCCCCTATCTAAAAAAAAAAGAGTGTTGTTTTTAATCCCCCCAAATATTACCCTTGCCATTAAGCCAATCGTTCACTGATTCAGTTGTTACGGATTTGGGACGCTCCAATGGCATGCCCAATGCCCTATCCCAGCATAAACTGGCTAGAACACCCAAAGACCTACTCACTCCAAAGAGTACGGTATAGAAGTCATATTCTACCATCCCGTAATGAACCAATAGCGCTCCACTGTGGGCATCTACGTTAGGCCAAGGGTTTTTTACCTTTCCGAGGCTGCTTAATATTTGTGGTACAGTCTCGTATATCCTCCAAACCGTTTGTACTAGTGCATCATCCGGCATGTGCTTTTTCCCAAATTCCATTTGTGCGGTAAATCGCGGGTCAGTTTTTCTAAGTACAGCATGCCCATATCCAGGAACAACTTTTCCTTCGCTAAGTGTTTTTTTGACGTAATCAGAGATTTGGTCCTTGCTAGGAAGGTCTACCCCCAAGGATTCACGCATTTCAAAAATCCATTTGATTACCTCTTGATTTGCAAGACCATGCAATGGTCCAGCCAAACCGTTCATACCGGCTGCAAAACTCAAAAAGGGATCACTTAAAGCTGAGCCAACAAGATGCGTTGTGTGTGCAGATACATTTCCTCCTTCATGATCAGCATGTATGGTCATGTATAAACGCATGAGTTCCTTGAAACTCTCGTTCTCATAGCCCATCATATGAGCAAAATTACCTGCCCAGTCAAGCAATCCATTGGGTTCAATATGAACACCCTCTCTGTATTTTCTGCGGTAGATATAAGCTGCAATACGCGGCAAACGTGCAATTAAATCCAGGGTATCATCAAATGTTGAATCCCAATAATCCTTCCTGCTCATGCCCGCTGAGTAGGCCTTTGCAAAATGACTACCATTTTGTAAGGCCATGATTCCAACTACAAACATTGTCATTGGATGCGATGAAACAGGTAATGCCTCTATGGTATCAAACACATAATTGGGCACATGCGATCTTCTTTGCAAAACAGCAGTAATATAATCAGCCTGTTCCTGGCTCGGCATC
>CAIXLY010000105.1 GCA_903920455.1 uncultured bacterium | reverse complement strand
ATGGCTGTAGCGATTGAAAAAAAGATACGTGAAATTGAAAAGCAGTAAACGGTCTATTGGCGGGTTGACGGCATCTGGAATGTATAGCACTCTTTTATTGTATTTATGTTTTTAATCAAGTAATTTGCTTTTGTGAAAACAACCTCAAGATTTATCCCATATCAAGCTACTGGATTGTTTTCCAATCTCATCGACGATTACCTTACATCGTCTCCTGATCTTGATTCTTTTTATGCACACGAAACTAACCTAGATGGAATAAAAGATGCGATAAATGCTCGAAAGCAGTTTCCAAACAATAGGTTGTGCGTTCAACAAGTATTTCAAGAGGCCTATGCTCAGTCGCAGCCCTCTGATTCGCAATCGCATAACATCTTGTTGCTGTCAAATGAAAAGACCTTCACAATTTGCGCAGCCCATCAACCCAACATTTTCTCAGGGTATCTTTATTTTATTTATAAAACAGCACATGCCATTGCCTTAGCCCAGTCGCTTTCCAAACAACTTCCTGAATATAATTTTGTGCCGGTCTTTTATATTGGGAGTGAGGATAATGATCTTATTGAATTGTCTAGGTTTAGACTCAATGGAAAATCGTATCAGTGGAATACGCATCAAACTGGTGCGGTAGGGAGGATGAAATCTGATAAAAAAGTTATAGAGCTGATTAAGTTAATAGAAGCCGAAATTGGGCATCTTCCTTTTGCTGCAGATCTCATGAAGATTTTGCGGAAAGCTTACGCTTCTGGCAACGATTTAGCAATGGGTACTTTTGTGTTGTTGAATGAGTTGTTTAAAGACCAAGGGCTTCTTGTTCTCCAACCCGACCATAGTGCACTGAAGGGGCAGATGAAGTCGGTGTTTCGTGATGACTTGTTGTCCAATACCGCCAATGAGGTGGTTGCAAAAACCAACAGCAAGTTATCCGAGAAGTACAAGCTCCAGGTGAATCCACGTCCGGTTAACCTATTCTATCTCAGTGATGGAATCAGAAATAGAATCGACAAACGCGGTAATATATTTACTGTTGATGATACCGCAATTCGATTCACTGAAGAGGAAATTCTTCGGGAATTAGATGAATTTCCTGAAAGGTTTAGCCCAAATGTAATTCTAAGAGGAATTTATCAGGAAACAATCTTGCCAAATATTGTATTTGTTGGAGGTGGTTCAGAGCTTGCTTATTGGATGCAGCTCAATGGTTTGTTCGCACACTATCATATTCCTTTTCCGGTACTCATATTGCGAAATAGTTTTGTCATCATGGATGCCAACCACGCACACAAGCTGAAAGAACTGGGTCTGGCTGATGCTGATTTATTCAAGGTGGAAACCAGCCTGGCCAATACGTTGGTTCAACAATGGGGCGGCAAGGAAATTTCACTGAATGTTGAGGTTGAGGAGAGCAAGACGCTTTTCGGACATCTAAAGCAAAGAGCTGGTGATGTTGATAAAACACTTGTGCAACATGTCCATGCATTAGAAACAATTCATCTGAAGAAGCTAGAATCGCTGGAGAAGAAAATGCTTAGGTCTGAAAGGAAGAAGCAGTCCGTTCAGCTTCAAAGAATTTGGAAATTGAAGTCTGAACTATTTCCGAACAATTCTTTACAAGAGCGCGTAGATAATTTTATGCCTTATTATGCTAAGTATGGTCAGGATTTTATCAACAGTATTCTTGAGCATTCGCTGTCACTTGAGCAAAAGTTTGGTATAATGGTAATTGATCATTGATTTCTCTTTGAGACTATTTAATAATCCCCTTTCTGTTCATTCGAACTGTTTTTCATTCCCTTTGATTCTTCAAGTATTGCCACGGTAGCGCTTGTTCCAATCCTTGAAGCTCCCGCTTCAATTGCTGCAATCATATCATCTAGACTTCTTATTCCACCCGCTGCTTTAATTTCTACCGTAGGGATGCATTGTTGACGCATCAGTCTCAGATCGCTTAAGGTAGCTCCAGGTGCAGCAAACT
>CAIXLY010000104.1 GCA_903920455.1 uncultured bacterium | reverse complement strand
CAAGGGGTTTGTGCAGTGGTTCAGCGACTCTTGGAAGCAGTTGCTCCACATGCCTTGTTCATGGGTAAAAAAGATTACCAGCAGATTGCGGTGATTCGTCATTTATTAAAATCCCTTGATCTGGATCATCAGATAGCGTTGATAGCTTGTGATACAGTTAGGGAAAACAGCGGGCTTGCCATGAGCAGTCGAAATACCCGATTATCTGATCAGCAGAAAATAGAGGCAGCCGCTATTTACAACGGATTTTTATCCATCAAAAAGTCGCTAGAGACCAATGCAATCAATCAACCAGATGAATTGTCAGCATCCTTCAGGCAGTCATTATTAGCAGCCGGTTTTGATTCAGTTGATTACATTGCCTGCTGCGACCCCGATACACTTGAGCCCCTTGAGCAGCTCGATAAAATCTTTGTTATATTGGTAGCAGCAACAATAGGGGGCGTTCGTTTAATAGATAATCATACTTTTGAATTATGAGTTACTTAAAAGAGTTTAAAAAGATTACGACCCAGAGTCTGCAGATCATGAAAGACCGGGACGAGAAGATATCTATGTTGACATGCTATGAGTATTCCATGGCAAAATTGTTGGATGCTGCTGGGGTAGATGTGATGCTTGTTGGCGACAGTGCAAGTAATGTAATTGCTGGGCATGAAACAACCCTGCCAATCACCTTGGATCAGATGATCTATCATGCGCAGTGTGTGGTTCGTGGTACTGACAGGGCCTTGGTGGTAGTGGATCTTCCATTTGGATCTTATCAGTCAAATAGTGAAATAGCACTTTCTTCAGCGATACGGATCATGAAAGAAACGGGCGCTCATGCCGTTAAATTGGAAGGTGGGCAAGAAGTTTTGGAAAGCATAAAAAAGATTGTGAAAGCGGGTGTTCCAGTAATGGGGCATTTGGGGTTGACTCCCCAGAGTATTTACCAATTTGGTACTTATGGGGTTAGGGCTAAAGAGGGTGCGGAGGCCGACACTTTAAAAAAGGAGGCGTTGATGTTGCAAGAGGCCGGTTGTTTTGCATTGGTGTTGGAGAAGATCCCCGCTATTCTTGCGGGAGAAGTCAGTAAGAGTTTACGCATACCAACTATAGGTATTGGTGCTGGGGTGGATTGTGACGGGCAGGTATTGGTAATGCACGATATGTTGGGCATAAATACAGATTTTCATCCTAGGTTTTTAAGGCGTTACGCAAACCTGGGAGAAATAATACCACAAGCGGTCAAGCAATATGTAAGTGATGTCAAAAGCAAGGGATTTCCCAATGCTGAAGAATCGTATTGATATCAGTCCAGATTCTTATTAACCGATATGGCATTCAATGATTTTGAAAGTATCTTTGCACTTTCAATGTAATGAAACAATCATGCAGATACAGGTATTAAAGTCGAAAATTCATAATGTCTTCGTTACAGAAGCAAATATAGATTACATCGGGAGCATCACTATTGATGAGGACTTGATAGATGCAGCAAGCTTGGTGGCGGGTGAACAGGTTCATGTATTGAATCACCGCAATGGAGAGAGACTGATCACTTATGTCATTACCGGCCCAAGAGGCTCCGGTGTGATCTGCATGAACGGCCCAGCGGCACTAAAAATCAGCAAGGGAGACAAAGTGATCGTTGTTTCTTATGCTGCGATGACCCCAGAGGAAGCCAAGGTCTTCAAGCCTACGGTTATTTTTCCGAATGAAGGCAATAGGCTTTAATCATAAGCTTGTACGCTGCCGTCTAGCCTAGTAAAAGTTATTTTACATAAAATTGAACAGATGAAAATTACTCGAATACTGGTTGTAAGCATGTTGATCATCATTCCTTTCGGTTATGCATTTTATGTATATCCTTCATTGCCTAATACTATTCCTACACATTTCAATTTAGAGGGGGCGGCGGATGCCTGGGGAGATAAAGAGACAATTTATCTGCTTCCAGCGATCATGGGATTCACGAGTCTGATAACATATCTACTCTTGAGCAATTTAAAATCAATAGATCCCAAAAGAGCAGGTAAGAGTAATGACAGTCAGTATAAGAAAATGGCCCTTTATTTGGTTGTTTTTTTATCAGCATTATCATTGGTTATCACTTATGGTACTGCCCATCAGGGTATCCGGATCGAACAATTGTTGTTCCCTTTGCTGGGACTTTTCTTTGCGGGTTTTGGATCATTCATGTCAAAAGTCAAACAGAATTATTTTGCTGGATTCAGGCTGCCCTGGACACTGGACAATGAAGCTAACTGGAATGCCACTCATAAGCTTGCAGGAAAAATATGGATGATCGGTGGGGCATTACAATTTTTATCAGGGTTGATTCTCGAAGGCCAATGGGCTTTTGGAATGTTCATCACGCTGGTTGTCTTTATGCTTGCAGTACCCACCATTTATTCCTATCTGTTATTTCGGAGAGGTATGGTTTAGACTTGATACCGTTTATTCTAACGAAGTTAGGGCTGACTTGCTAGCCCTCAAGGATTTTTGAATGCGTTAATGTTGGCTTTTAATACCATTATTTTTTTTGAAAATAATTTAGTGGCCCCGCCTGGAATCGAATACAGACGCTTCGGTCTGCATTCTACTAACTCGATATTCAAGTGGCCTCGCCTGGAATCGAACCGGGATCTGGAGCTTCGGAGGCTCTTATACTATCCCCGTCCGACTGGCGTCAGCCGGGCGGGCATTGTACTAAAAGAATATTTTGGTTTTTAGAAACCGCCTACCTGCTGCCGACTTAAAATATTTTTCTCTTTTGATTGCATCACTTAATTCAGAAAATTCTTCGACATAGACTAGCTTAAAAGGAATGAAAGGTTTGATTGATTTAGTCAGGCCTTTATTATGTTCCTCTAATCTTTTTGCAACGTCTTGACAATGACCTTTGTAGTAATAATCATGGTCAATACTTTTAATTACATAAGTATAAAACATATAAAATTTGGCGTAATCTAGTCAGGAATCGCTGGCTGTCGATTGCAGGGGACAAGGGACAAGGGACAAGAGACGAGTGATGCAGCCAATATTTTTAACTCCTTAAACCTCTTCAACTACTTCAACTTCTTCAACCTTGTATTTCACTTGTCCCTGGCTGTATTTAAGTGGCCTCGCCTGGAATCGAACCGGGATCTGGAGCTTCGGAGGCTCTTATACTATCCATTGTACTACGAGGCCAATAAGATGCTAAGTTACAGAATCATATTCAGGAAAATTCTGTTATATTAGTTATCAAAACCAACTCGCTTGAAAAAAATATCACTTTACTCAGTTGCATTTTATGCTGCTGGATTATCACTTATCATCACAATCGCATTATTGATTCTTGGAAGGATAGATGCTACAGGGCCATTTGCCATTGCTTTTTTTGTTCTTCTTGGTATTGCTTTTCGTGGTTATGAGCAACTCAAAGGATTTGCGTTTACCATCCTGATTTTTGCAGCAGTTTCTTCTGCATTATACTATCCTGATCATTTTTTGGTTTGGGATGGATTTAAGTTAACAGGACTGATTATCCCCTTGCTACAGATCATCATGTTTGGTATGGGTGCTTCGATGAGTATGAAAGATTTTGTTGCTGTTGTCAAAACTCCCAAAGGTGTTATGATCGGAGTTGCCAGTCAATTTATTATCATGCCTAGTCTTGGATTTATCTTGGCAAATATGAGTGGGTTTGAGCCAGAGATTGCTGCGGGCATTATATTGGTAGGTTGTTCTCCAAGCGGACTTGCATCCAATGTGATGGCCTATCTGGCTAAAGCAAATCTTGCTTTATCTATAACCATAACATCCATTACAACGCTTTTGGCTCCGTTTATAACGCCATTATTGATGAAGCTACTTGCTGGGGAGTTTATTGAGATCAACGTAGTTAACATGATGCTCGATATTTCAAAGATGATCATATTGCCTATTGCTGCTGGCTTGATTTTTAATAAAATATTTTCAGGTAAGGTGGGATGGTTAGAGAAAGTGATGCCGATTATCTCAATGTTAGGAATAGCCATGATTATTGTTGTGATTACCGCATCTGGAAGAAATAGTTTGCTTACCATCGGCCCACTCCTCATCGTTTTTGCTTTATTGCACAATACATTTGGTTATATATTGGGTTATTGGTCTGCGCGACTCTTCAAGATGAATGAGAGTGATGCAAGAACAGTTGCCATTGAAGTAGGATTGCAAAATGCAGGTTTGGCATCTGGTATTGCAAAAGGATTAGGAAAAATTGCAACGATTGGTTTAGCCGCCGGTGTATTTGGTCCACTGATGAATATCACTGGATCTATGCTTGCATCCTACTGGCATAAGAGGGTTCCAAAGGATTATGTGGAGCAAGATCCTTCGATGGGTCATTGATTTTATAATGCAGACAAGTGAATTTATGACGCGAGTACAGATTCTTTTTTTATCAATTATTTTCTCTGGAATAGTATTTCAATCCTGTACAACAAGGCCTGCTCCAGACAAGGACAATGGAGGACTGGTTTTGCCAAACGGATTTGGCGCATTGGTTGTTGTTGATAGTTTACCGGCAGTAGCTCGTCACCTTACTGTTAACAAAAACGGTGACATCTATGTAAAAGGTCGGTTTGATCTAGAGGGAGGAAACAATTGGGCACTTCGCGATCTTAATGGTGATGGTAAGGTCGATAGCATAAAGAACTTCGGAAAGTTTAAAAGGGAAGGGGCATATTCTACTGCCATGAAAATTCATAATGGGTATCTGTATACCAGTTCAGAAATGTTAGTATACCGATATAAGTTGAAAACTGGTGAACTTATTCCTACATCAGATGCAGAGGTGATTGTGGTTGACAGTGGTGCAAGAAGAGAGCACAATACAAAGCCGATTGCTTTTGATAATAAGGGCAATATCTATGTCGCCTTTGGTGCACCCTCTGACGCGTGTCAGGAAAAAAATCGTATTCCTTCTTCCCCTGGTATGTATCCATGTCCAATCCTTGATTCAAATGCAGGGATTTGGATGTTTGATGAAAGTAAATTAAATCAGTTCCGGACAAGCGATGGTAAGAAGGTTGCAACTGGCGTTCGAAGTGTAGTTGGACTTGATTGGAATTTTCAAGACAATGCTCTATACGCCGTGGTTCATGGTCGAGATAATCTTCATCAAACATGGTCAGAGTATTATTCCAGTTGGCAAAATGCGGTACTTCCTTCAGAGGGTTTCTATAAACTTCTTCCAGGAGCGAATGTTGGGTGGCCTTATTATTATTTCGACCAAATGAAGGGTCAGGTGATGGTCAATCCAGAATATGGGGGAGATGGAAATAAAGTCTGTACAGACAGCAGCATCATCAAACCAGCTTTTGGTTTTCCGGGGCATTATGCTCCTAATGATCTGATTTTCTATACAGGGGATCAATTTCCTGAGCGATATAAAAATGGTGCTTTTGTTGCGTTGCATGGGTCTACCATTCGCTCACCATATCCTCAAGCAGGTTATTTCGTTGCATTTATTCCATTTAAAGATGGGAAGGCGCAAAAGATGGAGGTATTTGCAGATGGATTTGCAGGGCAGGATACTCTGGTGAATACTGCTGATGCAAAATACAGGCCGATGGGACTTTCAGTTGGGCCTGATGGATCTTTATACATCTCAGATTCAAAAAAAGGAAAGATCTGGAGAGTCATGTATAAGGGTGACAGAAAAAAATTCAGCGATAAAGACCTTGAAGGAATGCGTGCAAGGGAAAATCGAACCAATATTAAAAATCCGGATCCAGTACTTGACAACGTAGAACGAACGATGAATATTGGTAAGGGTGAACAACTGTACAACACATACTGCAGAAGTTGTCATCAAGGAAATGGTATGGGAGATGGGAATAGGTATCCTCCATTGGTGAATTCAGAGTGGGTGAATGGCGATAAAAAAAGATTGATATCTGTTTTGTTAAAGGGGCTTGAAGGTCCAATTAAGGTATTGGGTAAAGAGTACAATAATGTGATGCCGAAATTCAATTTTTTAAATAATGAACAACTTGCTGATCTAATGAGCCATGTTAGAAAAAGTTACAGTAGCAACAAGGGTTCTGTAAAGAAGGAAGAAGTTGAAAATATAAGAAAGCTTCTTGAGCAATAGTTATTTTACATATATGGGAGAAGCACTTCCATTGAGGTCGTATACAATTGCACCCCCTTTGATTGTTACTTCACATTCAAACTTTTCTTTGCCTTTGATCTTGTATCCAGTCTTGTCGTAAAATCCAAACTTTCCTTTCAGTATGCGCAGGATAGCAATATCCGCAATGGCCCCCTCAGAAAGATGGCCAAGTTCCCCTCTCTGAATTGCTTTGGCGGGTGACCATGTGCTGGCTTTAATTACTTCGTCAAGCGACATGCCCATGAGCATGAATTTTGACATGATGTCCAATTGATTTTTCATTGAAGCATTCATGCTTCCTGTATGAAGATCTGTGCTTATCGTGTTGGGGTATAAACCTGCTTTCAGTGCAGGAATCGCTTGCGTGAAATTGAAACTTGCACCGCCATAACCAACATCAAAGATGATTCCCCTGCGTTGAGCTTCAAGTACGAATGGTTTTAGTTGATTTGTTTTTTCATCAACAATTGTTTCCCTTGCGCCGTTTAGCGATGCATAGGTATGCGTATAGATATCACCAGGCCTTAGATGTTTCATATAAAGTTCTTCTATTGAGAGTGTAGGATTCGCTCCTCCAAAATCGATGATCACGGGCATACCGGCAAGCCTTCCCGCTTCTACTGCTTTGTCTGTAGGTCTCCAGTCGTGTCCGGAAAAATGTGCCAGCTTGAAGCCCACCACATGTTCCTTGTATTGTTTAGCCATATTTGCAGATGCTACTGGATCCATATCATCCTGATTCTGTTCGTAGTTTCCTCCCCTCATGCCCTCACCAACAATATTCAAGAAGGAAAGTACCCTAGTTCGCGATCTATCAATTACATTTTTTTTGAAAGTGTCAAAGGTTTTCCATCCTGCGCCCCCACAGTCAACAATCGTGGTAACTCCAGTTCTTAAAGTAAAGCCATCTGGAGGAAGTGCATCAAACCCATCACTTAAATAATGATTGTCTTGTGTGCCATGAAATACATGTCCGTGAATATCAATTAGTCCGGGTGTGACCAATAAGCCATTAGCATTCACCACCTGCTTTGCAAGTGAAGTATCAATTCCTTTTCCAAGCTTTAAAATTTTACCTGCCTTAATTCCAATATCCAGTATTTCATGGATGCTATTTCTTGGGTCAACTACTGTACCACCTTTTATCAATATATCGTAGGTTTTTTCTGCTTGTGCAAATGGTTGTTGATGCATGAGCAGCAATATTGTAAAAAGGTATACAAACTTCTTCATGAGTAACTGTTTTCTTCTTTGAAAATTATCCTAATAAATGTAGTGAAAAATCGAGATTTTATCTGAACATTCAAAGAGGGCGTTATAAATTGTACAAATCTTTGTAAATTAAAGCTTCAAATTAACCACGTATTATGTTGTCATTGATTTTTGCGGCATCGAGTCTATTCTTTTCTGTTTATCAGTCCGATAGTTTGAGGTACAATCTGATTGTAGGGTCTTATACCAGCGCAGGAAATCCTGGTATTGAAGTATATGCTGTAGATATCAATACCGGGAAGTCGGCTGCCCTTTACAGTGTAAAAACTACCAATGCTTCCTATCTTACTGTATCCCAAGATTTTAATAATTTGTATGCTGTAAATGAATCGGGCAGCAAGTCTGCTGTCTCTGCTTTTGAGCTTGGCGCCAAAGGACAATATGAATTTCTCAATTCTTCATTAACTACAGGGGATGATCCTTGTTTTATTACATACCGGGAAACCTCAAAAACTGCGTATACCGCAAATTATAGCGGAGGTAGTCTAAGTGTTTTTAAAACAGATCATGGCCGACTTTCTCCAGTTGCACAACATATTGTATATAAGGGATCAAGTTTAAATAAAGCCAGGCAGCAGGAATCTCATGCACACAATGTCGTGCTCTCTCCCGATCAGTACCATCTCTATGTTACTGACCTCGGAACTGATAAAATATATCAACATAGAATTTATGCAGATGGGCTTGTTGATGAACACCCTACGGTCATTGCTATAACGCCCGGTAGTGGCCCGCGCCACATGACATTCAATTCAGCCGGCAGTAATGCCTACTTGATTAATGAGTTAACCGGTTTAGTGGATGTATTCGGTATTGAAAATGGAAATTTTAAATTACTGCAAAGTATAGTTGCAGATACTGCAGCATCTTCAAACAAAGGAAGTGCAGATATCCATATTTCTCCTAATGGGAAATGGTTGCTGACTTCAAATCGTGTGAGCAGCAATGAAGTAACAGTATTTGCAATTCAGAAAAACGGCAGACTTGAAAAAGTATACCATCAGCCTGTAGCCAACATGCCACGTAATTTTTCTTTTGACCCGACTGGAAAATTTGTATTTGTGGCGAGCCAAAAAGAAAATAAAATTCAAGTATTTACTTTTGATGACCAGATTGGTCGAATGAAAGATACCAAGCAGGATATTTTGGTTAAAGCACCTGTTTGTCTTGTTTTTACTGCTTCAGAAGCAGTCGTAGATCCGGAAGAGCGGATTCGTACTCTTGGTATACAATTAATTCCACCTGTTGCTCCTGTTGCAAACTATGTAAAGTTTGTACAGGTTGGGAATACGGTTTATTTATCCGGACATGGTCCTGATAAGCCAGGAGGTGGTCAGGTGTATGGAAAACTTGGTAAAGATCTTAGCGTAGAGCAGGGGAAAGAAGCAGCCAGACTTACTGGCATTTCTCTGATTTCTACATTAAAAGGATATCTTGGAGATCTGAATAAAGTGAAGCGTGTAGTTAAGGTATTGGGGTTGGTTAATTCTGATTCCGAATTCGGACAGCAGCCTGCGGTAATGAATGGGTTCTCGGATCTAATGGTAGATGTGTTTGGTAACCGCGGTAAACATGCAAGGTCTTCCGTTGGTGTTAACGCCTTACCTAACAATATCGCAGTTGAAATCGAAATGATTGTTGAATTAAAATAAAAACAAAATGAAAACAGAACAACGCAGATCAGCATTTAAAAAAATGTTTGCCACCTTAATTGGAATGACAGGTATAGCAGCCATTGCCAAGGCAGGAGAAAAAGTGGAAGAAGAAGTTAAAGAGTGCAATAACATCGTTGCCCAAGATGATGTGCCCTTGTTTTCTGGTTCGACTACTTTTGGAGGTCTGGTTTTTATTGCAGGTAAAGGGGCTCACTTCGAAGGAGATATCAAGGCCCATACAGATCATGTATTGAAAGAGCTTGAGGCTGAATTAATCCGTGCGGGATCATCAATGGACAAAGTATTAAAAGTGAATGTTTACCTTGCTGATCTTGCAGATTATAAAGGAATGAACGAAGTGTATAAAGGCAGGTTTGGTCCCAAGCCACCTGTGCGCACTACTGTTGCAACATATGGAGGCGTTCCAGGTAACTCACTTGTTGAAATGGATTGTATTGCAATGGCAGGAAAAAAATAAACTAAAATTTATGAAACGCAGAGACCTTTTAAAATATCTTTCCGTTACTCCGGTTGCTGGAACAGCCTTGTTGTCTGACATGGGGTCTATTCAGGCATCTCCACTTGCACAAGTTGCAAAGAGAGACTTGTTTAAAGAGCTTGGTGTTAGAACCTTCATCAATGCTGCAGGAACATACACCTCCATGACGGCAACGCTTATGCGACCAGAAACGGTTGAAGCCATTAAGTATTCCGCAGATAAATTTTGCATCCTGGATGAACTGCAGGATAAGGTTGGTGAGCGCATCGCCCAGATCACACATGCTGAAGCTGCCGTTGTAACAAGTGGTGCATTTGCTGCGTTGACACTTGGCATGGCGGGTATCCTTACCGGAATGGATCCGAATAAGGTAAGGCAATTGCCAAAGCTTGAGGGTACTGGAATGAAAACCGAAGTGATCTGTCAAAAGGCGCACGGCATTGCTTACAATCAGGCCTTGACCAATACCGGTGTTAAGATGGTTATTATTGAAACAGTAGATCAACTTATCAAAGCGATCAATCCGAATACTGCTTCTATGCACTTTCTGCACATCAGTGCTGATAGTGGCTTAATCAAGCATGAGGAGTGGGTAGCCATTGGAAAAAAATATGGCATCCCCACAACCATTGATATAGCAGCTGATGTACCTCCAGTTGAAAATCTCTGGAGATTCAATGATATGGGATTTGATTTTGTTGCTATCTCTGGTGGTAAAGCATTGAGGGGGCCGCAGAGTGCAGGTATCTTGATGGGTAAAAAAGATATCATCGCAGCAGCTAGGCTATCGATGCCTCCACGTGGAGAAACCATCGGTCGTGGGATGAAAGTGAACAAGGAAGAGATATTAGGCATGTATGTTGCTTTGGAGGCATTCATCAATCTGGATCATACAGCAGAATACGCCAAATATCAACAACGCATTGACAGGATCATAAAGGCT
>CAIXLY010000103.1 GCA_903920455.1 uncultured bacterium | reverse complement strand
GATCGGATTACCTATTAAACCTTTCCAACCACTGAGGTCTTTGCCATTAAACAGAGCGGTGAATCCATAATCGTAGGGCATAAATTTGATGTGCGCCTTCAACTGATCTGCAAGCACTGCAGAATCGGTTTCACTGAGCAGCGGGAGTGCTTTAGAAAGAATATCTCTTACTGCCTTTCCGCTAATCGAATTATCAGATAGTGCTGTTCTGGCAGCGATATTTGCAGCTTGTTCTTGAAGATCTGTATCGTCCAAATACTTGCCAACAAACACCAAGGCGCTGAATCCCTTGATACCATCTGCTTCTGCAAGAATTCTGCGGCGTACGACTGGATCATTTGTTACATCCATTCTGTCTTGCAAATCAAGTATCGTTTGTGCTGCATTTTTAACTTGTTTGCTTGCTTGGAATGCAGGAGAAATTGAGGGCAGTTTAAATTTTGCATTCTCAATTGCCGCCTGGATATGTTTTTTTAGTGGATCCTTGGCTTTGGCTAAAGCTTTAGACAAGGCAGATATGGAAAGGCTAGTGCGTATTGAAGCCAATGCCCTGGCTGCGCTTCCACCATGTGTTGGATTGGTCAATAATTTTGCCAATGGCTTAACAGAGATGTCATCTCCGAGTAAACCAAGGTGCTCTATCAACAACTCTTTTGCATAGTAAGATTTCACTGCTGACAAACCTGATAAAAGCATCGATGATGCATGCTCACTTTTATCCATTGTATTGGCTACCTGATGCACATAGGCACTCAAGGCATAGGTGGCATTAAGCTTCAAGGAGTCGTCGTCCAACATCGTGAAAACTGGAGTCCATTCTGTTTTGGTCCAGGATTCCATTGAGGCAATCGCACCTGCAGCCTCAGCACTGTGTTGATATGGAAAAGCGGCGATGGTTTTCTCAACAATGGATTGAGCATTCAGCATGCCGGTTGAGAAAACAAAAAATAAAAGAGCTAGGTATATTTTTTTCATGACTAAAATTTATGGGTTAGATGTTCCAGGGTGCACGCATTGGTGGGTTAATCAAACGGTTTGCTTCTTCATCATTGATGAACATCTGTTCTACCGGATCAAACCGAAGAGATCTTCCAAGTTGCAATGCAATCTTACCCATGTTGACTATCGTACAAGAGCGATAACCATTGGATTCATTGAGGGCAAAAGGTTGTCTGTATTTTACTGAGTCAAGAAAGTTTGTCACCTGTGGTTCAGGATCTGGCATCATTGCAATTTTTTCCTTAAGGTTCGGAATATCAGATTTGAAGCCATTGAAAACTTTACCCTTTGGTCCTTCTATATAAGGTACATTAGGATCAGAGGCTTCTCCGTCAAGAATAATTTTACACCCGTCTGCATAGGTGTAGGTAATCTTCCTGAACGTTCCACAGGCATCAGGATGCTGCTGCTCTGCGTCTACTTCAACGAGTACAGGACTATCATTATCTTTTCCTAGGAAATATTGAATTGGATCAATATAGTGTTGTCCCATATCGCCTAAACCACCTCCATCATAATCCCAATAACCCCTGAAAGTACCATGGACCCTATGGGCGTTATATGGTTTGTATGGTGCAGGTCCGAGCCAACGATCATAGTCAAGCGTATCTGGCACGGGCTGGGTTTCCAGCTTTGGTTTGCCTACCCAATAAAACTTCCAATCAAATCCAGTATGCTTACTTACTGTTACGGTAAGAGGCCAGCCAAGTAAACCAGACTCTACCAGTTTTTTGATTGGCTTAACGGGTGTATTCATTCCGTAGAAGTTCTCCGAAAAACGAAACCATGTATTCAACCTGAACATCCGACCATATTGTTTGACAGCTTCAACTACACGTTTTCCTTCGCCGATTGTACGGGTCATTGGCTTTTCACACCAAATATCTTTTCCTGCTTTAGCGGCTTCGATGGCCATGATACCATGCCAATGAGGAGGCGTTGCAATGTGAACAATATCAACTTCTGGAAGTGAAATTAGCTCCCTGTGGTCATGAAAAGTTTTAACACCACCTCCGATTAGTTCAGCAGCTGATTTCAGATGTGTTTGATCCACATCACAAATGGCAACTACACGGGTTCCAGCATACTCAATATGACCACGCCCCATTCCACCAAGACCAATGATCCCTTTTGTCAGTTGATCACTAGGCGGTATATATCCTTTTCCAAGCACATGGCGAGGAACAATAAAAAATCCTGCAGCAACGGCCGCACTGTTGCGAAGAAAATTCCGTCTGCTTTTGGAATCTGTTGATTTCATTTTAAGGGGTATTTAATGTGTTTTAAAGATATTGAATGAAACTGATACTTTTTTTGCATTTTATTCCACAAGAAGGGTTGAAAATTGTTAGTTTAAGAATGTGCTTACCCCATCTTGTAAGATTTTTTCAATTGTGCCTCTAAGCTGCTCAACGAATCCAGGAATCTGGCTAAGATCTGCTCCCCACAACTGCTGGTCAGCAAGGATTTCCGCCAAAACAGTATCTAGATTTCCTGACTGCCACTTGCGATGAAGAACAGCAGCAAAGTCATCTGTCAGCTTTATTTTTTCGTTTGTATGACCGCAAACGTAGATATTTCCTTCTTCCTGGACTGTATCCATGAGTAGTAAATAAGCAGCAAACCCTAAAACCATTCGATCTGAAACTTTTCCAAACTTGTTGGCCGACTTGATCAATAAAGGAACATTGCGCATTTTCATCTTTGAAGTAAACTGCACAGAAATACTTGACCACTTGTGATCAATGAAAGGATTTGAAAAACGATCAATTACTTTTTTCGCAAATTCCTCAGCTTCTATTCTACTGATTTTATCACCCTCAATGGCTGTCACAATATCATCCATCATCAAGCCTTTCACAAATGCACTCATTTTTAAATCAGATATTGCTTCTCGAACAAGACCAAAGCCAGCAAGCAATGCCACCCCACAAGAAAAGGTATGGGTTCCGTTGAGCAGCCTCAGTTTAAGCTCTTTGTATTTATAGATATCATCTACAATAAGACATCCTGTATCTACATCTTCAAACTGAAGCACTTGTTTTACATAGTCGCTGTTTGACTCTATTGCCCAAAGACTAAACGGCTCTGCCATAATCATCAACTGATCTTTAAATCCGAGCTCGGCTTCCTTTTCTTGATGTGCATCAGCAGACATCTTACCCGGAACGATTCGATCTACCAATGAATTACAAAAATGATTGGCCTGCTTTAGCCAATCAACAAAAGCATTGTCCAATTGATTGTGTAAAGCAAGATTGATGAGTATGTTTTTGAGCTTGGTGCCGTTTTCTTCAATCAATTCGGTAGGAATGATAACCAATCCAAACTGGGAATCACCTGAAAAGTGAAGATACCTTTGATACAAAACAGCGAGCAGTTTTCCAGGATAAGATGCTGGCGGATCATCCAAGATATTGTCTTCTGACATGACAATACCCACTTCTGTAGTGTTAGAAATCACGACCTGAAGGTCTGGACTTGCTGCAACTGCTAGAACAGCTTGCCACTCATCAGTTGCAGACAATACCCTACTGATGGCAGCGTTGATATTGGCTTGATTTACAATCTTTCCGCCATCAAGCCCCTTTACACAAATCGTATACAAGCCATCCTGCTGCTTGAATTCATCTGATGATCCGGTGGAAGTTGACTTTACCACAACAACCCTACCCAAGAACTTGCCTTTTCGATTGGCTTGATCGATAAAATAATCTGGTAATGCTCGAAGCAATACGCCGGTGCCAAATTGAAGCACGCGCTCAGGATAATCCATCTGCGCGGGATTAGGTATAATAAGCCGCTCGCTTGCCGTCAATGCTTTTATTGTTTGTTTGTTTAGCACTTGCATCATGTTCGTGTATAATGGTGAATCAAAAAGTTTTTCAATATACTTCGTAATGATCAAAAATATTAACTAGACTATTTTTTTTGATAATTATTTTATTGATCGTCTAATGAGAGGTGCTTTACCCAGTTTAAGGAGTCGCCTGCACTTTGAGCCCTCGGCTATAGCAACTAAAAAAGGTGTGGATTGCGACTAGGCATCCACACCTTCCTTTTACTTAACATGCAAGCGCATGTTTGGGCAATCGATTCTTACTTCTAAAATGCAAATGCAATCGCAGGTGTATTGCCAAGTTCTTCGCGCAATTTGGCCGGAAGCTCCACGATTACATTGTTACCGATGATCTTATATTTCAACTTTTTACCAGTCTGAACTTCAGTTACTCCATTCCTTCCGGGGAGATTCTTACTCCAACTGATTCTTTCTGGTATACCACCATCTTTAATCAATGAAATTGCGTAGGTAGCAGAATGGTCTTTCGCCTGTGTAAAAAACAAGTTGTTTTCTTTATAATGATCAGCTGTACGCGTTCCATAAATGGCCTTGCCATTGTTATCCATCCATGCTCCTATTTCATTTAGCCTGCTGATTGCATCCTCCTGCAACAGACCTTCAGCAGTTGGACCTACACCCAATAGTAAACTTCCGCCCTTTGCTACAATCTCCACCAATTGGTGAATGACTGACTTTGCTGATTTAAAATTTTCATTAGGTACATAGCCCCATGCTCCGCCAAGTGTGATACAACTTTCCCAAGGCTGATCAAGTTTGTTTTCAGGAATACGCTGCTCAGGAGTTTGATAATTTTCATACGGTCCGTGCACCGTTCGGTCAACCACCAACAAACCAGGTTGCTTGATCCTTGAATTACGCGCAATGGTGGCCATATCAATGTCTTGGCTCCAAGCAGGAATGGTAGCGCCCCAACTTCTCACTTCGTCATTGACAGTTTCTAATGGACGAACCCAACCACCATCAAGCCAGAGGATGTCTACTTTACCGTAATTAGACATCAACTCATCGATTTGACTATGGGTATATTTTTTGAATGCCTCCCAACGCCAAGGAAACTTTCTGATGTCGTAATTGTTATTTCTGTCTGCGGTGGCATACATCGGCCACCAGTAATTTTCTGTATGCCAATCGGGCTTGCTGAAATAAGCACCAATCATCATTCCCTGATTACGGAATGATTCAAAAACATATTTGGCAACATCGGCTTTCGGATTATTGGCAAATGGCCCTTTTGCAATTGAGTAATCAGATTGCTTGGTATCAAACATTGCAAATCCATCATGGTGCTTGGTGGTGAAAACAAGGTATTTCATACCTGCGGTTTTTGCTGCCTTAGCCCACTGATCAGGATTAAATTTAGTTGGATTGAATTTTTTGCTTTGATCGAAATACCACTGCTTATAGTCATCATATTTAATGGTACTATCACGACCGATCCAGTCTTCTGAACAAATTGACCATGATTCAACAATCCCAGGAACAGCGTATATACCCCAGTGTATAATCATTCCAAATTTCTGGTCGCGCCATTGATCAAGCTTTGCTACTACCAGAGGGTCGGTTGGTGCTTGGTAGGTAGAGGATTGTTGGTGCACACCACTTTGGGCAAGCAAATTCACGCTTAGTGAGAAGAGGAAAAGGAGACCGGCAATTTTTTTCATGATAACATCCGTTTTAATGTTTCACTGGGCTGAGCGATAGCGCCTTGGCCAATGATGATATTGTATTTTTAGATAGGCACTAAGGTACGGCTTCTGCTGTTCTTTCAAAACTGTTCTCAGGGAAGATTATCCTTCATATTATGGTCAATATAGAGATGATAGCTTACTAATTTGTCCCGAAATTGCCTTAAAGTTTGAACAAAATCAATCATTTGATAAGATCGATAAATCTTCTCCTTTTTTTTTGCTTCGAAGGTCACTATCCCCTACATTTGCAAAGTCTATCATTTTTGTAGGGTTATGATTATATCTTAAAATTTGATCCATGCAGAGTTTCAGGACTGAACTAGAGAACCCACTTGTTGAAAAGGATATTGTAGAATTGGAAAGAAAGATCAAGGCCTTTCGCGAAGGAACTATTCCCGAAGAAAAGTTCCGTAGTCTTCGTTTAGGTTTTTTAGAATTAATATCTAAAAGCAGTTGATGAGGGATGAAAGGAGTTACTTCCCGATACAGAACTTAGAAAAAATGAAATCAAGTTGATCTTCATTGCTAATCTCACCTGTGATCTCACCGAGATAGTATAGGCATTGTCGGATGTCAATAGCGATAAGATCGCCGGAGACATTATTCTTCATGCCTTCGCGGATGGCGATGATGTTATTGGAGACTTTTTGAAGCGACTGGTAATGACGGGCATTGGTGACGATGATATTCTCAGTATTCAAGGACCCGGAAACTACTCTGCCAACAAGTGCTTTCTTAAGTGCTTCGAGATTGATATGGTCGCGTGCAGAAATATAGATTGCGTCGTTTAGCTGATATTTTTTTTCTGCAATTGCTGTGGTTGCCTGATCATCAATCTTATTGCCCACCAGCAAATACGACTTTGCAATGGTCTTGAGTTCGTCTTCTATCAATCTCATCTCCTCTGAGGTTTCCAAAGTGGCATCAAATAAAGAAAGCACGATATCAGCTGTCTTCATCTTCTCCTTGCTCTTCTCCACGCCAATGACTTCAATCTCATCAAGACCTTCCCTTATTCCTGCAGTATCAATCAATCTGAAAATAATGCCGTCTATATTCAATAGCTCTTCTATGGTATCTCTCGTAGTACCAGCAATGGCGCTCACGATGGCGCGGTTCTCATTGAGTAATGCATTGAGCAAGGTAGACTTGCCTGCATTGGGTTTGCCGATGATGGCCACAGTCACGCCGTTCTTGATCACATTACCCAGCTTGAACGAATGGAGCAACTCATTAACGGTGATATCAATTTTATCAAGGAGTTCACGAAGACTCCTCCTATCTGCAAACTCAACATCCTCTTGAGAGAAATCCAGCTCAAGTTCTATGAGTGCTGAAAATTTGATCAACTCGGTTCGCAGTGCTGATAGCACATGAGAAAATCCTCCCTTGACTTGGGTTAGTGCAGTTTCCTGAGCAGCTTTAGTCCCTGACGCAATCAGATCAGCCACCGCCTCTGCCTGAACCAGGTCCATCTTCACATTAAGAAAGGCCCTTAATGTAAACTCCCCAGGGGTAGCGAGTCTTGCGCCGTGTCTGATGCAAGCTTCAATGATTTGTTGTTGAATAAAGGCAGAGCCATGACAAGATAGTTCTACAACATCCTCTCCTGTATAAGATCGTGGAGATCTGAATATTGAAAGTACCACTTCATCAAGCTTCTCAGTTCCATCTATCAATAGGCCCACATGCAGTGAGTTGCCGGGTTGGATGGAGAGATCTTTTGAGGGGAACAAGGCATTCAACGTTTCAATTGCACCATTGCCACTCAGGCGTATCACACCCAAGGCACCAACCCCAGGAGGGGTAGCAAGCGCAACAATGAGATCGTTCCAACTGGATCTAGACATGGTGCAAAATTACGTTGTATTGCGTATGATGGTGAGAATAAAAAAGTCGCCCTAAATTAATCAGGGCGACTCATATAAAGTTATTAGAATCAGTTAGTCTTCAGCGAGCTGGAAAGTAACTGGCTGACGGCGGT
Source organism: uncultured bacterium (assembly GCA_903920455.1). GTDB lineage: Bacteria > Bacteroidota > Bacteroidia > Chitinophagales > Chitinophagaceae > Pollutibacter. The sequence continues at coordinate 27,027 of CAIXLY010000103.1, read as the reverse complement.
ATGCTTTTACATTCCTTCCGTTTTGAACCGCAGGTTTCCATTTTGGACCCTTACGAATTGCATTTACTGCAATTTCTGCCAGTTTAGAGTTTGGAGGCAAGCATCTTGCTACTCCAGCCTCACTGCAAGGAAGCGCACGCACTTCACTCACTTGACCTTCTTTATCTACGATGAAGAGAACGACGATGGTACCTGAGCGGCCATCATCTTGAAGTTCGTCAATATTCCTTTCAATCTCTCTAGTTACATATCGCGTCCATCCAGATACTCCGCCAGGAAATTCAGCATCGATCTCAACCTTCTGGAATATTTTATCATATTCATCCTCTTTAGGGGCTTCAACCACACCGCCTTTATCTTCTACTGGAGCTACAATACCTTCATCTTTGATACCCTCTTGGTTGCGCACATCAATCTTGGCATCCTCGAGTTTTTCAATTTCTGGTGGTTTCTCTTCTTCCTTTACATCCTCATCCTTCACAACCTTAGGTGGTGTAAACTTTGCCATTTCCACTTTTGGAGGCTCTGGTGGTTTTGGTGGCGGAGGTGGCGGAGGTGGAGGTGGTTCCTCAGTATTGATTTCCTCGAGCTGAACTTCTTTGATATCTAGCTTTCCTTTGGTTAATCCAAGGTCAAGCGTAGAAAGGAAACCCAACAACAACAATAAGCAGAAAGCTGAGATTGTTACAATCAATGCATTCCTGAGACGCTTATTATATTGGGTTCGCAATTCATAAGCACCGTAGCTCTTGTTTCTTCCTTCAAAAACAAGATCTATCAAATCGGCACCTAATATTTTGTTTGCATCCATTGTAATGCTTTTTAATTGAGATTCATATTCTTTGAATTTTCACAAATCACTCTATTCCGGCAGCGGCTTCAGTAATATTGATTAACTCGTTTTCCACTTTTGAAATATCGACCATCGCATAACGCTTGATTTCATTAATCGTCATCTCATCCAACATATCCACCGTGTTTTTGTAGGTGGCATGTTCTGTTGGCTTGATGATAACAACCAAATCCTCAGGGTTGGTACTTTGCCGCTTGCGGATGATTTCATCCCTGATGGTCTTGAACGTTGCAGTTTGGATTTTGGTGGGATCTAGACCTTCGTAATAATATACAACGTCTTGCTTGCCCAACATAATGGTAAATGCTCCAGACTCTTTAACCTTGTTTTGATCTTCTGGCTTGTCAACATCCTTCGGCATGAACAAGTTCATTGCAGTTGGCTGTGCCATCGTTGATGTGAAGATGAAGAACGTAATCAAAAGAAAGCCCAGGTCCACCATCGGTGTCATGTCCACCGTAGTTGAAAGCTTTTTTGCCTTCTTTACGCCGGGTCCTTTTTTGTGACCATCACCTCCACCAGTGTCTATACTTGCCATACTAGGTATTTTATTTGATGATGTTTATTTCTCTCCAGTTATTTGCTTCTGACGAGTGACCGCAAGTGCAGTGCCTTCTGGAGCATCTTCTGGAGATGTTACAAGAAGAAACTTGTTTTGGTCATTCTTTTTGAAAGCATTGAGGATATTTTTGAAATCAGGATACTTTGTGTAGTTATCGGCCTTAATCAAGAGGTTCAACTTTCGACCAGCATAAGCATTCAAAGCATCCCTCACCCAGAAGAATAGTTCTCCGCCTGTTGAATCGGCACAAGGTATACCAGACTGCTGCTTAATTAATCGCTCTGTTTGCGGATCATCCGGATCAAGAGCCAACAATCCTTTTAATTGATTGAAGGGGACCCCAACGCTAGCTGAATTCACAAAGGTTTTCATCTCTGCAGGAGTAAGACCAAGACTTCTTGTTGTATTGAGGTTTTCAATAAGCAGTTGACGGAACTGCGGATTGTCTACCGAAACAAATATTCTGCCATCCTTGTCTACCGAAACCATAAAGGCATCCTTCTCAGGCAATATAATCGAAGAAACCGAATTTGGGGTAGTTACCTCAACAGGCTCCTCCGGCTTGAATTTTGTAGCCATGATGAAAAACGACAGAATCAGGAACGCAATATCCACAAAGGGAGTCATGTCGTTTACTGGAGCGTGTTTTTTTAATTTGACACTAGGCATGTTTACTATTTTAAGATTTAGATGCTATCGCCCTGGGTTTCCATATTGGAAAACAGGAATTATTTGTATTGTGAAGCAAAGCTCTGAGTCAAAGTGAAACCTGACTCATCAATACCATAAGTGATTGTATCAATCTTAGTAGTAAATACGTTGTACATCATAAGAGCAACTGAAGACGTACCAATACCAAGTGCTGTATTGTAAAGTGCTTCAGAGATACCAACCGCAAGTTCTGCAGCAGCACCAGACCCACCCTCTTCACCAAGTGCAGAGAATGACTTGATCATACCCAACACCGTTCCAAGAAGGGCGATAAGTGTACCAAGTGAAGTTAGTGTTGACAAGAACACGAGATTTTTCTGAAGCATTGGAAGCTCAAGGGCAGTAGCCTCTTCAACTTCTTTTTGTATAGCATGAATTTTTTGCTCGGTGTCTTTTTCACTATCCGAGATCATTTCCTTGTATTTTTTCAAACCAGCTTTCATCACATTGCCTACACTTCCTTTTTGTTTGTCGCACTCAGTAAGCGCTGCATCTACATTTTTGTTGGCAAGGTGAAACTGAACTTTGCGAACAAACTCAGCATTTGATCCAGTACCAGTTGCTTTTTTGATTGTAAGAAAACGCTCAATTGAGAAAACAACTACCATGATCAACGCACCAATCAACAAAGGAACGATGATACCACCTTCGTACATACGACTCCATGCATCTTTAGGCCCTTTGTGCGATGGCCAGAATCCACCCAGATCGTCAGGCTTAGTGAAGCCATCAGAATTTCCCAATAAAAATCTCCAAATAATATATCCGCCCACGATGCAAAGAATTGGTGCCAGATAAGAAATTGCATTGCCACTACCTTTAGATTGAGATGTTGCCTTTGCAGCTGCGCTTGGTTTTGTTTCAGCCATGACTTTCGGTTTTTAATTTAAGATTGCCGTTAAGTAAAAAAATGATTTACAATGCTACTAAAAAAAAAATTGAATTGACGGGCAAATCAAGGTATTTTTTTAACACATTCTGGGCAAGTTAATGAAATTGAGCAAAAAAAGCACAGGGTTAATGAAAATTTAAAAATCAGGCGATTATAGGCAGTTTTTGAACCAAAACGCTGCCTTTGCGTTGCTCTCTTGTTAATTATCTAACGCAAAACAACCCTATATTTAACATCCAAACAAACCTGTTCAACATGATGAATTCATTCGTACCAAAAGCATTCTGTTTATGCATTTTGATTCTGGCTCAACAATTGCAGCCTGTTGCCCAAGATCGCAAGAAGAAATCTGATACCGCTTCAAAGGCTATCGCAACACCCCCTGCCCCTAAAGCTCAGCCAAAAACCGGACCAAAACCTTACAAAGAAATAATTACAGACAAGGCCAAGAGCAGTCAAGGGCTATTTGTCGTTCACAAGGTTGAGGATAAGCACTATTTTGAAATTAGTGACTCGCTGTTCGGCAAAGAAATCATGGCCATCACCCGTTTCACCAAGGTGGCCGGTGGCGGAGGTGTATATGGAGGAGAGCTGGCAAACCAGCAGGTTGTGAAATTTGAAAAAGGCCCTGACGATAAAATTTTCATGCGTGTGGTCACCGTGATTAGCGTTGCAGATTCTTCCCAGCCAATCTATAAAGCCGTTCGGAATTCAACCCTTGACCCGATCGCATTTTCATTTGATATCAAATCGCTTGGCAAAGACTCTTCTGGAGCAGTGATTGATGTTACGGAATTTTTCAATGGTGATAACCAAGCGGTTTCGATCAATCCAAATGCAAAAAAAAGGCTCAATCTGACTTCCTTCCAAAAAGACCGCTCATATATCGAAAGCATCAAAAGCTTTCCCATCAATACAGAAGTTAGAACGGTGAAAACATTCTCTGCCTCTTCAGGAAGTGGAAGCAGCCCAAGCCCATTCCCATCGGCATCACTTCCTGCCGCCGCAAGCTCAGGAGCAATTACGCTTGAAACCAATACCTCTTTTGTTCTGCTTCCTGCTAACCCAATGCAGAAGCGGGTCAACGACATACGTGTAGGATTCTTTGCCGAAGAGTATACCGTGTTTAGTGACGACCAACAGAAAGTTGAAAATTCAGATTTTATTGTTCGTTGGAGATTGGAGCCTAAGGCTGAGGATCTCGACAAATGGAAAAACGGCGGACTCGTTGAGCCACAAAAGCAAATCATCTATTATATAGATCCTGCAACACCAAAAAAATGGAGGCCCTACCTTATTCAAGGAATAAACGATTGGCAAAGTGCTTTTGAAAAGGCTGGTTTCAAAAATGCCATCATTGGCAAAGAATGGCCTGAGAACGACAGCACCATGAGCCTGGAAGATGCAAGATTTTCTGTGCTCAGATACTTTGCGTCTGACATCCCAAATGCTTATGGTCCAAATATACATGACCCAAGAAGCGGTGAAATCATTGAAAGCCATATTGGCTGGTACCACAACGTAATGAAACTTTTGCATGACTGGTACATGGTGCAAGCAGCAGCAGTAGACCCTGATGCGCGCAAGATGCATTTTGACGACGACCTCATGGGCAACCTAATTCGCTTTGTTTCATCACATGAAGTTGGCCACACCCTTGGCCTTCGTCACAACATGGGATCAAGCAGCAAAACACCAGTAGAAAAACTCAGGGATAAAAAATGGGTGGAGGCCAATGGACATACTGCATCCATCATGGATTATGCACGATTCAATTATGTTGCACAACCTGAAGACAGCATTAGCAAAGCAGGATTGTTTCCAAGGATTGGCGATTACGACAAATGGGCAATTGAATGGGGATACGGATATGGCGCAGACAATGAAGATGCAGATAAGAAAAACAGAAATAAACTGTACAATGAACGCATCGCAGAAAATCCTCGTGTATGGTTTGGCACTTATGAATATGGCAACATGGCCGACCCAAGAACACAAAGTGAAGATTTGGGTGACAATGCCATGAAAGCAAGTGAATACGGCATCAAGAATTTAAAAAGGCTTGTTACTCAATTACAAACCTGGACCAAAGAAGAAGCTGATCGCTATGATAACCTGTCAGAAATGTATAACCAGGTTGTATCACAATTCAGCCGATACATGGGTCATGTTGGGAGAAATATTGGAGGATATTATGAAACCCAAAAAACGGTTGAACAAGAAGGTGCTGTATATGAAGTAACGCCGAAGGCAACGCAAAAGGAAGCTGTTGCATTCCTTAACACACAACTCTTCACCACCCCAATGTGGTTGGCAGACAACAACATTCTCGATAAGATAAGCAATCCGAGTATGGATCAAATAGGAAGCTTACAAGACGGTGTACTGTCTAGCATCCTATCGGCAACAAGACTTTCAAGAATAGTCATTTCTTCCAATCGTTATTCAAATGCTTACGCCATTGATGAACTTTTCAGCGACCTGAAAAAAGGAATCTGGGGAGAGTTGGTAAGCAAGAAGAAAATTGATGGATACCGTAGAAATCTTCAAAAAAGCTATACAGAAAAAATGATATCTCTACTAGGAAACAGTGCTACAACTGCTACCGGAAACAGCTCATCGTTTTCAATCAGTTTTGGTCCAGATACAAAGAAAACAGACATCACCTCTGTTGTAAGAGCACACCTTGCTGCGCTTAGAAGTGAAATTCAGGCTGCTACTTCAGCAATGCCTGACAACATGAGTAAATATCACCTGCAGGATGTAGCGGAGAGAATCAAAAATGCGTTAGACCCTAAATAGAATTCAGGATTCAATCGAACATAAAAAAATCCCCCGCAATAATGTGGGGGATTTTTATTTAATGATGTAGTTATATAATCTATATCCAGTGAGGATCCATCCTCAGTCATCTACTCATACCTCAAAGCTACAATTGGATCAAGTCTAGAAGCTTTCATGGCTGGATATAGCCCTGCAATAAGTCCAACTGCTGAACAAATGACAATACCAATGGTAATCACTTTCCAAGGAATAAAAAATGGGGTATCCATCAAGCTTCCTACAAGGTTTCCTATGATCACGCCAAGAAGAATGCCGATAACTGCACCCATTAGACTTATGAGGGTAGATTCAAACAGGAATTGTGCACGTATTGAATTGCGTTTACCCCCAAGGGCCATAATCAACCCAACTTCTTTTGTACGTTCGGTAACTGCAACGAGCATGATGTTCATTAACCCAATGGCGGCACCGATTAATGTGATGAAACCAATTGCTCCTGCCGCTGCAGAAATTGTACCTAACAACCCAATAAAGGTTGCGGCAATGCTATCGCTTTTGTCAACATAAAAATTACTCTCTTCAGATATCCCCAACCCCCTGATTGGCCGGAAGGTTCCTTCAGCCTCCCCGATGGCGGACTCCAACTGATTGACATCGTCTACCATGATGGCCAAAGCATATGATTGATTTTTATTGGGATAACGTTGCCTTACGTTGGTATACGTTGCAAATACAACATTGTCTGCCTGCAAAAAAGCACTTGATCCCTTTTCTTTGGTGATGCCAATAACGCGGTATTTATTGCCTCCAACACGAATAACTTTATCGAGTGCCCTGTCATAACGCGAACCAAATAATTTGTAAGCAACATCTTTCCCGATGATGCATATATCCTGCCCATTCTCGACATCAGTACGGTTAAAGTTTCTACCAAATCCAATCTCGTAACCGCTGAGTTGTAAATAATTTTCATCCCCCCCAGTCACAGTAACCGTAGGATTGGTTTTTTTATTGGCGTAATTGACAACGGTATTTCTCGGACCATTCAATCCAATACTAACGCTTGCAGGGTAAGCATAATTCTGTTTAAACTGCTTGGCCTGCTTAAACGTAATGAGTTTGCCCGCATTTGATTGCTTTTCCTTTCGAGTTGATCTGGTATTGGATTTGGTAACCTGATTATTGCGACCGAATGACATCCGCCTTTCTTTGTATCTAATACTAAATGCATTTGCCCCCATTGTAGAGAAACTATCTCTAAGGCTGTTGTTCATTGCCTCAATGGCTGTAATAATTCCTACAAGTGCCATGATCCCAAATGCAATGATAGCAACCGTGATGGCTGTACGCAGCGTATTGCTCCGTACAGTTCTCCAGGCTAGTGCCAGATTATCAGTAAGTTTCATAACGTAAAATTAGTTAAACCTGCCCGCTTGGAGTCAAAAGTTTGAAGCATGAGGCAACACAATTTGTGTTATCGCAATTAAACCCTAATAAATCAGCTTGATCAACCAATCAGGATGAATACCCAATACAAGTATCAGTATTGCATTAAAAACCATGACAACCTTGAAAAATCCGGAAAAATCAAGTTCTGACTCCGCTGCTGGTTCTCTGAAATAAATAGCCTGTATCAACCGGAAATAATAATACACACTTATTGCCGCTGATAATATAGCCACCAAAGCAAGCCATAGAAGCTCCGCATATTTCAACACTGCCAAGAGCATATAATACTTCGCAAAAAATCCTGCTGTGAGTGGGATACCGGCAAGTGAAAGTAGACTGATCAACACAGAAAATGCAACTACAGGATGTTGCTTTGCAAAACCATTGAGTGCTTCTATGGAATGATCTTTAAGCTTAGCCAGCACTGCAAATAAGGCAATTGTAGCGAGACTATATGCTGCAAAATAGAGAATCATCCCTTGTTTGGCATAGGTGTTAAGCGCAAACACACCAAGCATCATAAAGCCAGCTTGTGCGATTGAAGAATAACTAAGCATTCGTTTAACACTCTGCTGAAACACAGCAGTAATATTTCCAATAATTAATGTGAGTGCAGCAATGACTGCAACCAACATTTGCCATTCGCCATGAACTTCCCCGAATGCAGATTCAAATAATTTTAAAAAGGCAAAAAAGGCGGCAGACTTAACAACCGTGGCCATAAAAGAAGTGTACACTGTTGGGGAACCTTCATAGACATCAGGTGTCCAAAAGTGAAAAGGTGCCGCAGATACCTTGAAGGACATTGAAGCCAACAGCAATACCATCCCACTGGCCCTCATCGGAGTCAGCACGCCCACACCTGCAGCCACACCTTCCAAACTAAAGCTGCCTGAAGAACCATATAAAAGTGCAATACCCATGAGCATGAGTCCTGTTGAAAAGGCTCCCATCAAGAAATACTTCAAGGCGGCCTCATTGCTTTTAAGATTTGACTTATCACTTCCTGCAAGAACGTATAGTGGAATAGAAATAATTTCAATTCCAATAAATAGCATCAATAGCGATTGAAATCCTGCAATAACAGATATCCCTGAAAGTACAAAGAACATCAAGGCATACAGATCGGAAGGAGTATGACTTGATTTTTCAATTTCAGTAGACGAAAGCAAAAAATAGATAAGGGTTGAAAACAGGATGATGCCATTGAATACGAGTCCAAATGTGTTGAATTGCAACATTCCCATCATATCCATATTGACAAAAGATAGGCCGAGGTATTCCAACCAATTGGCAACAAATACCAATACAACCCCGATTATAGCAACCAAGGAGACAGTACGCTTGGCGCTTGTCATGAAGCCGGTATACATCATCAGTACACCCCATAAAGCAGAAATAATAATTGCGTTCATAGTACTGTCAATATTTTAATTGGGATTGTATTTTTTTATGATAGGTCCAACTGCATCGGATATAAATTCAAACATCGGTGTAGGATAAATGCCTGCAATGAGAATGAAAATGGTGAGTACAGACAATACCGAAACCTGAACTCTAGAGATATCAGTGAACTTAGTGACCGCAGCACTGGACTCTCCGTAAAATACATTCTTGACCATGTTAAGCGTATACACGGCAGAGAGTATGATGCTAACACCAGCCAAAGCAGCAATCCAAGGTTTGAATTGATATAGTCCGTTAAATATCATAAACTCTCCTACAAAGGCATTGGTGAGTGGTAACGCAATATTCGCAAAGGCTGCAATCACAAGGAAAACACTTAGCATTGGCGCTTTCTTGGCGATGCCGCCAAGCGCTGATATCTTGTTGGTTCCGGTTTGCTGCTCAATTATATCCGCCACAATCCAAAGGGCCATGATGTTGATGCCATGATTAAACATTTGGACTAAAATTCCTTCTATTGCAACTGAGGACAAGGTAAATGCTCCTGCAGCCATCAACCCAATATGTGCAATGGAAGAATAAGCAATTAGTTTTTTAAGGTTGTCCTGATAGATGGCAATCAAGGATGCATAAATCATACCGACAACAATAACGATGATGATTGTGGTATTGAAATTTTTTACGGCCAGCGGAAACAATGGAATCAACCATCTTAACACACCAAATAATCCCATCTTCACCATTACCGCACTAAGCACCATCGTTACAGGAGTTGGCGCCTGTTCGTATGCATCAGGCTGCCATGTGTGAAATGGAAAAATTGGCATCTTGATGGCAAATGCAACAAAAAACAATAAGAAGAGCCATGTTTGCTCAGTTGCAGTTAATTCAGCACCATAAAAAGAGACAATCGAAAAGCTTTGGGTGTTTTGGTGCAGATACAAATACAGTATACCAATCAATAAAAATAATGACCCTAAGAAGGTATAGATGAAGAATTTAAATGTGGCCTTGATTCGCTTCTCCCCTCCCCAAATGGATGAAAGAAAATATACAGGAATAAGCGCCAGTTCCCAGAACAAATAAAATACAAGTGCGTCAGCTGCCATGAATACACCCATCAACCCACAATGGGTTAGCAACATCAACCCGTAAAAGTTATTGGCACTTTGAAAACGACCTTTGGGAATTAACAGAAATATCATTGGAAAAACCAAGGCTGTCAGCAAACACAATGTGGTGGTGAGGCCATCGAGGACCAAGGCAAAGCTACTGCCGATGCCGGGCAACCAAACATAACTAACCTGCGTAAGCTGATAAAATTTGGGGTCGCTATAAAATAGGCTAGCAACAACAATACCAAGGCTCAAGGCAGATACAACAAGCGCAGTAGTTTTGGCCACTATTTCTGACCTTATAAAAAAGGATAGTAGTGCGCCTGCTAGAGGCAGCCAAATCAATAAGGCCGGGAAATTATCAAATGCTGAGAACATAGTTAGTCGTTGATTAAAGCTTCCAAAACAATTGGAAGATGAAGAAAATTATGATTGAGATCATCATGATCAAAATATAAGAACCTACCTGGCCACTCTGTAAGTAACGAAGCTGTCTGCTGCTAAACTGAACAGCCCTACCGACGCCAACAACTAACCCATCGATGATCTTGGCCTCCACTATCCTGTCAAGAAAGCTTGAGAATCGATTCAAAGGTTTTACAATAACAGCATCATAAACCTCATCAACATACCACTTGTTGGAAAGAAAAGACGATATGCCGCGATAAGGAGCTGCTGTTAAATTTTCTTTGTTAAACATTTTGAAAGCAACAAATATCATAATCACAATGAGCAACACCAACCCACCCATCATTGCAAGTTCAGTACTGTGTGTTAAATGAAAGGCCCCATGTTCAGCAACCGGAGTCCCTAACACTGGAGATAGAAAGCTTGATAGGTGATGTGCATTTTCTGCAAATACTGGCGGGATACCAATCCATCCTGCTGTGATAGAACATAGAGCAAGAATAATCAACGGCACTGTCATGGCCTTAGGTGATTCATGCAGATGGTGCGCCTGTTCGTTTGTGCCCCTGAAATTTCCAGTGAATACCAAGAAGTACAGCCTAAACATATAAAAGGCTGTCATCAGTGAGGTAAGGACACCAAGTACATAGTATATTGGATTCTTTGCCAACGCAGCAGTAAGAATTTCATCTTTAGAAAAGAAACCTGAGAATGGAGGTAGACCTGCTATTGCAAGACAGCCTACCAGAAAAGTGATGTGGGTGATGGGCAACTTAAGTTTTAGTCCACCCATTTTCATAATGTCTTGCTCATGGTGCATGGCATGAATAACACTTCCTGCACCGAGGAACAACAAGGCCTTAAAGAAGGCATGTGTCATTACATGAAAAACTCCAGCAGTATATGCTCCAACACCCAGAGCAAGGAACATGAGACCAAGCTGACTCACTGTGGAGTAAGCCAATACTTTTTTAATATCATTTTGCTTGAGTGCAATAGTGGCAGCCAGGAGTGCTGTGGATATACCAATGATGGCAATAATATGTTGTGAAAATGGTGCCAGTGAATACAAGACATTGCTTCGAGCAATCATGTAGATGCCAGCAGTAACCATTGTTGCAGCATGAATCAACGCTGATACAGGAGTTGGGCCAGCCATAGCGTCTGGTAACCAGGTATACAGAGGGATCTGTGCAGATTTACCCATTGCCCCGATAAAGAGAAGAAGGGTAATGCCGGTAATGACTGCCACAGGAGCTGTTGATGCCTTTGCAAAAACATCGGCATAGGCAATTGAGCCAAACTGGGCAAGCATCCAAAAAATAGCCAACAGAAAACCAAGGTCTCCAATGCGGTTCATCACAAAAGCTTTCTTCGCTGCATTGTTATATTCATTATTTCCAAACCAATATCCAATCAACAAATAAGAGCAAAGTCCAACACCCTCCCAACCAACAAACATCACCACAAAGTTTGAACCCAGAACGAGCAACAGCATGGAGAATACAAAGAGATTGAGGTATGCAAAATATCTGGCGAAATGAGGAGCAGTCTCCTCTTTCATATAGGCAGTAGAGTAAATATGAATCAAGGATCCAATTCCGGTAATCACCAGCAGAAACAGCACACTCAATTGATCAACCTGGAATGAAAATGGGATATCTAAAGTTGAAGTTTTAATGAAATCAAACAACTTCACCACCTGTGGACTGAAACCAGGGGCAGAAACTTCTTGCAAAAGAGCAAGACTGATTACAAAAGAAATGAGGAGAACGCCAGTACCTATGATGCTTACCAAGGTTTTTGATAAAAAGTTTCTTCCCAAGCCATTAAGCAGAAAACCAATCAAAGGAAGCAGCGGAATCAGAAATACGTATTTGCTCATATCAATAGTTAAGTAAGGTCAATCAGTTAGTCAAATGACTTAATGCTTCAATCTGTTTAAAAAATTTATATCCACAGAATGTATATTTCTAAACAGCATAACGATAATGGCCAATCCCACGGTCACTTCAGCAGCAGCCACCACCATGATGAAAAAAACAAACAATTGTGCTTCAGTGCCCACAGTAGTAGCCCGATCAAGAACATAGGCATTAACATGGTGCATCTTTGAAAAGGCAACGAGCAAGATATTCACTGCATTCAACATTAATTCAATGCACATGAATATAATAATGGCATTGCGTCTGGTGAGCACCCCAACTATCCCAATTGAGAAGAGGGCTACTGAAAAAAAGATATAATAATTTACTGGTATAACTGGCATATGAAATAGAATTCGTTGTTTATGATACTACCGGTGATTTTTCTTTTTTAGCCAACACCACTGCCCCAACCATCGCACTCAGAAAAAGTATGCTGCTGATCTCAAAAGGCACAACATATTGAGTGAACAATACCTTACCAAGATTTTTTATCAACCCGATATTCCCTTCACCGCGCAGGCTATTGATAAATCCGCCATTGTCTTTGAGTGCCGCCACCAAAATCAACATCAGACTTCCGCCTGAAACGGCTGCTGCAAGCCTAAGCCAATTGCTTTTCTGTGGTTCACTCTCTTTGTTCATATTCATAAACATGATCACGAACAAAAACAAAACCATAATGGCTCCTGCATATACAATCATGTTTACAATAGCGAGAAACTGTGCGTTCATTAAGATGTAATGCCCGGATATGGTGAAGAAAACCAGAATCAGCCACAACACACTGTAAACAGGATTGCTGCTGAATACCACCATCAATGCACTAAACAAGGATAGTGAAGTCAGGAACCAAAAAAGTATTTCAGTGATGTGCATAGACTTTATTTGTTTTTTAATTGTACTTCTCGTTTGCCTTTGGCGATCTCGTATTTTTCCTTTTCGTCAACTGGATTAGGAATCAACAACTCATCCTTGGAATAAATAAAACCTTTTCGAGTGAAATTTGAAGGAGCAAAAGTTTCAGACATGTAGATGGCGTCTTTTGGACAAGCCTCTTCGCAGAGTCCGCAAAATATACAACGAAGCATATTGATTTCATACTTGGCCGCATACTTTTCTTCCCTGTATAAATGCTTTTCACTTTCCTTGCGCTCAGCGGCTTCCATGGTAATGGCTTCAGCGGGACAAGCTACAGCACATAACCCACAGGCTGTGCAATTCTCTCTTCCATATTCATCCCGGTTCAAGACATGAAGTCCTCTGAAGACCGGACTAAAAGGTCGCTGTTCCTCAGGATAAGAGATGGTGGGTTTCTTCTTAAACATATGAGAGAACGTAATTGCCATACCTTTTAGAATGGCAGGCAAGTACAAGCTTTCCATGAAGGTCAACGGCTTCTGCTCAAGTACTTTAGCTCTATTTGTCAATAGCCCCATACATTATTTATTAAACCACAGTATTACTATGGCAGTGATCAACATATTTGCCAGTGCAAGCGGAATCAATTTCTTCCATCCAAGGTCCATCAACTGGTCATACCTGAATCTTGGGATTGTCCATCTCACCCACATGAATAAGAAAAGGAAGAAAACAATCTTTGCAAACAATGCTCCAAAACCCAGCAGTGCAACTGCATTGGCACCAATGGTCAACGAGAGTGTAGCTTCATCAACAAATGGAATATCATAGCCTCCAAAAAATAAGGTGGCCATTACTGCACTTGAGATGAACATGTTTACATACTCAGAGAACAAATACAGACCAAGCTTCATTGAAGAATATTCTTGATGGTATCCGAAATTGAGTTCGTTTTCTGCTTCAGGCAAATCAAACGGAGTTCGATTGCACTCAGCAAAAACACAAATTAAAAAGATAAGAAAGCCAAGGGGTTGATATAAAATATTCCATCCTAAAAAACCGCCCCATCCGCCGGTCATTTGCTGCTCCACGATGGTTCTCAAACTCAAAGAGCCTGTCATCATTAGCAAGGCAATAAGGGAGAGCCCCATGGCCAATTCATAAGAGATAATCTGGGATGCACCGCGTACAGCAGCAATCAAAGAAAATTTATTATTTGAAGACCAACCTCCAATCATGATGCCATATACACCAAGGCTCACCACACCAAAAATATAGAGGATGCCAATATTCACGTCTGCAATCTGCAGGCTGACATCACGACCAAATACATTAATGCTGCTACCCCAAGGAATTACTGCACTGGTAAGCATTGCCGTAATCATCGCGAGTGCAGGGCCCAAAACAAAAAGTAGCTTGCTTGAAGCAGTGGGGATGATTTCTTCTTTAAAAAATAATTTCAAGCCATCAGCAAGGGGCTGAAGCAAACCAAATGGGCCAGCACGATTCGGACCAATACGGTCTTGCATGAACGCAGCAACCTTTCGCTCACCATAGGTTGTATACATGGCCACGATTAGCGAAAAGGTGATGATGCCTCCGATTAACAAAAGTTTTTCGAGGGCCAATGATAAGTCTATTGCCAATAAATCCATACCGATCATTGTTTTTTTCTTGAAAGTTTGAATGTATCACTTGAAGCCGAACCATTGATTTTACTCAAATCAACAGAAGGATCATTTACCTCACTTACACTATGAATGTCCATTAATAACTTCGGGCTCCTTCCGTCATGTACCGCAGAGAAAATCTCTTTCGGCTTTTTCATGTTTTCATAATGCCCTTGGGAAATTACAGAATGTCTGCTGACATGTGTTGGACCTTCAATGACCCAATCACTTGCTGATTTTTTCTCAAATCGGCATTCATTGCATATCCACTCTTCCACTTCGCCCCACTGGTCTTTTCTTGCAGTAACACGCAACACTTCTTCACCACGCTGCCATATGGTAACTTTTCCTGAACAGCATGAACAATCGCGGTGTGCATTCTGTGGTTTGGTGAACCAAACACGATTCTTAAACCTAAATGTTTTGTCGGTCAGTGCACCAACCGGACAAACATCAATTACGTTTCCTATGAAGTTGTTGTCAAGCGACTTTTCTATATACGTAGCAATTTCAGAGTGGTCGCCCCTGCTCAACACGCCATGAACACGGCTATCTGTTAATTGATCGGCAACATACACACACCTGTAGCAAAGGATGCAACGGGTCATGTGAAGTTGGATGTATGGACCAAGCTCATGCTTGTCAAATGTTCTACGCTTGAACTCGTAACGCGTGGCTTCTTTTCCGTGCATATAGCCAAGGTCTTGGAGATGACATTCGCCTGCCTGATCACAAACCGGACAATCCAATGGGTGATTTAACAACAGAAATTCAACCACCCCATTTCTTGCATCTGTTACCCGTGGACTTGTAATATTCTTTACTTCCATGCCATCCATTACACCAGTTCTGCAGCTGGCAACCAGCTTAGGCATTGGGCGTGGATCTGCTTCACTGCCCTTGCTTACTTCAACAAGGCAGGTTCGGCATTTACCACCACTTCCCTTGAGCTTACTGTAATAACACATGGCAGGAGGCGTAACATCACCACCAATCATCCTTGCTGCATTCAGGATACTCGTGCCCTGAGGAACATCAATGGTGATGTTGTCGATGGTTACTTTCACAGTTTTAACTTCTTCGGACATAGTTATTTTTTTTTGGCAGGGCCCATTCAAATTATGCGCTTAGTCCCAATGCATCTGCATACTTGGCAAGTCCATAGTTCTGCGTCAAACATTTTGTTGGGTTATTAACATGCCATTCAAATTCATCCCTGAAATGCCTGATGGCAGCTGCTACAGGCCATGCTGCGGCATCACCTAAAGGACAAATCGTATTACCTTCAATTTTTCTTTGGATATCCCAAAGCAAATCGATGTCTGCGATAGTACCTTTTCCAGTATCAATCTTTTGAAGGATTTTTTCCATCCATCCAGTACCTTCTCTGCAAGGAGAACACTGTCCACAACTCTCATGTCTGTAAAACCGCGCCAATGTATACGTGTGTTTCACGATACATTGATCTTCATCCAGCACAATGAAGCCACCAGAGCCCATCATTGATCCTGTAGCAAAGCCACCGTCAGACAGACTCTCATAGTTCATGTACCTTGTTTCCCCTTTTGCAGTTTTCAATAAAAGGTTAGCAGGCAGGATGGGCACGGATGATCCACCAGGAATACAGGCCTTAAGTTTTTTCCCATTAGGAATACCTCCACAATACTCATCACTATAAATAAATTCTTCTACTGATATCGTCATATCAATCTCATACACACCCGGCTTATTGATATTGCCGCAGGCAGAGAGCAGTTTTGTTCCGGTTGATCTACCCACACCAATCTTAGCGTATTCCTCACCACCCATGTTGATGATAGGCACAACTGCAGCCAAGGTTTCAACGTTGTTTACAACAGTTGGGCAATCCCACAATCCTTTGATTGCAGGAAATGGTGGCTTGATGCGCGGGTTACCGCGTTTACCTTCCAGTGATTCAATCAATGCCGTTTCTTCACCACAGATGTAAGCACCTGCACCACGTTGGACATAGATTTCGCAATCAAATCCTGATCCTAAAATATTTTTTCCAAGAAATCCATGCAGCTTTGCTTCAGCGATTGCTTGTTCAAGAATTCCTACGATCCATGCATATTCCCCACGGATATAAATATATGTCCTGTTGCTTCCAAGAGCGAAAGAAGAAATGATTAGTCCTTCAATCAGGAGATGGGGAAGAAATTCCATTAAGTATCTGTCCTTGAATGTACCAGGCTCAGATTCATCGGCATTGCATACCAAATAGCGAGGTACTCCTTCTGGTTTAGCAAGAAAGCTCCATTTCAATCCTGTTGCAAAACCTGCACCACCACGTCCACGAAGTCCGCTTTTCTTTACCTCTTCAACAATCGCAGCAGGGTCCATCTTCAACGCTGTTTCTACAGCTGCATAGCCACCTTCTTTTCTGTACACATCAAAATGACGTATCCCTTCGATATGCGCTTTTTCCAGTAATAGTTTTTTTGCCATGTTGCTTTATGCTTTTCCGGTCTGCTTATTTTTCATTTCTGCACTCGTCAATAATTGCATCTACCCTTTCTTTGGTCAGGTGCTCTCTATAATTCATGCCCATTTGCATCATGGGTGCGTAACCACAGGCTCCCAGGCATTCTACTGTTTTCAAAGTAAACATGCCGTCTGAAGTGGTTTGCCCAACTTCAATACCCAATGTTGATTTGATATAATCCAGGATATTATCACTGCCATTCAACATACAAGGACCAGTATGACATACTTCAAACACATGCTTTCCAACCGGCTTAAGGTTGAACATGCTGTAGAAGGTTGCCACTTCGTATGCTTCAATAGGATCAATCGTTAGCAGAGAGGCAACATAATCCATCGTATCGGGCTTGAGCCAACCGCCGAACTCCTCTTGTGCTAAATGCAACAAAGGAATCAGCGCACTCTTTTGTTTGCCTTCAGGATATCGATCGATCATCGATTGCACCTCCTTTAATTTATCATCTGAAAACTTCACCATTTCATTTATTTTATGCGTCCATTTCTCCGGCGATCAGGTTTAGACTACTCATCGTGATAATTGCATCACTGAGCATGGTGTCTTTTACGATTTCCGCATAGGCTTGATAATATATAAAACATGGCCTGCGGAAATGCAGCCTATACGGTGTTCTTCCGCCATCACTGATGAGGTAGAAACCAAGCTCACCATTTCCCCCTTCGATGCTGTTGTATACTTCACCAACCGGCATTTCAATTTCTCCCATCACGATTTTGAAGTGATATATCAACGCTTCCATCTTGGTATATACATCAGCCTTTGCTGGAAGATAATATTCAGGAGCGTCTGCATGAAACACTTCGGCTTCAGCACCTTTAAACTCCTGTACTTTTTGATATGCCTGACGGATGATGCTGAGCGATTGCCAGATCTCTTCGTTCCTTACCTGAAAGCGATCGTAATTATCGCCTGTTGTACCTACGGGAATAATAAAATCAAAGTCTTCGTAAGATGAATAAGGAGAATGAACACGCACGTCATAATCGATACCAGCAGCGCGAAGATTTGGACCAGTAAATCCATAGTTCAATGCACGATCAGCAGAGATTGCACCAGTGCCGCGTGTACGTTCTACAAAAATCCTGTTTCTTGTAAAGAGATTTTCAAACTCTTTCCATACCTCCGGAAATTCTGCGAGGAACTTTTCAATCTTTGTAAAGGCAGTCTGGTTAAAATTTCTTTCAAACCCTCCTACCCTTCCCATGTTGGTTGTTAGGCGTGAGCCGCAGATCTCTTCATAAATTTCGTAGATCAATTCACGGTATTGCATCACATAGAGAAAACCCGTGTAGGCTCCGGCATCAACACCCACAATCGAATTGCAGATGAGGTGATCGGAGATGCGTGAAAGTTCCATGATGATGACGCGCAGGTAATCAACACGCTTAGGTGTTGTAACGTTTAACAGTTTTTCGCAGGTCAGGTGCCATCCCATGTTATTAAGGGGCGAGGAACAATAGTTCAACCTGTCGGTCAGTGTTGTGATTTGGTATAGCGGCCTACGTTCAGCAATTTTTTCAAATGCACGATGAATATATCCAACAGTTGACTCTGCTTTGATAATGCGTTCGCCATCCATCTCAAGGATGTTCTGGAATACACCATGGGTAGCAGGATGTGTTGGGCCCAGGTTCAATCGGGTTGTTTGCTTTTCTATTGAACCTTCCGGTAAATCTATATTGACTTGTTCAAGCATAGTATTCATTGTATTTATCTGCCAAACATTTCATCGTCCTTATCAATTCTAGTTTGGTCTTCCAGCGGAAACTCTTTTCTCAGCGGGAAATAATCCATCTCATCAACGTTCAATACACGCCTAAGATCTGGATGACCAATAAAATTCACGCCATAGAAATCATAGGTCTCACGTTCCATCCAATTGGCACCACTGAACAAGCCTGTAGCAGTGTATACATCAGGCTTTTCAATAGGCGCATATACCTTAACCCTCATCCTTACGTTCTCCACCAAGTTGTGCAGATGATAGACAACTGCAATCTCTTCGCCTTTTCTATCAGGATAATGAACGCCGGTTAAGTCGGTCATAAATTTGAAACCAAGCTGAGCATCATCATTCAAGAATGTGAGCACCTTCAAGTTAAAATCATTCTGCACGGTAACAGCAAGCATGCCATAGGATTCTTCCCAAGCAATCAACTTGTCGCCAAATTGTGCAGTTAGTTTTTCTTTGATGATATCGTGGGTCAGTGACATGTGTTTATATTTATGGGGGTTGCATTATTGAATGCCATACCCTTCAAGCAAGGCTTTGTATTGTTCTCCGTTTCTTCTTCTGAGTGGTTCGTTGTGAACAAGATCTTGGATTTTTAATACCCCATCGATGATGGCTTCAGGACGAGGAGGACAACCAGGAACGTATACATCAACTGGAATCACCTGATCAA
This sequence comes from uncultured bacterium, assembly GCA_903920455.1. GTDB lineage: Bacteria > Bacteroidota > Bacteroidia > Chitinophagales > Chitinophagaceae > Pollutibacter. The sequence goes on along the minus strand of CAIXLY010000103.1, from coordinate 7,461 downwards.
TACCTTGAAGCACTGAATAGGTATCAAAAATTCCACCACTTGATGCACATGCACCAACAGCAATCACCCAGCGAGGTTCCGCCATTTGCAAATACACCTGACGCAAAACTGGTCCCATTTTTTTTGCAATGGTACCCATCACCATCAACAGGTCGCACTGACGCGGAGAGAATCCCACACGCTCAGAACCAAAACGGGAAAGATCATAATGTGAAGCCATGGTAGCCATGAATTCGATACCACAGCATGAAGTAGCGAATGGAAGAGGCCAGATGGAATTTTTTCTGGCAAGACCTACCACCTTGTCAAAGGAAGTAGCGTAGAAACCTTCACCCATATGCCCTTCAGGAAGTTGGACTTGGTTAATCCCTTTATCGGATATGTCCTTTTGAACCAGATTAAATCTTACAGGACGTGCCATAAAAACAATTTATATAAATAACAAATGCCTGAGGATCTTGTTTATCGTCAGGCATATACTTTTTTAATCTTCCCAGTGCAAGGCTCCTTTTCGAATGATGTACATGAAGCCGGCAAGGAAAAAACCGACAAACATCAACACCGCCATAAACCCATCCCAACCAAGTCCACGAAAATTCACTGCATAGGGATAGAAGAAAATGACTTCAACATCAAACAACACAAAAAGAATGGCTACAAGAAAATATTTAATGGCCATAGGTTGACGGGCATTGCCAAATTGCTCAATACCACTTTCAAATACCTGAAGCTTATCGCTGGTCTTTCTTTTAGGCCCCAATAAACTACTTCCAAGAAGCATTACAGTAACCAATCCAACGGCAAAAATCAGCTGAATTGCGATAGGGAGATAATCACTAGCTCTGCTGATCTCTGGGACCTCAGAAAGGGCGTTTGATTGCAGCAAAAAAGTCCTTATCATCAGTGTCGATTTGAAGGCGCGAAGTTAGTAAAGAAGGGGGGGAATACAAAGAAAAAGAATGGCAATAAAAAGGTCGAGCCAGGGGCAGAAAGCCCCTGGCTCGATTTATTAATTTTACACCCTATGTTGCCCCTATTTCTTGGGGGCTACCAAGGCCTTCGCAATAATCTCTTTGTTGCTGATTGCGTCTTGGTTATTTGGGTCAATTTCAATGATTTTGTCGAGATACGTAATGGCAGCGGGGAGGTCTTTCTTTATGTTTGCGGCATACCCTGCTAGGTACCCGTAAGCGGTGATCAGGGTGCTCTTGTTTTTCACCTTATCACTCTCAGCTATAGCGATGAAATTTTCGCAATCTTTCAGGGCTAGTCCAAGCTCCATGGTAGAATCAATCACAGAAAGTGAACGGAACGACCAGTAATGGCCATACACCTCGTTAGGAAAGTTAGTCTTATAGACGGAGAAGATGCTATCAGCACGAACGTATTGGGCCGACTTAAAATTCTCAAAACCGGCATTGTAAAGATCTACCTTGCTCAGCTTTGGAGCAATGGATAGCACCTTGGTCAGCCATTCGGCAGACTTTGCAACATTTCCTGATTTCTTGAAAAACTCAGCTGCTCTCTTGGTATAATCCACTTTGTTGGCTACCGCTGTATCGGAGTCAATGGCTTTGGTGAAATAGTCATTCACCTTGGCTGGATCGCTTTTTACTTTGGCTGCGTTAAACGCTGCAATGACATAGTTATCAGGATTGATTTCGTCTGGAGTAGCCTTTTGGAAAAAAGTTTCCATCATGGCAAGTGCATTCACTGAATCTCCTAGCTTATCAAAACTATAGCCCTTCAAGCGGTAAAGGCGCACATCGGCTTTATCCCCCTGGCTCGTTAACAGGTCATCGGCTTTCTGAATAGCTGTTTTAAAATCAGCTGCAGCAAAATTTAGACTGGCCTCTTCATAATCAAGAGCCGGACCAGGTTCTGCGTGTTGCTTATATAGATTAAAAAAGCTTCTCGCTTTGATAACATCCCTTGTGTAATAATACACGTACATATCATATAGTGCAGGGATAAATGTTGGCTCGTCGGCTACTGCATCATTGAATTTTCCAAGGAAGATATCTTTTTGTTCATTTCCCTGAGTCAGATATACCTTTCCAATTTTATGCTTTGCAATTGCAAGCTTGGGATCAAGCATCAATGCATTTTCGTATGACGATACCGCTCCGCCACCATCATTGAGTTTTCTATACAGATCCCCCATGTATACATAAGCAATGGGCTCGTTGAATCCTTTGATTGTAGCGGCCTGCTTTAATTTTTCAATTCCATAAGCAGGATCTCCGCCTTGCTCAAGATTTGCTTTTCCGATAGCAACAAAGACCATTGCATTTTTTGCTTTGGTCAGTGAGATGGCTGTTTCAAAGCGCTGTCGTGCATCATTGGGTTTCTTTTCAATCAACTCAGCTTGTCCCATGGCCACCAGCAACAAGGGATCACTTCCCTTTGCGCCTTCCATGCTTTTTCTTAACAAGGCTACGGCATCAGCGTGTTTTTTATTTTCAAACAAGACCTGAGAAAGCCAGTAAATGGCTTCGCTATTTGCGGGTGTAGTTTCAATTATTTTTTCAAGGGTTGACTTGGCAAGATGATGCCTTCCGTTGAAAAGAAATTTCTTTGCTTCAAGAACTGATTGGGCAGTAGCTGTAAAACCAAACATCACCACCACCACTGCAAGAGTCAACTTCATTATGCGCATCATGAACAATTTATTGTCTGTAAAAGTATGGAATCAGGTTTTTATTCTGAAACTTTCGCCTCTCTAATTTGGAGAGCCATTCTATCAGGTACAAGATACCCCCTTCTGAAGATAAGTTGTCCTTTTTCATGTGTTAAGAAATTAACAAAGCCCTTGCCCAACCCTGAATAATTCTCTTTGAGTATATAATATAAACCCCTATTCAAGGGGTATCGCTTCAATGCTATATTTGCCTGATAAGGGCGTACATAGACTTCCTCGGCACAATTTGCGCATTGCAAAGCGGCGATATTGACCCTTTTCATGAAACTCAATTGCACCGTATCTTCCCGGTTCCCAATCCAACTCACCCCGATAAATCCAAGTGCATTGGGATGTGTTGAAACATAGTTAATCACCGACTCCGAATTTTTTGCTGCAAATACCTTTCCCTTGAGCGGCTGACCCCTTAGCACTGAGTCAATCAAAAACCTTACCGTGCTGGTGGCCTTCAGACCATCCATCACCAATTCATATGTATATCCACTTGCACCACTCAACATGCCACGAATCTCAGCAACGGAAAAAAGTGAATCTTTTGCTTTCTTGTGCGTGACTACAGCAATGGCATCAGTAGCAACCCGTCCAAACATCGGAACGAATTCCAAGGTGTCTTTATAAAATATTACCTCATCTTCTGTTAGTCCTCTTGTGATAATCACCATCCGCGTACTGTCATTCAACAAATCTCTGATGCAATCTGCTTCAGGTTTGTAATGTGGGATAATCTTTGCCTTGGGGTACAAAGACATAAACACCTTGATCTGGGATTCAATGATGGGCGCAAAAGATTCATCAACACTGATGTGTATTGTTCCGCTGGTAATCGAATCCTCCCCCGCTATTCTTTTGGCTTTCTTTCCACTTTGAGAACATGAAAGTAAAATGCATAGCAGAAGTACAGGCAGTGCCTGCATCAATTTAAATGTGTTTATCATGGTTGTTTTTTTGCTGAGAATCCTCTGTATAACCTGAATACTCCATAACACAAACAGGCAATACCAAAAATCGTTGAAGTCAGTGAATCAAACGAAAATGGGGTATTGAGGTATTTATTCACCAGTAAAAACACGCCTCCTGCAGTCCACAAAACACCCATCGTAAGATCATAAATAATCCGGATGGCAGACCGCCTTTTGGTTTCTTTTTCTCGAAATGATTGTGTATCCATATTAATGTGTTTGCGCAATTTAGTGAAGAAAGTTGAGAGAGGTTGAGAGAGTTGAAGGGGTTGAAGGGGTTGAAGGGGTTGAAGGGGTTGAAGGGGTTTAAGCAGTTTAAGGGGTTGAAGCGGTTGAAGCGGTTGAAGTAGTTTAAGGGGTTGAAGCGGTTGAAGCGGTTGAAGGGGTTGAAGATTAAACTTGTATTCCTTCAACTGCTTAAACTGCTTCAACCCCTTAAACCCCTTCAACCTCATACCGTTTTCTTAAAAAAATTCCCTAAATTCAGACCTCACAATTCCAACTGCCATGTGTAAAAACATTCGTTTCGCAAGTTTTATTGCGCTGTTTGCGCTTATTCAGTTCGCCCTTTCCTGTAATGAGGAGAAAGAGGTAGTGTCTTCCAATCCAAAAGTAGCGGCCCTGAAGTTGCCTAAGGGCTTCAAAGCTGAACACCTCTATAGTCCGGGTATGAATAACCAAGGATCATGGGTTTCCATGGCCTTTGACAACAAAGCAAGGATGATCGCATCCGACCAACACGGAAATCTCTACCGCCTTGTTATCCCTGCAATCGGCGCAGATACCACAGAGAAAGTTAAGGTTGAAAAACTAGAATTGCACATCCCCGGGGATACCACATTGGCTTCTCGCCGAATTGGATATTGCCATGGTCTGCTCTATGCATTCAACAGCTTATATATAGTCATTAACGACGAAGGCGATATCGCCAACTCGCGTCGCAGTGGTATCTACCGCCTGCAAGACACAGACAATGATGATCAATACGACAAGATCACCTTATTTAAAAGACTAGAAGGTGAAGGAGAACATGGACCACATAGCCTTACGCTATCGCCTGATGGAAAATCCATCTATTTCATCGCAGGTAACTTCACCAAGATCCCTGAGATGAATAATTATACCGCATTGCCGATTTGGGATATGGACAACCTGGTTCCATTGGTGCGCGATGCAAATGGACATGACAACACGGTAAACACCCATGGTGGATGGGTTGGACAATTCAATCCAGAAGGAACAAATTTCAACTTGATCAGCGCGGGCTTCCGTAACCCATTTGATCTTGCGTTCAATGAATATGGAGATATCTTCACGTTTGATTCTGATATGGAATGGGATTTTGGTGCACCTTGGTATCGTCCTATCCGCATCTGCCACGTTCCAAGTGGTGGTGAATTTGGATGGCGCCCAGGTACAGACAAATGGTCTCCAACCAATGCAGATAATCTTCCTGCTCTTGTAAACATCGGACAAGGCTCTCCTACCGGTGTGTTTAGCGGACTGAATGCAAACTTCCCGGAAAAATATAAGCGCTCAATTTTTGCATTTGACTGGAGCTTCGGTATCATGTATGCCATCCAGCCAAAACCAGAAGGATCTCATTATAAAGCAACTGCTGAAGAATTCCTTTCAGGTTCTCCACTGCCGCTGACTGATGGAACTGTTGGACCAGATGGTGCAGTGTATTTCTTAACCGGTGGAAGAAGAATAGAATCAGATCTCTATAGGGTTTATTACAAAGACAATAAACAACATACCAAAAAACTTAAGTCCCCATCACTCTCTAAGGCACAACAGCTTCGTAAGAAATTAGAGACCTACCATTATGCACCAAACGCTGAAGCAGTAAACGTAGCGTGGCCTGAGCTAAACAATAAAGACCGCTTTATTCGCTTCGCTGCAAGGGTTGCTATGGAACACCAACCAGCTGCAACATGGAAGAATAAATTGGCTACTGAAAAAGATCCAATAACACTTACACAAGCAGCGATTGCGCTTGCAAGAATGGGAGAAAAAGACCAGAAGGATAACCTCATAAAAGCACTTGCATCTGTTGATTTCAATACACTGACTGAAGCTGATCAACTGGATCTACTCAGAGCTGTTGAATTGATCTTGATTCGTTTGGGTAATGTTGAGGGAGATGGTAAAACCAAATTGATTGCATCGCTCGATAAACAATATCCTGCTGCCACCAATAACCTCAACAGGTCGCTCAGCAAAATCCTGATTTACCTTGATGCCCCAACGGTTGTAGCAAAAACAATGGCCTTGATGAAGGATGCAAAAGATGATCCGAATTATCAAAAAACATTCACTGAATCATCTGACCTCATCTTGAGAAATCCTCAGTACGGATTGGATATCGCGAAGATGTTGGCCAACGTACCTCCTCAACAACAAACCTATTACGCTTCAGTGCTTAGCCATGCTAAAAGTGGATGGACTCCTGAACTGCAAGAGACTTATTTCAAATGGTTCTACACTGCATTTGGTTTCAAAGGTGGTTATAGCTTCATCGGATTCCTCAACCTCATCAGAAAAGATGCATTGAAAAATGTTGCTGAAGATAAACTGGCATATTTCAACACCATCTCGGGTGATTCAATTGTTGGTCGTGCACAAATGGGGCTAAAGGAAAACATGAAGCAGCCTAAGGGTCCGGGTAGAAACTGGGAAGTTGATACAGCACTTGTGTTGGTGAAAGATGGCCTCAGCAATCGAAACTTTGAAAATGGCAAAGCCATGTTCAACTCAAGCCTCTGTTCGTCTTGTCATGGTATGCGCGGCAATGGTGGTGTATCCGGACCAGACCTCACGCAAGTGGGAACAAGGTTCTCTTACAAGGACATGCTAACCGCCATCATCGAACCTAATAAAGCCATCTCTGATCAATTTGGATCTACCGTTTTCTACTTGAAAAAAGGTGGATCAATCATGGGTAAATTGATGAGTCAAGACGAAGATAAATATGTAATTGCTCAAAACCCTTTTGCAATGCAAAGCACCAAGGACGTTCCTAAAAGGGATGTTATTCGCACAAGGGTTTCTGATATATCTCCGATGCTACCAGGATTAATCAACAACCTCAATGCAGAAGAATTGAAAGATCTTCTTGCCTATTTGAAGGCTGGTGGAAATCCTGATCACGAAATATTTGCTGCAAAAAAATAAGCGCCAATGTCGGACTCATTTCTTCCGGATTGGAGAGGCAAAGTCGCCAACCACGCACAGGTTGGCGGCATTGAAACCTCAGTGCTTGATGATGGTATTGGCAGAGGCACGCGCATTGCGTGGATTAATACCGGAACCGGACTTCGCTATAAAGTAGTGATTGATCGGGGACTGGATATTGCTGATGCATTTTACAATCAATACAGTCTCGCTTGGCTCAACCATTCCGGTGTATCAGCACCGCAACCATTTTCTAATAAAGGGATTGATTGGTTGAAAACTTTTGGTGGCGGATTGCTGACCACCTGTGGACTATCGCATGTAGGCGGACCAGAAAAAGATGAGTTCGGTGAACGTGGTGTGCACGGTGATGCAAGCAATATTCCTGCATCCATCGAATCAATCATACAGCCTGATCCGGCAAACGGAAAACTAGAGATGAGCATCACTGGCATCATCAGACAAACCCCCATCTTCGGACCAGCACTGGAACTTAGAAGAACCATCTCTGGAAAGATCGGAGAGGCCGCCATACATATCCACGATGAGGTCATCAACCGCGGCAATACACCCGCTCCACATATGCTGCTCTATCACATCAACCTCGGATGGCCATTGGCGGAT
>CAIXLY010000102.1 GCA_903920455.1 uncultured bacterium | reverse complement strand
GCACTGGAACTTAGAAGAACCATCTCTGGAAAGATCGGAGAGGCCGCCATACATATCCACGATGAGGTCATCAACCGCGGCAATACACCCGCTCCACATATGCTGCTCTATCACATCAACCTCGGATGGCCATTGGCGGATGAAGGCGCACAACTATTGTGGGAAGGAAAACTACAACCAAAACCTGGTGGCGTTGTTGATCCCATCTTCAACGACAAGCATGATTTCAAAACCTGTCCACCTCCCCTAGATGCACATGCAGGTTCTGGAGAGAATGTTGGCTTCATTGATATCGATCAGGACGAGCAAGGAAAATGCACCTGCGGTTTGTATAACCAAAAGATCAACTTAGGAATCTCCATACAATTCAACAAGGCACAACTCCCCTGGCTTACCAACTGGCAACATTGGGGCAAGGGCGAATACGTAACCGGGCTTGAACCTGGCACACATCCACCGATTGGACAAGCTAAGGCGCGTGCTGATAAAACTCTCATCTTCATTGCTCCTGGTGAGAGCAGGAAGTATCATCTGAGTGTTAGCATTATTTGACCCCCTGCCCCCTTAATTGGTAGCAAATTCTTTTTGCTAATCCCCCATACTTTTTTATCTTAACCAACTATAAAAATTAACCCAAAACTAGCGGCATGGAACAATTGCAATCAGCTGAGAAAGCCTTGGAACAAGGCAAAGGAATATTAAGACTGGCACCTACTTGGGTTCCTCGTTCTTTTTGTGTACCAGGAAGAAGAATCAAACTACACCCTGACGATTATTATGTACTCGGAGGAGAACGCGGTGGCATTGATGAACGCTGGTTGTCTTCTACAACACCTGCAAAAAACGGTCCGCTTACCGGAGAAAACGAAGGACTCAGTGCAATCGTTTATAAAGATGGCGAAAAGGAAAAACAAATTCTGTTGAAGGATGCAGTTGACTTACTACAAGGCAAACTCATCGGCAACCGTTTGTGGAATCAGTACAAATCATGGCCGATGTATTCGAAGTTTTTCGACAACATGGGTCCGCTTCCTCATCACGTGCATCACAATGATGAGAAGGCAGCACTGATCGGACAACTTGGAAAACCGGAAGCCTATTATTTTCCTCCTCAACTAAATAATCATGGAGGAGATTTCCCGTATACGTTTATGGGAATTGCACCAGGCACAAGTAAAGAAAAAATCAAGGAGTGCTTGATGAACTTCACTAAAGGAGATAATAAGATCACCAACTATTCCCAAGCATTCAAACTTGAACCGGGAACAGGATGGGATGTACCTCCTGGGTTGCTACACGCACCTGGAAGCATGTGTACCTACGAACCACAAAAAGCATCTGATGTATTTGCGATGTACCAATCATTGGTGAACGAAGCAATCATCCCCGAAGAGTTGTTGTGGAACGGAACACCAAAAGAAAGCATAGGTGATTATGATGCATTGATTGATGTGATAGATTGGGATTTAAACGTTGATCCGAATATGTTCAACAATCGTTTCATGGAACCCAAGCCTGTGCGTGATGTAAAAGAAATGCATGCAGCAGGATACCATGAAAACTGGATCTGCTACAAGTCAGATGCATTCAGTGCAAAAGAACTAACAGTAATGCCCGGACAAACAGTTGTCATCAAAGACAGCGCAGCATACGGATTGATCTTAATGCAGGGAAGAGGAAAAATGGGGGTGTGGGAAATTGAAACACCTGCCTTGATTCGTTACGGACAATTAACAAATGATGAATTCTTTGTTACTGAACAAGCAGCAATGGAAGGTGTGAAGATTGTCAATGAATCAACTACAGATCCGATTGTGATGCTGAAGCATTTTGGACCTGAGAATCCGGATCTTTAATACAGGTTTAAGAGGTTGAAGGGGTTGAAGCAGTTGAAGTGGTTGAAGGGGTTGAAGAGGTTGAAGAAGTTTAAGAGGTTGAAGGGGTTGAAGATTTAACTTGTATTACTTAAACCGCTTAAACCTCTTAAACCTTGTATTTACTTCAACCGCTTAAACTGCTTCAACCGCTTAAACCGCTTAAACCTCTTAAACTTCTTAAACCTTGTATTTCCTTCAACCGCTTAAACCACTTCAACTTCTTCAACCATAACTCTCAAATCTCTAAACACAAACATATGCCAAACAATTACCCAAAACTCCACAACGCTACATGGCCTGGTGTTGTAGGAAAAGGAGAAGGCTCCGAGCCTCCGATTTCACTTGATACAATATTGAACCTGACTGCCAATGCAGATGTAGATGGCGTTAAGTTTGATGGCGTTGACATCGCATTATTTGACCCGCATGTTGATATCGACAGTTCTGATGATGGCATCAAGAAACTCGTAGATAAGGTCTCTGGTTATAATCTGGAGATTGGAAGTATTGTTGCCCCAATCTGGCCTCCTGCCGGAGGATCTGCTATGGGTTCTGCAGACGACCGCAAACGTTTTGTTGAGCAGGTAAGAAAGAGCGCCAAGTTTGCGAAGAAACTTCGCGACCTCGGTATTCGTCCGCATGGCATCATCCGCATCGACTCTGCCACCAACCCTGAGACATGGGCAGTGGACCCTGTAAATAATACCAAGCTGATTGCAGCCACTTTCCGTGAAGCATGTGATGTTGCCGCAGAATACGGAGAGCGCCTCGCTGCTGAAGGTGAGATCTGCTGGGGTGGTATGCACTCTTGGAAAGCAATGGTTGATACCCTTGAAGCAGTTGATCGTCCGAACATCGGATTCCAAGCTGATATGGCACATACCCTTCTTTATCTGTTGGGGTATAATAGTCCGGCCGATAGAATTCTCCCAACTGATTTTGAGTGGGGCGACCGCGAAGCACTTTCAGCAGGATTAAAAAAACTCACCAACGCCCTTAGACCATGGACCATCGATTTCCACGTGGCACAAAATGACGGAACAGTTCATGGTGCAGGATCACATGACAAAACCGGAAGACATTGCCAGGCAACTGATCCAAACGGAAGATTGGATATCGCCCATGATGCAGGCTTCTGGCTCCGCGATGATCAAGGTGAAATCACCAAAGCATTCAAGCACATCTGCTGGGATGGATGTATGTTCCCCAACAGTGTGATGGAGAAACAGCAAACATGGAATGATATTTTGGCAGCCATGATCAAAGTGCGTGATCAACATGGTTGGTACGAAGCAAAATAATTGAAGACTAAATTCTTGAAAATGAAAAATACAAAAGAACTAAGAATAGGATTGATCGGATGCGGCTTCATGGGAAGAACGCATTCCAATGGATATAAACGCGTAGGCGATTTTTTTCCTGAGCTTGGATACAGACCAGTGCTGCAGGCTGTGTGCGCAAGAAATGAAGAAAAAGTAAAAGCCTTTGCGGAGCAGTGGGGATACAAATCTGTGGAGACCGATTGGAAAAAAATGATTGAGCGTGACGATATTGATGCGATTGATATTTGCACCCCCAATGATACCCATGCAGAGATCTCCATCGCTGCAGCAGCTGCAGGCAAGATGATTCTCTGTGAAAAACCTATTGCACGCAACCTTGCTGAATCGCAGAAGATGGTAGACGCCATTGAAAAAGCTGGAACTAAAACAACCGTGTGGTATAACTACAGACGCTTGCCAGCAGTTACCTTGGCCAAGCAGCTGATCGATTCAGGTAAACTTGGAAAGATATTTCACTATAGGGCTAACTTCTTGCAAGACTGGACCATCAATGCCAATCTACCACAGGGTGGAGAAGGATTGTGGAGGATGGATGCAGCAGTTTCAGGGTCAGGAGTATTGGGCGATCTTCTCTCCCACTGCATTGATACCGCGATGTGGCTGAATGGTGGAATCAAAGATGTATCTGCCATGACAGAAACCTTCATCAAAGAACGCGTACATCAATTGACAGGAAAGGTGCAGCAGGTAACCATTGATGATGCCTGTGCATTCATGTGTCATTTTAATAACGGATCACTTGGACTCTTTGAATCTACCCGTTATGCAAGAGGACATAAAGCCTTGTATACTTTTGAAATAAACGGAGAGCATGCTTCTATCCGTTGGGACCTGCATGACCTCAACAGGTTAGAGTACTTTGATAATGCAGATGAGGGAATCGTTAAAGGATGGAGGTCTATACACGTTACCGATGGCGATCAACCATACATGAGCAAATGGTGGGTACCCGGACTCGGCATTGGCTACGAGCATTCTTTTGTACATCAGGTAGCAGACTTTTTAAAGAGTCTGGAAACAGGAGAACCCTGCTCACCTACTTTCTTGGATGCCCATCAAACAGAAAAAGTTTGTCAGGCTGTATCTGACTCAGCCAATTCAGGAAGCTGGAAGCAGACCGGCGTTAACTTTTAATCATACTTAACAATATACAATGAGAAAGCAATCAAGATCTACTTTTCTTCCACTCGCATGCATCATGATGTTTGCAGTAACTACAGCAACATCATGCGGTAACAGCAGCAGTGATGCAGTTGTAATAGACAGCACTGCTGTTGGCGATACTTCTTTTACTCAACTCTTTGATGGCAAAACATTTGCCGGATGGGAAGCCGACACTTTAGTGTGGAGAATAGAAGATGGGATTGTTATTGGAGAAGTTAGTCCAGAGAAACAAATCAAGACCAATTCATTTTTAATCTGGAGAGCCGACAAGCCTGCAGATTTTGAATTCAAGGCTGAATACAAGATCACTAAAGGCGGCAACAGCGGAGTGCAATATCGCAGTGAAGAAGTACCCGATATAAAATATGCAGTGAAGGGATATCAGGCAGACATAGACGGAGAAAACACCTACACGGGGCAGAACTATGAAGAGAGAGGAAGAGGATTTCTTGCCATGCGCGGACAAAGAGCGGTGCTTGAAGCTGGGAAGTCGCCCATCATTTCAGCAGACTCAGTAGGCAATTCAGACGAGTTGAAAACGCATATTAAAAACAACGACTGGAACGAAATTCGTCTTGTTGTCAAAGGCAACAACATGAAGCATTATATCAATGGTGTACTCATGAGCGAGACCACAGACAACGACAGCGTCAATGCCAAATCATCCGGCCTTCTTGGTCTGCAGGTGCATGTGAGTGAGCGGATGAAGGTGGAGTATAGGGGGTTGGTGTTGAGGAAACTTTAGCAGTTTAAGGGGTTGAAGGAGTTGAAGAGGTTGAAGAGGTTGAAGCAGTTGAAGGGGTTGAAGGGGTTGAAGCAGTTGAAGGGGTTGAAGAGGTTGAAGCAGTTGAAGGGGTTGAAGGGGTTGAAGATTAAACTGCTTCAACCGCTTCAACTTCTTAAACTTTGTATTTCTTCAACCGCTTAAACTGCTTCAACCTCTTCAACTTTTTAAACTTTGTATTTCTTCAACCTCTTCAACTTCTTAAACTTTGTATTTCTTCAACCGCTTAACCTGCTTAAACCGCTTCAACTTCTTAAACTTTGTATTTCTTCAACCGCTTAAACTGCTTCAACCTTCCTCAACCCCTTCATAAAACGCCACCACCCTCGCGACCGCCTCACTGACATCAAACTCACCCTCAAATATCATCGTTGGATTAGTGGGTTTTTCGTAGGATTGGCCGATGCCGGTGAAGTTCTTGATGAGGCCCTTGGATTTGCCTTTTGGGCTAGGGTATAATTATAACGATATATTGGAAAAAGTTGTTGTAAAAAGTCCTCGCTCTGAGCGTCTAATCAGTAAGCCCCATTCTCCCTGGTATCTAACCACCGTTGGATAGAGCAGGTTTCCTTGCTTGCCCAACTCCACTTCCATCATTACATTAAACTTATACACCCCCGCATTATAGCTCATCTTGTATTTTTTAGCCAAAACTTCAAATGAATTATAATCCAAATAGGTGGTCATTTCATCGATTACTACATCATCATCCCCAAAAAAAGACAGGTCATCTTTCACTTTTAGTTTGAATACATAAGTTGGACTTCCTTTATATTCCAAAATATCCACTGAAAAATTATAGTTATCAGCATGCGCAGGATCGAAAACCTGTACTTTCCTTCCAATCAAGGGGATACCAGAAATGTTTGCCCCTGGGTTAAAAAGTAAGGTTTTTAATTGGGCCTTATGCTTTTCGATTCCCTTTTTATCAGCAAGGGCATTTTTCCATTGTCCAATAATATTTGACTCGCCGCAGACCGTGTCTTTTGAGAAAAATAGTGAAGAATATAATTCAGCCGTATAATAGTTCAGCTCGCCATTTGATGTATAATAATCGCCTCCACTTTTTTCCTCTAAAAACTCTGTAACCCTGCATGAAGAGGAAGCCCACTGCCTACTCCTGCATTCAAAACTGGCTTTTTCGTTACCCTTTCGATCTAACATCCTGATGTCTGTAAACGATGTATAATTCAATATCCGTAAATTTTTAAAAGCTTTGTAAAAGCTGGTATCCTCTTCAATTCTCTTAATAAAGGCCTTAACATCAGTGCCACTGCGAATAACAACAGGGCTGAGTGTAACAACTTTACCATCATAGTTGACAACAGTGTCCTTATCCTGCGAATAGGACTTAAGACTATGCAGCATCACTATAAAGGGTAAAACATGCTTCAATTTCATGAAACAAAGGTATCACTAATGAGCTTAATTAGCATCTATGTATATAATTTCAGCACGCGATCAGTAAACCACAGTTTTGCATAGAACGCTAAGTGTTGAACCAATAAAAAAAAGCTAAGAAATTCTCAGCTTTTAGTCAATTGTAATGGCTTGGTTAAGGCAATTAAAAATTAATGACCATCGACACCTTCCAAACGTATACTTTTTTTTAGTTTATTGGAGTGGAAATCTAATGAAAATCAGAAAATATAAGAGTTGTACTATTGGGGCGGTTATTTCCAAAATTGATAAAGACCATTTTCAAGCTCATATGCTGGCCAAACAAATTGTTGCCTCTTAGGCTGTGATTGCGCCCAATGCCACATGGAAACCAAGCCGGCATTTAAATTGGTATTATCTTGGTAACCTAACAGATCAATCGACTTTTGATGGGTAGCAAAAGCGGCATGAACTTCATGACGCTTTTCAAGAAACTTAATTTCTGCACCCCCAACAATATCTTGTAAGAGTTTCGCCGCTTCTATGATTTGATATTCCTTACTACTTCCTATGTTGATGATTTCTTTTGATGCTTCTTTGGCAACGGCTGCATTCCACAAAGGCAGTAAGCAATCATCTATGCAACTAAATGCTCTTTTTTGAGATCCATCCCCAAAAATGGTGATTGGTTGATTATTTAATTTCTGATAGATCCAAATTCCCAGCACATTGCGGTATCGATCCCATATATTTTGGTTAATACCGTAGACATTATGAGGACGGATAATGCACCAGTCTAATCCATGTTGTTGACCAGCTACCTGTATATCCATTTCGCAAGCATACTTTGCAATACCATAAGGATCGATGGGATTGGGTATATCATGTTCATCAAAGGGTGGGTTACCGGCGCCATACACAGCCATGCTGGAAGTAAACACCAATCGGCCAACACCATGCGCTATGCATGCATTAACCACATTGGCTGTTGCCACTACATTATTGGTGTAGTTATATTTTCTAATAAAGGGGCTAAGGCCTTCTGCGGCATATGCAGCAAAATGAAAAACGAATTCAACATTATGAGCGGAAAAGATTGGGTCAAGGTTGTCTTTAGCCAAATCAAGTTGATGAAAAAGCACACGACTATCAATGTGATCCTTATACCCCCCACTTAAATTATCGATACCGAGAACCTGATAAGTAGGTTCATTTTCCAGTATCCAGTTTGCCAATCGAGAACCTAACAAGCCGGCCACCCCAGTTATAACAATTGCTTTCATTCCTTGATTTGTTTGAAAAATCCATGGTAGATTCCCTTGGACACGAAGAATAATTTTGTCCATCGCCTACGGACTGCAAAATAAAGCATTACAGCCAAACTATAAACAATTAAAGTAACCAAACTGCTAGGCCACTGATACCATCTTATCCATAATCTTAGCACCCAAATATGATTCCTAAAATTCAGGTATTGCATGTAGGGGTTTACATAACCTTCCTTACCTTTTTGGGGTGTCTTGTTTGCCATACCGGCGATATGATAAATAATGGATCTCGGGTGAAAGATAAGTGTATACCCAGCAGCCCTCAACCGAAAGGAGAAATCTACATCTTCGTAGTAGATGAAGAATCGTTCGTTTAGTAAACCAAGTTCATTGAGAATAGACGTTCTGGTAAGCAGCGCACAACCCGTAATCCAATCAACCTGTTGAAAGTTACTTTGATCTACTGACTCAGATCGCATATATTTTTTAGAATACGTCCACCCAAACCAACTTAAAAAATAAGAACCACCATTCCACAGTTTTGTTCTATCATGATTAAAAAATATTTTAGGCTGAATTGCCCCAACTGTTGGATGAGCATCCAAATAATTAACCAAATCATCGAGGAAATTTGACTCTACAAAAACATCATTATTGAGCATCAGCACATATTCATACTGATGTGCAAGGGCATATCGAAAACCAAGGTTGTTACCCCCTGCGAACCCCCTGTTTTCCTGAGACGGGAGGTATTTGACAAAAGGATACTGGCGGTGCAACTCTAGCCCAGAATTATCGCTGGAACCATTATCGACCAAAATAATATCAAAGTATTGAGGTACGCACAGTTGTAAAGAAGCAATACAATTTGATGTATGCTCGTAACTATTCCAATTTAATAAGACAACAACAACACGTTTCTGCATCAACTTTTATTTAATAATATATCCAACCCCTTACAACTTAAAAATACGCAAAATATTTCTATGAAAAAGTGTGAGTGGTTGCCAATAGATGTATTGTGCAACGGAAGCTGAGATGCTCGCTTATTAGGCTAACTGCTGCCCACAATGCCGCAGGTGTCGACATTGTATGAAACCTTCTCTCTAAAAGACTAAGAGCCGGTTGCTGGTTTTGTCTCACCACCATCTTTCTTTATCCTATCCCCAAAGCCCTTACCAAAGACGGTAAGAAAGATGTACTTGAAGTATCCAAGGGTATTTAACTCCTGAATCATCTTGGCATCGGTTTCTGCCAAGAGTTGAGGTGTGGACCACACTAATTTTTGGGTATTTTTATATTGATTATCAGTTAGTTAACGCAACAATGCGCACTAAAGTACGCACTATTGTTTTATTCTTAAGCTACTTTTTACTACAACTCATTGCTCTAAGTAACATCCAAGCTCGAAGGTCAGCTTCAGTT
>CAIXLY010000101.1 GCA_903920455.1 uncultured bacterium | reverse complement strand
TCATTGATCCACTGCGATCTAGTACTACCTGCACTGCTTGGCCAGGACGAGTTGCTTGCTTTACATTTTCTGGCGCTGTTAAATCCAGCATCAGAGTGATTTTGTCAGCTGCCTCTATAGCAACCATGTCAACATCTAAAATTGCTTTAACCTTCATGTAGTGCTCCGTTTCTTGGGGCTTCTTGCCCCTCTATATTGGTAAAGGAAAAAAGGGCTCAAAAGTCAATGAGATAGCCAATTTGAGCGTGAAGAAATGCGTGAGTAGGCAGAAATAGACCTACTTAAGGGGTGGATCTTTAAGGGATTAAGGCCTGGTTTGGCGGCCTTGCGTGTAGCGGACTAGTTGAGAGTTATAGCTGTAATTGGGTGTTGAATGGAGGCGTCTGTGTTGTTCTGTTTACTCATAACTGCCTCCTTATTTCACGTTAAGTAGCAATTATACCACGGCTGACTGACAATCTTGGTACAGGAACCCTTTAGTTTGGGTTTAGCTCATTTAAATTCAAAGCAGTTTTTACTTTTTGCTCAATTTGGCCAAGCCTTGTTGCAACAATTTTATTATTTTTATAACCAAGATGCATAGCAATATCATGATTGTCATACCCTGCAGCTGCAAGGATTAGTATTTCCTTTTCTTTAAGATTTAATTGATCTAATACCTCACTAACTGATTCTTTTACTCTCCATAGTAGGCTGGGAGATCCCACTGCATGAGAGATCATCTCTTTCTCCCAATCCTCATCTGATAACTCTCGCGTTGAGGCTCCACCTCTAGCTTGGATCTTTCTAAACCTATGAATATATTGGCGTTTGATTGTTAGTGCTAACCAACCCTCAACATTTATCGGCTTTTTCTCCTGCTGTAAAAGTATCTCAATAGCTTGAGAAGCGTAATCTTCAGCGCCAAGGCTAGTGTTAACTTTTTTTGCCTTGGATAATGTGCGAGCGAATTTAAGCCAGGCGTCCCACTGTTCAGCGCTCTGCTGATCCTGCCATCGCATCTCATCCATTAGGTGTGTTACTCACACATCTTTTCAAATAATTTTAAGTAAATCATTGAATAGTTGATGTTGCCACTGAGTTTTCTAAGAATTTTTGCCTGACTATTGTCAAAGTTTTTTCAATATAAGTCTCAATATTTGAATCTGAATCATTTCTTATTGCTACCAGAGTTGATGCTCGAGATCGACTTAGAGCAATATATCCATAATTTTGAATTGGAGCCTTTAATGTATCTTGGAGTTGTTGACTCCAAATTTCTAGCAGATCTAAATCAAAAAGAATTACATGAGAGGCACTAATACCTCTGATATTTTGGTGCCGAACCACGCGAATGGTCCCAGCCTTGGGTGTTAATCTACGATTGTTAACATCAACTAAATCAAGTACATCTATGTTTATTGTCTCTGTGATTTCAGAAAGAACTTCTAGGATTTCGGAGTAGCTTGAACTTTGTATCACCGAGGAATTTTTAGAAGATTTGATCTCACTACCAACGCTAATCAAAATATCCATACCTCGATCTGCTAACCGTGTATCTTCAATAGCTCCTAGGATTACACTTTTAATGGAATTTTTTCTATTTTCACCACCCGATAATCTAGTAATTTTAAAATCATTGGTGTCTTTTGGAAGAGCAAGATCTAATTCCCATGCATCCTGCTTGTCTGACTGCAATTTTAGTTTACTCTCAATCCATCCTGAACTTTTTTCGATGTCGGGATAATTCTCCCAAAAATTCTGCGCCATCAAAAATGCTCTAGTTGAATTTCGAAAAGATCTACGCAATTGTTTTTTTTCTGCACTCTCCAGCCAGTTTTGTAACCAAGGTGCAGGATTTTCTTTATTAAAAGACCATATTTCTTGTCCTCTACCATATGAGATAAACCAGGACGCAGTAGGACGAGCAAGTTTATCAAGCAGCAAAAAAATAGCTTCTGAAAGATCTTGTGATTCGTCAATAAGAATTGTGTCATACCTATTTTTGGGAAAACCATCCGGAGTATCCATTAATTCTATTATTTCTTGCACATGTTCAATGGCAAACTTATATTCTTTCGGTGAATTTGAGGTTGTTGCTTTTCTTAATGGCTCCCATTTCGAATGAATAGACTTATAAAGTTCCCACTCATCGAATACGTCAATGACACCATGTTCTATTTCTTTCTTCATTAATAATTTATATTCTCTCCTCTGATCAGCAGCCAAAACCTTGTTATAACATACATGTAATACGCTGCCGCCACTGCTAGCGTGAAGTAGACCGATCTCTCGTAATATAGTTGATTTACCTGTACCTGGTGGCCCTTCGAAGGATACATTGTATTTTTTTGGTGGTGGATAGTTGTTTGCTAATTCTTTTGATTCATATACAGAGCGTTTTAATTCGTTTCCAAGTGAATCATTTTTTATTTCAAAATCGTGAGTTGGCGCAATAGCCTCCCTAAAGATTTCAATATCACCATGCTTGCCCTGTCTCGTATGCTCAAGTGGGGCTTTGCCAAGTAAAGGAGAATCCCAAAGTACTTTTAATCTGGCATGCAAACTTCGCATGGATACTAAATCGTCCTTAAAAATCATGCTTTTTGCCTGAATTCGTATTTGTTCAGAATTAAACCGAGATATCCAATCAGATCTATTTATGTTGGACCAAATAACTGTTGTTTGTAAGAAAGGTACGCGAGCATCTCTCCTTACTTTTTTGTTAAACTGAGTCAAATAAATCTTAGTCCTTATTTGAACATCTCTTATTTGTGAAACCGGATGTTGCCTCGGTTTGTTTCCAGCCAAAATTAGCCTTGTTAAATCATAGATCTCTATTTCCTCTAATTTCATTCCCTTATTTTCACAAAGATAAACACCTAAATCGGGGTGAAAAATAATTAAATCACAATCACCGATTGGAGCAATATAATTAACGTTGAACCATAACTCAAGCTGATCATCTATCAAAGTTTCCAAAGTCTTAGCTAACTGAAATTCAGAGTAGTGACCTTGCTCTTTTGTGGGTAAATTTGTATGAATAACTGGAGTCATTTATCTGCAATCCTTGGATTTACAATTAATGCTTCTGTATCTGCACCACGCTTTAAGCAAGCATTATACTCAATTGGGTGCTCTGTCTCTATTTTTTCTTCATCTAAGGAAATAACCTCTTTTGGTACCCGCTTCCAAGTACAAACTCCCTCTATGCCCTCTGCATCACCAGTTAGGACTTTTAATTTTAATTTGGCAACATCGCTTTCCCAATCGGCAAATTTCCTTATCTCTAATACTCCTAAGTAATTAGCATGGAGCAAAAAACGAATCTCAAGTGAGTAATCAGCAAGATCTAATTGCTTTTTAAAATCAGAAATTAATTCAAGCTGATCAGACTCAATTGTTGCTGTATCAAAATTCCAATCCTTGTCTGATTTTAGACGAAACGAACCCTCAATTGAGTTAGAAGATGTTGAATATTTCTTATATAT
Source organism: uncultured bacterium (assembly GCA_903920455.1). GTDB lineage: Bacteria > Bacteroidota > Bacteroidia > Chitinophagales > Chitinophagaceae > Pollutibacter. Next base: position 900 of record CAIXLY010000101.1, on the reverse strand, counting down.
ATCCGGGTACTTGTCCAAAAACATTTTTGCGTCAAAGGTTATTGTCCCTTTCCTAGATTTCACGACTGCTTCACCTCCTATGTCAATACCTTTTTCGTTTGCTGCCCGAAGGTAGTCTTCATATAGAACTTTAACTTTTTTGCACCTATTTATTACCTCATTAAAATTCATCGCATCCGCATATAAACTATTTGCTTCTTCAGATGCTGGGTTTATTTCTCCATTACTTTGAATGTGGCCCAAATCATTTGCACGTTGAAAATCCGCAATGTTTTCTTTCATTCCCTCTGATAGTTCTTTTGCTTTACTTATAGCTTTTTGTAACTCAATATCAGTAAAACTCATCCACTCTCCCATAACTCTATTTCGGGCAAAAAGATAATGGAGGTTAGTCTCAACAGCCTCAACCGCTGGCATTTTCAATGTTTCTACAATGCAAAGCTTCCGTGGATTTCCAGTCTGATGTTGGAGTAATCGTTTTTCAGAATCTTGTTTACTAGATTCTTTTACAATACCAATTTTGTAATAACTTAGGTGTTCACCAGTTTTAATGTCTTTTTCATTAATAAAATAAAGCGTCCCAGGATTTAGATTCATTTGACAACTCTATATAAATCGGCTGAAAATACTAGGCATTTACTAACTTTTCATTGCACTACTTGGTGTCTGAAAATCAGACACTAATCGCCCACCTTCCAAAACACATCACCTTCACACTCCATAATCTCCACGCATAGTGCGTTTAAAGACATTGCTCCGTTGTATTGCTCATCTATCCGGCCGAAGGTGTTTGTGCCAACCACATTGCCTTCATTATCAACAAGAGGTCCACCACTATTGCCGTGAGATAAAGGTGCGGTCATAAGGATTTCTAGCTTTGTGCTATTTAAAACATTACCG
>CAIXLY010000100.1 GCA_903920455.1 uncultured bacterium | reverse complement strand
TAAGCGTCTTCTTTCAGTCCACCTGCTCTTTTTACCAATTCTTTTAAAGTTTCTGCCTTGAGCAATCCATAGGATCCAGGTCTGTTTACTTCACCACTTATGAATATCCTATTTTCATACCGCTGATCTATTGCCCCAACGTTTACGTTTTCTCCACCTTTTAAAACGTATGTTGAATATTTCGCCTCATCTACATCATCTATCAACAAATGATTCCCGCCTTTCTTTTCAACACTTATTCTTTTTGAATATGCATTTTCCGTAAATCCTCCTGCATAGGATATAATAGCATATAAGGTCTCATTTTCTTTTATTTCAAATATTGATGGAGATTTTACCTCCCCCTCAATTTTTACTCTTTTATTGTATACAGGGAAGTGTAAGACATCTTGGTCTTCTAATCTTATGTTGCTGGGTAGTATTCCTGTTTTTATAAATTCATAAAAGTCAATATTCCTAATGATCTTATTATTTCTAATTAATTCTATATTTCTCAACGTTCCATTGTCAGTCGGCCCTCCTGAAAGATAGATGAGGTTGAATAGATTTGTTAATGAGGAAATTACATAGGATCCTGGCTTCGATGCATTTCCTGTTACCATAACTTGTATGGTTCTTAGTTCTCCAAGATGAATAAATAGCTTAGTTGCAGATGTCTTGAGTCCGGGAAATACACTGGATAGTTTTTCCCGAATGATGATCTTGGCGGCTTCGATGCTAACACCATTTAGATTTATCATGCCAACATATGGTAGATTGTAGTATCCCTCTGCTGATATATATTCCGAAATCTCTTTCGTATTGAGTCCTGTCAAGACTGTTTTTAATTCATCACCTGGACCTAATATATAATTTTCAGGTGTTGCTAGATTAGTATTGGGAGAGTAGTCGAGGTACGCTTCGCCAAAAAAATTATATCCAAAATACGGAGAGCTTTCTTTTGCTAAGGGCGTTTTAAACACCCAATTGGTGTCTCTCTTATTAACTTCAGTTAATCCATTGTTATCAGCCATGTTTTCTGCTGCTGTTCCTGCACTTGATGCGTAGACGTTTTTATTTGCAGAAACCCTCTTTATTTCTTCAATGATTTTAGCGGGATATCCTTTTTTTACCAATTGATTTTTAATTTCATTGTCAGAAATCCCCATTTGCTTGGCTTTTAAATACATGTTGACCAACTGGGATTCAATGGCATCTCCTTTTTTTGCAGGAAGCTTGGACTGTCCAATTCCTACTATTATTAGACTATTAAGAACAATCAGGCAAATAAAAAATTTCATAGCATCAAATTAAAATTATTTTTATAGCTCATTAATCTGCTATTCAGTAAAAAGATAGCCAATTTCATCAACCTACACAGGTAATAAATTTCAAAAACAGTTGAAAATGAATTTATTACAGAGACAATAAGCTTAGTTCGAAGTTAACACTTTTTTGTATTATTAAACCTTATTCAATCTTGTACCTTTTAATCTAGTTTACATTCTTTTTGTTACTTATCATGTTGATGAATGTCTGCAACACGATTTGACAGTCTAGCCAAAAATTCCATTTTCTAATATAATACAAATCATAATTTACTCTGTTTTGCATGTCGAAATGGTTCTTCGTCATTCCTCGGTATCCATTAACCTGAGCCCATCCTGTGATGCCGGGTTTAATCATATGTCTCAGCATATAACTTGAAACAAAGTTTAGGCTTTCCAAGCTATGCGGTATGGCATGAGGCCTTGGCCCTACAACTGACATTTCTCCCTTTATCACATTTAGAAATTGTGGAAATTCATCAAAACTGTTTTTTCTTAAAAACCTTCCCAATGGAGTGATCCGCAGGTCATTCTCTTCGGTTTGCAAAAATAATCCTTCCTTGGAAACGGTTTCTACCCGATGATACATCGTTCTGAATTTATATACATTGATCCGAGCATTATTTAATCCCCATCGCTTTTGTTTGTATAACACAGGGCCCTTTGAACTTAGTTTGATGAGAATAGCGATCGTCGGAAATAGCCAAGAACCAATTACTATAAAGAAAGTAATGGAGAACAGGATGTCAAAAACACGCTTGATCAATTGGTTATTCCATTTATCTAGGGGAAGTTCTTGTTGACTAATTAAAGGGATCAATCCTATGCTCTCAAATTGCATAGGATTCGATATGAAGTGATGGAAATCAGGAATAATACGCACTTTAACATCAAATTGATTGCAAATGGTAATTATTTCATTAATGTCTTTCTCTTTTTCATTTGGCAATGCAACAATGATTTCGTCTAATGTTTGGGTATTTAAAATTTCCCTGAGTTGATTCGGCTTTCCCAAATACGGGCAGGCCATAAAGCCATCAGGATTTTCATGAAGTGCGCCAATGCAGCGGTACCCATAAAAAATGTGTTTTGTAATCACATCTTGAAAGTGATTGGCATACTCAGCATTGCCAATGACTAAAACACGTTCAAAAACCCTACCCTTATTGATGAATGCATGTAAATATTTTCTAACAATATACTTTGTGGTTGTGATAAGCAGATAGAGTGTAATAACGTAAAAAGCGAAAAAACTCGAACTATAGAATAAAAACAATTTAAATAAAAAAATATTAGAGGCTTGAATAATTAAAAAAACAAGTAATGTGTAAGTAATAAATACAATCTCCTCTGTATACTTATTGAAACGTCTATCTGTGTTCAACTTAGATATACTTGCTGCGAGATACCAGGAAAAAACTGAGGAAACTATGAAAGTTATCTGCGCGCCAATGGAAACAAATTGGTTATCTGGAATAATATTGTAATAAGCAATGGCGTGAGCAATTATTAAAATTGGGAAGTCTAATATTACTTTTGCGATGAGATAGTTATTGAATATCCCCTTCATTGGTTAAGCTTAAAAAAATTTGATAATATTGATCTGCAATATGTTCCCATTGGTAGATTTTTGTAATTCCGGTTTTCGATTTCTCTCTATATGCTATAACTTTATCTTGTTCAACATTGCCTATATTTTCTATGCCTATCATTTGATTGGATAGATCGTCTTTATCCTTTTTAAAAAGAATACCCATTTTTCCATCCTGAAGCACTTCTCTGCTGAATCTTGTATTCAGCGCCATGATGCATGTTCCTTCTGCCATTGCTTTAATCAACGTGGGGTTAGTGCCTCCAAATTCATGTCCGTGAAGATAGGCAAAGCAATGTTGGTACAATGCAGATAGCAAGATGTTCTCCTTTACATACCCAGTGAATATAATTTTGGGGTGGGAGCCTAATTGTTTTATCATTTTTGAGTACCCCTTATTGAAAACATCGTCTCCAACAATGACCAACTTTTTTGAACTATTGGCTGACAGAAAGCCTTTGATTAGCAGATCAATATTGTTATCTGCGATTAATCTACCTACTACAAGATAGTAGTCATGTCCTGATAAAGACCATTTGCCCAATAGGCTTTTGGGCTGCGAAATAACAGGATCTGATCCATAGGCAATCATCTTGGTTGAAATATTGAATAAGCTTTTATATATCTTCTGCATTTCAAATGCATCTGTAATTACCACGTCGAAATTTCTGGCCGACTGTTTTGCTGCAAAATAGAAATATTTTGCACCTATTCCTTTCCATTTAGGTCGCAGCCATTCAATACCATCAACATTAATTACTGTTTTTATGCCAAATAACCTCGTTAATAACCCAAGTGGTCCATTTGCTGCATTTACATAAAAGATAATATCATTTTTCCTAAAACATGCATGGATGGTTGATAGCAAAGAATGCGTCAATTGGGTGAAAGATTTTAATTCAATTGCGGGTATATAAACTAATCGAACATTGTTATAAAATCTAGGCCTGTTTTTGAACAATGTTTTGTGGCAATATACCGTTATTTCAATATTTCTTTTTATGAGTCTTTCTGCCAACTCTTTTATTAAAGTTTCAAAACCTCCATAAACATAGGGATATCCCTTTGTGCCAATGATTGATATTTTTAATGGAACAGGCAAATTATTTGTTATTTGTTTGGATAAAGTATTGGATTAATTGGTCGCTTGATTTTTGCCAATCAAATAAATGCATTCGTTCTCCTGCTGCCTCTTTTAGCCGTTGCCTGACATGCTCATCAGCTATTAATAATCCAATTTTATTTGCAATGTCTTCTGTGTTGGTTGGGTCGAAATAAATCGCTGCATTGCCACCCACTTCAGGCAACGCTGTATTATTTGATGCAGCAATCGGTAGGCGATACTTCATGGCTTCTACCATGGGTAATCCAAACCCCTCATTTGTTGATGGGAATACATATAAATGCGCGGTTTTATATAAAAAATCCAATTGGAATTCAGAAACCCTGCCCGTTAATTTAATTCTTTCATTCAGATTCCTTTCTTTGATGGCCTGCTGAATGGCATTTTTCCCATTGCTTGAAAAGTATTTGGGTGAATCTCCAGCAATAATAATTTTAATATCAATATTTTTTTGCATTAGGATTTCATAGGATTCGATCAGCCGTATTAAATTTTTCCGATAATCTAATGTGCCTACATGTAGTATAAAGGGAGAGCCAGAAAGCCAGTCAGCAATCTCTTTATTCCATACTTGATCTTGCAAACCAGTTTCGATTTGCTGAGGACCTTCATAAACCACTTTTATTTTGTGTGCCAATTGGGGAATAAAAAAAGACAAGCGGTTTTTAACATAGTTGGTAGGAACTATCACCAAATCTGCTTTTTTTGCTGCCCTAACCGCAATCCAATGGAAGGATTTTAACCACAATGTGTTGTAATGCCATGGTTCTTCGTAAAAAAAAGCGTCATGAAACACAACCGCTTTTTTCGTTTTCATCTTGGCAAGAGGTAGAAAATAGTCTGTACAAAACAGGAGATCAATTTTGTTAGCACTGCAGTAAATAGGGAGAACAATTTGCTTCCATACCGTAAACAATAGGTGTTCAAAAAACTTTCCTATGAACAAGCTCCCGTTGTATACAGGGAGTGGGTAATGGATGAACATGAAGGATACACCCTTATCTTTAGCGGTAAGCTTAAATACTTTAGACAATGAATCCAAATAGGTATAAGTACCTGTTTTCCCCTTCTTCAGATCCCTCGTATCAATTGCTATTTTCATCATTGCTCACTAGTGGTGTAATTTATAAATAGCCCATAGAATATCCAACTTAAATAGCTTAAATATAAAAAGGACTCAAAATAGCTGGTTAACATAGGAATAAAAAAACCAATTTTCATCAGTAATATCGAACATCCAAGCATCTTGTATTCCCCTTGTGCAACACTCCATTTCCTTACTACTACAATAAATAGGTATATATAAATGATTAGATACAAGAGCATTGATATGATACCTGTTTGCACGCCCATAAATATGGGCTGACTCTCTCCGCCAATACCTAATCCATCCCCAAATGCATATAGTCCGGATGAGCCTAAGCCCATGCCAAAAGGTTGTTCAAGCATGGCATCAATACCGGTTACCCAACTGATTAAATGACCAAGACTTGAACTTTCTCTAAACAATACTGTATCAATGACGTATCCTTGAAACTTGTCTTCGGCAAACAATATCAACCAAAAGATTCCAAGCAATATTGAGAAGTATAATGTTCTTAACAACAACTTTCGCTTCGTCATTATTGCGTATGCATACAGCACGAGTATTGATCCAAGCATAGAGGCCCTGGAGAAGGTTTTATATAGCCCCCATAAAAGAAGCATTACAATAAGCCATTTCCATTTGTCAGGAATAATTTTATCGTTATCAAAGCTGATCCATGCAAGCACCAAGCACAAACACATGAGTAATGAAATTGCAAAATCTAGTGGATCATGAAAAAATGAGGCAAACCGTTTAATGCCATTGTCTGTTTCAAATGTCATCGTCAAACCATAACTGCCGCTAGGGTATATTTGGTTTACTTGCTGGTTATAGTCCGTGTAGCTGATGTTATTTTGAAAATGTTTATCGAAAACCACCTCGGCTTGTTGTAGCACTACTGCAAAAACCATTACGGCAATAATAATGTACCAATACTTTTTAAAATCATCTGTTGATAAGGGAAGCAGTCTTCCTATAAAATAGAAAAGGCCAAACATGCCGTAACTTTTAAATACGGTTATCCGCTCAATGAATGTCATTTTCCCAACAGGGATAAAGACATAGGCTAAACAATAGGTAAATAGAAGCATCACCAGCCAATCTATGACCTGGATATTAAATTTGCCTCGGTGATTCATTACCAAGTAGGCCAGCGTGGAAACTGCAGCTATTTCTTTGAAATATTTTATGGCATTTACGGCTGGCGTAAACCCTATTGCATAGGTGATCGATAGGGAGGTGGTATAAGACGAAATGCCAAGGATAATAAACCATAATATCCTATCAGGCTTGTGTTGAAATAACCCTTTGAAGAAGTATAGAAAACTTGCTATATAGATAATGGGAAAAAAGATGAGATCCATTAGTCATCAAAATTAATGCATGAGATAACCAAGTTGTCGATAGACCAACTTTTTTGGCAAATATCTGTTTCCCTGACCAAATCACTCAAGGCTAAAGAAATTTGATTGTTGGTGTGTGGCCTAATCCAAATAAATTGGTATACGGATGACCCATACTTTTCGTTTTTTAGGCTGCAGAGACCGGGCATGTCCTTTCTAAAGGAGTTGGACCCTGAAGGGAAGTAATATCCTTCCTGTTCTGGATAAGATTGTTCTCTATCGGGCAGGTTGGAAAATGTAGTGTAGAAAACGCGTTGTTGGTCAATGAATAAGCCCCAAAAGTCTGATGCCAGACCGTCATTGCCCTTCCATTCATCATGAATATACAGGTCAAAAGTAATTTTGATCAGCTTATGTGTGGGCAGATTCTCAATGTATTTATAAACTGCATTGTGATTTAAAGGGCCAAGTATTTTGGTGTTGTTAAAGGCAATGGTGCCGATGGTTTCGTCTACTTGGTCTCCGGCAAAAACTAAAAGATCTCCCTTGCCCTGACTGAAATCTGTCCGGTAAACTTCAGTATGTTGGGGCAGATTCTTTTTGCATCCACACAAAACCAAACTGATCACCAAGTAGACGGTAATATGCACGTTATAGTTTTTTTTCATTTCGAATCTTTTTGATCGCCATTGTATAGATCAAGAGACAAACCAGTTCAATATATCCCAAATAATACCCTGGATGTATTGTTAACAATCCTAGGTATGAAGAAAATATATATACAATTGTAGCTGATAAAGTTAGAATACTTGCGGTAAAGTACATTTGAAATCTTTTTTCCAAGATCATCTCCGCAACATTAAAAAGGTTCAATGCAATCAACAAGGGCACCGGACTCGTTAGTTTAATTAGTGTCGCGGCCTCCTGAATAAACTGAACTTCCTTGGTTTTCCCAAGCAAGAGCAACGATAATAGCTCCTTTGGAAAGTAAAACATCACCAATCCTGCTATGATGCTTATTCCTGCAAGTAATGTGTTTTGCCATTTTTTTAGTGCCTTCCAAGTTACAAGGCCAATGCTATGAATGGATGAGGCATGAGGTATAATTGCAGTGCTATAGGCATTGATAATTAGCCGAAAACTTGAAATTAATTTGTCAACAAATCCATAGGCAGATAAAAATATGGGCGTTGCAAACATGGGCAGTACAAATAGAAAAAGCGCTTGTTGTAATTGTGCAGTTAATCCATTGCCCACAATAAGTCCGTTTGATTTGAATGTAGACTTGAAGGACAAGATAATGGCCCTCATGTTAAATAAGGGTTTAATTGTTAATTGATAAGGGACAAAAAAGATGTTTTGCAGAATGCCAATCAATCCAATGGTGAATAAGGTTAACTCAATCAAATCGGAACTCTCCCTGATTTGGTAAAGAAAAATCAGGGCAACAGTTTTAAAAATGAAATTTGTTAATGCATAGCTGTTCATTTTATAATGAGCAACTAAATAAAACTGTGGGTTAATGAGCTCGCTTACTAAAATTAAAATTCCACAGAGGAAGTATGTTCCTTTATTTGTGAATAGGCCAAGGGCTATGTTTATTAGCAACACAGTGATAAATGGGAGAACCCTGGTCTGCAATGAGCTGGTTATGATTGCCTTTTTTTCATGATCGGAAGTTGCTTTACGCAAATCGATTACCGAGGTTTGGCTTGTTCCAAAATTGATGACAATTGACCCTAGCAAAGTGAAAGACAGCACCACAAAGTAGATACCGAGTTTTTCTCCTCCTGCATAAGCCACAAGATATGGGATGAGCAAAAGCTGAAATAGGGCATTTGTAATATTGAATGCCGATAGTGCGGCAAATTGTGTTATGGTTGGTAGGTGAATTCTCATGGTTGTCTTTTACTCCTGCATCTTGAAAGAATTAAACATGAGCCAGCATGTTGAGGTACCAGCCCTGTTTGGCAAAAATATGATTAAACATCATTTAAGGGTAAATGTAGCTATTATACAAGGGTTTTTTCACCCATTTTGGCAATTGAAGGTTTTCTGTAAAAGCATTTCTGGGTAAGCAGTTTGCATCTGCTGTTGCAGATTGTTTGCGAACCAATTTGAGTTGCTCCTTATCGGCTTTTCACTTGTTAACCAGTTGTTTTGTTAACCGCGGGGAGTATGATTTTTTAATACTCGTTGGCACTTAAAACACATTAATATTTTCTGCATACTTAGCCAGTCCATTTTCTTTAATCCGACACCCAGTTTTTGCAGTGCCTCATACCTCACTTTTGTTTAGGATTAAATGCCTTTTTATATAATTTTTGGGCTAACTTTACTGTGCTTTTATGGGGGAACATCCCAATCTAGCATTTATAGTTTTTTAATAAAAACACCACCCATTGGATCAGGCTCTAACCGACTGATTTTGTTCTACATTTTTTAGTAGGCTGAGTATACCTGTGCCTAGGCAAAATGAAATACGATGTTTTTAATAGATAATTATCATGCCTGACTGAACCACCCTATCTTTTGTCAACTTGGCTCTATGTGACTAAGGTGGCGAAGCTATGAACGAATTATAAATTTTCATTATATCAGAAAATCATGCTTGAACAATCTAATAGGCTAAACAACAGTTCTGGAACATTAAGACTCTTTCTCGTCTTGCTGTTTTCATTTTCGATCTCTACCTTATTTGCCCAAATCCCCTCTGACCTGAGTAAGGTAAAGTCTGCTCAAATTACCGACGCCCAGTTGAGTCAGTTCCTGGCTCAAGCGCAAGCTTCGGGCATGACTGAAGAACAAGTTGTACAAGACTTTCAGCGCAGGGGCTTGCCTGAGGCTGAGCTGCAAGTGCTGGCAACCAGGTTGAAAGGCATTATGGGCGGCTCATCCACCGTGAAGGGCGGAGATAATGGAGATGAAAAGTCTGTGGTACAAAACAAGCGCAGTTATAAAGGGGAAACCACCAAATTTAAGGCCCAGGAAAATCCCTCCAGGGTCTTTGGTGCTGATCTTTTTAGTGGTTCCGAACCCCTTTTTGTTCCCAACTTCAAAATGGCCACCCCAAAAAATTACGAACTCGGGCCAGAAGATGAATTGCAGCTAGAGATCTACGGAAATAATATTTCTAGTCAAAAACTAGTCGTGAGTCCTGATGGGTTTATCAATGTCAAGTATGCTGGACCGATCAATGTCAACGGCAGTTCAATTGAAAAAGCTGCTGAAATCATCTATTCCCGCCTGCTTAAATTCTATCCCACACTTGCAAATGGTACTACCAAACTCCAGCTCACGTTGGGTTCGGTTAGAAGCATTCAAGTTACCATTGTAGGAGCAGTAAAGAAACCAGGAACGATTACCCTCCCATCTGTAGCCAGCTTATTCAATGCTTTGTATGCTTCGGGAGGGCCACTAGAAAATGGTTCTTTCAGAAACATTGAACTGATAAGAAATAATAAGACAATCGCAAATGCTGATTTATACGCTTTTCTCTTGAAAGGGGATCAATCTGCCAATCTGGGGTTGCGTGACAATGATGTGATACGTATTCCTTTTGCAACCATTCAAGTAGTACTTGAAGGAGGATTGAATAGAACCGGAATTTTTGAGGTGAAAAAAGAGGAAAGTTTCCAGGACGCGCTAAATTTTGCTGGGGGTTTCAGAAAGTCTGCTTTCAGGGGAAGGGTAAGCGGCACGCGTTTTACTGATGTGGAGATGAAGGTAATTGATGTTGCCAAGGATGATTTTGGGAGCTTTAAACTTACTCACGGAGACTCGCTTTATATTGATTCTGTGGTTAACCGGTTTGAAAATAGGGTAATTATTACAGGTGCGGTTTTTAAGCCAGGTGCTTACGCCTTAAACAATCAGATGGAGCTGAAAGACCTGATCAATAAAGCCGAAGGTGTAAAAGAGGATGCCTTTACCGGTAGGGTCAACATATTCAGGGTGAGGGAAGATCTTACTGAAGAGGTTGAGTCTATTGATCTGAGGCCAATTTTGTCGGGCAAGCAATCCTTCATCCTGAGAAAAGAGGACAGCCTTCATGTAGTTTCTGTGATTGACCTAAAGGATAACTTAGAGGTTTCAATC
>CAIXLY010000099.1 GCA_903920455.1 uncultured bacterium | reverse complement strand
CTGAGATACGGTTACGGTTGTACTGTCTTTAATCCCCTTTGCATCACTGACAACATATTTGTAAGTTCCTGCTGCAACATTAAAGGTACCAGTTCCTGTGTAAGGAGAAGTGCCACCCGCAGCGGTTATTGTAACATCGGTTTTACCGCCAAAGCAAGCGATAGTTCCTTTTGTTGCACTGATGGTAAGCGATGATGGTGATGATGATATCAAGTACTCAAGTATACCAGCATCTGGATTGCCATTGATTTGATTGCCAATAAAATCTTTGTTTAATCCTACTCCAGTTCCAAAATTAATCGCAGCACTTGTTGGATTAAGTGTGTAGTTCCATTGGGTAGGTGTTCCGGAAATACTGGTAAATAAATTTGCTGTACTACTTTGAAGCTCAGTGCTATTCGCAGTAATACCGAGAGATCCACTGGTCATCCGATAAATGTTGTTGCTATGAATCATTTGGCCTGAATTGAACTTACTACTTGCAACATTAACGCCGGAGGATAGCCAGAAGATATTATTTTTTACAACGAGCATCCCTTGGTTTCCAGTTCCGGCCATCCAGAAAAGCACACTTGGTTGTGCATATTGTTTTACTGTTTCTACCACTGTATTGTTGTAATACTGAAGATTATTCACAGTAACACTAAATGTTGATCCATTTTGGTAGACACCAAGTATGCCACAGTTGATAACTTTGTTATAGGCTATGATATTGTTTGAAGCACTTCCATTATTGCTGCTTCCTATTTCAATAAAGCCGTTACAATTGATTGCTGTGTTATACATGATCTTATTATCATTCATGATGCTTCCAAATAGTTCTACTGCGCCTCCATCAAATCCATAGTCGTAACTCGATGCCCAACATTCTTCAAAACGATTATTGGTAATGATATTGTTGGAACTGGAAACAACCATTGGATTTGCGCCATAGTCATCGTCGCCACCAACAGTATTTCTTACCATTCTAAGGTTATGAAAATAATTATCTGTCACTAATGTATTATTTGATCCTTCAGCTATTTCAATAGCTACACCCACTAACGATATCTCAGAATTTTTTATTGTACAGTTTGGCGAGTTGTCAACTATGATTGCATAGCTGATTTTTGCCTGGACGCTGTGGTCAGTTGAACTGATTGTTCTATCAGTGATTATAATTCCATCTATAACAACGTATTGCTTACTATAGAGAGTAATGACGCCGCTTCCAGTGTTGGTGAATTCCGGCAGGGTTCCCGTTCCATAATTCGTATATACGATTGGGTTGGTGGCCGTGCCTGATTTTGTCACATTGAGCTTACCTACATAGGTTTGCCCCCGTTTAAAGAATACTGTATCGCCAGGCAATAAATTCGAGGTCCCTGTATTGACCTGTGCTATAGTTTTCCAAGGGCTTTGCAATGATCCATTTGCAGTTGATGATGTTGACGAAGGGTCGACATAATACTTTGACGCAAATGCAATGGTGTTAGAAAACAAAAAACTAAGAAATAACACAAGACCTAAGAATCCACTAATCTTTTTCATAGAATTCATTTTTTTTGTTATAAATCATGAATTCAATGGGAGTATTTTTGAATTCATTTTACAAAGTTTATTTGTTTAATCATGATATAAGTCATGTGACTACTGTCTTTAACAAGAGTTTCGGAGTATTTATTTAAAAAAAACAATGACCTAAATCTGCTTACATATGATTACTCTCATATCGTTAAGTAAAACATCTCCGTTTAAGTATTAATACGCAGTTGCTGTTTTTTGATTCTTAAAGCAATATCTATCGCTCTCAATACTTTTATTGTCTTTAATTATTTTATTCAAGAAAAACTCAATCATTAAAACAAGACCGTACTAAAAATGTATCACATTGCACTCCCTGATAATGCATTATTTAAAACACAGTAATCAAGAATCTCATGAATAATTCAACACTTTCTAATTCTCGTTTACTAAACCTTTGTCATTTCTTAATTGATGAACTAAATTGCCCAAGGTTTTTTTTAAGGCAGACGTTAATATTGGTTTTCTTGTTGTCCTCACTGTATTCCTCATCAAAAAACTACTACGTAGATCCAATGGCAGCCGCTTCTCAAAAAATTGGAAGTGAAGAAAATCCATGGGTCTCACTTGAGGAGGTAACATCTGCAACATCGATGTTGCTTCCTGGGGATACTGTATTTTTTCGACGCGGGCGCACTTATTTTGGTAAATTGAATATTTTGGCATCCGGCGTAATAAATGCTCCTATTGTATTCGCAGCCTATGGTAGCGGAGACATGCCAGAATTTGACAACACTCTTACACATGTTATAAAAATGACAGGTAAGCAATATGTTGTTATCGATGGCTTTAAAATTATAGACCGAACAGTTCATCCAACCAACCATTCGATACTTGCCAATACAAACTATGCTATCGTTGTAGAAAACTCACCCAATTGCATTGTCAGAAATTGCGATATATCGCTGGTTGGCATTGGCATTTCAGTAAGTGGGAATTCACACGGCACTCTTATTTATAACAACCTTATTCACAATCTTCGAATGCTAAGGAATACAATTGGTGGTAATGACGATTTTGGAGCAACAGGTATTGTATTAAATAGTTCTAACGTAACTGTATCTAAGAATAAATTTGAAGATTGTTGGGGTACAAGTTATGATTACCTCTATGAGGGAGGAACGGTTGAATTTTTTGGGGATACAGTAAGTAATAATTTAATTGTCTACAATACCGCCAATAACAACAATGGCTTCATAAAAATTGGCAGCATAGCAAATGGTATTGCAGCAAATAATATAGTGGCTTACAATAAAGTCATTAATTGCGGAACTCTAGCAATTCTGCAGGATACAGGCTTATATAGAACCCGAATAAAAAATATTCAATTCTATAATAACAATATCGTTGAAACAATTCAGCAACTCAGAAAACCTCCTGCTGTTTTTTGGATGAATGGCAACGGCTCTTCCGGTATGGCTGTACTTAAAAATAATATCTTCTGGCTATCTTCAGGAATCAAGGTTGCAAGTAGCAAGTTCGATAATGGACAGCTGATTCACACCAACAATATTTATCGTCTATCACAAGGTGGAGTTGGCCTTTCAATAGGGGCCACTGAATTCTTTAGTCCAATCTCACCGCTTTTCACTAATACTTCGGGAGCTGCCGTTGAATGGGATTATAAGTTACTTCGCAATTCAATCGGCATTGATTTTGGTGTTCCGACAGGGCTTAATTTTGATTTCGATAGTATCCCAATTCAAAACCTTCCAGATGCTGGAGTTTTTGAATTTGATGCACCAATCATTTCCGCAACGCTGCAAAATGGTCAATGTTTTGGGGACTCGGGTCTGGTAACAATTACTGCTAAGGGCGGTATGCCACCTTATACAGGAATTGGCAACTTCCATGTGCGTCCTGGGACAACCTATTTTTCGGTTTCTGATTCAAAGCAAAAAATAGATAGTGTAAAGATCTCAATTGCTGAAACCCCCATTTTACAGGCCGAAGTTTCCGCTAAGCCATTAAGTTCTTTTGGTTCACCCTCTGAAATTTCGATTGCCGCAAATGGAGGAACGCCGCCATATACGTACTCGCTGAATTCTGGTCAATACCAGTCTTTCTCTGTATTTACTGAAATTGCTCCCGGATCTTACAATATTACCGTAAGGGACTATAATGGTTGTGAGCATAACAAAACTATTGATGTCCAGCCTTATGAGGGATTATTATTCACCCCCGAGCAGGGATCTAGATTAAAGGTTTTCCCTAATCCGAGCAATTATCAATTTACATTAGATAATCTACTCTATTATTCAGCCTCAGATATCCATCTCGAGTTATACAATATGAAAGGAATGCTACTCTTTTCCAAATCCGGGAAATTTGATGCTAGTTTTTATTTTGGGGCTCAATTGCCTACAGGTACGTATAATGCCAGAATACAGGTTGATACTTTTGTACAAAATTTAGTCATAGTTAAATTATAGGGTACTGAGTATTGATTTTTTGCCTCCCTACCTCTTTCTGTACTTTAGGCCTAATGCCTAACCCTCCTTGCCACTTGCATATTCCTGTAGGTGGCATTTTATTATTAGCAAGTACCTGTTAATGTCTCTTATTATGGATACATCGATCAAAATTTGTTTAATTTTATCAAAATTGATTTAATGTCTACTCGAGTAGTAAAAAGTAAGCCTGAAGCATCTGCTCATATGGCTTCTGCTGCTATATCTAAGCCTACGCCGGATCTGGGAATATTCTTTATTTCACTCTATTTGCTTGTTCATTTTATACCAAATTATGGAAGTGTTGATGTGATTGGATCGCAATGGCTAGCACTAAGTTTATTAAATCTTGTTGTTGTTGGCTTTATTTTGGTTAAAAAAAATCATTACCTCCCCGCGATTGCGAATTTGATTGCAGCCTCAATCTCTTTACTCTATTTTTTATTGATATGTTGGGCCGCAGCTTCTTATTTCTATGCCATTAATCAGGCAGAAGTCTTGGTTAATTTTGCACGACTCTTTAGTACTGCGGTCGTCTTTTTTAATATTGGAATTCTTCTTTGGAATCGCAGGGGTAATTTTATTACTGCCAGCTACTTAATAACCGCAATCCTGCTGTTTGAATCACTGAGTACAATGAAGGTTTTTTTTACTGGACTCTACACGTCTAATTTTAATGAACTCATTCTTAGTTTAAAAGGAAATACTGGAAATAAAAATATTATGGCAGCCTCTCTTGCCATAAAATTACCTTTTGTTTTTTATGTCGTGTATAATTCGGGGAAGTTAATTAAGTCTATTGGTGCATTTGCCTTATTGGTATCAATTTTCTCGATTGCAGTACTTAATGCAAGAGCAACTTATCTGTCAGTAGGAGTTTGTGTTATGATCCTTACTGGGTTTTCATTTTTTATGTATTTCGTCAAGTCTAAGAGAGAATCTAAACATATAGTTTCTCTTGCCTACATTCTTATTCCACTTATCCTGGGATTCGTTTCTGCACAGATGGTTGTCTCTGGTGCACAAGCTTCAGAAGTTGAGAACGCTGGTGGATACGGCACTGTAATGGATAGGGTTTCAACCATTAACCTCTCTGATGCATCAAGCTCCGGGCGTGTTGGGTTTTGGAAGAATACCATTGATTTCACTTTCCATCATCCAATTTTCGGAGGGGGACTTGGAAATTGGAAGCTTGCTTCCATCCCTTATGCAAAGGAAACAACTAATGAACTTATTGTTCCCTATCATGCGCACAATGATTTCTTTGAGATTACTGCAGACCTTGGAATTCCTGGCGGAATTATGTTTGCAGGGCTATTTATTTTGTTATTATTTTATGCTTTTCGACATTGGCAATCTGATGCCTCTTATGAAACAAAGTATATTGTGATTTTCTCACTCATTGCATTGGTTGCTTACTTTTTTGATGCATTTTTAAATTTCCCTTCAGAAAGACCAGCGACTCAAATTCTGTTTTCATTTATTATGGCATCTATTGTAGTACCTTATCTAAATTCATCAGCTATTTCATTGCCTAAGAAGTTTGCATTTTCAGCTAATATTTATCCATATCTCACGATACTGATTTTATTGCCAGTCACTTATATTAGCTTTCTTACATATACATCCATGAAAGGTCAGATGATTCTGATGCGAGAAGCAAATTCTGAAGCTAAAGAACCTTTAGCAGTTATAGCAACCCTGTTTCCTGCAATCCCAAACATCTCAGTGACCACACTTCCCATTGAATCTATGAAGGCAAGATATTATTATAGGGATAAAAAGTATGACGAAGCGTTAGCCTTGCTTGATAAAGGAGCAAAAGCAAATCCTTACATATATTACAGTGAATTTTTGAAAGCAGCGCTTTACTTCTCCACTGACAAAATGGATAGTGCTTACAAGTATGGCAAGCTTTCTTTTTACAATTGGCCCAGGGCTTCAAATTATTATAGAAACTTTATTGCAATTCTTGGAAAACAAAAAGACACTACTGAAATAAAAAAAGCATTTGCGACCTATGTGAAATATCGAAATGAACCTTTTGCGTGGAATACATTTCTAATGGGAATGTTGCAGTCAAAAGGCAAAGGCGATCAAAAGCTACTTATGCTTGCCGACAGTGCCCTCAAGCAATTTCCCGGTGATACCAATATAGTACAACGACGTAAAGAAATATTTGGAACAATGCAATCCGGCATATCAACATCTGGGGTTACTCAAAATAGTGTTGAGGAGGCAAATCGATTTTATCTAGAAGGCTCTAAACTGTTTTCCCAAAAGTCTTATTCTGCAGCTGCCCAGAAATTCATTCGCGCAGCCAGTTTAAATCCTGGGAACTACGCTTTTTTTGAAAATGCTGGCATTTGTTACTATGCAAGTAATCAATTTAATAAGGCTATTCTTTACTTTGATAAAGCCATAAAACTTGGGACTTCCGCCAGCGGCAAGTCCGAGTACTTCAAAGCTGTTTCATTGGTTAACTTGGGAAGAAAAGACGAGGGATGTGCCTTGGCAAAAATTGCTAAAGAAAGAAAGTATCCGGATGCAGATTCATTCATACAATCAAATTGTAAATAAGGCTGATTTTAACATCGCTTTTGATAATCGCTGAATGAAAAAACAATTAAACGAGTGGGGTAGGCAAAAGAAGCCATTTATTTTCTTAATTGATTTTGAATGTCAGCGACCTCTTGCTTGGCTTACGGAAGACATTGGGAGCGATATAAAGTTTCAATTTCAAGATGTTCGTAATTGCACTAAAAAAGCTACTGGTCAACTAGGCTTAAGTTTGCAGCCGCATCCGATTAGTTTATCTGCTTATCAAAAGATGTTTGAACAGGTAAAAAGTGAAATTGAATATGGCAATAGCTTTCTCACAAATCTTACTTGCCGAACACCAATTGAGATTGACTTATCAATAGAAGAAATATTTGACCGGGTCAGTTCTAAATATTCATTTTGGCTAAAAGACAAGTTTGTTTGCTTCTCTCCAGAAACATTTGTACAAATTCGAAATAATCGAATTTTTTCTTTTCCGATGAAAGGGACTATTGATGCCTGCATCGATAATGCAAAGCAGATTATTATGAGTGATGTAAAAGAACAGGCAGAACATGCTACCATTGTTGATTTGATTAGAAATGATTTGAGTAAAATATCCAATCATGTCGTAGTTAATCGATACAGGTATTATGAAGAAATTAAAACAAATGCAGGCGTTATCGGTCAAGTGAGTTCTGAAATCATGGGGGAGCTTGCGCCTGACTTTAATGAGTATATTGGTGATATTCTTTTTGAACTTTTGCCAGCAGGATCTGTCTCTGGCGCACCCAAGAAGAAGACGCTCGAAATTATCAAAAATTGTGAAACGCTACCTCGGGGGTATTATACTGGAGTGGCTGGATATTTTGACGGCACGACTTTGGATAGTTGTGTGCTAATCCGTTATATTGATAGTGACAAAATATATTACAGTGGAGGTGGGATCACTGCACAAAGTGATTTAGAGAACGAATATTTGGAGATGATAAAAAAAATCTATGTTCCAATTCATTGAAACAATTCGTGTTGAGCAGGGGCAACTGAAAAAATGCGAAGTACATCAAAAGAGAATGGATGATACCCTTTCTCATTTTGGAGTGAACCCTTTTGCTTCTCTTCATGACATACAATGCCCGGAAGCATATTCATCATTGGATCTTGTAAAGTGCAGGGTCCTCTATGATTTCACTCAACTTCTGCAAATCGATTTCACGCCATATTCAATCAAGCAGATATCTACTGTTTCTCTAGTTGATATTGGTGATAGAGACTATTCTTTTAAGTCTGCCGATAGGCAATGGATTACAGATTTGCTAAATATTTCTGGTGCCAGCGAAATTATTATGCACGACAATGGAACTGTAAAAGATGCATCTTATGCAAATCTTGTATTTTATGACGGCTCCAGATGGATTACTCCAGCCACCCCTCTTCTCCAAGGCACTAAGCGAGATATTCTATTGGCCAACAACATCATTTATAAGGAGCCGATACTTGTTGATCAGCTTACTAATTTCACCAAAATCAAGTTTATTAATGCCATGATGAATTGGGAAGAATCACCTGTGCTTGACATAAGTACTTTATCTTTAAAATAGTCTTGTCATCTGACCACATATATTTAGAATCTCTATTTATTATTGCCTTTCATTCTTACACTAAAATCTATGCTGAAAACATTATCTCTTCTACTCATTTTTATTTTCTTAAATGTATCTGTCTTTTCGCAAAAAACCGAGAACCCAATTCAGGTTATTCCTATGGAAAAAATACCTGTAGAGATTGAAGAGGGCCCTTTTGACCCAACCTGGAAATCGCTCGGTGATAAATTTAAAACCCCTGGGTGGTTTAGGGAAGCGAAAATTGGCATGTGGCTTCATTGGGGGCCACAAGCGATAGGGGAAGATGGAGATTGGTATGCAAAGTGGATTTATATGCCTCAGTCTGCATGGGGTGATTATACCAGGGTGTATCCCCATCATCTTCAACGAATTGGTCATCCATCCATTCATGGCTATAAGGATATGCTTCCGCTATGGAAAGCTGAAAACTGGGATCCTGATAAACTAATGGCCCTTTATAAACGCGCTGGGGCTAGATATGTAATTGCACAAGGGATGCACCACGACAATTTTGATCTTTGGAATTCAATCTATCAACCTTGGAATTCGATGAAAATTGGTCCCAAGAAGGACATCCTTAGGGGTTGGAAAAGTGCAGCTGATAAGGAAGGGATGAAATTTGGGATTGCATTTCATGGCGACTATTCACTTTTTTGGTTTCAGCCTGCGTTCTTATCTGATATTGAGGGTCCACTTCGGGGAGTCCCTTATGACGGTGCAAAAAATTATGTTGGCGAAAGCACATGGTGGAAAGATATGGGGCTAGATCTAAAAGATCTTTATGGGATTGATCTGAAAGACGATGTAGTTTATCCAAAAGGGTTTGATGGGGATTCTGTTGCTTATCGGATGAAGGATCCTCTCTCGCATGGTATCCCAGACGGTAACCTAAAAAAGAATATTGATTTTGCCAGGTGGTATGCTACCAAATGGACAAACAGGGTGGTGGATGCAATCGACCAATTTTCTCCTGATTTTATTTACTTTGATGGCGGGGCAAGCTATCCATTTTGTGGATGGTTCACAGGTAGGGGCTACCGTGCAGATGCAACACCAAGAGTAATTTCCCATTTGTATAATTCTAATATTAAAAAAAATGGGGGTGAGTTGAAAGCCATGGCTTTCACAAAAGGTAATGAAGATCCACGTGCAATAGCAGTTAATGTTGAGTCTAGCTTCCCAGAAGGCATAAAAAAAGATCAGCCATGGCAAACAGAGGTGGGACTCGGCGAATGGTTCTATCTCAAAGGGACTTACTATGAAAGCAGCATGGTGATACACCAAATGCTGGAAGCGATTTCTCGTGATGGTAATTATGTAATTAATATCCCTTTGAATCCTTCTGGGCAATTGGATCCTGGGGGAGAGCAAACATTGAAGGATATGGGCGACTGGATGGAGATTAACGGTGAGGGCATTTATAATTCTTCCGCATGGAAACTATGGGGCGAAGGATCAATTATTATGGAACATGGTAATCTAGGGCCGAAACAAGCCGCCACTCCTTATACTTCTCAAGATATCCGCTTCACTGTAAATGATGGCAGTCTTTATGCATGGTTGATGGCTTGGCCCTCAGATAATAAAATTTTAATCCGCTCATTACAAGGGAATAAAAAATCTATTTCTTCAATTACTTTATTAGGAACTGATGCTAAAGTGAGGTGGAAGCAAACTCCTAGTGGATTAGAAGTATTTCTCCCTTCAATAAGGCCTTGCAAATTTGCATATGGGCTGAAAATCAATGGTAGTGAAATCTTATCATACTAAGAGTATATTTGCCAAATAAATAGTGAATTATGAACAAGGAAAACGTAGAGCAAAAAATAGATACCGAAGATCAGCAAAAAAAATATTCAATAGAGTTTGATAGTATAATTAATCGACGTCGATCAAATAGAAAGTTTGATACGAGCATAAAGGTTCCTTCTGAAGTAGTTGAAGCGAGTATTCAAAGAGCAATATTATCTCCCAATAGCAGCAATATGCAACTTTGGGAGTTTTATTGGATCAAGTCTGATGATATGAAAGCCAAGTTTCATCATTTTTGTCTTGGTCAAAATGCGGCTAAGACCGCGGATCAATTTGTTGTTTTTTTAACTCGGAAAGATCTTTGGAAAAAGAGGGCAAAATGGAATGCTGACCGAATAAGAGCTACTGTTGTTGGGGAGGAGAATAGAATTCAAAAGCTCGGCCTTCAATATTATACCAAACTTATGCCACTTGTCTACAGTAGCGATTTCTTTGGTTTCTTTACTCTTGTTAGAAGAAGTCTTGGATTTTTTATGGGATTAGTAAAACCCTTTTATCGAACGGCTGGAGTGGCAGACCAACGGGTTGTTGTACATAAGTCTTGCGCATTGGCGGCACAAACCTTTATGTTGTCAATTGCTGCCGAAGGCTATGACAGTTGTCCAATGGAAGGGTTTGACAGTCTTCGTGTAAAAAAGGCATTGGACTTACCGCGTGGTGCTGAGGTTTCTATGATTATAGCTATAGGCAAAGGTACTCAAGCTGGAATCTACGGCCCTAGGTTTAGGGTACCATTTGAAGAAGTCGTCTTTGTTCGATAGGGCTTTACACTATCAACCATGGTGATTTCAGTTAAGAATGGTTGATAGTGTAAAGCGCATCTAGATGTCAGAGAGCAATGATTTTACTAAGGGCACTATGCAGATTCAAAGAGCTCCTGATATACAATTTCAATCTTGTTGTCCACTTCATTCACCCCAGGTGCAGACCATGCTGTATTTTCTGCCTCTTCTTTTTCGTAAAGCGACCTTACGCTGCCTCTTAAAATCACTTTATCTCCAATTGACTCCACCCGAATATTATCTGCATCATGACCAGCAGTTCTTATAAAGCTATCTTTGATTTTCTGTTTAAGGTCAATACTTGATGGTTTTTGTTTAACGGCAATCAAGTTGCTAACTCCTTTAACTCCAGCTAGATTAACGATTGCATTTTTAGCAGCTAATCGTTGGTAGCTCCAATCTACCATGCCTTCAATTACAACACTGCCATTTTCTACTTTTACTTTTATTTTTTCGTCCGGCACTGAACTGTCCCATTTTAGTGCATTAACACATGCTTCAGCAATTTCGGTGTCTGATTTACTCATTGCAGGCGAAATGCCCACTTGAATGTCAAGTGCAACAGCTTTAACACCATAAACTGACTTTGCTACTTTTTCTGCCGCAATTTTCTTGGGGTATGTATCTACTATGCCTGATAGCGTTACAATCCCATTCTTTACGGATACTCCGATTTCGGAGGCATTCAATATTGCCTCCCACTTTAGTTGATGTTGAACATCTGCCTGAATTTGCGAATCATTTTTCATGGTTATTTGTTTTAAAAGTGAATGTATCTAAGTGCCTAAAGGAAAACATACAAAAGTTAATTGTCTGTAACTAGAGGTACAAACCTCTAGATATTGTGTCGCCTATTGAATGATGTCAGTCACCATAGATGATGAAGATGGTTCTCCTTCTATGAGTGGAATGAATGCTTAATTCTAGTTGTACATCTTTTCATAGTATTCTCTTGCCATGCGATTGCTGTCAAAATCAGGGAGTACATCTTTCATCCCATTTTTTATTATTTCTACCCATCGATTTTGATAATCGTAATACATTGGGATTACTTCATTTTCAAGTATGTCGTACATGTTCTTGGCATCCAATTCGTCTTGTTCGTGAATTGGTAAATTTTCATCACATGCTTTGACTATGAATGAGTTTATTTTATCTTTTGCAAATTCGGGGAACCAACCATCAGGTATTCCTACATTAATAGACCCATTCATAGCTGCTGCCATTCCGCTTGTGCCAGAGGCCTCGCATTTTATACGTGGTACATTTAGCCATACATCCGAACCCCTTTTTAATAATTTTGAAAGCTTTAGTTCATAGCCTACCAAAACAGAACAGTTTGAATACGTTTTACTGATTTCAATTATTTTGTCAAAAACTCCAATTCCAACATAATCCATAGGGTAAGGCTTGCCTGCCCATATGATTTGCACAGGTCTATTTTTATTAGTGACAAGACTATGAAATCGATCCATGTCTTGAAAAAATAAGTTTGCTCTTTTATATCCCGTAAATCTTTTGGCAAAAACAATTGTAATTATATTTTCGTTGTAGATTTCTCCACATTGATCCGCTACGATCTCAAACAGTTCTTTTTTTCTACTTAGTTTAATTTCGCGAATCTTTTTTTCGTCACTTTTCTCAAGTGCTTCATACAAATCTTTGTCATGCCAGTATTTAAAGTTTTGTGCATTGGTAATTGATAATATTGGACATATACTCAATTCCCCTCCCCAAGTTTTACATAGTGTTTGCTGATGAACCTTCGAAACACCATTTGCACGCCCTGAAAGTCTGAGTGCTGTTAAAGTATGGTTCAACTCTTCCCCTTCTGTTTTGGTGATTGCTTTTATTTCAGTAATGGGGATTTCACAAAACACCCCCATCTTCTCAAGCAGCCTCAAGCTTGTTTTTTGATTACCTGATTCTTCAGGCGTATGATTTGTAAACACAAGCTGTTCCTTTAGCTTTTCAACACTTTTATGTTTGCTGTACAAATAAAAGGCCACTGGTAGTGCATGAGATTCATTTAGGTGATAAATCGCCGGTGTCCAATTTAACAATTCAAGCAGCTTTACACCACCTTCACCCAGAAGTATTGATGCTGCTATTTTTGCTTCTGGATTTGGGTCATATAATTTATGTGAAATTGTTTTTGCCAAATAGTCATTTTCGGGAAGGTCTGTACTAAGAAAAAAAATTGGAGCTGTCTGAAAGACTTCGGGCGGTAGATAATATGCGGTTACAGCAACTTGATGCCCAGACACTGTAATATTAAAGACAAGATCAGTTTTTGTCAAAAAACCATACACCTTTTCTTGAAATAGGATATCCATCGTTTGGTCTTGTTTTCGAACCTGATCATAATATCCGTATTTCCAAAGTATACCAATCCCTACAATATTTTGTTTTAATTCGTAAGCGCTGCGTAAGTGGGATCCTGATAAAAAGCCTAATCCCCCTGCATACGTTTTTAGCGACTGATCTATTCCATACTCCATGGAAAAGTAAGCCACCTTTTTCTTATACTTGTTATCAACTTCATAGGGGTGAGAGAATGAAAAACTCATTTAACTGTTTGTTTCTTTGATTTGCACTTGCCATTAATAAATTTCTTGAAGCGGCCACAACTTTTCATGATTAAAGTCATGGTGATGACTGATGATATGTTTATGTTTAACATTGAGTAACAGGTTAACTTTGTTTCAGTCGGCGTACAGGTTTTATCCTGATACCGGCATGATTAAAGTAGACAATAGCATCCGTAAAAGGTTGTGAAAACTACTGTATCGCGGAACCGGATCCTTCCGGTTCCTTTTTTATGTCTTCGTCTAATTATAGTCTTTCAAACCTTCCAGTAATTTTTGATATTGCGATCCGATACATTACAGGAAGCTCCTTATCTTCTTCAATTTCTCGTATAGGCTCCTCTCCAAATGAATGAACTGTTGTGCTTGCAGAAAGAGAAAAAATTCTATCGTATAATATTTGTCTGACTTTAGCAGCATCTGCATTACTCATTTCCTCGAATTTTCCATAGACAATGATGCTTTTCCAGTTTCTCATATCTATCATTAGGTCTATTTCAAAACACAGATTGGGATTCTTTCTAAGTATGTCAAGCTTTTTACCTGCTGAGGTTTGTCCATATATGTATTGGCCATCATATGTATATGTTACAGGTACTATATAGGGTTGTACTCCGTCTGTACATGCAATTCTTCCCACCACTTGGCTTGAGAGTATATTTTTGATTTCTACGTCATTGAGTTCACCTAACATAATTTTCTCTTTGTCATTTAACTTTTTGTTTACTTAATGTGTTAAAATCGACGGAGAGGTTGCTCTAATATTTATTTCAAATTCAGCCAGTTGAGTTAGACGATCATCAATTTGCTTTTCATTTGCTTCTGCTTCGTGAAATAGTTCAGCATACTTGCTCATGCCTAGTGCATTTGCAAAGGCTGCCGCGGTTCCATAACTACTAATTTTAAAGTGATTGATTTCTTGTATGCAGGAAATCAGACAAGCATCTTTCACTTCGCCATCTCCACACAGGCTCAGTTTTTCATCCGTTTCTCTTATGAAAGCCTGTATTATTTGATGTTTAGCGCCTAGCGAAACAAACTTCTCTTCTTTAAAAAAGCCTTCAAGCCTAGAAACATGTGCTTTCGTAAAATCTTGGTATTTCAAGAGAATGGCTTTTAGCTTTAAAGATTGTGTCATTTGAATCCAACTTGTTAGTTGATTCTTCAATTGTATTTCTACTACGCTGAATTTGCTGGCATCATAATCTAATAAATCGTGTAGCGTCCATATTTTTTGTTCAGGGTTATTCATATTTTTTTACTGGCAAATCTAGTTGCATGAATTTCACATTCTTATGATGACCCTCACCAAATCGTCTGAGGTTTCTCATTCCGAACAGCGAATAGATGTGTTTATTTTATTGCTTTAAAAGCCCCCTAAACGGATAAAAATTATGAATTTGATGGAAACCTCATTGTTGGTAAGAACTTTGGATATATCAAGTAGTGCTTTCAAAACTGGAGGTTTGATTCCGGAAAAATATACCTGTGATGGGCAAAATATTATACCCCCACTCGATATTAGAAGTCTTCCTTATGATACCCGGACGCTTGCATTGGTTGTCGATGATCCTGATGCTCCCGTAGGTACTTGGGTTCATTGGTTGGTCTGGAATATCCCTGTCTCACTACATCTCAAAGAAAATAAGGTGCATGGCATAGAGGGGGTTAATGACTTCCAGCAGCATCATTACGCCGGCCCTTGCCCGCCTTCAGGAACACATCGATACTATTTTAAGATTTATGCATTGGATGATGAGCTTGACTTACCGGCAAATACAGGTAAACTGGAGTTGGAGAAAGCCATGAAGGGTCATATACTTGGGTATGGCGAACTTATTGGCATCTATCGTTCCAGTGATTAATATAGCAACATCTAGCTATTTTAAACTAGGCTTATAATTCATGTCATCGCTTGAAATCTGTTGCACTATAGTTTTTTAATTTCTCTAGTTACTAATTTTACAGGCCCCACTAATCCTGCCGGTTTTAGTTGGCTATTTGCCCGGTAGTAGTACCAAAGCACAAATGACTTTCTTCCAATTGATGGGCGAGGGTTATCTTTCACGAACCAATCCGGGAAAGATTTCATTGCTCTTCCTAACTCATCTCTATCCGCACCCCATTCAAAATCTGCAGGCTCTTTTTCATCTCCAATGAGTCTATTTGCCCAATTGTTTGTTACTGTGATTTCAATTTGATTAGTGCCATTTCTTATTGCCTTGCTCACATCAACTATGTAGGGGGGGTACCATGTTACACCCAGATCAACCCCATTGACTTTTATTGATGCAATATCATTCATCGTGCCCAAATCCAACATGTATTGACTATTCGAATTTGTATTCTCGCTACTCAATTTAAATGAGTTTTTGTATACTGCTGAACCTGCGAAATATTGAATACGGCTATCCCCACTCACGCTAAAGTCTTTTAATTCTTTATATATCATATTGAATGGCTCATCTAGTTTTGGCTTGAATGTAATATCCCATGGGCCTTCAATTTGTTTCTCTATAGGGGTATTCATATTAATGACTCTTTTGTCTCCATTTGAATATTCTACATTGATCTTGGTAGATTGTGCTGATGTTACAAATGATTTTTCATTTTCTCTGACAAGTGTTTCAACTTTTGCACTACTATCTTCAGATACAATGTTAACAGCATGAATCTTAGGAACAACTGGTTTTCTAAATACGATAAATGCTGATTGAAAATCATTCAGTTTTAATTGAACATTAGTTCTTCCATTGCTGGCTTTCCAAACAGGGGCATCAACTATTGACCCGTCTTCTGCCTGCCATATTTCTGGTTGCATACCATCAATTCTAAATGATGCAGTGATCTCCTGAGGCTTATCATGCAGATTTGCAAGGAAGTAAACATCTGCATCAATCCCTTTTCTATGTAGGCTACTTATTAGTTGTGCAGAGTCCGCTTGTTGAATAATCACATCAGGCTGAATATTAGTTATTTTCAATCCCTCCACAAGTGATGTACAGATCTTCACTTTGCCATTAGATGTCTGGTTATTTTTCGACCACAACATATTTGCTAGTTCATTAACTTCATCATCTGACTTAGGGTAGTTCTTCAGTCCATAGGCGCTCTTGGGTTTAGTTCCAACTATGATTGCACCAGCATCTATAAGGTCTTTTGTTTTTTTCAATACTTCAGGGAGTATACTGGTGCTGTTGGGCAATACAAGTAAAGGATACTGACGGCCTGATTCAAGGATAATTTTACCATCAACTACTTTAATCTTTTGTTTCAGAAAATCATAAACTGAAATCACGTCTGTAGCTTCATCATCTGATTTCTCAAGGGATAATATGTCAGCAGTTTGAAGTCCATATTGTAGCATAACCTGCGATCTTGTTAAATAGCTAAAAAAGGCTTTACCTGGTTCTGCCCAAGTTTGGTGTCTGCCAAAATGCGTTCCCCACCAGCCCATGCTCATTCCAGGTTGATACTTGTCGTCAAAGGGTTGATGCACCCATGTATGGAGAATTAACCTGTTTATGCCTGCGGCAAAAGCCCTGTTTGCTGTTGTCTTGAGAAACGCAGGATCTTCTGTATACTGACTATTTGCAGGACTTCCTGTAAATGCCTCTGCTCCAACTATAGATTTTCCGGCTGCTCTTGCTGCCGGCGAAATGATTTTTGTCATGCCAACCCAGTGCGTCCAAAATTCTCCCATTGGGATATCTGCTAATGCAGCACCTTGGGCAATATCAAATGGGCCCATATATGGTTCAAATTGTAAATCAAGTTTTGCATCGTGAATCATCTTCTTTCCTAAAGACCATGAGTGATCATAGAAGAGCTGACTGATCACATCATTAAAATCCCATAAAAAGCGTTCACTTTGCTCGTTGTTGTCTACAATTACCGCTTTACCATTAGCGTCTTTATCTAATGATATGATCCAAGGAATCGGGTCATACCCTTTTCTGTTTATAAATTCTTCTCTAAAACGAGGTGTCCAGTTTTGCGCATCTGCCTCATAGCTATCAATCAGTAGGTGCTTAAACGATGTGCCAAGCTGCGCACCTAAATTTTCTTTTAGTGGGTTGATTACTGTATTCCAGTGAAAAGTATTTTGTTCGGCACTCATTTTGTCTACTTCAAGAGACTTTCCAATAATATCATCAGGAAGGGGATGAGGATTGGCCATAG
>CAIXLY010000098.1 GCA_903920455.1 uncultured bacterium | reverse complement strand
GTTGGCAATTTGAGTCCCAGTCCAATTTGGGCATTCCACCTGGGCATCTTTATTGGGTCTCGTAACCATGCATATCCAGCAATTCGAATATCTCCGATTCCAAAGGAATGTGTCGAGTGGCGTGCACTTTCTCCAGCAGCATTACCGCCGTGTTCATAGAGTGAGGAACGGGCATTACTGATTATCGGAAGATTTAATCCAATAGAAAATATGTTGGTTATCTTCTTTTGAATAAAAAGATCTGTGCTGAAGCTATGGTTAATTACTTCTGTCTTGTTTTCAACTCTTTCTTTCTGTTCAATAAGACCCACAAAATGTTTGTATGATTTGAAATAGCGTGTGTTTATGGTGAGCGACCAGGATGAGGTGTCAATTGACTCACTATTATTCATGCAAAGTTCACCGCCAATTCCACGTATGGCCACACAGCCCTGAGCATGTAAACTATTGCTCCATAAAGTACCTACTGCCATTTGTATTATGATATAATATACTATTCGCATGATCATTCTATTGGTTCACAAGATAAATACCTTTCCCCTTTTTTTTATTGATTTATGATTTTTTAATGGATGACATGCAAATTTGAGAAGAAAGCTCCCACGCATATCGGCCTCTACTGCCTTCGTAGAGCATTACATAATGAGAGTTGATGTCAATAAGGGCAGGGAACCAAATGGCGCCACCATCCTCTTCCCCCTTAGCGCCTATTCCAAATATTGGATTGCCCGGATGTTTCTCCCACGTGATAAGATCCTTGGATTTGGCTATCCCAAAATAATCCGGTTGGTCGTTTAAGTCTGGACTTCCTCCGTAAATCATCAAGAATTCATCATGCTCTTTGTAAATTCTTGCGGTGGCAACATATTTATCCCAACCTGCTGCTGCACCACTAAGTACAGGAGCTTCGTTGATGGGCTCAAAATGGATACCATCGGTAGACATTGATAAATAGAACCCTTTATAACCTTCACCGGAATCATTTTGATAGATCATATAAATTTTTCCATCGGATATTGCAACGCTAGGAGCCCTTCCGGTAAATACCTTTCCGTATTTTTCAAAATGTATGCCATCGTTGCTAATTGCCAGGCCAACCGAATCCTTTCCAGCACCAATAGCTGAATAGTAGAGAAATACCTTGTCGTTGAAGACAACAGCTGCTGGGTCTAACACATCATTGCTGTCAAAGCTGCCTTTTTCCCCTACATCCACTATATAATTATCCGTTAACTCACGCAGTTCAATATGATCTGCAGATATTTTCTTTATTCCTGCAACTGCTAGCCGGTCGTGGCGATCTGGATTTGTAGGCGTTATCCCATTTCCTCTATAGTATACCAGTGTCTGTTCTTGAAATGAGATGATTGCAGGATTGGCTGTCCAGTACTTTTTCCAAAGCTTTGTGCCTGCAGGAATCACAGGATTTTTTGCCGTGTTGTGTTTCCACAAACGAAGATTGCTTTGGTAGTTGTTCGAAAATAAATTCCAGAAAGATGATGCTCTGGCATGGTTACCGACGGCTGAGACATTCGGGGTAGCCAGTAGATCGTTATTGATAAATAGGGGAGTTGCCGTGAGGAAAGATAGTTTTTTCAGAAAGCTGCTGCGTTTCATAGGCATGATTGATCGATTTGAATTTCCACTTCAAATTATTGCAAATATTGCGAGTTACCCACTTTAATAAGGCGATTTTGTTTTCAGTTGGTTAATTATTACTTTTGCCCTCCACTTAATTGTTTTGGCGAGGTAGCTCAGGTGGTTAGAGCGTCGGATTCATAACCCGAAGGTCTCGGGTTCAACTCCCGATCTCGCTACATATTCAAGATCAAAATGCTGACCGCAAGCGTCAGCATTCAACTCCCGATCTCGCTACATAAAAATCAAGGACTTACGTTAAATCGTGGGTCCTTTGTTGTGGGAGGAAAACATCGGTCCAAATCGGTTTAAACCCATTTTTACATCTAAAATTATCCCTTTATTCAAGTTTTTTGTATGAGGAAAAGCAAGCTTTATATAATCAATTTGAATATGATTAAGATTATAAATTGAATCAATATTTCTAACTACTTTTGCGACGATTTGAAATACACTATAGTCATATTATTATTCACTGCACTCTTGGCACAGACCTTTTCAAGGTCTTTAGCAATGGCCGACTATATGGTCAATTTAGAAGCATACAAGAAATCATGTATCAATAAAGCTAAACCTAAATTAAACTGTAATGGTAAGTGTCAGATGCTAAAGAAAATGAAGAAGCAAGAAGGTGATAATGGAACAAATGCACTTGCGCCTAAATTCAATCAAATTGAAGTAGTGTTGTCTTCAAAATCTTTTTTTCCTTCTATTCAAGTTGTATCTACTACAAACATTTCTACTTTTTATACCTATAATGATGACTTCTCATCAAACTACATAGGTTCGATATTCCATCCTCCAGGGGCTTAGTTTTATCTTTTATCTTATTTCCTAACCAATGTCCTTAGTGCAATTATGCATCACTAGGGTCACTTGCGGATAGGGATATCTTGTTATTTAAAACCATATCAAAATGAAAAAATCGATCTTATATATATTATGTATTCTTATTAGTAATGTTGCTATTTCTCAACAAGGAAAAAATATTACAGGAAAAGTGTATGACGCATTCACAAAGGAAGCCATACAAGGAGCTGTTATTGCAGATGCTAATACCAAAATTGCCACCAAAGAAAATGGTAGTTTTTCAATAACAACAAATGAAGCGAAACTAACGGTTGCTGCATTAGGGTATGAGCCTAAAACTATCTCGGTTTCGTCCGAAAATTTAGCGATAGCATTAAATCCTTCTCAAAATATTTTAGACCAGGTGGTGGTGACTGCAAATAAAACAAACGAAAAAAGAAGCGAAGCCCCAGTTGCAATTGCTACCATTAGCAAACAAACTATTGAAGATGCAAAAGCACAAAGAATTGATGCGGTACTAAATAAAGTTAGTGGTGTTTATATGGTGAATTTAGGCAATGAACAACATCAAATGAGTATTCGCCAACCAATGACTACTAGAAGCCTTTTCTTATATATGGAAGATGGTATTCCTATTAGAACGACAGGTGTTTACAATCACAATGCCTTATTAGAAATGAATTTGCCAGCTTCGAAAAGCATTGAAGTGGTAAAAGGACCATCTTCTGCATTATATGGAGGGGAAGCAATAGGAGGCGCAGTAAACATTATTACACAGTCTGCCCCTGCTTATACTGGAGGAAATGTAAGTGCACAATTTAACAATACTGGCTACCAAAGAGCGGATGGCCAGATAGGAACTACAGTTGGCAAATGGGGTGTTTTAGCTAGTGGATATTATGCAAAAAGAAAAGATGGGCCAATAGCGCATAGTGATTTTAATAAAACATCTATTTCATTAAGAACAGATTATAAAGCCAATGAAAAATTGACTTGGACAAACACTTTAGCATACATTGACTACTATAGCGATATGACTGGAGCCTTAGATAGTTTAAAGTATTTCCAAAAGAATTTCAGCTCTTTACAAACTTTTACATATAGAAGCGTGTACGCTTTGAGGTATAAATCAATATTATCTCAAAAATGGAATAAAAATAGCAAAACAAGCATTTCATTTTTATATAGAGACAACTCTATAAAGCAAAACCCTTCTTATTCAATTGCTTCCACCACCAATAAAACTATATTTAAAGGTCAAATCAATGACAACTCCTTTAAAACAAATTCAGTAATTGCGCAACATACTCAAAAGTTTGATTGGTTAAAAGGAAAATTAATAGCAGGTGTATCTTTAGATTTTAGCCCACAATCCTATTATGCTCAATTTATTTCCATTAAAAAGGATACAGTAGCCAGCAAATATGTTAGCTACACACAAAAGACACCGGATTCATTGTTGAGCAATTATACTACTGGTATTAGAAATACGGCTGTTTACTTAGATTATGAGATTAGTCCTTTTAAAGGATTTAAAGCAGTTGCTGCAATTCGTTATGACGCGTTTAACTATGACTTTAAGAATGAATTAAAAACAGGCGCCCCTTCAAGCGCAAGAACATTTGAACGAGTAACTCCAAAATTAGGTTTCACCTATAACTACAAAGGAATAGGGTTGTATAGTAATTATAGCGAGGGCTATGTGCCACCTCAAATTACCGAGTTGTTTAATTCAGTATTAGTCCCTTATTTAGAACCTCAAACCTTCAAAAATTATGAAATTGGTGGTTGGGTTGCTTTAGGTGGAAATAAGTTGTATGCCGATTGGAGTATCTATAAATTGCAAGGAACTAATGAAATTATATCTGTGAGATTGCCAGATGGTAGTTCTCAAAACCAAAATGCGGGTTCGACTGAACATATGGGAATTGAATACGGCATTAATTTTAAGCCAAATGCAGAGTGGTATTTTAGATTTAGTGGAACAAATGCCAAACACAAATACATCAATCATGTTGTAAAAGGTGTAAACTACAATGGCAAAGAAATTAATGGTGCCCCTAGATTCATTGCTAATGCTGAAGTGGTGTATAAACCTAAATTTATCAAAGGGTTGTTAGTTAGTGCAGAGTGGCAACATCAAGACAAATATTTCACTGATGATTTAAATAAATACACCTATGGTGGTTATAATGTAGCCAATTTTAGGGTAGCTTATAAAATAGGTAAAGCAGAGGTGTGGGTTAATGCTTTGAATGCATTGAATGAATATTATGCAGTAAGTGCAACTTCTGCCCCAGGAGCTGCTGTGGGAGTGAATAACAGAACTTACAATATGGGCGACAAAAGAGAAATTACTTTGGGCTTGTCTTATAAATTCGGAAAATAATTTTTAGAATGAGGATAGGGGATGTGATTTACATTCCCCATCCTTTTTAAAGCAAAGGATATGATTAAGAAAAACATCTACAAATGGCATCGCGTCATTTCAATTTTGATTGCAATACCTGTGGTTTTATGGGCTGCTAGTGGCTTTATGCATCCAATAATGTCTAGCATTAGACCTAAAGTAGCTACACAATTTTTAATACCAAAAGCCATAGACAGTAGTTATGAGAAAATAACATTAGAAAAAGCTTTAGCTATAAACAAGATTGATTCTTTTAAAAATGTAAGATTAATCCATATTGATACCAATTGGTTCTATCAAGTTCAACTTATTGGCAAAGATGAATTAGTTTACTTAAGTGTGAAAAACGGGAAACTACTAAAAAAAGGAGATTGGATTTATGCCCAATATTTAGCCAGGTATTTTTTAGAAGGAGAAGCAAAAAAAGACAGTTCAAGACCGGATGCTACAGCTACTGCTCCAATTGTAGAAACTCCATTAGCTGATTGTTGTGACGCTGCCACTGTATGTGTTTTAAAGCCTAAAAAAGGGGCTAGAGTTACAGATGTCCATAAACTAACATCTTTTGATGATGAGTATAAAAATATCAACAGGGTGCTTCCTGTTTATAAAGTAGAATTTGAAAGAAAAGACGGTATAAGGGTCTATGTGGAAACAAGTCAAGATCGTTTTGCTTTTGCTGTAGACAATAAAAGAGCATTATTTTCAAGAATATTTGTTGTGATTCATACCTGGGAATGGCTTAGTTTTTTAGGCGTAGGCCGTATTTATATTGAATTATTGTTAGTTGGACTTGCCTTTATAACAAGTATTATAGGCTTGTATATCTTCTTTACCACCAAATCCAAAAATGTAAAAGGAAACGAATTGGTAGCTGTAAGAAGAAAACATCGTTATACCTCAGCTTCAATTTCATTATTCACTTTAATGTTTAGTTTTAGCGGGTTTTATCAAGCGACAACTAAATTTGATAAAGATACCAGAGATCAATTTTTCGACAAAGCAGTATATCAAACTGCAAGTACACATTTAGATATTGATAGTATAACTAAATATGCTAATAAACCTATCATAAATATATCTTTGGTGACTATAGATACTAGTCAATACTACCAAGTGTCTACAAAGAAAGAATCTGGATCTAAAGGAGGCAATAAAAAACCTAAGGATTTGATGAAGGAGATGAAAGTGCCTACACCGCAAATTACATATATCACTACATCAAATTATACAATTCTAAAAGACGGGGATCAAAAGTATGCACATTACTTAGCAAATACCTTTAGTGGGAATAGCGATAATGATGTAATAGGCGACTCAGTTATTACTAAGTTTGAAGGGGAATATGGTTTTGTAAATAAGCGTCTTCCAGTGTGGAAAGTAGCATATGCTAAAAATCAAAATGAACGGTTTTATGTAGAAACCACGAGTGGAAAGTTATCTGTTAGGGTGGATGACCATGATTATAATGCAGCTATGATTTTCAATTTCTTGCATAAACACCATTTCATGGATTTTGCAGGAAAGGAGTGGAGAGATTTTAGCACTATGTTCTGGGCAATGGCTCAAATCATGTTAGTGGTGGTTGGCTTTATGTTGTATTTTAAATCAAGAAAAAAGAAATAATCTAATAAAACCTCTGCGTGAGGAAAACACCCCCTGAATTCGACTGAAATCGGTTGATTTCGGTTTTCCAAAATGTAACCCATTACAAATCAACGTCTTCATTTTCTCATAAAATCTTCATGACCCGAAGGTCTCGGGCCTGCCTGCCGCAGGCAGGTTCAGCTCCCGATCTCGCTACATGAAAATCAAGGACTTACGTTAAATCGTGGGTCCTTTGTTGTTTCTGCGTGAGGTTTGCGTGAAGTTTTGCGTGAGGGAAACCTGTTTCTTTGCATTAATGCTAAGTATGCCTTTATTCAAAATTACCGATATGCTACTACACACTCAAAGGAAACTATTTGACATACCCGCTGATATTGCTTATTTCAATTGTTCCTACATGGGACCACAATTAAATGCTTCTCGTGATAGTTTAATAGAAGCGGTTAATATGAAATCCAATCCTTGGACTTGGCCTTCGTCGCAGTTCTTTGATGAAGCAGAACAAATCCGAGTTTTATGTTCCTCCTTATTTGGTGCGAAAAATGACAACTATGCAGTAGTTCCTTCAGCAAGTTATGGGTTAAGTACAGCTGCAAGAGCTATTGAGCCAATATTAAAAAAAGGAGATCAGGTTTTGATTTTAGCTGAAGATTTTCCAAGTAATGTTTTAACATGGAGAAGGGTTTGTAAAGAAACAGAAGCTGAAATAGTAACTATATCAAAAGAAGTAGGTTTGGATTGGACTAACACAATACTTGACAATATTACTGACAAAATTAAAGTAGTCTCTATCCCTAGTTGTCATTGGACAAATGGAGAAAGTATTGATTTAGAAATCATTGGGAATAAATGTAAAACCTTAAACATCATTTATGTAGTTGACGCTACTCAATCTTTGGGTGTAATGCCACATCATGTTGAAACAATGCAAGTTGATTTTTTAATAGCTGCTGGATACAAATGGTTGTTATGTCCTTATGGGTTTAGTATATTATATGTTCAAGATAATTGGTTTAATGCAAGGCCCTTAGAAGAAACATGGTTAGCTAGAGAAAATGCTGAAAACTTTGCAGGATTAGTAAATTACAACGATAATTATCAAATAGGAGCAAGAAAACTTGAAATGGGTGGAAAAGGAATGCCTACAATTTTACCAGGAGCTATTGCCGCTTTGAAACAAATTAATACATGGGGCATTGAAAATATTTCAAAAAGCATTGGCTCAATAAATGATGAGTTATCTGCTTTTTTTATTAACTGTGGATTTCATACAAT
The DNA here is from genome assembly GCA_903920455.1 of uncultured bacterium. Lineage (GTDB taxonomy): Bacteria > Bacteroidota > Bacteroidia > Chitinophagales > Chitinophagaceae > Pollutibacter. Next base: position 15,578 of record CAIXLY010000098.1, on the reverse strand, counting down.
AAAAAATGAAAATAGAGTACCACATATACTAGGCATCAATTTAGATAGCGATAAGACCAACTATGTAAGTGCTTTAAAAGATAAAAATGTTTTTATTAGTCAAAGAGGAAATTCTTTGAGAGTTGCTCCACATTTACAAATAAATCAAGCTGATATTGAAAGATTAAAGCAAGAAGTATCTAACTTAATAAGTTAGCTTTTAACATTTTTTTGACTTTAATTCTTGCCTGAGGTATTGCGAATTCTTTATGCTGATTATTTTTCTAGATAGCGTTAAAAATATTCATTATTTGTCTTTATTCCACAAGTAAAAAATAATAGTAACTTGGGTATGTAAGATTAACTTAAAACCAATCGCCCTGGCTATGTTTAAAAACAGAAGAGACTTTCTCAAAATGACCACACTCGCTTCGGCTTCAAGCTTAGTGTTACCTGCAATCACTCTTGCTTCTTGCGCTCCAGGAAAAACTAGAATCCTGGTTTGGGATGAAAAGTCAGAGGATGCAAAAAAAGCCTACAAGAATTACCTTGGAACACATATTGCAGAATCACTAAAGAAGAATTCAGCTTTTATTGTTTCTACCGCATTTTTAGACGATCCTGATCAAGGCATTTCTGATGCTGTTCTCGATAATACAGATGTGTTGATTTGGTGGGGACATGTTCGCCATAACGAGATTTCTGCCGAAAAGGGCAAAAGCATTGTTAAGCGTATTTCATCAGGATCCCTATCATTGATTGCTCTTCACTCAGCCCACTGGGCCAGTCCATTTGTGCAATCAATGAATGAAATTACCCGCAGGAAAGTATTGAGTGATAAATCAATAACCGAAGCTGATGTTCAGTTCATCGCCCCGGCAACTCAATTCACCATTCCTGCGGTTAGCGATAGATTGACGCCATATGCAACTGAATTTAAATATCCTGATGGCAGTAAAAAGCTAAGGGTCGAGTTGCCAATATGCTGTTTTCCTCATGTAAGAAATGATGGGAAACCGAGCACGATAAAGATCATGAAACCAGAACATCCAATTGTAAAAGGCGTGCCGGCAAAATTTGAGATAAGCAATACAGAGATGTATAACGAGCCTTTTCATGTGCCTGCTCCTGATCACTTGTTGTTTGAAGAATACTGGCAAACAGGGGAGTGGTTCCGCTCAGGAATGCTATGGAATTTGGGCAAGGGGAAGGTCTTTTATTTCCGACCCGGACATGAAACCCATACAGTGTTCAAGCAAGAATGGCCAATGCGTATTATTGAAAACGCTGCCGCATGGATGCACAATGCCATCTGATAACTGGTTGCTGATAAAACTGAACATCTCTTGAATTAATCCATTAAAAAAAGCCCTAAAAGGGCTTTTTTTAATATTCTGCGATACGTATATCTGCTCAGCCGATAGGCAACAATGTTATCACCTAGATTTCAGACTAAAACTTCAGGGTCTTTGGCAAATACTTCTCAATTAGTGCAGTGTAATAAGGTTTCAATTCCTTCCAATCTGGAGGAACCGGGCACTTGGAATAAAGGTCATAAGGGTTAAATAGTTTTACCCATTGCAACATCTCCCTATCATGGTCATCTAATAAATGCTCGTAAGCGCCTTCACGGTGCCATGCATAGAAAGAATGATAACGAAGCATATACAATCCACCTTCTGGGATACTATCCTTCATCATCTGATAAATGTATTCATCATGTCCCCAGCTCATATGAACATTGCGCAATCCGCAATTTGGTTCGTAAATGCCATACTTGGTATTGTATTTGGGGTTGTTGTAGTCAGGATTTTCTTTGAAGAATTCTGGGTAAATGATTTTGTCTGAATAAGCACAACCAACAGGGAAGGTGTCTCCAACAACTGCCCACTGTGGCTCTCCGAACAAGCAGAGTACCTTACCCATATCATGCATAAGTCCAACAAGTACCATCCAATCAGGATGTCCGTCTCTTCTTATCGCTTCAGACGTCTGAAGTAAATGCTGGAATTGATCAAGGTCTGTATCAGGATCTGAATCATCAACAAGTTGATTTAGGAAATCAAATGCATCCCATATCGCCATTTCTTTTTTATCAAATGACAGATACTGCCTTTGTTTTTCCATCACAAAATCATAAGTCTGATGTGTATGGTTCAATCTGTAAAATTCCCTTACCGTATCCCTTGCAGGCTCTTCATAATTCCTGTATGATTCGGTAGATTTTGCTGAAGCAATTTTCTCTGGATCAGGGTAGCGTTCAAGCAAATCATCTTCCCACTCGTCAAGGCTGCCAAGCGGGTTAATTTCTTTTGGTGTGAACTGATTATTGTCCATGGTTTTTATGTTGTTTGAAATGATGATACAATTTAGAAAATAATTTCAATTTCATCCCGTATAACTGTCACAATTTGGTAAAATATGCCTCATTTAAGGATTTTTCCCTATTTTGATATCACTTAACCAAGCCAACGATTGCTATGAAACTTCATTTTGCAGACTATCTTATCATTTTTATTTATTTCATTTTTGTTATTGCAGTAGGGTTCATTGTAAAAAAAAGAATCCGCTCTAGCAATGATTTTCTGAACAGTACAAGAACAACCCCCCTCTGGATAACTAGTATTGCCTTTATCTCAGCTAACCTTGGTGCACAAGAGGTCTTGGGAATGGCGGCATCGGGCGCTAAATATGGTATCATGACTGTCCACTTTTACTGGGTGGGCGCAATTTTTGCTATGATTTTTCTTGGCGTATTTATGATGCCATTCTACTATGGAAGCAAAGCGCGAAGCGTTCCCGAGTATCTTTTCATGCGCTTTGATGAAAAAACCAGAGGGTTTAATGCATTGACCTTTGCGGCCATGACCGTTTTTTCCTCAGGTATTTCTCTCTATGCGCTATCAAAATTATTGGAGGTTATCTTAAATTGGAATTTCGATCTTTGTATTTGGGTCGCTGCAGGAATCGTAATGCTCTATACATTGCTAGGGGGATTAACCAGTGCGGTCTATAATGAAGTCCTGCAATTTTTCTTAATCGTGCTTGGCCTTTCACCGCTTGTGATCATCGCACTTCATGATGCCGGTGGATGGGCAACTGTAAAAGCAAACCTGCAACCTGAGATTGCTCATGCATGGAAATATATGGGTACTGCTGAGTCGAACCCAATGGGCATCAACTTTATCTCTCTCATATTTGGATTGGGATTTGTAATGTCTTTTGGATATTGGTGTACCGACTTTCTTGTAATCCAAAGGGCTATGATTGCCAAGAACATGAGTGCCGCTCAAAGAACCCCTGTGATAGCCGCTATTCCAAAAATGCTCATGCCTTTTATTGTTGTCTTGCCCGGGATCATTGCTATCGCACTTACAAAAGTGGCTTTGAACGATGGTGACTTTAGAATCCCAATGGATGCAAAGGGTGGTCTTGATTATACCATGACCTTGCCATCTTTGTTGTCATATTATTATCCAAGTGGGCTGCTGGGAATAGGTATCACTGCATTGATCGCATCATTCATGAGTGGAATGGCAGGAAATGTTACCGCATTCAACTCTGTCTTTACCTATGACATATACCAAGCCTATTTCGTAAAAAATAAATCTGATAAACATTATCTGTGGATTGGTAAGATGATCACCTTTGTGGGGATCCTTCTATCTGTTGCTACTGCATACCTCGCTGCCAGCTACAACAACATCAATGATTTTCTTCAACTGGTTTTCAGTTTCGTAAATGGACCTCTTTTTGCAACCTTCTTGCTTGGTATGTTCTGGAAGAGAACAACCGGGCATGGGGCCTTCTGGGGATTATTCATCGGTACACTGGCCGCGGTCATTACCCATGGTCTCACTATTGCCGAGGGCAAAGGGGGGTGGATTTCTCCGGTGTATGAAATCAGAAGTGGGATGGGTCAAGCATTCATTATAGCTTCTTTCTCCTGGATTACAAATTTCTTTTCAACTATTCTTATAAGTCTGATGACTCGTCCCAAAACAGATGAGGAGCTTAAAGGGCTAGTTTATTCGCTCACTGAAAAAGTTTATTCAACAGAGAAGAGGTGGTATATGAAGGTCGCACCACTTAGTATTCTTCTTTTGATTATCACCATCATTTTAAACATCATATTCTTCTAATCATATGAATATTATTGAAAAATTTAATCAGCTTAGTTTTGTCATTGGTTTTTTCTTCATCATTATTGCAGTAGTCTTGATTGGAGGATATTTGTTGATCGCACAATTAGCCCATGATGAAAACCTGTATACTGGTATTGGAATGTTGGTATTCGGTTTGATTATGCTAAAGGTTAAATCTGAGTAGGGAAAAGTGTTAAAAAAGTTTAGGGATTAGCGTTTAGTCTCATCCCTAGCTCTAAACGCTAAACTATAAAACTCAACAATGGCCGCACAACCCTGGCGTACTGGAACGATTATTCGGATAGAAGATGAGACATCATCTACCAAAAGGTTTTGGATAAAAATTCCAGAACTCGATCGGTTTGATTTTATCCCCGGACAATTTGTTACGCTAGACCTGCCCATCCATGAACAGCCAAACAAAAGATGGCGCAGCTACTCAATCGCCTCCGCCCCGGATGGAACCAATGTATTTGAGCTGGTCATTGTATTAATGGAAGGAGGACTCGGAACTACCTATCTTTTCAACTTGGCTGAAGTGGGCACTACGTTTGCTGTTCGAGGTCCTCAAGGCCATTTCATACTGCCAGATTCAATCACCTCAGATATTTTCATGGTCTGCACTGGAACTGGAATTGCCCCTTTTCGTTCAATGTTGCAACATATTCATCACAACAACATCCCTCACAAAGAACTCTATTTAATATATGGCACAAGGAAGTGTCAAGACGCACTCTATCTTGATGAGTTAATGGATTTGAAGCAAAAGCTACCAGGTTTTCATTATTTCCCTACCTTCTCTAGAGAGCAATCAGTTGCTGAAGGATTGTGTATTGGCTATGTGCATGGTATTTATGAGCAACTGCTACAAGAGCAAAGGAATAGTCCACAGTTCTTTCTGTGTGGCTGGAAAGACATGATCACTGAAGCCCGCCAGAGGATTCAGCAGTTTGGCATAGATAAGAAATCAATTCACTTTGAATTATATGGGTAGATTATATTGCAGTCATATCGAACTGCAAATAATACCACCTGCTTTTCAAAACACTTAATTATTAATTTTAAATGTTCCTTCCAATGAAATTGTTAATCATGAAAACAACAACGTTATTATCTCTTTTGCTAATCTCAACAACGTGTTTATTGGCACAAGAAAAAGTTGGTCAGAACTGGACAGAATGGACAAATTTCAGCCGATATGCAGAGCAAAATAAAATTACACCTGCACCTGCAAAAGGGGAAAGAAGAGTTGTGTTTCTAGGTAATTCTATTTTTGAGGGTTGGTTAAATCTTCGTCCAGAATTTTTTGAAAATAAACCATACCATGACAGGGGAATAAGCGGACAAACAACGCCGCAGATGTTGTTGCGTTTTTATGAAGATGTAGTGGCACTGAACCCTGAAGTGTTGGTGCTCAAGGCAGGAATCAATGATATTGCTGAAAATACCGGGGTATACAGTCAGAAAAATACACTCAATAACCTTATGGCCATCGCTCAATTGGCTAGAGCCAACAAAATAAAGGTCATCATCTGTTCAGTATTGCCGGTAAGTGAGTTTCCTTGGAGGAAGGAATTGAATCCTGGAGATAAGGTCATTTCACTAAATAACGAACTCAAGAAATTCGCAGCAGTAAATAAATTCTATTATCTGGATTTGTATTCCTTTGTGGTCGATGATAATAAAGGCATGAAAAGTGAATATGCAAGTGATGGGGTACACCCAACTGTTGCTGGATATAAAGTCATGGAACCTTTATTGGAAGAGGCCATCGGTAGGGTTAGGCAATAACTATTTTACAGTCACGATTTCGGGTTTTCTAATCAACTATACAAGCTTATAGTTGTGTTGCCCGAGTTTTTAGTACAACATTAGGGGTTGCTGATTGCAACTGAATGCTGATCTTCTCTATAGTGTTTGGATGTGTAGTAGATGGTAGTACCCAATGCAATCACAAGGTATGATCCTACCGCAAAAGGTATTGCAGCGTTAAGTCCCTCTGCGCCAAACCATCCTCCTGAAAAATTAATGAGGTAGAATCCCGTTATGCATTTTATTGTTTCCCAGATAAAGGAATATTTATTTCTGTCCATCAGCTCGGTCATGGAATAGATCAATAGAAATATGAAAAATCCGTAGTAGAAAATACCTGGACTTCCTATCGCTGCCAGGTTGCCAAATAAGTAGGAGATAAACAACAACAAAACTACCAGTTGAATCAAGGACCATGTTTTTAGGCCAGTACTGCTTTCAGGATTGTATTTTTTGAAGTCATACACATTGTCGATTTTATCCAGTGTGTATTTTTCAATTACATCATCAGGTCTCCATCCCGTGGGCATAAACCAAATCCGAAATTTGTCCCTCCAGTTATTTGTTCTCCACGCATCTGAAATCAGTTGAACGAGGTGTTGGAAATTTATCTTTACAGGATTCCACGTAGCCACAGGTATCGTGATGCCATAAACTGGAGGAATGCTTTCTTTTTCCTCTTGAAATGTACCAAACAACTTATCCCAAATAATAAATACCTGAGAATAATTCTTATCAATATAAGCTGGGTTGATCGCATGGTGCACCCTATGATGTGAGGGGGTCACAATAATTTTTTCTAAAAATCCCATTTTGCCTATGTGCTGGGTATGATACCAAAACTGTATGAACAGGTGTAGCGGAGCAACTATCGAAATAACTTCTACGGGTACTCCCAAAAAAGCTGCAGGCAGAAGAAAGAATGTGAAGAGCTTGACAAAAACTGATATGCTTTGTCTCAATGCACAAGCCAAATTAAACTCCTCACTGCTGTGGTGAATGATATGTGCATTCCAAAAAATATTTGTAGTATGTTGAATCCTGTGTACCCAGTACCCGGCGAAGTCAAGTGCAATAAACGCAAAAACATACAGGCCGAGTCCGGATTCCAAACGGATGAATGCCAGATGTTCAACCATCCATCCGTAGCTGATGATGGCAACACTAAGTCCAAGTACATCTTTTGTAACGTTGGTGACACCAGATGAAAGGGAGGATATCATGTCCATAACCTCCACCGTATCCCTGCCTTTGCGCCAACCATACCATTTTTCAAGCAGCACAAGCAGCAAGAATGCAGGCATTGCAATGAGAAGAATCTTCCCGTATGTTTCCATATCTCTAAGGTTTCAACTACTAAATTCGGTCATTTTAATTAAATTGTATCCTATTCATTTCTGACAGGTTTCATAATTGAGTGAGACTCCGATTAAAGCACGTAAAGATTACATTACCCCTACCCGTTAAATTAACCAAGATTTTACGCTCAATTAATGATTAAAATTAATTTCATGGCACTAAAAATCCCACTTCTTTTGTTGTCTTTTAGCATTCTTGCAAATCAAGTCCGAGCTCAAGAGGCTAACCTAAAAATATCTCCAATCAACTTTTCGCGAGTGGTCATCAATGACGATTTCTGGAAACCCAAAATAGATAAAGTTTCCACTGCTACACTTGCAGCTTGTATTTACCAGACAGAACAAAATACAGGGCGTATCAGAAATTTCGAAAAGGTGGCAAGAAAAAAAGGAGAGCTGCACGAGGGGGTATTCTATGATGACTCCGATGTCTATAAGGCAATTGAGGCCATGGCCTACGCCATCAAAATGACGGGTAATAAATCCTTGGAAACAAAAGCTGATGAATGGATTGATAAGATAGCCGCTGCACAACAACCGGATGGGTATTTAAATACGTATTATACATTGACTGGTTTAGACAAGCGTTGGTCAGACATGGATCGCCATGAGGATTATTGCGGTGGGCATATGATTGAGGCTGCTGTTGCCTATCTAGAGGCAACAGGCAAAAGAAAATTCTTTGATGTTGCAGTGCGTTGGGCAAACCATTTCGATGCTACTTTTGGTTCTGGTAAGCAAAATTGGGTTACCGGCCATCAGGAGCTGGAATTGGCACTCGTTAAGTTATACCGGGTCACCAAAGAGCAGAAATATCTTAAGCTTGCCGATTGGTTGCTGTTGCAAAGAGGAAATAAACTAGGCGTTGGGGCTCAATGGCAGGAGTCAAATGAAACTTCATATTCACAAGACCTGATGCCAGTGAAGCAGCAATCTGAAATTACAGGGCATGCAGTTCGGGCCATGTATCTCTACACCGGGGCTGCTGACGTGGCAGCATATACCGGGGATCAGGATTATCTAAAGGCAATGCGCCGTGTATGGGAAGATGTGGTGTTTCGCAACATGTACATCACTGGGGCAATAGGATCTGCAGGAAGCAATGAAGGCTTCTCAAAAGATTATGATTTGCCCAATGAACATGCCTATGGAGAAACCTGCGCTTCTGTTGGAATGGTCTTTTGGAACCAACGAATGAATAGTCTTACAGGATCCGCTGAATATATTGATGTGCTGGAACGAAGTCTGTATAATGGAGCCCTAGATGGATTGTCTCTAAGCGGTGATCGTTTCTTTTATGGTAATCCGCTTGCATCAACTGGTCAGCATTCAAGGAGCGAGTGGTTTGGCACGGCATGCTGCCCTTCAAATATTTCTCGCTTGATTACCTCTTTGGGAAATTATGTTTACGGGCAACATGGAAATAAGATTTTTGTAAACTTATTTGTTGGCAGCAGCGCTAAGTTTGCTTTGTCTTCTGGAGAGATGGGTTTTTCGATGCAAACATCTTATCCATGGAGCGGAAATTTGGTGTGTAAGGTATCTGTAAAAAAGAAACAAACTGCATCAATTGCTTTTCGCATACCTGGATGGGCTCAGAATAATCCGGTTCCTGGGGAACTCTATGCTTTTGCCGACAGGGATTTATCAAAGCCCGAATTGAAAGTAAACGGGCGCCTAATCCAATACACAACACAAGATGGATATGCAGTGATTACAAGGCAATGGAAGAATGGAGATCTCATAGAATATAGCCTTCCAATGCCCGTTCGCAAAGTGATTGGAAGAAATGAGCTAACAGAAAATAAAGATCGCATTGCAATTCAGCGCGGCCCGATCGTTTATTGCGTTGAGGGAGCTGATAACCAAGGTGCAGCGTTAAACATTATTGCACCATCTTCGGCAAGCTTTCGAACTGAAGCATATACCATATTGGATGAAAAAGTATTGAGCGTGGTGGCAGACCTTCCGGTCGTTGAAGTAGCGGCGAATGGAGTTTCAGTTCAAACAACAACAAAAAAAGTTAGAGCCATTCCATATTACACCTGGTGTAATAGAGGAAGCAATCAGATGCAGGTATGGCTACCTTCAAAGGTGAAAGACATTAAACTGAATTATTAATCTTTTTTGTATAAGTTTAGCATAAAATAAATTCAAGATGAACAGATTGTTTGCGCTTACCATTGCTTTTTCTTTTTTAGTAGCAGTTTCGTTTTCTCAGACCTTGACATCACTATGGTCTTCGGATACGACACTGAAGGTGCCTGAGTCGGTACTCTTGGATGTGAAAAATCAGCGGCTCTATGTATCTAATATAGAAGGAACTGGCCCTTGGGACAAGGATGGTAAAGGGTCTATCTCTTTACTTACCCTATCGGGTAAAATTTTAAACCATTCATGGGTAAAAGGGCTGAATGCCCCGAAAGGCATGGCGATGTTTAAGGATTTTCTTCTGGTGGCAGATGTAGACTCTGTCGTGATTATTGATTATGCCAAGGCTCAGATTTTAAAGAAGGTATATGTTGAAGGGGCAACAGGACTTAACGACATCACAACGGACAAGAACGGAAATATGTACATCTCTGATTCTAGAAACAAAAAGATCTTTTATATAGATGCTGCAAAGCTTAATGTCAAGAACTATTTGATTGAGGGATTGGAGTCTCCTAATGGTGTTTTGTATGTTGACAAAACACTATACATCGTTGATGCAGGAAAATTTTATAAAATAGATAAGGACAAAAATAAAATCCTCATATCAGAAGGCTTCGATGGTGGATCAGATGGTATTGAGCAAGTGGACGACAATACGTTTTTAATTTCCTGTTGGGTTGGTACAATTTGGTTAGCTAAACTAAATGGGGAGAAGAAGCTGATGCTCGATACCCGGAGTGATAAAATCAATGCAGCTGATATAGGGTATGATTCAAAAAACAAAATTGTATATGTGCCTACTTTTTGGGAGAACAATGTAACAGCTTATCAGTTAAAGTAGACCTTCGTGAATCAAGATATTAAAAAAGGGGCAACGTATGTTGCCCCTTTTACGTATGGTTACTTTTATAACACTTTACTTTTTTATATTGGCTTCAATAAATTCTACAATCTCTTCATTGCCGGCTGCTTTGAATTTTGTTATCAATCCCTGAAGTATCATGCCATTGATATAGGGCGTTATTTGTTCTTTAAAGTTTTCTGGTATTTGATCTCTGAATCCAGTGATTAAGGCAATTCCCCTTTTAATCTTGATGCTATCTTTCATGGAGCCTATCATGTCAGCTATCTGCTGCATCAGGGTAAATTTTTCATTGGACAATTCCATTTCTAAAAATTTGTTTTCCATTTTATTGAACACTTCCTCATTCCCAGATGCAACAAGAATTTTATTTATTGCAATATCTAATTTCCCCTTTGCTGGGTCATTTGATAATTCAGTAGCATACTTCAGCGCAAGTAAGGAATCAATTTTACTAAGTGCTTCCAACGATGCGCCAGCTACACTATAGGATGAGTCTTTTATATTAGACTCATAGAGTTGCTTGTATGCCATGCTTTTCGTGGTAGCCAGTGCACTAATCATACTTGATTTAACCGGTCTGTTTTTTTCGGTCTTTACTAGCTGTGCAATTACAGGCTCAATTGCTGCTCTTATTTTTTCTTTTTTCATATCGAGCTTGCTGATGGCTAGCTCGCGGATAACGTGGTAAGGATCTGACAGGGCCTCTTTTAGCAATGTAATCGCCTCAGCATTATCGGTTTTTCTTCCACAGAATTCCACAGCTTCTCTTCTGTCGACATAATTGCCTGCGTTGCGATATTGGTAGACATAATTTTCAAGACTTTTATTTTCTTTCTTTTCGCAAATCAAAATCTTCTCAGCATCAAAATTGATAAGGTCCGGTTTTGAAAGTGAAACAAAGCGGAATGTGTCAATTGTGTTTTCAGCCCAAACCTGATGTCTAGTCTTTGTTTTGCCATTGTAGATATCTATGTAGGTTGGAATGCGGAATATCTTTCCAGTGGCTTGTGTTTGTTTCACAATAACCATTGCTTCTTTCAAGGTGTCGTTGTACTTGTATTGCACATCAAGTTTAGGGTGCCCACTTCCAAAGTACCATTGATTAAAATACCAGTTGAGGTCCTGTCCACTTACTTCCTCAAGTGCAAGCCTGAGGTGATGTGCTTCGGCAGACTTAAACTTGTTTGTAGAGAGATATAGGTTTATTCCTTTAAAGAAGGCACTATCGCCAATGTATTTTCTGAGCATATGAAGGATTCTTCCCCCTTTCTGATAGCTTACAGCATCAAACATTTCTTCCTTATCTGCATAATAAAACCTAACCAAATCCTTTTTTGAGTTGTTTCCCATCAGGTAGGCCTGCAAGCCACTGTAGTTTTCTGCGTCTCCAGCATCTTTCCCGTACTTATATTCATCCCATAGTGTTTGGCTATAGTCTGCAAAAGATTCATTGACTGTCAGATTACTCCAGCTTTCAGCCGTAGCATAATCCCCAAACCATTGGTGGAATAGTTCATGTGCAATCGTGCCTTCCCAGCTGTTTTGATCAGTAAGTTCTCGCGCGTCCTGTTGTGCTCCTTCTTGGTGAAGGGTAGCAGTTGTATTTTCCATCGCGCCTGCGACAAACTCCCTTCCAGTCATCTGACTGTACTTTACCCATGGGTAATCAATCCCACTGATTTTAGAAAAATAAGTCATCATCTCTGGCGTGTTACCAAAGATTTTCTTGGCAACAGGGCCAAACTCTTTTTCTACATAGTAATTCACTTCTTTGCCTCTCCATGAATCTTTTATAACAGCGTAGTCGCCTACCCCCATGAAGAATAGATATGGGGAGTGGGGGAGATCCATCTTCCAATAATCAGTTCTTGTTCCATCTGTGTTTATTTTTTGACTAACTAGTTTTCCATTGCTGAGCGTGACATACTTAGATGGAACAGTTAGCGTCAGCTCCTGTGTAGTTTTTTGTTGTGTTTGGTCAATCGTCGGAAACCATACCGAGTTAGATTCAGTTTCACCCTGTGTCCATACCTGAATAGGCTTCTTTTTATTTTCTCCTGTTGGATTGATAAAATACAGTCCCTTTACGCCCAGCATAGGGTCTCCCCCGATTTCTTTTTCATATTCATTTGGCTTAGAGACATAGTTAATATAAATGCTGTATTGTTCGCCTTTTTTGTACTGTTTGGGTAATTTGATTTGCAGTTGTTTCTTGTTGTACTGATAAACAAGTGGACTTTGTGTCTTGTCTTTGTTTACCAATGCAACTTGCAAAATATCCATTCCCTTTGCATCCAGTGTGAGTGAATCTGTGGGATATAGGTGCGGTGTTAGTGTGATCCAAGCCTTGCCGGTTAGCCAAGAATGTTCGTAGTCTAGCTTGACATCAAGCTTAGTATGTACGAGGTTGTTGATTCTTTTCGGCGTATATCTTGGATTATTTTTCCATGAGCTGTCTGCCTCAATTTTGTTCTGTGCAAATGAGCTGAAAATTGAAGCAAAAGCAACTAAAATCAAGAATGTCTTTTTCATGAATGTAGATTGAGTTAAATAATACTTTTGTTTAGGACGAAGATATAACCCAGAAGTTACTGATTTTTGTTAATTAATTGCAAATGAGTAGATTCTTTAACCGTAGGGTTTTTGATTCTTTTGTTAGATTTGTGTCATGTCATTTCTTTTAAGATCTCTTTTCATCATTTTCATAGCTGCAACTATAGCCCCTGTTGCTCTAGTTGGTCAGCATTATGTATTTATAGAAGCTGATGGGCAACAACCCTTTTACGTTAAGAAAGGCGATACGCTTTATTCTTCCTCTTCCTCCGGATTTTTGATTATTCCCAAGGTGGCCAAAGGGGATCTTCAATTTGTCGTCGGATTTCCAAAGGGGATATATCCAGAGGCTAGTTTTGATATTCAAGCAGTCGATAGGGATCGCGGATTTCATCTAAAACTTTTTGATGGCAAAGGATGGGGCTTGTTTGATCGAACCAGCCTTGAGGTAATAATGTCTGCAGCTGGAGCCGCAGTTAATAGATCTGTTGATAGCGCGAAGATGGACTCAAATCCTTTTGCAGAGCTGTTGTCGCGAGCCACCGGAGACAAAGAACTGCTTGAGCGGCAATCCGCTACTCCCAAAGCTTCAGCTGTTGCTCCTGTTGTGGTAAAAGAAAACAAACAAGCCGAAAAAAATACTGAGGTGCTGAAAGAGAAAACCATGCAGCCAATGCTCATTAAGCAGAAAGAGACGGATGCTGACAAGACGATAACCTATATAAATAAGGTGGCCAGTGGGCAAGTAGATACGGTATATGTACAGATTGAAAAAGTTATGGCTGTTAAAAGTAATTCTTTCGATCAGTCTAAAGAGGCCGCTATACCATTAGCTTCAGAACCCATTATAAGCAATTCTAAACCGGCAAGCACTTCTCCAATAAAAGAGGATACCCTTGAGGCTTCAGCTCAATTGACCGCCAATGCAAGAAAATTACCCGAATGCAATAAGGCACTTGCAGCGGATAAGGATATGTTTGTGCTGCAAAAGAAATTATTGGGTATTTTAACAGAGAATGATCAGATAGCTTTTGTGGAAAAGAGCTTTGGGCTCAAATGCTACAGCAGTAAGCAGGCAGTTGAAATCGCGTCCTTCTTTTTGGATGAGGGTTCAAGACTAAGATTGTTTGAGCGGATATATTGGCTCGTGACAGACCAAGTTGAACTCAAGCAGGCAGGTAGCTTATTCTTTAAAGAAGAAAACATTCAGGCTTTTCGAAAATTGCAGTCGGGCAACTAACCAAACTCCATCCAAGCAGTTATGCCCAGATATTTCCTATCCCTAAAGTACAAAGGCACCCGTTACGCCGGGTTTCAAATACAAGACAATGCTGCCACGATACAAGGGCATATTGAACGGGCAATCCTTATCTACTTCAGGGAGAAGATTGTATTGACCGGATCATCCAGAACTGACGCAGGGGTACATGCCAACAGCAACTTTTTCCATTTTGATACTGAGAAGACCCTGTCTGCTGACTTTATATACCATGTGAATGCGATACTTCCAGGAGATATTGCCTTGACAGGATTGTATCAGGTGCCTGAGGAAAGCCATTGCAGGTTCGATGCGTTAGCCAGGTCATATAAATATATTATTTACAGTAATAAAGATCCTTTTTTGGAAGATAGGGGATGGTACTATCCCTATCCAATGGAGCAAGCTGCGTTGGACGCAGTAGCCAAACAGGTGATTGGAACCCATGATTTTACCAGTTTTGCCAAGAAAAGGACGCAAGTATACACCCATATTTGCACCATCAATCGGTGTGCGTGGGTCCGCAATGACCAAGGTTGGTCATTCGAGGTAGAGGGGAATCGGTTTCTTAGGGGTATGGTTCGCGCGCTTGTTGGAACGATGGTAAAAGTGGGTAGGGGAAGGATGGAAATTGATGATTTCAGGAAGGTGATGTTGAGTAAAGACAGTGCCATGGCGGACTTCTCTGCACCGGCACATGGATTGATTCTTGATGAAGTCATTTATCCTGATTTTTTATCGACTTTTATGCACTAGTTTTCTCAATTTATTTTTTGCCTTGAAACCCTCGCCAGCGTTGATTTACAAGAAGTTGGGAAAAAAGAGTTGAATTAAATTTGGAATGAATGAAGAATGCATCCTATATTTGCATCCCGCTTCGAAAAAAGCGTTAGTTCTTTAGGAAAATTGCAGAATGGTTTTTTAGGGTTCTCCTAAAAAATATTTTGAAAAATACATTTAACCAGTTACCTTTGCACTCCCATTTAAAAATGGGCAGCGTAAAAAACTGAAAGATCTTTGAAAGTTTGGAAAGCAGTAACACTCAAATGATTGATCTCGTATCAATCAGAGGTAAGGTAAGACGCAATTATTAATTTTTGAATTTGAGCAATCAATTTCTACATTTTTTACAATGGAGAGTTTGATCCTGGCTCAGGATGAACGCTAGCGGCAGGCTTAATACATGCAAGTCGTGGGGCAGCAGGTCTGTAGCAATACAGATGCTGGCGACCGGCAAACGGGTGCGTAACACGTACGCAACTTACCCACTACAGGGGAATAGCCCAGGGAAACTTGGATTAATACCCCATATTATATAGAGTAGGCATCTACTTTATATCAAAGCTTCGGCGGTAGTGGATGGGCGTGCGGTTGATTAGATAGTTGGCGGGGTAACGGCCCACCAAGTCTACGATCAATAGCTGATGTGAGAGCATGATCAGCCACACGGGCAC
>CAIXLY010000097.1 GCA_903920455.1 uncultured bacterium | reverse complement strand
TTTGTTGGGGCGTTTGCATCCTGCCGTAGTTCACTTTCCCATAGGTATTTTGATTTTGGCCTTTATTCTTCAATATTTGTCGCCAAAACAAATAAGTGGAAGATCTGAGCTTATCTGGATTGTGTTGATTGCCGGTGCAATGTCTGCTGCCGTTGCAGCATCCCTTGGATGGATCCTTTCTTGGTCAGGCGAATATGCTGAGTCGGCTGTATCAAGGCATAAGTGGCCCGGTGTCTATCTCTGTGTTTCTGCAATTTCGTTGGTCTATTTGCACAAGGTGCGAGACCATAGCAAGCTGCTCAATACTTTATTTCATGCTGTGTTTATCGCATCGATGATGTTGCTCGTTGTTACAGCTCATTATGGCGCTAATCTCACCCACGGAACTGGATATCTTTTCGGGTCTGAGGAGGTAAGGGGAGGATCAGGTGAAAAGCGAGTGACTACAATCGAATCTGAGCATGCTGATTCGGCAGCAGTAACTAAAGATCTCATGCTGCCTGAATTGCCTGCTCCTGATACTGCTGCAGTTGGGCGCCTAAAAAGGCTTGGATTGGTTGTAAAGCCAATCGCTGCTGGGTCTAATGCCCTTGAAGTGAATGCAGTGAATGTCTCTTCCTTTGGGGACAATGAGGTAGCCATGCTATCGCCGATTGTTGATAATATCTTGTGGCTTCATCTTGCGGATACAAAGATTACGGATAAGGCATCCAAGCAGATTTCAGCATGTAAAAACTTACGAAGATTGGTATTAAGAGGCACTGTGGCAGGAAGGCTTACCATGGCTGATTTAAATGGGCTGACAAATCTTGTTTATCTCAATATTGTGGGTACATCTGTTGATGACGATGCACTTTCTCAATATGTTCCTCCTACAAGCCTAACTCATTTTTATTGCTGGAATTCCAAAGTCACCAAAACCGGTTTGGATATGTTTAGAAACAAGTATCCAAAGGTTATTGTGAATGAAGGAGATAACTGATTTATTCATATTTTTTTAAGTTGATAGAAATTGTTTCTATCTGTGCTTTGCGTTATTTTTAATCAAATTATTACCAATCATGAAAACGATTCCACAGGCGGTTCTTGATGAACTGAATTCTCCATTTGACATCACGGATGAGCAGGTCAATTTTTTTAGGGAAAATGGCTATATCAAGATTGCCAATGTACTATCAAAAGAAGTGATTGCAGCGATGGATGAAATTATTTCTGAGGAAGTAACCCGACTGAATACGCAGCATTTGGCCATGAAGGACCGGGATACATACGGCAAAGCTTTTCTTCAGATTATGAACATTTGGAGAAACTCAGAAGCGGTAAAGCAAATTGTCTTCAGCAAAAGACTTGGGCAAATCGCCTCTGATCTGCTTGAGGTTTCCGGAGTACGTCTATACCACGATCAGGCTTTATACAAAGAACCTAGCGGTGGGCATACCCCATGGCATGCCGATCAATATTATTGGCCATTGGCTAGTCCAAAAACAGTTACAGCATGGATTCCATTGCAGGAAACTCCACTCGAATTCGGACCGCTTGAATTTAGTGCCAGCAGCTTTAAACTTACTGATGGTAGGGACAAGGCCATCAGTGATGAGAGTCAGGAATTGCTTGATCAGTTGTTGAAAAACTCTGGCTTTAGACATTCGGTTGCGCCATTTTCTCTTGGTGAAGTGAGCTTTCACACCGGTTGGTTATATCATAGGGCAGGACCAAACCTTACAGATAAAATGCGCAAGGTGATGACCATGATTTATATGGACAAGGACATGACGCTTAAGGCACCTGAAAATAAAAATCAACAAGCCGATTGGGATACCTGGTGTCCAGGAGTTCAAGTTGGTGCGTTGGTTGACTCGCCCTTAAACCCTGTAATCTACGCTGCTGTATAGTGTGCCCTATGGCATACCGTTTATTCATTTTGATTATACCTACTTATGAAGTTTAAGGCAATGATTATCTCCTTGGCCATGGTATTTGCTATTGGTCAGGGAAGTCTCTATTCCCAGTCGTCAGGAATCATCCCTCAGCCGAATGAAACCATTATGGGCAAGGGCAATTTTATTTTTAATTCCAACACATCAGTCTATTACCCACAGGATATCCAAGCCATGAAGGTTTCGATTCAGCCATTGGTAGATAAATTGGCTACAGCTGCTGGCATAGCGCTTAAGCAATCTGTTGGCAAGCCGGTCCGTAATTTCATTGAGGTGAATTTATCGACCGAGATTGCTGTGGATGGCGGGTATTCATTGGAGATATTGCCAGAGTCTATTCAGATTAAGGCGAAAGATGCAGTGGGTGTTTTTTATGCAGTACAATCGCTTTTGCAGTTGCTCCCAACCGAAATAGTAGGGGAGGCTCGATCAACAATTAATCAATGGAGGGTTCCAGTAGTGCTTATTAAAGATGCTCCTGCTTTTAGGTATCGCGGATTGATGCTTGATGTCTCACGTCATTTCATGCCACTTGATTTTTTAAAACGCCTCATTGATCTGATGGCCATGCAGAAGATGAACAACCTTCATCTTCACCTGACAGACGATCAGGGTTGGAGAATTGAAATTAAAAAGTATCCAAGGCTTACTGCTGTAGGCGGAGTAAGAAGCGGTACGTTACATGATAAGTATCCGGGAAAGGGGAATGACAACATAGAATACAAGGGCTACTATTCTCAAGCCGACATAAAAGAACTGGTTGCTTATGCTGCAAAACAATACATCAATATTGTACCGGAGATAGAGTTGCCCGGCCACAGCAGTGCTGCTATTGCGGCTTATCCGGCATTGAGTTGTTTCCCTGATGAATCTTCTCCTGCTTCTCCCGCAATGCATTCAAGGGAGTCGCTAGAAAAGGTTAAGGTTCCGGGCACTAAAATCGTACAGGAGTCCTGGGGTGTTTTCAGTGATGTGCTTTGTCCATCTGAATTCACTTTTCAATTCATGGAGGATGTGCTCGATGAGGTGATTGATCTTTTTCCTTCAACATATATACATATTGGTGGTGATGAGTGCCCGAAAGATTTCTGGAAGCGATCTGCCCTCTGTCAGGATTTGATTGCGAAAAATAATCTCAAGGATGAGCATGGGTTGCAGAGTTATTTTATTCAGCGCATAGAAAAGCATATCAATAGCAGGGGGAGAAGGATTATTGGATGGGATGAAATATTGGAAGGGGGATTAGCGCCCAATGCAGCGGTGATGAGCTGGCGCGGTACCTCAGGAGGTATTGAATCAGCAAAGCAGGGACATGATGTGATTATGTCGCCTGATGGATTTTGCTATCTAAACTTTTATCAATCTGAAGATCCAACAGACTCCATTGCGTGGGGAGGTTTTCTTCCCTTGAAGCGGGTTTATGGCTATGATCCGATTCCAACAGAGTTAGACACTGCTCAAAAAAAATATATTGTAGGTGTGCAGGGAAATCTTTGGAGTGAGTATGTGAAATCGCCTGCATTGGCCGAATACATGCTTTTTCCCAGAGCAATTGCACTTGCAGAAGTGGGGTGGACAAAATCCAAGCCAGGCTTTGATCATTTTACGGAGAGGTTGATTCCGTTTTTAAAGCGACTTGACCAACATGGAGTTAATTATTCTAGGCATTTGTATGATCTTTCTCTTCAGAGTAAATATATTTCGGAGAGTAATGCAATACGTGTGAGCATAGCTGGTGTTCCCGACAACAAGAAAGTAAACTATAGCTTTACAAATAAGCAAGGTCTTGCTGAAGTGAAAGTATATCATGAACCTTTTGTTATTGCTTCTTCAACAAAACTTGAAGCATCAGTCCAGATAGGAGGTCAAATCATTGATCGTGCAACAGCAATTTTCAATATCAATAAAGCAACCGGTCAGGATATTAGTTTTGTTAATCCACCCGCAGCTGCATACAGCAAAGGGGGCCCTGAGGGGGTAGTCAACGGCATCATGGGCAGCAGCAATAGATATAGCGACAATGAGTGGCTTGGCTGGGATGGCAAAGATATTGAGGCTGTTATTCGGTTCAGTAAGCCAATTGATATGAATAAACTGACACTTAGATTTTTCAACAATACGTCAAGTTGGGTTTACCCACCCTCTGAGGTTAAGATTTTTGGTTCTACAGATGGGAGAAATTTTTCTGAAATTGTTATTGGTGGTGTTCTGAATAGCGGTGAGGGTGCCGTTCAAGTCAAGCAATTCCAATTCAATAAAGCAACACTCAGTCATTTGAAGGTGGTTGCAAAAAATCATGGAATTATTTCAAAAAGCAATCCAGGAGAGGGCTATCCTGCTTGGCTGTTTTTAGATGAGGTTGTAGTTGAATAATTTAGACAAGTGCCATATAAAAACAGACAACCCATTCCTATTCGAATGGGTTGTCTGTTTAGGCTATTTAATTTTATTGTAAATAATACTAGTCGATGATTTGTCCCATGTCATTCGCTTTCACCCTCATTCTTTTAGTCCCATTTTCAAGCAACATTTTGTAAATCTTTTTTGAGCTGTTGTCTCTAGCATAATAGTTTACGATATACACATCCTTTGCCAGGGTCCAGTTTGGATATCTTTCTGCAACTGCTTTTCTGACATTGGCGGGGAGTTTAACATTCTTGTATTTTTCTGCAGTGTTTGTGATTTTACCATCTTTGTCGTAAAAAGCCAAAATTTCTCCATCAGGAATGTAAAAGGAAACAAAATAATTATCATATTCCTGCTCATAGAAATCAGAACTTTTAATATCAAATGTAGCAGCATAGTGCTCAAGCAGCTTCACTGGCTCCGCAGCTTCGTTGTCTTGAACAGATTTGAGGTACTTGTAATTCATGCTTACAATAGTTACTTCCGGAAGCGTTTGTTGGCCAAACGAATCAAAATTGAATACAAAGAGTGTCATACAAATGATGAGTAGTCCTTTAGTTTGTTTCATATGTGAAATTTTAGTTTTTCCTACTGGTTTTTAAGTAGATGTTAAACAAACTTATTCCTATCGGAAACTCAAGAAAATAGCAGCGGTTAATCCATCCTATGATTTTAGTCAGCCATTTCGATTGAGCTAAGTCTTTTAGTAAATAGGATGATGAAAGCTGGGGCACTTATGACGCAATAAGATGTTACATCGAGATATATTTTGGAGGGCTTTTAAAAAACCCTTCGTTTTCAAAGGTTCAATAATTTATTGTCTAGAAAATACTGGAGTCAAATGCAAGGACTATCTCAGCATTCCATTTAATCTGAAAACCTTTTGAAGCGGTTATTAATGATAATCGGATTGACTATTTTAATTTAGCACCAACTGATATAAAAAAAGTTCTTCCTTCGGCGGGTAGTAATCCAGGCCCAGGGTATCCTCCTGATCGGCGGGTAAAATATCGTTTATCAAATAGGTTGTTAATTCCGGCTTTAAGGTTAAGTCCTTTAGAAAATTTATAACTGCCTGCTAAATCTGTTATGGTATATGATGGTATCAAGCCAGTATTCCCATTTGCTGTAGCCTCGACCGTATTATTGGCATCACTGAATGCCTTTCCTACCATATTTACCTGAAGGCTTAACAATACTCCTTTATACCCTCCGGTCAATCCGCCACGAAATATATTGGCTGGCGCGTTTTCCACTTTCTTGCCTTTTGTATGTGCATCTTTATGGTCTCCGCTATATCTGGCATTTGTATGCCCATAGGAACCAAAAATGATCAAGTCTGCATGTGGCGACTTCCCCAAAGCCCTAATGACATTAAATTCTATATAGCCCTCTAACCCTTTGCTGCTGCTATTCCCAACATTGGTTATCAATCTGTATGGGCTACCTGACGGAGTTATTGTTCCAACACGATTATTGTATTGTAAATAAAATCCACTTAGGTCAAACTGTAGATAATTTTTGATTTTACCACGATATCCAAAATCGAAATTATACCCTCTTGCATCTTTTAAATCAGGATCAATTATATCAGTAGTAGGGGGTGCTTGCAAATTCGCAAATTGAATAGGGCGGTAAGCCTGGGATATGTTTGAGTACAACTCACTAAATTTTGTGATATGATATTCTGTACCTAATCCAGCAAGTACTACACTTCTATTTCTGGTTATATTTTGTAAAATTATTTCATCACCATCATCAGTATAGCCATTACGTCCAGACGCCGATCCTTCCAGCCACTCGTAACGAATGCCAGGAATGATAAGAAGTTTTTGATTTATTCGAAAAATATTTTCTGTAAAAACTGCAATATTCCTAGACTTAAAAGTAATGTCACGTGGGTGGTTTCCACTCACTGTGATGTCATACCCCTCGCCAGTACTTCCTTTTCCATCTGCTTGTCGTGTGGTAGTACCTGAATAAACACGGATTCCTCCTGATAAACTATTTTTCATTTTACCCAGATGGTAATCCGTAATAATCCGACTTTCCAACCCATAGTTTCTATACTGGTCAAGGTTAATTACCCGATTATTGTAATTAAAAGTTGAAGGATTGATGCTATCCATTGTTGTAATGGCTTGCATGAAGCCAACACTGTTTCTGTTTCCAATTGTTCCAAAAAGTTTTGTATTCCAAAGGGTGGTTTCATTAATGATGTAGTTGGCTATTACTGCGGGGGTAGTCCATGTGACATCAAACCAGTTGCGGCTCCGCAAACTTTGTTGTGCATTTTGTTCGAATTGATTATCTGTTAATCCTCCTGGTTGTTGGCTGCGGATGTGGGATCGCATAACTTCTGCGGTCACTGAAAACTTTTTACTGATAGAATAGGTGATGGTGCTATAACCAGAATTGGTGTAATAGCGGCTGTTCTGCCTCCACCCATCCCCGTTCCGGTGGTCAAAAAAAGCATAGTAGTGGATCTTGCCTTTCTTCCCGCCAATTGCATTATAGCTATTGAATAGTGCATTGCTGCCAATTGTTTGCTGGGTTTCAAATTCAAGTGGACCATTGATCTCGCTACCGTTGCGAAGAATATAATTTACCAGTCCACCAAACTGTGGCCCATATTGCAAAGACCCTTGTCCTCTTACCACCTCAATACGTTGCACAGCCTGCAGCTGAGGATTGTAATATGCTTCCGGGTATCCGAAAGGGTCGGCTGCAATATCGTATCCATTTTGTCGCACATTGAATTCCCAGCTTCTGTTAGGACTTAATCCACGTGCCGCAATACCTATCTGGATTCCACTGGGGTCGCTTTCC
>CAIXLY010000096.1 GCA_903920455.1 uncultured bacterium | reverse complement strand
CAATACGGTTACTCAACATCAATGACGTATCACTAGAAGTTAGTTTAGTATTTATTCTATTTGATAAAGAAACAGTATCAGCTCCTGATAACTTGAGATCAATTCTCCTAGACAATGAAGCTGTATCACTGCTTGACATTTTTAAGTTAATGCGATTCGAAAGTGATGTTGTATCACTGCCGGAAAGTTTTGAGTCGATGCGATTTGATAATGATACCGTATCAATATATCTCATATACGAACTCAGCATCGCTGAGGTATCTGCTATGTTCATCTTCAGGTCAAACCCTGAAACTTTTGAAGCATACAATGCAAAAGGTACTGACCAGAACTCGGATGTACCCATATCAACATACTGACTCTCGGCATTCCAGTTACTTAGTGGAACAGACGGTGATACCGCTGCCTTTAAATTCAAGTAATATGGGCCAGCGCTCATATCCAGGTCCCTGATCGATGAAGGTCCACTCAACCGCTGTCCCTTTCCGATCACAATCGTAAACACGCCTTCTGCATTGGCGGTCACTACAAAGGTCTCGCTGTACGCAACAAACCCATTCGCACTCCCCTGGATGATTGCATCTTTCACATAGATCTTCCTATTGCTAGCAGGATTACCTTTCGCATCTGTGGCCACGGCCTGAAACAGGATACCGTCAGGAACAGAGGTTATTTGGGATACCGACACCTGAGATGAAAGAAGCAGACTTGCAGCAATAATTACCTTTGAAATGTTACGAAGCATAACGTTTATGATTAATTGATTTTAATAATTTTTAGTCGACCCACAGGTGCCCCACCAGAAAGGACCTGAAGCGTATAGCTTCCGGTAGTCAGATTGCGCATGGATATGTAAAATCCGGCATTGAGCATATTGATATCAACTACCTTGGTTGCCACTACCCTTCCATTGGCATCAAAGAGTTTGATTCCCATATCGCTGTTCAATAACACCATTACCTTATCCACGGCACGGATGAAGATGTCCGTCTCAACGGGGTTAGGGTAACCGATTAGCTCAACACTAAAAAGATCTGAAAGAAGCAAACAGGTACTATTGAAAGGTGCTTTGTTGGGAGTTTGCATGGTTTTTACCCCATTGGAGAGAAAAAAACATTGCTCAGCATCGATCAATACAGGGCCGCTGAACATGACCGATGATTGACCATTTGTGCCAATACTGCCGATGCTATAGGGCGTAGCGATTTGAGCCTTTGAAAAAAGGCAAGAAACCAGAAGGAATAACGTGCTACTTAACCGAAATATACGTTGTAGTAACTTGTTGTCCATCTAATAAATAATTAAGTGTCAGTAAATTTGGCGTCACCGCCATATCCGAATATTTCTGGAACAACAAGCCAGTGGGCAGGTTATAATACACCTCCAGCAGATCAGTTGGAGAGTCCAGCTTCCAAATGCCATCATGAGCATCGGAATCGGTGTAGGTGCCATCAAAATAAAAGGTCTTTTGAAAGTTCAACTGGGATGTTCCCAATCGAAGGGATTGGCCATCGATGGTTAAGGAGCTAAGTTGCCAAACTTTATGTCCACCCTTAGAGCCGGCAATAAGCAGCTTTTTATCGGTTAGAGGGTCGCTTTTGGAACAACTGATGAAGAAAAGAAGAAATATGACAAAATGTCTGAATTTAAAATGCATAAAATAGATCTGACTTTTACAAATAAATTTTTTTTATATATGTAAAAATAAAAATGCATCTAATTATACCAAATAAAAGACATTAAAATATCTCTAACTAAAAAAAGTTGGAGCAGAAAATTAAATTAAGACAATTATTTCTTGAAAAAAATAGTGGGCGATACTCCCTTTTCTTTATTAAACGCATTATAGAATGTTGCAGGTGTGCTAAACCCTGATTCACAAGCTATCGCCTCTATTGTCATTTTGGCATACTTTGAGTGAAATTGTTCAACAAAAAAGGCTACCCTGTAGGCATTTATCCAATCACGAAAGTTTTTATCAAACTCATAATTGATGATATATGAACAATGATGCACAGGGATGTTCAACTTTTCAGAAATATGGATAATCCTAAAATCAGGGTTCAGGTAGGGTTTATGATCAGACATAAAGCCTAAGATGGCCGATATATACAATTCTTTTCTGTCAAGACTAAAAAGGTCAGTGTTCTTGATTTTTTTATCAATAATCTCTTTTAATAAGGGAGAAAATGTAGTGAAAGAGTCAATTGCATTGTATTTGTTAATAAAAATAAAGCCATAAAGTAATTTAGGATTACTTAAGAGATAAAGCATAATAACAAAGATAATTGAGGTACTTATGATGACCACAATAGTAAGCAAGCCAGAATTAGAGTATTCTACCTTGTCAGCAAGAAAAGCAATAGTAAAACGACTGTACTGAAGAAGAAAAATACTCACAAAAATAAATACAACCCAACGGTTCTGAGCCGGCTTCCAATCCCACCTCTGAATGATCCGTGATTTGTAAATGATTGACCCTAAAATCAGAAAATAGAAAGCATAAAGACCCTGCCTTATATAAAATAAATGCAGACCGGAAAAAACGCCTATTCTCTCTTCATAAATAAAGGATTTTTTTAATCCTATTTGTTTAACATTTACCGCGATATCAGCAGAACTTTGCCAAAAAATTGCTGAGATATCAACAAATGATATTATGCAAGGAATAAAATGGACCCAATCGCGTTTATCAAAAGAAAACTTGTCTTTCAAAAAACCAGATAAATACAGATAAAAGAATGCTGGTGCAGATAAGGATAAGGATAAGGGCCCAAATAACTTTAGTGAAATTGGGAAAAAAGCAAACTTTCCACTTAAAATAAGAACATAAACCAGATTTTCCGTAAATCTTGAAAACAAAAAAAGAGCTAAAAGCCGATTAAGATACCTATTACCTGTATTTACCAAAAAAAGCTGCAAGGAAAACACCAAAAGCAATAAACTACTAAGTGCAGTTAAAAAATATATTGGCAACATGTAAAAGGTAAATTGGACCTCCAATCTACAACATTTTCGACAACAAATACTAGATGATTAATTCGCTAAAAAAACTAACTTAATTTGATTGATTGGGCGACGATTTCAGGCAGAAACGGAGATGCATTGCCTTTGTTTCTAATTATATCGCGAACAATTGTTGATGCAACAGAAGTATATTTAGGTTCGCAGGTTAGAAAAAAGGTTTCAATTGCTGGATCAAGTGTTCGGTTTGCATCAGCGATTGTCTTTTCGTACTCAAAATCGCTAACATATCGAATTCCCCGTAGTATATAATTTGCACCTACCCTTTTGCAATAATCTACTGTAAGCCCTTCATAGACAGCAGCACTAATCTTTGGTTCACCTTTAAAAATTTCCTCAATCCAATCTTGACGATGTTCCGGAGTAAACATGGGCGCTTTTCCAGCATTTATGCCTACTGCAACAATAATCTTGTCAAATAAAGGCACTGCCCTTCGAATAATATCCACATGACCCAACGTAATTGGATCAAATGTTCCGGGGAAAAGGCAGATTTTTTGCATGATTAAAAGGATTTGGGTCAGCCGTCTTTTCTTCCAGATAAAAGATAGAGTACAGCCATTCTTACGGCAACACCATTTTCTACCTGATCTAATATGATGGATTGTCCGCTGTCAGCGACATCGCTGTCAAGTTCCACCCCCCTGTTTATAGGACCAGGATGCATGATGACTACCTCCTTGGACAGGCTTTGCAAAAGGCGCTTGGTTATCCCATAAGCTTGGTTGTATTCACGAAGTGAAGAGAACAACACTTGATTTTGCCTCTCTAGCTGAATCCGCAACACATTTGCTACATCACACCATTCAAGAGCTTCCTTGACGTTATAAGTTACGTTCAAATTAAAAGACTCGCGTATGTATTTTGGAATTAAGGTAGGTGGACCCGCTAGCGTAACCTCTGCCCCCATTTTGGTGAGCAAATAAATATTGCTAAGTGCCACACGAGAATGCATGATATCGCCAATAATTGCCACCTTCTTGCCTTTCAAATCTCCTAGACGTTCTGTAATCGAGAGCGCATCAAGCAGCGCCTGCGTTGGATGTTCGTTGATTCCATCCCCGGCGTTGATGATGGCTGAAGGTATATGTTTTGCTAAAAAATGAGGAGCTCCAGTTGCACCATGTCTCATCACCACCATATCCACTTTCATGGAGAGGATATTGTTAACCGTATCAAGAAGTGTTTCTCCTTTTGATACAGATGATCCGTTTGCGGAAAAGTTAATGGTATCTGCACTCAGGCGCTTTTCAGCCAATTCAAAGGAAATTCTTGTTCTGGTGGAGTTCTCGTAAAAAAGATTGACAATCGTTACATCACGCAGTGAAGGAACTTTCTTTATTGGCCTTTGAAGGACGTCTTTAAATTGTCGGGCTGTTTCTAAAATAAGGTTGATATCTCCCGGGAGGAGTTCTCTAATGCCTAGCAGATGTTTTGAACTAAGGTGCATTAGGGAGCGAAGTTAAAGTATTGGGAATAAAAACAAATAATTTTTCATTTTTCGCTAAATGCTGTCGTAAAGAATGACTTTTTTCTCATCTCCCCACATCACCTTTACTTTTTGGGTAACAATGGAATCAATCGATTTACCTACATAATCAGGCTGAATCGGTAGTTCCCTGCTGAACTTGCGGTCAACCAAAATGCACAATTCAACCTTTTTAGCTCGTCCGTGATCAAGTAAGGCATCCATGGCAGACCTGATGGTACGTCCAGTATACAACACATCATCAATCAGCACAATCTTTTTATTTTCAATAGAGAATGGCAATTCAGTGATGTTTGGAATTCTAATCTCGCCCCTAAAATCATCCCTGTAGAAGGTAATATCAAGTTTTCCGTAGTTGACTTCCACCTCTGGATGAACCTCTTTGATGTATTGGCTGATAAAATCACTCACAGGAATTCCTCTAGGCTGGATGCCAATGATGCAGGTATCTGTAAAAGGATAGTGTTTTTCGATCAGTTCATGGGCCAACCTTTTTAAGGTAAGCTTGAGTTGATCCTCTTCCATTATGGTTTTAATTCCCTTCATTGCAAAATTATCTGGTACAAATGTATTGATTTCAGCGCAAGTGCTATTGTTCAGGTTCAAGAAAAGGGTAACGGTAGTCTTTGGGTGAATCAAAGGTCTCTTTGATTGTACGTGGACTCAACCACCTCAACAGGTTAATCATTGACCCTGCCTTGTCATTTGTTCCTGAACCACGTGCTCCGCCAAATGGCTGCTGTCCAACCACTGCACCTGTTGGCTTATCGTTCACATAAAAGTTACCTGCGGCATTTCGCAGTACATGGGTAGCTTCAACTATCGCAGACCGGTCTTGAGAAATAATTGAACCCGTAAGTGCATAAGGTGAAGTTTGATCAACCAGGCGAAGGGTTTCACTAAATTTCTTTTCAGGATAAACATAGATGGTCAACACCGGACCAAAGATCTCTTCTCGCATGGTTACGTAGTTGGGATCGGTTGTTTCCAGGATTGTAGGTTCTATAAAATACCCGACTGACTTATCGCAATTTCCACCGACAAGCACTTTAACGCTCGAAGATTTCTTGGCCTTATCGATATATACTTTGATCTTATTGAAAGATTTTTCATCAATCACTGCAGTAATAAAATTGCTGAAATCTTCAGAAGATCCCATCTTAAAACTATTAATACCAGCAATAAGTTTTTTTCTGACCTGAGACGCGAGGTTGGAAGGAATATAGGCCCTTGATGCAGCAGAACATTTTTGCCCTTGAAATTCAAATGCCCCCCGAAGCAACGCAGTTGCAGTAACATCAGCATCTGCAGAAGGATGAACCATAACAAAATCTTTTCCTCCGGTTTCCCCCACGATACGAGGATAAGAACGGTACTTGCTTAGATTTTCGCCAATGGTTTTCCAAATTTGGTTGAACACTGCGGTTGATCCAGTAAAATGAATACCTGCAAATTGATGGTTTGAAAAACACAGCTCTCCTAACGTTGGGCCATCCACATAAATCAAATTGATAACCCCATCAGGTAATCCCGCTTCCTTCATAATGCGCATGAACATTTGAGCGGAATAGACTTGCGTGTCGGCCGGTTTCCAAACAACGGTATTTCCACACAATGCAGCCGAGGCTGGCAGGTTTGCACCAATGGCTGTAAAATTAAATGGTGTAATGGCCAATACAAAACCCTCAAGTGGTCGATACGTTAATTGGTTATGAATTCCGGGTGAGCTAATCGGTTGCTGCTTGTATATTTCACTAAGAAAATAAACATTGAACCTGAGAAAATCAATGAGTTCACAAGCACTATCAATCTCTGCCTGATACACATTTTTACTTTGTCCCAACATGGTGGTGGCATTCATGTATGGACGATATCTGGTAGCGATCAAGTCCGCTGCCTTTAAAAAAATTGCTGCCCTGCTTTCCCAAGGCATTGCTTCCCAAGCATCCTTGGCTTCTAATGCTGCATTGATGGCCATCTTAACATGCTTGGCTTCACCATAATTAAAATACCCAAGGATATGTTTGTGTTGATGAGGTGGCCGCATGGCTACTTTTTTGTTGGTCCGAATCTCCTTTGAGCCAATATACATTGGAACATCTAGAGATGTCGACTTCAACTCCTTTAAAACTTCTTTGAGTTTGATTCGCTCAGCAGTGCCGGGGGCATAAGATAGAATCGCTTCATTTGAAGGAAGTGGTAGGCTGTAATGACCATTGTTCATGGGTATACTTTTTATAAGTTAGACAGGTTCTTTTTCCATCATCAGATAAGCCTTGATAAAACCGTCGAGGTCTCCATCCATCACTGGCTGCACGTTTCCAACCTCATGATCTGTCCGATGATCTTTGATCATTTTATAGGGATGGAAAACATAGCTTCTAATCTGACTGCCCCACTCTATCTTTTTCTTTGAGGCATTATTGGCATTTTTGAGCTCTTGCCTCTTTCTCAATTCCTCTTCGTATAACTTACTCTTCAGCATCTTGAGCGCCTTTTCCCTGTTCTCTCCCTGGGTTCTGGCCTGCTGACACTCAACAATAATTCCACTGGGTATATGCTTAAGCCTTACAGCAGTTTCAACTTTGTTTACGTTCTGACCGCCCTTACCACCTGAGCGATAAAACTCCCAATGAAGGTCTGCTCCTCCTATCTCAATTTCAATAGAATCATCAACCAAAGGATAAACATATACTGAAGCAAAGGAAGTGTGCCTTCTTGCATTGCTGTCGAAAGGAGAAATTCTCACCAAGCGGTGAACGCCATTTTCAGCTTTCAAAAAACCATAAGCGAAGGGGCCTTCAAACTGCAGTACTGCTGATTTGATCCCTGCACCATCTCCATCCTGCCAATCAAGCTCTGTGACCGTCCATCCCTGTTTCTCTCCATACATTCTATACATTCTAACAAGCATTTCAGCCCAATCCTGGCTCTCAGTTCCACCTGCGCCACTGTTCACCTGCAATACAGCAGGCAATTCATCCTCGGGCTGGTTTAGGGTGCTTTTGAATTCAGCCTCTTCTAAGGCCGTCAATGCTTTCTCAAAAGCTAGTTTGACTTCATCTTCAGCACATTCGCCCTGCTTCCAAAATTCAAACAAAATTGCGAAATCTTCTACAAAGGCCTCAGTGGAAATATATAAATTAAGCCAATATTCATTGAGCTTAATGGTTTTTAGAATCTCTGTTGCACGCTTATTGTCATCCCAGAAACCGGGAGAGAGTGACGTTTGTTTGTCTTCGTTTATTTTATATTGTCGGTTAGCGACGTCAAAGAAACCTCCTCAAGACGGATAGGCGGTCTCTCATACTTTTTATTTGCTCAATAGTCATAGTTCACAAATTTAAATGAAAAGTAGCAATGCGAAATCAAAATAATTTATCGCATAGAACCAATAGGCTTTTCTTTTGTTTATGTTTTTATGATCCAAGCGTACAATTTTCTCTATTCCTGGCAATTGTTTCCTGAAAAAGGCGTTTACGAAAAAGGAGAAAGACCAAAATCCGGTACGTACAAGATCTCCGCAACAGATCAGCGAAATCAACTCAATGTTGAGATGAATTGGGTGACCTTTGAAAATCAAGCTTTTTCCTCTGCTTACGCCATAGAGGCAGATGGTGATATTCACGAGTTTCAAGACGAACTGATTGCCGAGCGATCAAAAGTCAGCTTTCAAGACAGCATCAACTTTGAAATACTATTGATCACAAAAGGTGAACAGACCCTCAAAATTCTTCACCACATCATGCCAAATGGCTATTTGAGGTTGACAGAAGAAGGGTTTAGGGAAGATGCAACAGCCTACAAAAACATTTCTTATTATCACAAACAGATGAGCGTTCTCCCCTATGCATCTTCTGTTTCCGGAGCTGTGATAAAACCAACGGAAGAGGGTGTAATCAGACATAAGGCACTGTATGCCATGGAGGAGCAAACCAACATGCAACTGGCGCAAATTCGTCAACAAATAGAACTGCTCGCATTACAAGCCCAAGAAATTCAAAGAAGAAAAGAATTGTCTGTATTGATATACAGTGCTAAATTAAATTTCACTCCAGTAATCGGACAAGTTTACTATCTCTATGAAAAGAAAGATGGCAACAATTTTCTATCGTTGGTGAGTCCAAAGGAATGGGGTGGATCTGGTCCATTTAAAAAAGCAGTAGCATCGGTAAAGCTACTGGCTGACCATACTTGGATGGAAATCGTTTAGCGGCTTATTTTATTTTTTCAATTGGATTCCTATTGGGATTCGACCTGCAATTTTTTTATTACATTGTCTTGCGACCTTAGTTCACTAACAAAAAACGATGCAACAAAAAGAATAAGAAAGGTTGACTTCACTATAAAAGAGATTAAAGGTTATGTGGATACCATTAGCCACAACTAAATCTTTAACGAACAAATATTATTAAATATAAAACATATGTTCTAATATCACAACAAAGGCCTTCATTACTGAAGGCCTTTGTACTATTTTGAAAAACTTATTTCACCTCTTCGAACTCTGCATCTGTAACATTTTCAGCTCCAGAATCAGCAGCAGCTTCAGGACCGGCAGACTGTGCGCCGGCTTGATCTGCACCTTGAGTAGCATTGTACATATCTTGACTTGCAGCCATCCAAGCATCGTTGAGTTCTTTGGTAGCCGTTTCGATGGAGTCTAAATCTTGCAGCTTGTGTGCGTCTTTTAACTTAGCCAGCGATGAATCGATTGCAGCTCTTTTTTCTGCAGGAATCTTTTCACCAAATTCCTTAAGTTGTTTTTCGGTTTGAAAAACAAGACCATCTGCAGCATTCAGCTTTTCGATGCGTTCTTTTTCAATTTTATCTGTTGCCTCATTGGCTTTTGCTTCAGCTTTCATTTTTTCAATCTCTTCTTTTGTCAATCCACTCCCAGCCTCTATGCGAATCTTTTGCTCTTTTCCAGTTCCCTTGTCTTTTGCACTAACATTAATCAATCCGTTAGCATCAATATCAAAAGTTACTTCAATTTGAGGTACTCCTCTTGGTGCAGGAGGGATGTTATCAAGATTGAAAATTCCCAATGTTTTATTTTGGGTAGCCATTGGCCTTTCTCCTTGGAGTACCTGAATCTGAACGCCGGGCTGATTGTCCGCTGCGGTAGAAAAGGTTTCAGATTTCTTAGTAGGAATTGTTGTATTGGATGGAATCAAGACAGTCATTACACCACCCAATGTTTCAATACCTAGACTTAGTGGAGTTACATCAAGCAACAACACATCTTTTACTTCTCCTGTTAGCACTGCACCTTGAACACCTGCACCGATTGCAACAGCTTCATCAGGATTTACGCTTCTATTTGGTTTTTTACCGAAGAATTTTTCTACAATTTCTTGCACCTTAGGAATCCTTGTTGATCCACCAACAAGAATAACTTCATCAATTTCAGATGCTGACATTCCTGCATCTTTAAGTGCCAGCTCACATGGAGTTAGGCAACGCTCAAAAAGTTTATCTGCAATTTGTTCAAATTTTGCCTTTGTTAGTTTTTTTACAAGGTGCTTAGGAACACCATCAATAGCGGTAACATAAGGAAGATTAATTTCTGTTTCTGTTGATCCAGAGAGTTCGATTTTGGCTTTTTCAGCAGCCTCTTTCAACCTCTGCAAAGCCATTGGATCTTTTCTAAGGTCAACCTGTTCATCTTTCTGAAACTCTTCAGCAATCCAATCCATGATCACCTTATCAAAGTCATCACCACCAAGGTGCGTATCTCCATTCGTTGATTTAACTTCAAAAACACCATCCCCAAGTTCCAAAACCGAGACATCAAAGGTTCCACCACCAAGATCAAATACTGCAATCTTGCTGTCTACATTTTTCTTATCTAAACCATAAGCCAGTGCTGCAGCTGTAGGTTCGTTGATTATTCGCCTAATGTTTAACCCAGCAATTTCTCCTGCTTCTTTTGTAGCCTGACGTTGAGCATCATTAAAGTAAGCAGGAACGGTAACCACCGCTTCGTTGACTTCATGACCGAGGTAATCCTCAGCGATTTTTTTCATTTTCTGCAGCACCATTGCACTTATTTCTTGTGGGGTGTAAAGACGCCCATCAATGTCAATACGTACAGTATTGTTGTCGCCTTTGGCAACTTTATAACTCCAGTGTTTAATTTCCTCAGTAACCTCATCAAAACGACGCCCCATGAATCTTTTAACACTGGTAATGGTGTTAATTGGATTGGTAATCGCCTGACGTTTGGCGGGATCTCCCACCTTTCTTTCTCCATTTTTCAGGAAAGCAACCACACTGGGGGTTGTCCTTCTACCTTCATCGTTGGCGATAACAACTGGCTCATTTCCTTCCATTACGGAGACACAACTGTTGGTCGTTCCTAGGTCAATTCCTATAATCTTTGCCATAATTGATAATTTAGATAACCATCAAGTACAATTGATGTGCCGGTTGTAAAATCAGGAAATCTTGTCAGTTATTGGTACAACAGCATGACAAACAGAAACTTATACGGGTCTTTTATAGATCAAAATGGCATAATTGACAGCCGGGAGGACCAATTCAACCAAACTAATGATAGAGGAAATGCCATCTGGGCAACCAATTAAGTTCCGGGCAGTTGCTCAGCAGAGGTCTTGAAACTAAAATACTTTTGAGAAACATAGCTTACGCCAACCACAAAAAAGGTGGTGATTATCTTTGCTACGGTAGGATAAAGATGTAGTTGATCTACCAATATTTTCAGAAATACGTAATTAAGCAAAAGACTGAAACATACAGCCAAAAAATACCTAAACAACTGAACCCTTCCCCGAAGAGCAGAATCTTGAAATACGATAAAACGCATGAGCAGGAAGCCTGTTGGAAAACTAACTAAAAAGGCCAATAAAAAGGCTGCAATATGTGGACTAATCACCACAAAAGGCAGCACCAACATTTCCTTCTTGAGTAAAAAATTATAGATCAGAAAAAACAAAAGAATATCAAAAATAGTATTGATTCCACCACAGGCTGCATAACGAAAGGTAGTCCGATCAAAGAACCTCTTAAACAAGGGATAAAAGAAATCTAAAATATTTTCGATTCGTGCCTTCAACTTGAATTATTTAAACCAAAGAATTGGTGTCATTAAACGTTATAAAATACGTGGCATGTTTTTTTGAAAAAGTTGCGCCAATTGCATGATGAACAGCAATCATCTTTGCGTTGAAGTCGCCCACCCATGAGAGCTCAAGCTCTCGGTAGTGACCCAATGAATGGGCATATTCCTGTAGTTTCATAAAAAGTGCTGACTCAAGCCCTTGGTTACGGTAGAGTTCTTTTGTACCCATGATTACCGCCCTCATTCGGGTATGCTTGACTGTCATTTTATTCCATAAGAACCTAAGCTTACCCAATAGATCAAGTTTACCATTCAGTCCTTTAATCAACTCATTTGTATCTGGTAAAATCATAATGAATGAAACTGGCTCGTTCTCATTGGTATATGCAAACCATATCAAATTGGGATCCATCACTGGCTTGATCTTCCTGATCGTTTCCTCAATGGTGGCGTCAGTAACCGCAGTGAAATGCTCAAAGTCCTTCCATGCATCATTATACACCTCTTTAAAATCTCTTGAATATTTTGGTATGTCGGCAGTTTCAAGATGCCGAAATATATACCCATTGCGTTTGGCCACCCACTTGGATATTTTAATCACTTTTTCAGGAAGCCCCTTTCGAACATCAATGCTATTCGAAATCTGCTCATACCTTACCTTAAACCCGTATTGTTCAAAAAGTGATTTATAGTAAGGAGGATTATAATTCATTCCGTAAAATGGTTCTTGAAAGCCCTCAATGAGAAGCCCCCACCACATGTCATTCTCTCCAAAATTAATCGGCCCGTTCATTGCTTCCATTCCCATTCCGCTGAGCCAAGACTTGGCCTGATCAAAAAGCATATTGGCAGCGGATTGATCATTGATACACTCAAAAAAGCCACATCCGCCTGTAGGATGGTCTTCTTTGAAAGCCTTTTTTTCATTGATGAATGCGGCTATTCTACCTACCGGATGTTGGTCATCATCCATTAAAACCCAACGGGTACATTTACCAAAACTAAAAAAATTGTTTTTGGATGGATCGAACACAGCATCAATATCATTGAGCAATGGACAAATCCAATTGGGATCGTCCTTGTAGATGCTGAAGGGCATCTCAAGAAATTGACGTTCTAAACTTTTGCCGGTTACTTCGATTATTCTCATTGACAGTTGCTAGAGTGCAAAATTACCAATTGGCACGTAAAGGTGACATTAAAAGTCTCAAAATTCAGAATAAGGCTTAAAAAACATGACCAAATCGGAAAGGAGTATAAAATAAGGGGGAATCGTACATTTGCAACAATCTAACTATTATGCTAAGTACGTTAATAAGGGAAAAAGCCAATGAGGGACTGAAAGAACTTTATGATGTTATTTTCTCCGAAAAGGAATTTCAAGTTAACCCCACCAAGCCAGAGTTCACTGGAAATTATACGATTGTTCTTTTTTCATTGATCAAAACCTTGAAAAATAGTCCAGACCAACTTGGCAATGCACTCGGAGGATACCTTTTAGAAAAGCACCCAACTCTTTTTATTGACTATAACATTATCAAGGGTTTCTTGAATCTTACAATCAACAACGAGCTCCTTATCGAGATGTTGAACAAACACCATCAAGATCCTTGCTTTGGAAAGGCCCCTCTGAATGGAAAAAAGATTATGGTAGAGTACTCTTCACCAAACACCAATAAGCCATTACACCTGGGTCATCTTCGCAATAACTTTCTTGGA
The DNA here is from genome assembly GCA_903920455.1 of uncultured bacterium. Classification (GTDB taxonomy): domain Bacteria; phylum Bacteroidota; class Bacteroidia; order Chitinophagales; family Chitinophagaceae; genus Pollutibacter. Next base: position 7,758 of record CAIXLY010000096.1, on the reverse strand, counting down.
AGAAGCATTGCAAAAATATTAGAAGCGAGCGGATACGAAGTAATTAAAACTTGTATTGTAAATGACAGGGGCATTCATATCTGCAAAAGCATGATTGCATGGATAAAGTATGCAAATGGTGCAACGCCTGAATCAACGGGGATGAAAGGCGATCATTTTGTTGGAGAATATTATGTAAAATTCAATGACGCTTATAAAATTGAAATAGAGCAACTCATCAATGAGGGTAAGGATAAAGCCACAGCTGAAAAAGAAGCACCCATTATGCTCGAGGCACAACAGATGCTGGTAGACTGGGAAAAAGGTGTTCCCTCCGTTATTGAACTTTGGCGCAACATGAACCAGTGGGTATATCAAGGTTTCGAGGTCACCTATAAAAGAATTGGATCTGATTTTGCGAAAACCTATTACGAAAGTGAAACTTATCTACTCGGCAAGGATATTATCGAATTGGGCTTGGATAAACATGTATTCAATAAAAAAGCTGATGGCAGCATTTGGATTGACCTTACTGATGAAGGGCTTGATGAAAAACTTGTATTGCGAAAAGATGGAACATCCGTTTATATAACGCAAGACATTGGACTGGCACAGCGGAAATACGAAGAGTTCAAGATGGATAAAAGCATTTATGTAATTGGAGACGAGCAGAACTACCACATGAAAGTCTTGCAGTTGATTTGCAAAAAACTAGGACTCCCCAACGCAGATGATATTCACCACCTATCATATGGCATGGTTGAACTTCCAACTGGAAAAATGAAGAGCCGAGAGGGCACAGTCGTTGATGCTGATGACCTCATAGATGAAATGGTTTCTATTGCACGTGAACACACTGAAAACCTTGGGAAGGTGAAAGATTTTTCTCCTGAAGAACTTGTTGCATTGTACGACATGATTGGACTCGGTGCACTCAAATATTTTCTATTGCGTGTAGACCCAAAAAAGAAAATGATATTTAACCCAGAGGAATCCATCGATTTTCATGGCTCAACTGGTCCGTTTATTCAATATACCCATGCAAGGATAAAATCTGTTTTAAGGAAATCAAGCATTGATAAAGATTTCAAGGAATATAAGACAGCATTACTCGATCCAGAAAAAGAACTGCTGCTCTTGTCGGAGCAGTTTGAAACAGTTTTGTTACAATCTGCAGAATCGCTTGATCCGTCAACACTTGCCACATATTTATTTCAACTTGCACAATCGTTCAACTCTTTCTATGCAGCGCTATCTATTGCAAGCGCTGAGAGTGAAGAAAAAAAACAATTGAGATTAAAGATTTCATCTATGGTAGCCACTGTACTTTGCTCTGGGATGGATTTATTAGGAATTTCAGTTCCTGAAAAAATGTAAGATCGAAAGTGAAATATAGCGTTGGCTAATTAACTCTTTTAAACACTGTAGCGCCAAGTGGAGGAAGTGAAACCTGTATAGTGTTGGTGTGATGCTCAGCGTCATGGACTGCAGTCAATGGTAGAGCATTGATATAATTTCCTGTACCCCAGTATGATGTTTGGTCGCTGTTAAAAATTTCTTTCCAAGTTGTTTTCTCATCTACATATACAACCCATGACAACCGCTCTTGAGGAGTCATATTTAAAACAACCAAGATCTCTTCGTGTTTTTTCTTTCCCTTTCTCATATAAGAAACCACTGATTCTTCCCGGTGATTAAGGTCTTGCCACTTGAACCCTTCATAAGCGAATTGCTGCTGAAACATCGCAGGCTCTTCTTTCATCAAATGAGCCAGATCCTTTACACACAACTTCAATCCGGCATGAGAAGCATGTTGCAACAGATCCCAGCGCAATGCCGTAGTATAGTTCCACTCATCAGTTTGTCCGAACTCATTTCCCATGAACAGCAATTTTGCTCCCGGGTGCGTGAACATGTATGCGTATAAAAGTCTCAGGTTAGCAAATTTCTGCCAATCATCCCCTGGCATTTTGTAGATCATTGGAGATTTCCCATGAACTACTTCATCATGACTAAGTGGAAGCATGAAGTTTTCATCATAGAAATAAGCCATGCTGAAGGTGAGCTGATCTTGTTGATGTTTTCGGAATACAGGATCTTGCTTGAAGTAACGAAGCGTATCATGCATCCATCCCATCATCCATTTCATTCCAAATCCTAGTCCACCTTGATCAATTGGTCTGGATACCCCAGGCCAGTTGGTTGCTTCTTCTGCAATGGTCTGAACGCCCTTAAAATCGCGGTAGACCATTGCATTCATGTCCTTGAGAAAACCGATGGCTTCAATATTCCCATTTCCACCAAATTCATTGGGTTCCCATTCTCCTTCATTGCGGGAGTAATCAAGTTTGAGCATGGAAGAAACTGCATCAACCCGAATACCATCGATATGAAACTTGTCGAACCAAAATCTTGCATTGCTAATTAAAAATGACCTTACCTCACCACGCTTGTAGTTAAAAATATAACTGTTCCAATCAGGATGATATCCCTTCCGCATGTCTGCATACTCATAGGTATGAGCGCCATCGAACATGAATAACCCATGGCTGTCGTAAGGAAAATGAGAAGGAACCCAATCAAGGATAACACCAATGCCTTCTTTATGGAAGTAATCAACCATGGCCATAAATTCTTCGGGGTTACCGAACCTGGATGTCGGTGCAAAAAAACCTGTACCCTGATAACCCCAACTGCCGTCAAAAGGAAACTCCATGATGGGCATCAACTCAACATGCGTGAAACCCATTTCCTTGACATAAGGAACTAGTCGCTCTGCAATTTGCCAATAGTTAAAATAGGATTCTTCGTCATAGGGATTAGGCCGCATCCAACTTGCAAGGTGAACCTCATATACTGAATAAGGTGAGTCGAGAGAATTATGATGTTCTCTAGAATCCATCCACTTCGCGTCCTTCCATTCATATTCAAAATTCCACGTGATGGTTGCGGTCAGTGGCTTTTTTTCCCAGTAATGTGCATAGGGATCACCCTTCTGGGCATGTACCTGACCACTGCCATGAATAAAATATTTATAGATCTCTCCCCTGTTGCAATCAGGAATGAAACCTTCCCATACACCACTGTTGTCAGTGCGTACAAATAAGCGATGGGCTCCGTCGGTCCAATGATTGAAGTTGCCAACAACACTTACCGCAGTTGCATTTGGGGCCCAAACAGCAAAGTAGGTACCCGCTCTACCAAGAACATTGATTTGTTTATTCCCGAAGTAATTATATGCGTTGTATAGTGTCCCCTGTTGAAAGTTTCTAATTACCTCATCAGAAAAAAGAGAATAATTCCAGACGGTCAACGTGGTTTGTATAAAGTGGACCTCTTCGTAAGGCTTGTTAGTTTCTTGAGGTGGTGTTGATTTTCCGGATTGTTTTGGCATGTGGGAGGTATGACTAAATCACAAAGCCATCGGGAATAACTGATCCTTTTTTTACCACAACAATACCGTCTTTGATGGTGTATAGAAGATGGTCAGCATTTTGCAAATGTGCCCCCCCGTTGATTCTAACATCATTTCCTATACGGCAGTTTTTATCTATGATTGCATTCTTGATATAGCAACGCTCGCCTATACCAAGTTTTGGAAGTCCATTGGTTACGGAGGCATTCATCTCCTCTAGTGTTTCATAAAAATCAGTACCCATGATGTAACAACTGACGATGGTTGTACCATAGCCTATCCTTGTTCTAATTCCAAGCACCGAATTTTCAACACGCGATGCGTTAATGATGCATCCTTCTGCAACGATTGTTTTTTCGAGTGTTGTACCACTGATTTTAGCAGGTGGCAGCATACGGGCCCTGGTATACACTGCTTTTTTATTATCAAAAAGATTGAACTCAGGAACGTCTTGCGTCAAGGCAAGATTGGCTTCAAAAAAGGAATGAATATTTCCGATGTCTGTCCAGTACCCCTCATATTGAAAACTTACTACCTGATGTTTGGAAATTGAAAAAGGAATAATTTCCTTACCAAAGTCGGTAGCATCCCTAAATTCTTCCTGAAGAAGATCAAAGAGTACTTTTCGGCCAAAAATATAAATACCCATACTGGCAAGATAATTTCTGCCTTGGTTTTTCATGGCATCGCCGGTATCGCTTGTCCAGTCTGCAAGCACGTCTCCTTTTGGCTTCTCGATAAACGAACTGATGATATTGCCGTCGGTTTTTTTCAAAATACCAAACTCAGTTGCCTCTTTGGCATTCACAGGAATTGTTGCAATCGAAATATCCGCGTTGCAATTAACGTGGTTATCAATCATTTCCTGAAAGTCCATTTGATACAACTGATCCCCAGAAAGAATGAGTACATGACTAAAATCTTGTTGATTGATATGTCGGAGAGATTGGCGAACTGCATCTGCTGTACCTTGGAACCAGGCTGGATTATCGGGAGTCTGTTCTGCTGCTATAATATCTACAAAAGCAGAACTGAAGGCACTAAAATGATAGGTGTTTTTAATATGCTTATTTAAGGAAGCAGAGTTAAATTGAGTCAACACATAGATACGCCCAATATTAGAATTTAGGCAGTTGGAAATAGGGATATCAACGAGCCTATATTTCCCAGCGATTGGAACTGCAGGCTTGCTTCTTGTTGAGGTAAGTGGAGACAACCTGGTGCCAGAACCACCACCCAAAACAATCGCTACAACATTTTTATTCATACAATTGAATTATTTCGAATTTACTGAAAACTTTGATACAGTGTACTATATTCCTCAGCGCTTCTATGCCAAGTAAAATCAAGCTCCATGATCTTTTTACGTAAACTGCGAAATACCTTTTTTTCCTGGTGGAGTTCAAGTGCTCTGTATATTGCATTTGTTATGTCTCCAACGGAAGCATTGTCAAAGGTGATGCCATATCCATGTTTGTCTGCTAGATCAATTACCGTATCTTTCAATCCACCAGTCTTTCTTACCAAAGGGATGGTTCCATAACGCATTGCATAGAGTTGATTCAAGCCGCAGGGTTCAACCCTTGATGGCATGATTAGAAAGTCTGCTCCTGCATACATTTGGTGACTAAGTGTTTCATTATAACCGATGTAGACATCATAATCGCCTTTAGAGAAAGACTTCAACATCGTAAGCTTTGATTCTGTATCATGATCACCGCTCCCCAAAAACAGGAAATTCATTTTTCGTCCAATATGATTGAAGCTATCAAGTATAACTTGGGGCAGCAAATCGGCACCCTTCTCATGGACCAATCTTCCTATAAAAATGAATAACGGCTTTTCCTCATCCATGCCGAAAATGTCACAGAGTATTTTTTTATTCTTTGCTTTTCCAGAATCAAAAGAAGTAATAGAAAAATGCTCAGTGAGATACTTGTCGTTATCTGGATTCCAGACCTCTACATCGATGCCATTTATTATCCCTGAGCACTTGCCCTTTTCAAATTCAAAAAGTGATTCTAACCCATTGCTCATGTTTGTCAGCTCAGTAAGGTAGGTCTGACTTACCGTTGTCACTTTCCAAGCACATTTAATCCCTGAAGCCAATGGATTAATATTCCCTTGCCATTCCAGCAAGCCCCTTTTCCAACTGTCCCACTGAGGCAGATAGCCAACTTTATCCCAGCCAAAAATGCCCTGATATTGTGCATTATGGATGGTAAGTACTGTTGGAACATGTTGAAGGCGCTTGAAGACGTAGGTATGCATCATCAAAAAGGGAATCAGGGCCGTGTGATGATCATGGACATGAACAGCTCCTGGTAATTTTTCCCATTGGTTAAGCCAATGAAGTACAGCCAGCTGAAAGGCACAGAAACGTTCAGTGTCATCGTCATATCCATAAACCTTTTCCCGGTCTAAAAGCCCATTGATATCGAGGAGATAGAGCTCAAAACCTTGAGTGTCAGACTTTTCCTTGATAATGGTGTAGTCGAACCCCCAATTGCCCATGTTGGTATAGCCCTTATGAACCACCTGCCACTCATGAGAATACAAATATTTTGTGCGGTACATGGGCATGACAACTTTGGAAACATGCCCAATTTGATTTAAAAAACGAGGTAGTGAACCAACCACATCCCCCAACCCTCCTGCTTTTGCTATTGGATAGCACTCAGCACTGACATGTAAAATATCCATTCAAATCAAACTTGTGCTACAATTTATGCATAAATAGCCTTCATTGTATGTGAACAAAAAAATTTTACAACTAAAGAAATATATCTATTTTGGGAACTCATAAAACAACCCTTGACATGAATCAGCAAACTAAGTGGTCTCAGTTCGGTGTATTGATCATCGTTTTCTTCTTTTGGGGCTTCGTTGCCGCATCAAACAGCATATTTATTCCTTTCTGTAAGACCTTCTTCAATCTGGATCAAATCCAATCTCAATTGGTAGGATCTGCCTACTATGGAGCATATTTTTATGGTTCCCTTCTCCTCTATTTATTCTCTGCACTTACGGGCACCGATTTGTTAAATAAAATCGGATACAAGAAAGGCATCATATATGGTTTATTGATATCCGTTGTAGGTGCTGTTTCACTTGCCTTCATCAGTGGTTCTGGGAATGCAACCTTTGGCCTTGTTCTCGTTTCATTCTTTATTATTGCCCTTGGATTTTCACTTCAACAAACTGCAGCCCAACCCTTTGCCATCGCTTTGGGAAGTCCACAGACCGGATCTCATAGGCTGAATATGGCAGGCAGTGTAAATTCCTTTGGAACATTACTTGGTCCTTTGGTGGTGAGTTTTCTTTTGTTTGGCACCATTGCCAGTGCAACAGGTGCATCTATCGAAAACATCCAGACATTATATTTCTTCCTGGCCGGTTTGTTTATTTTGGCTGCAGTAATTTTTGCTTATGCGAAGCTTCCAAAAACAACCTCTGACGAGAAACTCGAGAAGAGTCCGAAAGCTATGAATATCTTGATAATAATTGGTCTTGCGTTCCTTCCTGTATTGTTCTCTGACATAGTTAAAGAAATCACTGGCTTGAACAAGAGCATCATCATTGCCAGTTCATTAATAGTTATTCTGGCTATTTTATTCATCTCTATGTTTGCCGCGAAGAAAAATCCTGCTGGATGGGGAGCAATGGCTTATCCTCAATTGGTATTGGGCATGATTGCCATCTTTGTGTATGTTGGGGTTGAGGTGACCATTGATAACAACTTTGGGGCACTGCTTAAAAAGACCGCTTTTGGTGGCAAGGAAGATTCTGAAATTTCACACTTGATTTCTCTTTATTGGGGATCGTTGATGATAGGAAGATGGACAGGTGCTGTGAGTGTTTTTAACTTCAGCAAGAGTGTAAAAAGAATTCTTGTGATCGTTGTCCCTTTTGTTGCCTTCGGTGTCATCCTCTTGGTGAATATCATCAAAGGAAATGCAGTAGATGAATTTCTGATGTATCCTATATGTATTGCAATCGCAGTGATTGCCTTTCTATTTGCACAAGAGAAGCCTGTTAAATTGTTGCTCACCGTTTCTGTGCTTGGTACCATTGCCATGATTATTGCAATTTCAGCAACTGGAATGGTTGCAAATTTTGCCATCATCAGTTGTGGTATCTGTTGCTCGGTAATGTGGCCATGTATTTTTTCACTAGCGGTTAACGGCATTGGGAAATACACAAGCCAAGGATCAGCTTTCTTGATCATGATGATTCTAGGAGGAGCTATCATCCCCCCAATGCAAGGAGCAATTATTGACATGGAAATTAGCAGAGATCCTTCAGTTCATACCTTTACACAGCTATCGTACATCGTGCCACTAATTTGTTTTGCATACCTAGCT
>CAIXLY010000095.1 GCA_903920455.1 uncultured bacterium | reverse complement strand
GGTATTTCAGTATTAAAGATAGGCCTCGATAGATCGAAGAATTTCAAGAAAATAACTTTAGCGCTAAAACATATAAAATAAAAGCACTTTTTAGTTTCACTTTAATGCATTCAAAAATGTCCGCTCATAACTAAAATAGACACCAGATCTGGCCATTCTCTCAACTTGACCGACAAGTTGAAATCTATAGCCAAGATTAATTTTTGAATTGCTATTCAAAATGACTTGTACAGCAGGCGCAAGATCTGTGTACGAAAAACGTTTATCAAGTCCAAATCCACCAATACATTCAAAGTAGATATTGAGATTGGGCTGCTTGTAACTAGTATACTTTCTAGGCAGTAAAAGATAACCACTAGAAAAGTTATAATTTATTCCTTGATAACCAAATCGCCTAGAACCACCATATTTTTGCCAGCGTTCAGGATCAACAACTTCAGTAAGCGCAAGAGTAGTTGATACAGCAAGCCTATTGATCAATTGGGTGAGTATGACACCTCCTTGAAGAACAGACTGATCGCCCTCAACAGTTAACTCATCATACCTTAAGTCATTCTTGCTAAAAACAGTATTCAAAAATACCGCTGCCCTAAAGTGCCGGTGTACATCATCATTGGAGAAAAAACGATACTTGGCCAACACTGAAAACGACTCAAATTGCTGTTTTTTTTGTGAATACATATCAGTTAAAGAAACTGCTGCACGCAACATCATTTTTTTACTGATCCCAAATTGTGATTCAAGCATGTGCCTACTGGCATTCGATGAGTGATGCATGTTATTGCCCCCAATCCATTTGCTACCGTATTTAAAAGAAAGCGACTTTGCAGGCACATTGGAAGCAGGACTGCTAAAGACATATAGCTCCTGAGAATCTACGCTTGCAGTGATAGATAAAAATATTGATACATATAATACTACCCTACTGAGTTGAGCAATTGGTGATCGTGTAGTATTTTTCATTATTAAATCGTTACATGGTATATGCGTGTTCCCACACTTACAGCATAAGGATTACAGCAACTTGCAGCTTTTCCAGCTTTAATGCATTCAAGACTAGTCATTGAACTGTACCTCTTAAATTCTTTTGATGACACAAAATGCTTGTCAATGATTGTTAGCTCAACTTTTTCGTTAAGAGTGCGGCGGCCTATATTTACAAAATGAAATACCTGTCCATCTAGAGAGACATGTGAATCATTTTCAACCAATTTGTTTGAAAATAATGCAGTAACACGAAGGGAAGCAATTGAAAATCCTGCATCTCCAACCTTTTTATTTAGCATATCAAGATCAACTACTGAACCAGGCTTAAAAGAGATTAGAAAAACTGAAGCGTTTAGGTCAGTATCTACTGAATCAACAAAGGAAAGTTGTTTAAGGTTATCATATATGGATTTTGAACATAGGGCACAAGTTAATCCACTTGCCTGAAGGCTTGCTTTTGTTATCTGTGCGTTAATGACAGCTGAAGAAAATAAAAAAGCGAGTAGGATTAGCAAGAATTTTTTCATGGATTGATGTTTATGTCAATGCTCATTTATAGTAGAAAAGATTCGGCCCGGCCTATAGGCCGGGCCGAATGAATTATGATTTGCAGCAGGTTTTTTCTTTATCGCATGATTCTTTTGCACAAGCTTTTTTGTCGCCTTTATGGTCACAATTTTCTTTTGCGCAACATGCCTTTACTTCGCCACCACCAAGATTACTTGAGGCCGGTTTACGGTCATACTGGCAGCATGGTGGAAGTTGGTTATACGCATCCGCAGGTGCTGTAAAATCTTGGGTGTCATAACCAGATGCCGCAATAGCTTCCTGAATCTTGCTCTGGTCAGCTTTCTTTTTATTATAGGCAACAGCAAGAATTTTTGAAGTCTCGCTCCAACTTGCTTTTGTTGCGCCAGCTTTTAAAGCAGCTGCCTCAATTGTTTTTTTACAGTTGCCGCAGTTGCCCCATACTTTAATGTCTTCTTTCGTTGTTTTTTGAGCAAAAAGGGCTGTTGAAAAAACAAACATGAAAAGAACTGATGATAATACAAATTTAGATTTCATAATGTTGAAATTTAAGTTGATAAAAAATTGAATTGGCTATAATTAATTAAACAGATCATAAGTTGATGTGCACAATAATAGGCTTGAAAATAGAAGAGCCGAGTCTATCAACAGGAAATAAAAAATGTATTGATTGCAATAGTGCTGTTGAACTAAAAGCTTGATTCGTACTCAGCGATAGAAAATAATGTTATCAAATCCTGTAGGAACAATTAAGCACATAGGACGGCGTTCGCCCTAGATGTGAGGAAGATTTGCTGAGGAAGTTACCCTTAATGAGGACAATTGAGAAAGATGTATAACTTGGTGCAGGGGGTAAGAAAGGGATTTTAAAATCCGATAAACCAATTGATGTTTGTTGAATTTGGTTGTTGTCGAGTTTAATAACTTTAGGCTCGTCATGGCAACAGCCCATATCTTTCATTCCACAGGTTGAACAATGATCAACCTCTTTATTGTTGTGCCCGAAGCGAAGTCCGGAAAAATCACCCATACAATAATGCGCACTCAAAACTGTACCGCTGCTTGCAGCAGAATGAATCAATAGCAAGATGATTACAAGAACCTTTTTCACAATGTAAAAATACAGATAATTTTAATTAACAAAATTCCAAAATATACCCAATCGAAATACCATGCCTGGATTGGGATAGAGGGGGGCTGCCATATTGTTGACCTTAAAACCAAATCCATACTGAGTGCTAGCTGTATTTAGGTTCTCAAACCTCAAATAAGTAGTAAAGCTTCTGATGCGAAAATTAATATAATAAGCCAATTCTGGCCTGATTGCAATCTTTTGCTCGGTCTGGTAAAAGAATTGACCTAGTAGTGGTGAGTAGCCATCAGCGTAATAGTCACTGTAATAGCGTAAATCAAATCCGGTAGCCAATACGAGATTTCTGTAAGGCTTTCCCTCGTAAGCAATCCTGTTGCGGGTATATAGCCACGGGAGATGGATGGGTGCATTCCCGGCCGGAGTTTGGAGATAAAAATCCATATACCACTTAAATCGCCTACCAAGAGAAGTTTCCCTGGAAATGCCTGCCCTAACAAAGTTGAATACAGTTGAATATTGGGCAACTGAGGTATACCCAGTTAAATAGGTATAATTGGATAGAAGAAAATAATCAAATGTTAATTTGGTCTTCAACGGCGCCAGGTACAATGAACCATAAATTGAACTGACATTTTCGTCATTTAATTCAGTATTCCTTTCAATTGGAAAAGCAGTTTTTTGTGCATAAAGATAAGATGGAGATCTGTTGATGTTTTGGAAACCAAGTTCAAGGGAACCTATTTTTTGCCCCAACGTCCGTTGAAGTTTTGCTTGAACAGAGTAATTACCAATATCTCTTCCTGCTGCATAAAATTCACCATAAAGAAGCATATCCCACTTTTTATTGCGGGTACGATTTCGATATTCCCCATGTGCCATAATGTTTGTAAATGCATCACGCAATGAATCCGGACTGGTAGTATAATTCATGAGGGTTGCCCCCGCCTTGAAAAATTGCAAAGGATTTTTTGCATCAGGGAACTGCACTATGGAAAAATCATTTTTCAGTACACTCATTTTGTAGTTAAGGTCTACTGTGTCTGGAACAGAGAGAAATCCATAATTGCTTTGGTAAAAACTCTCGGCTCCTGGAGCCTGAACATCCAAATACCTATAGGCATAACTTGCTGATTGAATAGTATGTTCAAAGCGAAGCCTGGGATAGAATAACTTCACAACAGTGGAGTCAGTGACCAACGAATCTTTATTCCCGAAATCATACTGTTGCCTAAGTAAAAAGGTTTTATCAACATACCGATTTCCAGTAATCAGTTTCACATTAAAAAAGTTTCTGGAAGCATAAGCTGTTGCTGCTAAATTGGTAGGAATATTAAATCGATCATTGTAAGCCGGATTTGGATTGATCAATAAACTTTGATCAATTATACCCCCATTTTCAGATGATTGCAGGGCATTTGACATTAATATCAAATAGGCATGATATCGTTTATTCTTAGAAGTGAAATCTGTATTGAAACGAATATTATTATGGCTGGTGTTCTGCGAATTGAAACTACCTGGGGCATTCAGCAATTTATACTGTACGACAAAATTCCAATCGGGTGTAGCATTCTGGGTATGAAGAATCCCGATTTGTTGCTCAGCCTTGCTTCCTACCAGATAAGCCAATTCGGTATAGGGCTTTGTCGTATTCATAAAACGGGTATCGGCAATAGTCAAAGCAAATGGGTCAAGTGCATGAAATCCCGCATCCCAACCGGGCATCCTTAGCGGAGAAAATAAGATAGGCCTTGTTGCATTTCCATTGTGTCCAATTTGAATGAATTCTGGCTTCAATGGCACACGCGTGTAATAATCACTAATGGAGGAATCAAAATTACTGTACCTCGCGGTGTCCAGATACCTATATCTTACATTAACTGAATCATCAGCAAAGTTTCTTTTTTCAAAAGATAGAGAATCACCTCCGCCACGCTTACCCTCTCCTCCCCTTGAGCTCCCTGCATTACTAACTCTGTTCATCACAGAGCGCATTTGTGCATGGAGCGTATTGGAATCAACCAAAGCCATACACAGACAAATCAAGAGTGAAATAAAATACTTCCCCTTAAGCCAACATCTCATACTCGAATACATTGCTACCTTCATCATAATAATTAACAAAAAAACAGATCATTTTTTTCTCATAACAATTGCAAAATCTTACCCAGAAAAACACACTATAGCGTTGCAATCATTTTATTGAATATCGTGGTCAACAATGGTGCTGCGGCATTTGCAGCATCCAAAACTTCCTCATGTGTAAATTTATTATTCTCTTCCCTAATCCCAAGGTCAGTGATCACGCTTATGGCAAAAACAGTCATACCACAATGCACAGCAGCAATCACTTCCTGAGCAGTACTCATTCCTACTGCATCAGCACCAAGACGTTGAATCAACTTATACTCAGCACGGGTTTCAAATGAAGGCCCCGTAACCGCAAAATAAACTCCTTGTTTCAACTTTATGCCCGCTTCAGTTGCAATTGCATGGGCCCTGGCAATCAATTCTTTTGAGTACGGCTCACTCATATCAGGAAACCTTGGGCCCAGATCATCATGATTCGGGCCGATTAATGGATTCACAACGGCAAAACTGATATGGTCTGAAATAACCATGAGATCCCCTACGGTAAAATCAGCATTTACGCCACCGGCAGCATTTGAAATCAACAGCGTTTTTACACCCAGCTGATGAAGAACCCTTATGGGAAAGACAACTTCAGTGGATGAATATCCCTCATAATAATGGAAGCGCCCAGACATAATAACGATCCGAGTTCCTTCAATTGTACCAATAATCAATTTACCACCATGGCCTTTTACGGTTGATATAGGAAAATGGGGAATATCAGTGTAGGGTACTTCGGCTTCAATATGAACACCTTCAGTAAACCCACCTAACCCACTACCCAATATCACTCCAATCGTTGGCTTGTAAGAGCATACAGCCCTTACAAAGTTGACAGCCTCAGCAATTCGGATTGATTCCGACATACAATCGATTTTCGCAAAGATACTATCTTTAGCCATTGCCTATAGGGTATCAAAAAGGACAGCAAAAGGCACAAATTCATTAAAATGATAGAAATCCTGCGAGCATGAAATGCCATTGAGGCCATAAAAATGAGAATCAACCAAAAACTAAGAGGAAGCCTAAAAGGAACTTACCTTTGAAATGATGTCAGTAAAAGATTACTATCATGTCCTCAATATCCCCGCAGGGGCTAGTGCTGCTGAGATCAAGAAGGCATTTAGAAAATTGGCGATGACTTATCATCCTGATAAACAAGCAGATTCAGCACAATACAATACCTATTTTAGTGAAATTCAAGAGGCATATGCTGTACTCTCAGATGCTGAAAAAAGGGAACAATACCATTATCAGCGTTGGCTGGAAAAATCGATGGGATATGCACTTGATGAATCACTTGGTGCTGAGCAAATTCTTAAGCTGTTCATCAAAGTGGAAAAATACATTGCCCAGTCAGATAAATTCCGTTTAAATAAAGAACTGCTATTGCAACAGCTCCAAGAACTATACAGCCTTTCAAGATTAAACACCATTCTTAGGGAAGAAAACCTGACGATGGTTAAGGAGGCAATAAAGACGGCAATAAGAACCTCCGAGAATTTGGATAGCGTCGGTGCATCCATGATGATGAAGCATTTTGAACCCCTACTGCAAAAAAAACCAGAACAACGGAGTGAATGGGAATCGATTGTTATCAAATTAAAACGTGAAGAGAAACTTTCAGGCCTTACAGTTCCAGTAGCAATCATTATCACCATCATTCTTTGTCTGATTGTATTTTTTGGGAGTCGTCGATAATTCACAATATCACTAGATTAGAGGGTTTGCAGACTGCCTCGCTTTGTCGTACCTTTGCGCCATGCATTATGTGTCTGTAGAGAACCTGGGAAAATCATATGGAATTAAGCCTTTATTCAGCAACATTTCATTTCACATCAACGAGGGGGACAAAATAGCCCTGATCGCAAGAAACGGATCCGGTAAATCAACCCTACTCAGAATTCTTGCCGGAACAGAAACTGCCGGTGAAGGCAAGGTCTGGATTAATAAAGATGTGAATACCGTTCTATTTGAACAGGACCCGATATTCAATGAATCTTCAAGTATTCTCGATAATATTTTTGCTCACAACCACCCTGTGATTAATGCAATAAAAAAGTATGAAGCTGCTGAAGATTCCAATGACCCTGAGCGAATTACTGACGCATTGGGAGATATGGAAGACCACAATGCCTGGGATTTTGATGCAAAAGTAAAACAGATTCTAAGCAAGCTAAACGTTCACCACCTCGATCAAATTGTAGGTAGTCTAAGCGGCGGACAAAGAAAAAGAGTTGCCCTTGCCAGAACCCTCATCGACATAGGATTTAACGATAGCCACTGTCTCCTAATCATGGATGAGCCAACCAATCACCTCGATGTTGAAATGGTTGAATGGCTTGAGCACTACCTAGACAAAGAAAAAATTACTTTACTTCTTGTAACACATGATAGGTATTTTCTTGATGCTGTATGCAATGAAATATGGGAACTAGACAACAGTAAAATCTATGTGTATAAAGGGGATTATCACAACTATGTTGAAAAAAAGGCTGCCCGAATTGAAAGCGACTTGGCTACCATAGACAAAGCCAAAAATACGTTCAGAAAAGAACTGGAGTGGATGCGAAAACAACCCAAGGCCAGAACAACAAAATCAAAGAGCAGGCAAGACAATTATTATGAGATAGAAAAAATAGCCAAACAAAAAATTGAAGACCGCCAGGTTGATCTTCAAATGAAAATGAGCAGACTTGGAGGCAAGATTGCAGAGCTCAAAAAAGTATACAAGAGCTTTGGAGAAAAAGTAATACTATCAGGATTCGATTATACATTCAAAAAAGGTGAAAGGGTTGGTATCATCGGGAAAAATGGAGCCGGAAAATCCACTTTTGTAAATATGCTCCAGGGTCTTGAAGAGCCTGATAGCGGAAAGATCAATATTGGTGACACCATTGTTTTTGGCAACTATTCTCAAAAGGGACTGGAGATTAAGCAGGACATGCGGGTGATTGAATTTGTAAAAAATATCGCAGAGCACTTCCCGCTGTCAAATGGTGCAACACTAAGTGCAGCGCAATTCCTAGAACTCTTTCTATTCTCACCAGACCAACAATATGGCTATATCAGCAAATTGAGTGGTGGGGAAAAAAGAAGGCTTCATCTGTTGAGCATTCTTTTTAAAAATCCGAATTTTCTAGTGCTGGATGAGCCCACCAACGACTTGGATCTTCCCACACTATCTGTGCTGGAAAACTTTCTGATGGACTTCCCAGGATGCCTTATCATCATCAGTCACGATCGGTATTTCATGGACAGAATCGTTGATCACCTCTTCGTTTTTGAAGGCGAAGGTGTTATTCGTGATTTCCCTGGAAATTATGGAGAGTACCGATCAGAACTTCTTGACAAAACTGTTGACCCCGAAAAAATAAAATCTCAAATTATTGTAAATAGAGAGCCTGAAAAAGAAGCAGCTGGCACAAAGAAAAAACCAAGCTTCAACGAGAAGCGTGAATTTGAGATGCTTGAAAAAGAGATCAAGAAATTAAACGAAGAGAAAAATATAATTTCAGAACGCCTATCAGCAGCGAATCTCGAGTACACTGAAATTGAAAAACTCTCTACACGATTTGAAACCATTGCAAAAGAGATTGATCAAAAAGAAATGAGGTGGCTGGAGCTGAGTGATCTGATGTAATACCATAGCAAGGAATAGCTTGAGGCAAATACAAATAGCATTCAAAAAATTTCCTACTCGTTGTCAGTGAAGGCCGCCCGGCTCAACCGATCATTAATCGCTGCCCCAATGCCATACTCAGGAAATTGCTCGGTTATAATCACGTCAACTTCACTTGCATCAAGTTCCCTCATAGCGCTGAAAAGACCTGCAGCAGCCTCTTCCAAATCAGCTTTTTCAGAAAGTATTATTTGCTTCGCACAAGCAATATCATAAATCGTTTTGAAAGATAGTATCCCTAATCGTTTACCAGCATGAACTGAGGCGAGTTCTATGATGTCCCCAATGAACAATGGTGTTGTTGTGGCATAGTGACTTTTCAATTGACCAGGGGTTATGGGAGATGAATGAGATAGGGAAATAACGACTTTTGCACCTGTTACCGCTTCTATATCTTCTGGGGTGATTGCTCCTAGTCGGTGTACGACAATAACCTCTTCCTCGAAACCAACGATAGTTGATTCTAAGCCCACCCTACAGATACCACCGTCGAGTATATACGGTATTTTACCATCCAGGCCATCCAAGACATGATTAGGAGATACTGGACTTACATATCCTGACGGATTTGCGCTGGGTGCAGCAAGTGGAAAATCAAGCTGGGCCAAAAGTTCCCTTGTGAGTTCATGATCGGGTATACGAATTGCAACATGGCTGCTTCCTGCAGTAACCAGATCTGGTACAATGTCAGATTTGGATAATAAAAAAGTAATTGGGCCGGGAGAGAAATTACTCATGAGTTTCCTGCACAATTCAGGAATTGCTTTCACAAGCTTCTCAACCTGATCAACGTTGGCGACATGAAGAATCAACGGATTAAACTGGGGACGATTTTTTGCACTGTAAATCTTTAATATGGCATGCGGATCGAGGCCGTTTGCAGCCAATCCGTAAACGGTTTCTGTGGGTATAGCAACGAGTTCACCCCTTTCTAGGAATGCTCTTGCCCTATCTATATCATTTCCAATTTCAGTAGTCATAAAAAAGCCCCCGACATGATGTCGAGGGCAAATTTAGTTCATAACATGCGGTTATGCTTTTGATTTTTCTTTCTTTTCAGGTAGCTTCTTTATTGAGAAGATAATTTTCTGGTTTTCCTTGTCAAAATCGGCAATCATAAGATCTCCCGCCTTGATACTCATGTTCAAAATCTCCTCGGCAAGTGGATCTTCCAAATATTTTTGAATTGCTCTGTGCAACGGTCTTGCGCCGAACTGCTGATCATATCCCTTTTCAGCAATAAATTCTTTTGCCTCCGTACTCAACTCCAGTGAAAAGCCAAGGGCACTTAGGCGCTTCATGACTGACTTCATCAGGATATCGATAATTTCGAAAATATGTTCTTTTTCCAAAGAATTGAAGATGATCACATCATCAACGCGGTTCAAAAATTCAGGAGAGAATGTCCTTTTCAGGGCTTTTTCAATTACTGCTTTATTGGCTTCTTCCGCATTGGCCTGACGGGCACTGGTGGCAAAACCAACTCCCTCACCAAAATCTTTCAACTGGCGAACTCCAATATTAGAAGTCATGATAATCAGCGTGTTTTTGAAATCAACCTTGCGGCCCAGACCGTCGGTCAATTGCCCATCATCAAGTACCTGCAAAAGAATATTGTAAATATCCGGATGAGCCTTCTCAATCTCATCAAGAAGAATTACCGAATAGGGCTTTCTCCTCACTCTTTCTGTTAGCTGTCCGCCTTCCTCATAACCAACATATCCGGGAGGTGCACCGATCAGTCGGCTAACCGTGAATTTCTCCATATACTCACTCATGTCAATACGAATCAATGCATCTTCTGTATCAAACATGTTGCGAGAGAGGGCTCTTGCAAGCTCTGTTTTACCTACACCGGTTGGACCAAGAAAAATAAATGTCCCGATAGGTTTCTTTGGATCTTTTAAGCCTACCCTATTGCGCTGTATTGCTTTAACAACCTTGCTAATTGCTTCACTTTGGCCAACAACCATTGCCTTCATTTCCAACCCCATATTCCGCAGCTTGTCTGTCTCCGCCTGCACCATTCTTTTAACAGGAATGCCAGTCATCATACTCACCACTTCGGCAATATCTTCTTCTGTGATTGGGAATCTTTTGTGCTTTGATTCTTCCTCCCACTTTGTCTTGGCAGCTTCTAGTTCTTCTTGAAGCCTTTTTTCAGTATCACGCAAACTTGCAGCTTCTTCAAATCGCTGGCTTTTAACTACCCGATTTTTCTCCAGCTTGATGTCATCAATTTTCTTTTCTAGCTCAATAATTTCTTCAGGTACGTTGATGTTCTTAAGATGAACTCTTGCACCAACCTCATCCAATACATCGATGGCTTTATCCGGCAATAACCTATCCGTCATGTAGCGATCACTCAGTTTCACGCAGGCATCAATAGCATCTTGAGAATAATCAACATTGTGGTATTCTTCGTAACGCGACTTTATATTATTCAGTATTTGTATGGTCTCATCAACGGAAGGTGGCTCAACAAGTACTTTCTGGAAACGTCTATCTAGTGCGCCATCTTTTTCTATGTGCATACGATATTCATCAAGCGTTGATGCTCCGATGCATTGTAACTCGCCGCGAGAAAGTGCTGGCTTGAAAATATTTGAAGCATCAAGTGATCCACTTGCACCACCGGCTCCAACAATTGTATGGATCTCGTCAATGAAAAGAATGACATCGCGGTTTTTTTCCAACTCGTTCATGATTGCTTTCATTCTCTCCTCGAATTGTCCTCTGTATTTTGTTCCTGCAACAAGTGCAGCAAGATCCAAGGAAACAACACGTTTATCGAATAAAACCCTCGATACTTTTCTTTGTACTATTCTAAGTGCAAGTCCTTCCACTATTGCGGTTTTACCAACACCCGGCTCACCAATCAAAATTGGATTGTTCTTTTTTCTTCTTGATAGAATTTGAGATACCCTTTCTATTTCTGCCTCACGTCCAACAATAGGATCTAATGTTCCTGATTCAGCAAGTTTGGTAATATCCCTTCCGAAATTATCCAATACAGGAGTTTTGCTTTTCCCTGCAGCTTGCGCTGGACGAGACTTTTGTTGAGAACCCTTTCGCTCTTCATCAAACTCTTCTTCTGGCTCGTCTGAGAATTCACTTTTTACATCGTTGCTTCTTAGCACGCCCAATTCATTTCTGAAAAGATCGTAATCAACATCAAACTGATTTAGAATTTGTGTTGCAATATTTTCCTTGTTCTTCAAAATTGAAAGCAATAAGTGTTCAGTTTCAACCAAAGGACTTTTCAATGCTTTGGCTTCTAATACGGTAACCCTAATTACTTTTTCTGCCTGACGCGTAAGTGGAAGGCTGTTTATATTTTGAATGTTTTTGCCTGATTTGTCTTTGACTGCCAGCTCCACTTCCTTGCGCAATTCATAGAGATCCACATTTAGGTTCTGAAGCACTTTAAGCGCAGTATTCTCCCCTTCACGGATGACCCCCAAAAGCAAATGCTCTGTACCGATAAAATCATTCCCCAACCTCAGGGCTTCTTCCCTGCTGTAAGAGATGATCTCCTTTACCTGTGCTGAAAAATTGTTATCCATATAGGGTAGATTTAAAGTGATACAACACAATGATAATGAATAAATCCGAGATAAAACATGAGACCAATACTGTGGTACTATGACGACTGTAATATTAACCAGACTTAAACAAATGAGGTATATTTGCAGCCGAAATCGTCTTTTTTACCGGAATTTAAGCATACAACCATGAGGGTCAAAATTGATACCAAAGAAGCATTTCATGTCATATCTATTGAGGAATCAGCGCTTACTGCAAATATGGCAGAGGAACTGAGTTCAATTCTTGCTAAAAAACAGCAAGATGACCCTAAAAACCTGATTATCAACCTCAATAAAGTAACGCAACTTGACGCAACTGTTGCATTACTGATGAAGAAGATCCATCAGGAGATGTATGGTGAGAAAAAATCGTTTGTGCTATGTGGACTTACCCCAGACGTTAAAAATGAGTTTGGGGATCTTGGGTTGCTGGAAATGATAAACCACACCCCTACTGAATCCGAAGCATATGACATTGTGTTGATGGAAGAAATAGAAAGAGAACTCGATAGCGATCTATAAATAAATCAGTTGCCTATCATGCTTGCAATTACAATACTTGGAAACAATTCGGCACTATCAATGCACAACCGCCATCAAACATCTCAGGTGGTTACTGCAGATCATGAATTGTTTTTAGTTGACTGTGGAGAGTCAACTCAAACGCAGATGCAGCGATACAAAATTAGAAAGAGCAAGATCAATCACATTTTCATATCACATCTACATGGTGATCACTATTATGGGCTACCAGGCCTTCTGAACACATTTAGCCTTACCAATCGCGCAGAACCAATTCATGTATATGCTGTACCAGAGCTAAAGGAAATCCTTGATCTGCAACTCAGGGTATCAGACTCTTCATTCAACTTTGAATTCATCTTTCATCCCATAAGAGAGGCCACGATCTTGCTCGATTTACCCAACATAAAAGTATCTTGTTTTGCAGTATCACACAGGATTCCTTGTTGGGGGTTTTTATTCACCCTAATAGGAAAGCCTGAAAGGATTAAAGATGGAGGCTTGATAAGGCCGGCGACACCTTCAAAGAGTTATGCGTATTGCGCAGACACGAAGTATGATGAGTCAATTATCCCAACAATCATGAATGCTGACTTAATCTATCATGAAGCGACTTATTTGGATGATCAGATGGAAAAAGCGTCTACCAGATTCCATTCAAGTAGCTCACAGGCTGCAAACATTGCCTTGAAATCCAGAGCGAAGAGGCTGTTACTCGGACATTTCAGCAGCAAGTATGATGATACGTCCTTATTTGAGGCGGAGGCAAAGAAGACATTTCTAAATTCGGAGGTGTCGAGAGAAGGGGTTACCTATCTTGTACATTAATACAACACGAAGCAGCATGCTTTTTGAGAGTCAAAGATTTGAAAATAAAGATTTCGGCAATTCCCCCCTTACCGCAGGAGATTACGAGGAATGCAATTTTGAACATTGCGATTTCACAAATTCGAATTTGTCAAATTACAGTTTTACAGACTGCCTGTTCAATAAATGCCTTTTTAATTTGACCAAATCTGGAAATACAGGCTTTAGAAATGTCACGTTCAAGGAATGTAAGATTCAAGGAATACATTTTGAAGATTGTAATCCTTTTTTATTCTCGATTTCATTTAATAAATGCGTTATACGGGTCTCGTCATTCTGTAAAATGGATATGAGATTGGTTTTTTTTGACCATTGTATTTTGAATGAAATTGACTTTTCGGAAAGTAACCTCACATCAGTTAAGTTCGATGGATGTGATCTTGACCGCAGCGTGTTTTGGAACACAAATTTGGAAAAATCAGATTTCAGGACTGCGTTCAACTTTTCTATTGACCCGGAGAGGAATAGGTTAAAAAAGGCCAAATTTTCTTCAATGGGCGCACATGGATTATTGGAAAAATACGGCTTGGATATAGAATTTTGAGTATCTCCTATTATTTTGAATAAATTGACAATAGAAAACACAAAATCATTATCTTTGCAATCCCAAAATTACCCGGATCGGTAGTTCAGTTGGTTAGAATGCCGCCCTGTCACGGCGGAGGTCGCGGGTTCGAGTCCCGTCCGGTCCGCAAAAGGCCCTTCAGAAATGAGGGCCTTTTCGTATTTATGAATACATACTCAAAAAAGATTAAAAGATAATTCGCAAGGCTAAAAAGGTTTATCTACCGGTCAGGAATAAACCTATTCAGAAATGAGGGGATTTAATTTGTCTTTTAATAAACCATAAAAAATTTGAAGAGGTAAATCGCCTTGATTTCGTCTTAGCCAAGCCGAAAGAGAATTGAGCAGTCCGTTCGCTTCAATATATGATAAACCCCTTACAAAAAATGATTTGTAAGGGGTTCATTAATTTACGAATTATACGAGGACTATTTATCGTAGCGAAGTATTTATTAACTATAGCAGCTTTCTCACCTTAAAACTACCGCTAACCGGTATTTTGTTTGAGCCATCAATCAAATTAGCCGTATATGTTCCCTGAACAAAAGTAGCATCAGCAGAGGAAACAGTAAAAATGGTTGTCACAGGATCCAAGTCGTAAACTTTATTACCGACAGTTAAATCAGTAATTGTGCTGGAAAGACCCTCTAAAATTTGATAATTGCCAGTTGCATTACCGCTTCGTGTCAAATAAATAGTTGCATTACAATCCTGAACGGGAAATTTATAAAGATCTCCCCATGCCAAGTTCATAACAGAACCTGATACACTGATCCATAATGTGGAAGTAACGCCACCACCTGAATTATCATTTTCGGTTTGTAGAAATGCATTTATAGCCGCATTACTTTCTGTAAAACTTAATGAGCCATTAATAGTAAAAATGGCACCACTTGTCTTTATTGTTTTACCGGCAAATGTTGCAGTGAAATAGTTATTGGGATCGACTTTCATTACATTCGAAAATGTATTTTCGTCAGATTTGTTCTTTTCACAAGAAGAAAAAATGACAGCGGTAAAAATTACCGCTGTCAGAAATGAAATTTTCATAAATACATTAATTGAAAGAATAACCTAAAGTAAAGCTTAAAGCCCGGTTTTTCCCTGTAGCATCAGTCGAACTAACAACTTCGGCACTATATATGTTTCCCATACTAAAGCCGTACCTTAAATCTACACTCAACTTGTTAGTGATATAAAAACCACCGCCGAACAATAACTGAAGATCAGTGCTTCTTAAAAACTCCTTTGCATCAATCCCTGCCTGCTTTGCTTTAAGTAAAATACCAAGTTGTGGGCCAGCCTGCAAGTATAGCTTCTTTGTTGCATAAAATTGTCCTAAAACCGGAATTGCTAAATAATCCATTTTAATTTTTACACCTTCCTCAACACCACCGAGTCCAGCATACAATAACTCTGGCTGAATTTTAAACTTGTCGCTTACAGAAAAATTACCAAAAGCGCCCACAGCAATTGAAGTTCTACTTGAACTAGTTATATCTTGACCACCGCCAGATGCTTTAACGCTAGCAAGGTTCAAACCACCTTTAGCGCCAAATTTCATTTGGGCTTGAGTTGTGAAAACACCTGAAATAAACAAGACTGCAAAAAGTACTTTTTTCATATTGATTTTATTTTTCTCCTACTCATTTGGCTTTTCGGATACGCCCCGTTTTTGTTAGTTTCTGGCCTCTAATTTGTAGTTTAAATAAATCACTTGGCTTAAATTAAATACGCCTTACAATAGTGGCGGATTATAATAGAAATCAAATAATTAGTCACAAATAGACAAAATATTTTGGGGAAATTGTAAAAAAATATAAAAAGTTTTTTTGGGTTGGTAATCAGAATTAATAATCTTTTTTTTTACATATATGAATAAATTACATACAATAATTTGAGGATGAAAACCACCTTAAAAAGAAATCAAATAAACTGTTGAAGTAGCGCTTACGACAGGTCAACATGCTAGAATGTTGACTTGATTGAAGGAAATTACAATTGTATTTCTCGGTACCATGCTAAATGAATAAAAGTTTATAAGCAATAATCTTAAGGGGATTTGACCTCCAAAAAATAGCAAAATAGAACGAAAGTAAAGCTTGAAAAATAACTCAAATTATGCTAGTGATATACTAAATCATACCCCAGCCTTCTTAAGTACTTCTAATGTTTTTTTAAGTCCTGTTTTAGCTACAGTCAAGAGATCCTCTTTATAATAATTGGGGTTATACATTTCAAGAGAAATAAAACCTTTATACCCAGTTTCTTTTAAGTCCTTAAATATTGAATCCAATGGCAATATTCCATCACCAGGGTAAACCCTATGCTCATCTCTTAACTCTTTAAAGGCCGGAGTAGAAGGTGCATCATTGAATTGGAATATGGCAATAGCATCGCCTTTTAACATTTTTAAACCTTCAAAGCCACAACCACTAATATGCATGTGATAGACATCAGGAATAACCTTAGCTATTGGATGGTTTGCATCCATGGCAATACCCACAGCTTGACCCAGAGTTTTAATTGTAAAATATTTTACAAAAACCAATGCTGGTTTAATATCATACTCCTTCAAACCAATTTCTATAATATCTCTATACCTATCTGCTACCCACTTTTGATTATAGTTTTCAGAAAGCTGGTTAGGAATAGTTTGAATATGTTCTGCACCAATATCGTTGGCTATTCGCATACGACGGCGGGTTTCAGGCAGGGAACTTATAAATAGGTCCATCGTGTCTGGAATGGCATTCCAAAGTCCAATCACACTAGGCACTTTTAGACCCAGTTTTTTTATTTCTACACCCAACTCCTTCAGATTACCCCCATTTTTTTCAAATTCTTCTAGTTCGCCATCCCAAGGTTCGATGCCATCATAACCTGCCTCTGCAGCAATTTTCACTTTATCAATCAGAGAGGCAGGACGAATAGTTGCAGTATCCAAACAAATTGGCCAAGGACTTGCGCCATGCTGATATCGCTTTTCCTTGTTTTCTACTTTTGCCGAATCTGACATTGATAAAGCAGGTATGGCACCAGCTATTAAGCCAACGGTTGAACCCAACCCTATAAAATTTCTCCTTTTCATAAAAGCTAAAATATTTAAATAGTATGAAACTTCACTAACTATTGTATCCTGGAAAAAGGAATATTTCCAATTCGATATGACTGCCAATCGTGATAATCAAAATGCCACCACTCGTATGAATATACTTTAAATCCTTGTTCTTCCATTTTGCTGCGCAGCAGGTCACGCATTTTTCGTTGCTGGTCAGTCCCGCCTTCATAATTCGGATAACTGCGCTCAGTCATTTCATCATATGCACCAGGCATATCAATTTCCTTGCCTGTTTTTAGATCATACAAACTCAGGTCAACTGCAAAGCCACGGTTGTGCCGGGATCCTTTCTTAGGATTTGCTACAAATTTTTTGTTTTCTTCAGAAGTTATATCCTAAAATAACTTGGTGACGCTCCATGGTCGATACCCATCAAATACAAGTAGGCCATATCCCAATTTTTTTAAGTTGTTATTTCCCCTTATCAATGCTTCAGCTTCAGGACGTTGCAAAAAAGCCCTGGCTTCCTCGTATACAGGTTGATCGGCAAAATTATTGCTGGTGGCATATCGGATATCCAGTTTGATAGAGGAATCAATGTTGATCAATTCAACAAGATCATTTTTTTTAAAAATGCCTGTTTCTTGGGGAGGACGAGGAGCGCATCCTAATAACTGTAGTGCAATTAAAACAAAGAGTATGCTGAAGAATTTACTTGCTTTTGGAATAATAATCATGTTGCTAATGTATGACAACATTGATATTAGTTTATTTAATTTTGGGGTTACATAAATAAATTAAAGTGACTTACTACCTGATCACAAAATCACTTTGCCTCACTTATTTGATGCCGCCTATGCATTGATTGAATAAGATTCAGCAACACCTTGGTGAAGTATTTTACCCCCAACGATATTTAATCCCTTCGCCAAGGCCGGAATCTCTGCACAAGCAGTTTCCCAGCCTTTGTTGGCGATGGCCAAGACATAAGGCAACGTAGATTGCGTCAAGGCCCTTGTAGAAGTTTGTGGCACAGCACCCGGCATATTTGCTACACAGTAATGCAAAACATTCTGTTCTAGATAAACAGGATTATCGTGTGTCGTAGGTCTACAAGTTTCTATGCACCCTCCTTGGTCTACAGCAACATCTACAATCACAGAGCCTGGCTCCATCAACGATAAATCATCTCTTAATACCAATTGAGGCGCCTTAGCCCCATGCAACAACACAGCACCAATCAATAAATCTACTGAAGGCAATTTTTCACGAATAGCGAAAGAAGTAGAGAACTGGGTGACAACATTTGGAGGCATCATGTCAGATAAATATCTTAACCGACTTAGATTGGTATCCATGATGGTTACCCTAGCCCCCAAACCAGCAGCCATCTTAGCCGCTTGTGTACCTACAACGCCTCCCCCGAGTATCAAAACTTCTGCTGGCTTAACACCAGGTACTCCACCCAATACTTTCCCCTTTCCTCCAAAGGGTTTCCCCAAATAATAAGACCCCATATCAATAGACATCCTACCGGCAACCTCCGACATAGGCACCAATAATGGCAGAGATCCATCAGAGAGCTCCACCGTTTCATATGCAATGCACACAGCATGTGAAGCAATCATAGCGTGAGTCAAGATTCTCGAAGCAGCGAAATGGAAATAGGTAAATACAATTTGACCAGCAGAAATAAGCGCATATTCTGTCGCCAAAGGCTCTTTTACTTTTACAATCATCTCAGCAGAGGCATACAACGCATTGGCTGAAGGTGAAATTGTTGCTCCTGCTCTTCTATATATTTCATCTGAAAAACCAGAACCCAAACCCGCAGAAGTTTCAACAAACACCTGATGTCCTAGCCTGACCAAGGCATCTACCCCCTCTGGTGTCATACCAACCCTAAACTCCTGAATCTTAATTTCCTTTGGAATACCAACTCTCATATTATACAATTTCTTATCCAATGTATATAAAAAGGAAATATTCTTATTTACAGTTATAAAATAAGAATATAATTCTCTTTTATATGCTTATACAAGAAATTATTTTTATTTTTGCCATCAGATCTTCAAATATCAGAAACAATTTCTACAGCCTAAAAAAGATTTATGACATTAGATTCCATTGATGTTGCCATCTTAAGCATTCTTCAACAAGATGCCTTGGCAAAACTGAAGGACATAAGTGCCAAAATTAATCTTTCAGTGACCCCTACCCATGACAGGATAAAGCGACTGGAAAAAGAAGGGTACATTAAACAGTATGCAGCCATCTTGGATAGAAAGAAATTAGGGCTGGGACTGGTTGTTCACTGTCAGATTACGCTTGACAAGCAAATCAAAAACTACTTTTCAGAATTTGAAAAAATCATCTCCCAATACCCTGAAGTAACATCTTGTAGCCTAGTATCTGGCAACTTTGACTACTATATCAAACTTGTCACAAAAGATATGGAGACATACAATCGCTTTTACCAAGAAAAATTGTCTGCATTGACTATGGTGGCTCATATCAACAGCCTTATTGTTATGGATGAAATTAAGGAGTCGACTACCCTGCCAATCTAAAAAAACCTTTTATACGCGATTGCATAATCGATTTTTTCTATTTATTCACACCCCTTGGATTGGGGCATGAATGGGGGAAATTTTACTACCTTTACGGTCATCGAATCTAATTTTGACCCATGGGAGAAGTCAGCACTCGTCAGTTCCTGGATTTTGAAAAACCAATCAAAGACCTATACGAACAAATCGATCAATTGCGCATTACCGCAGAGAAGAACAAAATTGATCTCTCTGATTCAATAAAGCAATTGGAAGAAAAGATTGAGGAAAAAAAGAAAGAGATAACAGATGGACTTTCAAGCTGGCAAAAAGTACAGTTAAGTCGCCATCCAGACAGACCCTACACCCTTTCATACATCGAAAGAATCTGCACCAACTTCGTTGAACTTCATGGAGACCGAAGCTTTAAGGATGACAAGGCAATTGTTGGAGGCTTTGGACAAATAGATGGCCAGACCGTGATGATCCTTGGGCAGCAAAAGGGCAACAACACCAAGACCAGACAATTAAGAAATTTTGGAATGGCAAATCCAGAGGGTTATCGAAAAGCCCTGAGGCTTATGAAGCTTGCCGAAAAATTCAACAAACCCATTATTACATTGGTGGATACCCCAGGTGCTTACCCTGGAATTGAAGCAGAGGAAAGAGGACAAGGCGAAGCAATCGCAAAGAATATCATTGAAATGCTCAGGCTAAAAGTTCCTGTAGTGTGTATCATCATAGGCGAAGGCGCAAGTGGTGGTGCAATGGGCATTGGCGTAGGCGACCGAGTCTACATGATGGCGAATACCTGGTACACTGTTATCTCTCCTGAGAGTTGTAGCTCTATTTTGTGGAGGAGCTGGGACCATAAAGAAAAGGCTGCGGAGGAATTAAAACTCACCTCAGACCATATGCTGAAATTTGGACTCGTTGACGGCGTAATTCCCGAGCCACTCGGTGGTGCACACTGGAATCATGATGAAGCAGCATCACTTCTAAAAGCACAGATAGTCAAAACAATTGAAGACCTAAAAGATATAGACCCTGAAATAAGGATCGATCAAAGAATAGATAAATTTTCCAGGATGGGATTCTGGGAAGAAATGGCAGAAAAAGATATTTAACCACAGATAATGAGCATACATCCTTTCTCAGGTACGGGCGTAGCAATTGTAACGCCATTTTTAGACAACGGAGACATCGATATCACTGCACTTGGAAAACTGATTGAGCATTTAATCAATGGCAAGGTGGACTACCTTGTAGCCCTTGGAACGACTGGAGAGACGGCCACACTATCATTTGAAGAAAAGGCAACTGTGCTCTCATTGGTGAATACATTCAACAATGGCAGGGTTCGGCTGGTTGCAGGAATTGGAGGAAATGACACAAGAGCTGTTGTACAAGGATTGACCTCATTTGACCTTACCGGCTATAGTGCAATACTCTCCGTTGGTCCTTATTATAACAAGCCAAACAACGAAGGAATTTTTCAGCATTACAAAGCGATAAACGATGCAGCTCCCCTTCCTGTGATTATGTATAATGTTCCAGGCAGAACCGGCAGCAACATCAACACCCAAACAACACTCCGCATAGCAAAAGAATGCAAGAACATCATTGCTACAAAAGAAGCTTCAGGAAATATGGAGCAGATTATGCAAATCATAAAGGAAAAACCAGCTGGCTTCGAGGTTATCAGTGGAGATGATGCACTAACACTACCCCTTATTGCATGTGGAGCAATTGGAGTGATCTCTGTAATTGCAAATGCATATCCAAGACAATTTTCTCAGATGGTCAATCTTTGTCTACAAGGAAAGTTTTCAGAAGCTAGACCGCTTCATGAAAAAATGATTCCCGCTATTCAATCCATATTTGCAGAAGGAAGTCCAAGTGGAGTAAAAGCCTACCTCAATGAAATGGGCATTGTCAAATACAATTTCAGGCTCCCTATTGTAGGCATTAGTGATGACTTAAGAGTTAAGATTCGCTCAATCATCCAATCGCTGTAAGGCTTCGAGATTATTTTACTGTCAGACTATTTCCAGAAAGAACCAACATCTTTTTCACCAATCCACTAGGCGATGGCCCCCCTGTAACAGCTCCCGAAATTGAAAAATTCGACTGATGTGCAGAGCAATTAAAACTATTGGAATTGGGGATATAAGTTACCGTTGCACCTGCATGAGGACAAACATTAGAAAAGGCAGTAAAGCTTGAAACCACATTCAAATCTGCAGTTCTGACGACAATGATTCCGCTCCTAGCTACAAAATCGCCCACGGATAAAAGCTCATTTGATAAATTAACTGTAAGCAATACAGCAGTGTTTCCTCCTCCGGAGGAATTTCCACTGTCCGACCCCGCACCATCATCCTTAGAGCAAGCTTGCATAATACAAGCTACGCAGGTAAAGGCTAATCCCCCAGTAAGTTTATTTAAAAAATCTTTCCTTTCCATTTTGCTTGGTGTCATAAGATTTAAAACAAACACAAGACTCAATTTGTTCAATTATTCTTAATTTGACAATCAGAAACAACCAAAGATGCTATGAACAGACATGAGGTTATGGAAAGCTTCACTCCCATTTGGTGGACGTATATCACAATTGTTTTTCTCGCAATCGTTGTCTTACTCGCCCTTCCAAAGTATAGAAAATGGGCAACCCATAAAATATATAGAAAGGCATTATCGATAATGCTAGTTAGCAATCTGGTTATTGAAAATTGTTATGGGCTGTATATTGGCAGCTGGAATATTCAGGAAAACTTACCCCTCCATTTGTGTGGAATGAGTAGCATCATGTCTATTATGTTGTTATTTAGTTACCACCGACCCACTGCGCAAATTTTTTATTATTGGGGACTTACTGGGGGATTTTATTCCCTACTCACACCCGAATTCGATTTAGGCACACAAGGATTCTTTTTCTATGCCTATTTTATCAGCCATGGAGGATTAATTTTGGCCAGTCTGTATATGATAATCTATGATGGTTTTGTGCCTGAAAAAAAATCTTGGCTCAAGTCTTTTATTATAATCCAATTCGCTGCAGCTGGAGTTGGTATATTCAACTGGATAACACAATCCAATTATATGTATTTAGCAAGTCCACCCATTGCAAACAATCCATTAATCATGGGTGATTGGCCTTGGTATATTTTAATATTTGAGGTATTGGCATTAGTCCACTTTTTGTTTTTATACCTGATATTCGATTTCACAGTGCTTATCAACAAAAAGGAACTGTTGATATGGAGAAGGAATTAAGTTAAGCCTAAAGTTCATTTAGGCTTAACAAGGGCATAACACTCCGATTACATACAAAAGTCATCTTCACCCTGGCCAAAAGCCAGGGTAAATGATGCCGAAAGGCAGAAATTATCTTTTAATTGCAACGCCCCGCCATTCTTGGCGGGGCCATTTGTTAAGAATTCTTAACAATTTGGTAATATGGTAAATATAATTCGTAATTACCATATCCCACATCTTTGCCATGCAATTAAAAGAACCCTAACATGAACAAAAGAACCAAGACAATTGGCCTTATGGCTATTGCCTTATTGTTGATCTACAACGAAGGCACAGGACAAACAACACCTGCGAAAAAAGAGACAAAGCATTGGTATGAAACAATTTCACTCCGAGGTTATATGCAGGTACGATACAACAGACTACTAGAAACCAACTCCAAGCTCAAATGTGAGCAATGTGATAAATCATGGGGGGACAATGGGGGGCTAATCATTAGGCGTGGTCGGCTTATTTTAAGTGGGAACGTAACTGACAATATCTATTTCTACATTCAACCCGACTTCGGAAGTTCAGCAGGCACCTCCCTTAATATATTTCAACTACGAGATGCTTATTTCGATGTAGGATTTGACAAAGACAATGAATACAGAGTTAGAATTGGCCAAAGTAAAGTTCCGTTTGGTTTCGAAAATATGCAGTCTAGTCAAAACAGGTTGCCCCTTGACCGGGCAGATGCGCTGAACTCAGCTGTATCTAATGAACGTGACTTGGGTGCCTTTTTCTACTGGGCTCCGAAACAAACAAGAAAGCTGTTCTCAGAATTTGTAAAGGAAAATCTTAAAGGATCAGGTGACTATGGGGTATTTGGGTTTGGTGTTTACAATGGACAGACCGCCAACAGGGCAGAATTGAATAACAGTCTTCATGTGGTGAGTAGACTAAGTGTTCCCATTAAAGTAGGTAATCAATACATTGAGCCTGGGATTCAAGCTTATGCGGGCAAATATGTTCTTCCCTCGGATATCAGAAGTACTAATGTAAAAGCAGTTTCATCTTTTGAGTTTAATGAGAAAAGAGTTGCCGGTACATTTGTACTTTACCCAAAACCATTAGGGATCCAGGCAGAGTATAATGTGGGTAAAGGACCAAGATATAATCCTGCACTGGATTCAATTGAAGTTCGCTCTCTATCGGGTGGGTATGTTACCGTTAGCTATAAAATACCTGGCAATAAGAAAGACGAAACATTTTTCCCTTTCTCAAGATTTCAGGTATATGATGGAGGAAAAAAACATGAGCTGGATGCAAGAACTTACCATGTAAGAGAATTGGAGTCCGGCCTGGAGTGGCAATTGAATAAAACATTTGAATTCACAGCATCTTATGTGATCTCTCATCGAAGATTTGAAGACAGCAAACTCAAGGATAACGATCAGAAAGGACGACTACTCAGACTACAAGCACAAATCAACTTTTAATAAATAAACAACAGAACCATGGCAACGAATTCATTTTTTAAGATCTTCCTTCCAAAAGACAGAATTTTTTACAGCCTTTTTGAAAGTGTTGCAGATACTGTACACAAAATGGGAATAACCCTGCAAGAGATGGTGTATGAAGCAGATGAAGATAAAAGGGCTAGTATTCTTGCGCAGATTGAAAATATGGAACACAAGAATGATGACATGACCCATAATATCTTTACCGAATTGGGCAGAAACTTTATCACACCATTTGACAGGGAAGATATACACCAATTGGCAAGTGCATTAGATGATATCGCTGATTACATATATGCTTCAGCAAAGAAAATTAACTTCTACAAGATTAATCCAAACGACACCGGTATTCACAAGCTTACTGAGTTGATTCTTCAAGGAAGCATAGAAATCAAAAAAGCCGTTCATGGCTTGAGAGACATGAAAAACCTGAGGGAGATGACAGAGGCGCTTGTTAAAATTAACAGCATAGAAAATCAGGCCGACGATGTATTCGACATGAGTATTGAGATGCTATTCAACAATGAGAATGATTTTAAGGAAGTTATTAAAAAGAGAGAAATCTATCAAGTACTCGAAATCGCAACAGACAAATGCGAAGATGCTGCCAATGTAATTGAGTCAATCATCATCAAGTACGCGTAAAGCAATCAGTCCACTTAAGACAAACAACCTATTATGACTCTTTTGATCGTTATTATCGTTCTGGCACTAATCTTTGATTATATCAATGGATTCCATGATGCAGCCAACTCCATTGCTACTGTAGTTTCCACGAAAGTTTTGACTCCATTTCAGGCGGTAGTCTGGGCTGCATTTTTCAATTTTGTAGCCTATTGGATCTTCCAAGACCATGCTGTTGCAAATACCATTAGCAAAACGGTGAACAAAGAATTTATTACCCTGAATGTTATTTTAGCAGGACTGATCGCAGCAATATTCTGGAATCTGCTGACCTGGTGGTACGGAATCCCCTCTTCTTCTTCTCACACCCTCATTGGAGGATTTGCGGGTGCTGCCTTTGCTCATGCGCTTGTAGACCTTGGTGGAAACTTTTCATGGGGCAAGATAGTTGAGAATGACACCATCATTAAAACTGTAATCTTCATCATTCTTGCTCCGCTTATAGGTATGGCAATTTCCATCTTCATCACGATTGTTACCGTTACAAGAAATATGTTTCTGCGGATGGGGATTATTATTGCAGCTACAGCACTTACCGTTATGCTGTTTGATTCCTTTGAGCAAAGTAAAATGGAAACTGGATTTAAAAAGTTCATAAAACTCGATAAGTACCAAGCAGAATATGAAAAGACCTTATCTGCTTATACCTTGAATAAGGATGATCTGAAGGCTTCAGAAGAACTTGCAGCAGCAGAGAAAAAAATGAACAAGGCAAAAGAAATTTATCTTTCCCTTGAACCAAAAATATCAGAGTACGATAAAATTGGGGCAGATTCTATTGCTTCATTTGCATACAATAACAAACTGCTTCAGGATATTGAGGTTAGCAAACTAAAAGACGAAATACGCAATGCAAATAACTTTCTTGTGCTGGAGGCCCTATCGGCTGACAACACCCAAAAAAAGAAAGAATATGATACAGTAAAATTGCTTACTGAAAAATACAAAGAGCCTGTTAAGCAATTTCTCAAAAAAGAGATTGGTATAGACAGTGCCCTCGTAGCGATAAATTCCATTTATCCAATCGACCCCAAAAACACAGAACGGGTCAAGAAAAAGATAGAAAAATATGACATCAAAAAATCTTTAGTAAAGGATATAGAGAAGTCTAACAACAGCAATATTGTATGGGGTATAATCTTTACGTCAATACTTTTCATGCTGGTTTATTTGTATGTAGAAAAAATAAGAACGCCTACAGCTGCTTCTGTAGCCAATATGTTTAAGAAATTACAATTGTTTAGCTCTGCAGCATTCAGCATAGGGCATGGTGGAAACGATGCGCAAAAGGTAATGGGCATCATCGGTGCGGCGTTGATTGCAAATGGGAACATTCAAGACTTCAATCAGCTTCCAAATTGGGTACCAGTTGCATGCTATCTAGCAATTGGTATAGGTACTATGAGCGGAGGCTGGAAAATTGTAAAGACAATGGGTACAAAAATTACTAAAGTAACACCCCTAGAAGGTGTAGCAGCTGAAACTGCTGGAGCATTCACCCTATTCTTTACCGGGCAAATGGGTATTCCAGTATCAACCACACATACAATTACTGGATCTATCATTGGAGTTGGCGCAACCAAGCGACTAAGCGCTGTTAGATGGGGCGTTACCTCGTCATTGCTTGTGGCCTGGATACTTACCATACCTGTAAGTGCTATCCTCGCAGCACTGAGCTATTGGATCATTACCCTATTCTAATCAATTCACTCTTTATCTATTAGGCAACCCCAAAAGATAAAGAGTAAAAACTTATACCAACAAAAAAACCATCCAAAATTGGATGGTTTTTTTATGTTATTTGGTTACGGCCCAGTGCCTAGTTGTCAAACTTGAGTTCTAGTCCTAATCCCCTTAGTTCATGTACAAGTACATTGAATGATTCAGGAATACCAGAACGAGGAACATTATCACCTTTAACGATGGCTTCGTAAGTCTTAGCCCTTCCGATAATATCATCAGACTTAAGGGTTAGCAACTCTTGAAGGATGTTGGATGCTCCATAAGCTTCGAGAGCCCAAACCTCCATCTCTCCGAAACGCTGACCACCGAACTGTGCCTTACCACCAAGCGGTTGCTGGGTAATTAAGCTGTATGGTCCAATCGAACGAGCGTGCATTTTATCATCCACCATGTGATGGAGTTTAAGCATATAGATGATACCGACGGTTGCTTTCTGATGGAAACGATCTCCGGTTTCCCCATCATAGAGATAGGTATGTCCGAATCCTGGAAGACCTGCTTTTTCAATAAGGGCTTTTATTTCATCAACAGTTGCCCCATCAAATATTGGCGTTGAAAATCGCAATCCAAGCTTCTCTCCAGCCCATCCAAGAATGGTTTCGTAGATCTGACCAAGGTTCATCCTCGAAGGCACACCTAGTGGGTTTAGTACAATATCAACAGGGGTACCATCTTCAAGGAATGGCATGTCTTCAGCCCTTACAATCTTGGCAACGATACCTTTGTTACCATGACGGCCGGCCATCTTATCTCCCACTTTAAGCTTACGCTTAACAGCGAGATATACCTTAGCCAACTTGAGTACACCGGCAGGGAGTTCATCACCAATAGAGATGTTGAACTTCTCACGCTTGTATCGGCCCAATTCTTCGTTGTATCTGATGTTGTAGTTGTGCAAGAGTGTGTTGATTGAATCATCAATCTTCGCATCACTTGTCCATCCCAAAGGATTGATATTTTGGTAATCGATCCCAATCAATGATTTGGCACTAAACTTAGACCCTTTAGGGATGATTACTTCACCAAAGTTATTTGATACACCAGATGAATTTTTATCCTTCAACAGTATTTGCAGTTTGCCTACAAGCAGTTCAAGAATATCTTTTTCAGTTTGGGTATGAACAGCTTCGAGTTTCTCGATTGCTGCTTTTTCCTTAACCTTAGAGTTTTTATCTTTTTTAGCGCGCTGGAATAATTTTTTTCCAATTACAACACCTTCGGTACCACTTGGAGCCTTCAAAGATGCGTCTTTGGCATCACCAGCTTTATCTCCAAAGATTGCACGCAATAGTTTTTCTTCAGGAGTTGGATCACTTTCCCCTTTTGGAGTAATCTTTCCGATAAGGATATCGCCTTCATTAACCTGTGCACCAATACGGATGATACCATACTGATCAAGGTCTTTGGTAGCTTCTTCCGAAACGTTAGGAATATCTGGAGTAAGTTCCTCTTCTCCAAGTTTAGTATCTCTTACTTCCAATTCAAATTCAGAAATATGGATTGAAGTGAAAAGATCTTCACGAACAACTTTTTCGTTGATTACTATGGCATCCTCGAAGTTGTATCCTTTCCATGGCATGAATGCCACTTTCAGGTTACGACCAAGGGCCAATTCACCATTCTTCACAGCGTATCCTTCTGTAAGGAAATCACCGTTTTTCACACGCTGACCTTTCGATACGGCAGGTCGCAGTGTGATTGAAGTTTCTTGGTTGGTCTTGATAAACTTGGTAAGTCTGTATACTTTAAGATCGTCCTCGAAGCTAACAAGCTTTTGAGCCTCGTCGCGTTCGTAACGAACATGAATTTCATTTGCGTCAACAAATTCAACTACACCCTCACCTTCTGAGTGAAGCTGGATACGTGCATCACGAGCAGCTTTTGCTTCAAGTCCCGTACCAACAATAGGCGCGTCAGGCTTGATCAAAGGAACTGCTTGACGTTGCATGTTTGATCCCATCAATGCACGGTTAGCATCATCATGCTCAAGGAAAGGAATCAAGGAAGCACTCAATCCAACAATTTGGTTTGGTGCAACGTCCATGAACTCCACTTCATTTGGCGCGAGGATTGGGAAGTCACCTGTTTGTCTGGCTTTTACTGATGTTTCAGCAAACTCGCCTTTTTCAGTCAGGGGAACATTCGCCTGTGCAATTTTGGCTGTATCTTCTTCCTCAGCACTGAGGTAGGTTAATTTTTTTACTTCAACTTTTCCGTTATTTACTTTACGGTAAGGTGTTTCAATGAATCCCATCTCATTAATCTTTGCGTGAACACAAAGAGTTGAGATAAGTCCAATGTTTGGACCTTCTGGAGTTTCAATAGTACAAAGACGACCATAGTGTGAATAGTGTACGTCACGTACCTCAAACCCTGCACGCTCCCTGCTTAGACCTCCAGGGCCAAGTGCGGAGATCCTACGCTTGTGCGTGATCTCACTTAATGGATTGGTTTGGTCAAGGAATTGAGAAAGTTGTGATGTTCCAAAGAACGAATTGATCACAGAAGAAAGTGTACGCGCATTGATAAGGTCTACCGGAGTAAACACCTCATTGTCACGAACGTTCATACGCTCACGAATGGTTCTAGCCATTCTCGCAAGACCTACACCAAACTGTGCATACAATTGCTCTCCAACTGTACGTACACGCCTATTGCTCAAGTGATCAATGTCATCAATCTCTGCCTTACCATTGGTAAGACGAACGAGGTATTTGATGATCTCGATGATATCTTCTTTTGTAAGTGTCTTTTGAGTAAGCGCGTATTCAAGGTTAAGCTTCTTGTTGATTTTGTATCTACCCACCTCTCCAAGATCATAACGCTTATCACTGAAGAACAACTTGTCGATAATTCCACGAGCTGTTTCATTATCAGGTGCATCAGCACCGCGAAGTTGTTTGTAGATGTGTTGAACAGCTTCAAGCTCAGAGTTTGAAGTATCCTTGTTTAGGGTATTGTAGATGATTGCATAATCACCGCTTACCTCTTCTTTCTGAATGAATACACTCTTAACGCCGGTTTCAAGTATTGCCTCTACATCTTTTTCATTCAACACTTTATCACGCTCGAGAACAACCTCATTTCTTTCAAGTGAAACAACTTCACCAGAATCTTCATCTACAAAATCTTCTACCCAGGTTTTAAGCACCCTAGCTGCAAGGCGTTTGCCAAGCATACCACCAAGTACTTTTTTATCTGCTTTAACCTCGTCGGCCATACCGAAGAGTTCAAGAATATCTTTATCGGTTTCGAACCCTATAGAACGAAGTAATGTAGTTACAGGGAATTTTTTCTTACGATCAATATAAGCATACATGACATTGTTGATGTCTGTTGCAAATTCCATCCAAGCACCTTTGAAAGGGATAACACGGGCAGAATAAATTTTTGTTCCGTTCGGATGCAGTGATTGTCCGAAGAATACCCCAGGCGAACGGTGAAGTTGTGAAACCACTACCCTTTCAGCACCGTTGATTACAAACGTTCCACGAGGCGTCATGTATGGGATATTTCCCAAGAAAACATCCTGAACGATTGTTTGGAAATCGACGTGCTCCTCATCGTTACAACTCAAGCGCAATTTTGCCTTAAGCGGTACAGCGTAGGTAAGTCCACGCTCCATACACTCTTCAATCGTGTAGCGGGGGGGATCAATGAAATAATCAAGGAATTCCAACATGAAAATATTCCTCGTATCGTTGATAGGAAAATTCTCCTTGAATACCCTGAAGAGTCCTTCGTGGTTACGCTTATCCGGCGTGGTTTCGAGCTGAAAATAATCCTTAAATGATTGGATTTGAATTTCCAGAAGGTCAGGCGTTTCCGCCAGATGCTTTACCTTACCAAAATGCATCCTGTTTGAAGCCACTTTTGCTGAAGACATAGTATGATGTGCTTTTTAAAGTGTGTTTGAGATAATACAAAAGAAAACCATTGCTGTTAAGCAGAATGCAATAAGCTGAAAGTCAGCTAATTACGACTAGTATGGAAATTCTAAATGTATTAGGCCTAAATTAAAGGAAGGCGAAGGTAGGATAATTGCTTGAATCAGACAAATTTATTGGGTATTTGGGACTAGAAAAGAGCTGTTAAACATCCATCATATGAAGCTCATCTAAAACCCCACAAAACAGTTAAAATTAAAGCTTGGGGATAGCAATTGCAAGCAGTTATAACTGGCTGGGTATGACCACAGGTTATAATAATAGAGAAAGCCCCAAACTGGGGCTTTCTCTATTATTTCTAAGCCTAGACCGTGATGGACTAGGGTTCGAAGGCTATTTAACTTCAACCTCAGCACCAGCTTCTTTAAGCTTAGCTGCCAAGTCATCAGCCTCAGCTTTAGAAACTCCTTCCTTAACAGGCTTAGGAGCTCCATCAACCAAGTCTTTTGCTTCTTTAAGCCCCAAACCTGTCAATTCTTTTACAATTTTAACAACACCCAATTTGCTTGCGCCGCCATTCACCAAGATAACATCAAAAGCTGTTTTCTCTTCAGCAGCGGCTGCGCCACCACCGTCTCCAGCCGA
The DNA here is from genome assembly GCA_903920455.1 of uncultured bacterium. Classification (GTDB taxonomy): domain Bacteria; phylum Bacteroidota; class Bacteroidia; order Chitinophagales; family Chitinophagaceae; genus Pollutibacter. Next base: position 23,015 of record CAIXLY010000095.1, on the reverse strand, counting down.
TACTACTACTGCTGCTGCAGCTGGCTCAATGCCATAATCAGCTTTCAATACGTCAGCTAATTCTTGTGCTTCCTTAACTGTTAAGTTTACTAGTTGTTCAGCTAATGCTTTTACGTCTGCCATTGTTTTACTTTTTAAACCGCTTTCAAAGCTATTGCTCCAGCGGATGGTTATAAATTATGCCACATTTTAACCTCAGTGGCGTTGGGATTAATGCGATAGAACTATTCTGCTGCTGCAGCTTGTTTCTCGTGGTGGTGTAACAAACCAGCAAGAACACGCTTGGCAGGAGACTGAAGAAGTCCAATGATTTCACCGATGAGATCATTTTTACTCTTAAGCCCTTTCAGAACACTCAACTGATTGTCGCCTACAAACACATCTCCATCAATGAAAGCCGCTTTCAATACTGGTCTTTCTGCGTTGATGCTTTTTCTGAAATCAGTAAGTATTAATGCGGGCTGCTTTGCGCTTTCAGAAAACATCAAGGCTGTTACGCCATTTAAAGAATCAAAAGTTGATTGATACCTGTTTTCATCAAGTTGTTCAAGTGCCTTGCGAATCAAGGTATTCTTGGCAACCTTCATCTCAACGTTTTTGTCGAAACAGATTCTCCTGAGTTTGGTGATTTGTTCAACCGATAGCGACTCGGTATTGGTGATATAGAAGTTGTTATACTGACCGAACTTGCCTTTCAGTATTTCAATTACTTCGTTTTTTTCCTGCTTAGTCATTGTGAAGCTTTTAAATGATTTAGAATCTGATCAGCGATTAGTGAACCAATACTTTTGTATCCACCGCTATGGCAGGACTCATCGTACTGGCCATAAATACGCTTTTCAGGTAAGTTCCTTTTGCGGTAGACGGCTTTGCCTTGATAATTGCGTTGAGCAATTCCATGCTATTCTCAGTTATCTTTTCAGCAGAGAAACTCACGCGACCAATAGAGGCGTGAATAATTCCAGCTTTATCCACCTTAAATGCAACCTTACCTGCTTTTACATCCTGAATGGCAGCAGCCACATCATTGGTAACAGTACCGGTTTTGGGGTTTGGCATAAGGTTACGAGGACCGAGAACTTTACCGAGCTTACCAATTTTTGGCATAACAGAAGGCGTAGCGATAATGACATCAATGTCAGTCCACCCACTTTCAATTTTTTGTATAAACTCATCAAGTCCAACATAATCAGCACCAGCTGCTTTGGCTTCCGCCTCTTTTTCTGGTGTACAGAGTACAAGAACTTTCTTTGTCTTTCCGGTTCCGTGAGGCAGGGTAACGGTACCACGGATTGCCTGATCGGCTTTCTTAGGATCAACGCCCAACCTTACATGAAGGTCAACAGAACTATCAAATTTTGTGCAGTTAACTTCTTTTACAAGACTAGATGCATCAGCAAGAGAATAAATCTTTTTTTCATCCACTTTGCCGGCAACTGCTTTTCTTTTTTTTGTGATTCCCATCTTAATAAAGATTTAAGGTGTGAAATTAATTTTCCCAGGGGGCTTTGCCTTCAACGGTGATACCCATACTACGTGCTGTACCAGCGACCATTTTCATGGCACTATCAAGGGTAAAGCAGTTGAGATCAGGCATCTTGTCCTTCGCAATGGCCTCTACCTGTTCCCATGAAACCTTACCAACCTTTAATCGGTTGGGTTCCTTGGAACCACTTTGAAGCTTGATTGCCTCAAGCAACTGTACAGGTGCTGGAGGAGTCTTGATGATGAAGTCGAATGATTTGTCAGTGTAGACTGTAATCAACACAGGCAATACTTTACCTGGTTTATCTTGCGTCCTGGCATTGAACTGCTTACAGAACTCCATGATGTTGACACCCTTCGAACCAAGTGCTGGTCCAACGGGAGGTGCAGGATTGGCCTGACCGCCTTTTACCTGCAACTTTACATAGCCAGAAATTTCCTTAGCCATATTAAATTGTTTTTTTGGTGATAACGTTCCGGAAATATTCCGGAACTCCCAAATCCATTCAAAAAGAACTTTCGATTGGGGTCGGCGAAGGTAAGGTGGTTTTTTGGATTTCTAACCTATTCCAGTAGAAAAAAATAGTAGTGACTGAATTAACTAGATTCAAAAATAAATCTTAATTTTCTGGCGCTACACCAAATCCATTCATTTTCAAATTATTAAACCATGGCTTCCGCAAAAAAAACAGTTAAAAAATCTGCTAAAAAAGCCACTGCAAAGAAGGCTGTAAAGAAATCTGCTAAAAAGTCTGTAAAAAAAGCTGCTCCAAAAAAGGCAGTAAAGAAAGCGGCTAAAAAGGCTGCTCCCAAAAAAGCAGTGAAGAAAGCGGCTAAAAAAGCTTCTAAGAAGGCTGCTCCCAAAAAAGCAGTAAAGAAACCTGTTAAAAAGGCTGCAAAGAAAGCTGCTCCTAAAAAAGCAGTAAAGAAAGCCTCCAAAAAAGTTGCTCCAAAAAAAGCTGCTAAAAAAGCTGCACCAAAAAAGGCAGTAAAAAAATCTTCCCCAAAAAAAGCAGCTAAGAAGCCCGCAACACCATCAGTGGTCATCAAGACTGCTCCCAAGAAAGTTGCAAAAAAAGCTAGAGCAAAAAAAATGATTTCTAACCCTTTGGTTACAGCACCAGCGGTTGATACTACTCCAACATCATCCCCTGTAATAACCAGTCACGAATTGCCTTTTACTGAAACCAGTTCTCCAGCAACTCAAGCAGAAAAATCTGAAGGTTCATCTAACTAGATTGAATGAGTCCACAAAAAAAGGGTAGCAAATGCTACCCTTTTTTATTATGTCAATTATAGTGTATTAGATTTTCTCAACCTGCATATAATTAAGCTCTACAGGAGTAGATCTACCGAAGATTTTTACAGTTACTTTCAACTTTTTCTTTTCATCATTTACTTCTTCGATAACGCCATTGAAATCGTTAAATGGACCATCAACAATCTTAATGGTTTCACCGATGATAAATGGTTCACTCATGGTCATTCCACCAGCGTCAGTCATTTCATCAATTTTGCCTAGCATTTTGTTTACCTCTGACTTTCTTAAAGCCACAGGGTTTTCCTTGCCAAGAAAATGAATGACATTGGTGGTGTTCTTGATGGAAGATATAATGTCATCGTGAAGCTTTCCGCCTGCACATTCAATCATTACATATCCAGGATAGAAATTACGCTCACGCATTACCTTCTTGCCGTTCTGAACCTTGTAGACCTTTTCAACCGGAAGAAAAATCTGTTTGATTACCGTATCCCAACCATTGCGAAGAATATCTTTATCCAAGTATTCTTTCACCTTTCTCTCCTTCCCGCTGATTACGCGAAGTACATACCACTTGGTTTCCTGCTGTGTAGTTGTTTCCATTACTTAAACAATGAATAAATGAATTTAAGAACTGAATTGCTACCAAAATCAAGTACCCATATGATTGCGGTAATGATCAGCGTTGCTATCAAAACAATCATGGTAGACTGTTGAAGTTGCTGCCAATTAGGCCAGGTTACTTTATCCAACAATTCATTGTAGGAGTCTTTAATGTATGACTGAATCTTGTTCATGTTCTTTCGGTTTTAGAAAAGCAAGGACGTTAAAGTTAGTCAATCTTTTCATTTTGCACGGGCACTAGGATTCGAACCCAGATCAAAGGTTTTGGAGACCTCTATTCTACCATTGAACTATGCCCGTTCGTACAAGTTAAAGAGCGAATTTATGGTACCTTTTAGAAACAAAGTACCCGGATGAAAATCCAGGTACTTCGTTTTATTATGCTTTTGGACGGTATTCTCTTAAGAAGAATCCTATCTTATTGGCTTATTTCAAGATCTCAGTTACCTGACCAGCACCTACGGTACGGCCACCTTCACGGATCGCAAACTTCAACCCTTTTTCCATAGCGATAGGCTGAATAAGCTTCACTGTGATGCTGGTGTTATCACCAGGCATAACCATTTCAGTACCTGCTGGAAGTTCGCACTCTCCAGTTACATCTGTGGTACGGAAATAAAACTGAGGACGGTATTTGTTAAAGAACGGAGTGTGTCTTCCACCTTCGTCTTTGCTCAATACGTATACTTCACCTTTGAAATCAGTGTGTGGAGTGATCGATCCTGGTTTGCAAATAACCATACCGCGACGGATTTGGCTTTTTTCAATACCACGGAGAAGAAGACCTGCGTTGTCGCCAGCCTCACCTTCGTCAAGTAGCTTACGGAACATTTCAACTCCAGTACAAGTAGAAGTCAATTTGTCTTCCATCATACCAACAATTTCAACACCTTCACCAACTTTAATCCTACCACGCTCGATACGACCAGTTGCAACAGTACCACGACCAGTGATCGTAAATACGTCTTCTACTGACATAAGGAAAGGAAGATCAACTGGACGAGGAGGCAATGGAATGTATGAATCAACTGCATCCATCAATTCATTAACTGCAGCAACCCATTTTTCATCACCAGCAAGTGCACCTGTTGCAGAGCCTTTGATAATTGGTGTTGTATCGCCATCAAAACCACGCTTAGTGAGCTCCTCACGGATCTCCATTTCAACGAGTTCAAGCAATTCTGGATCATCAACAAGATCAACTTTGTTCATGAACACAACAATACGAGGAACACCTACCTGACGAGCAAGAAGGATGTGCTCTTTTGTTTGTGGCATCGGACCATCAGTTGCGGCAACCACCAATACTGCACCATCCATCTGGGCAGCACCTGTAATCATGTTTTTTACATAGTCAGCGTGACCTGGACAGTCAACGTGAGCGTAGTGACGAGCATCTGTTTCGTATTCTACGTGCGCCGTGTTAATGGTAATACCCCTTTCTTTTTCTTCTGGAGCACCATCAATTTCGTCATACTTCTTAGCCTGCGCAAGACCTCTTTTCGAAAGAATCTCAGTAATTGCAGCAGTCAGTGTGGTTTTACCATGGTCAACGTGACCGATTGTACCAATGTTTACGTGGGGTTTGTCCCGCTTGAAAGTCTCTTTAGACATTGTTATCCGTTTTAGTTTGTTTGAACTTGATTTACCTATTGAAATGGCCGCAAAGTTATTGACTTTGTGACGATTAAAAAAGTTTTTTCCCGTAGGACCTGAGCCGTTATGGGGAATTGAACCCCAGACCTCTTCCTTACCAAGGAAGTGCTCTACCACTGAGCTACAACGGCATTTTTCATGTTTTGCTCCTGAAACCACCTTCCAACTCCTCGGAAGCCTTACATCACTGAGCTGGAAACACCGTTGATTTGTATACTCACCCAGACCTTCCCAATACAACGGGATACTCTACCACAGCGCTACAGAGGCTTTTGACTCCTGCAGGCAAATAATGAGCGGGAGACGAGGCTCGAACCCGCGACCTATAGCTTGGAAGGCTATCGCTCTACCAACTGAGCTACTCCCGCAATGTATACTATCAAAAAAGTTCAAGACCCATTCCTAAAAATGTGGGCAGGAGTGGATTCGAACCACTGAAGTCGTAGACAGCGGATTTACAGTCCGCCCCATTTGGCCGCTCTGGAACCTGCCCGCACAGTCGACAACATTACAGAGAGATGAATCTCCATAATGCCTTTTGAGCCAGAGAAGGGACTCGAACCCCCGACCAGCTGATTACAAATCAGCTGCTCTACCAGCTGAGCTACTCTGGCATAAAATTGCGGAACAATGGTGTTGACCTCTTTGAAGTATACCTAAAATAAACAAAGACCTACCCTTTTTTTGGGGAAGGCAAAGGTAATGGAATTCTTCAAAAGCAAAAATTTTGAGCTGTATATTTTGTAAATATTTCAGTTGCTTGGCGTGGGGAGTTGCTTCTCTTTTACCTTCTGGATTTGTGTTAGGATCGAATCCAGTGCCCAATCAAAAGATTCCTCAAAGGATTTTGAGCTCTGTTTAACAAAAATTTCATGCCTTGGAATCGTTACCCTAATCTCAGAAACCTTGTCTTTTATATTATGAATCACGTTGTCAAGCTTCAAGAACACATCCACCTTAATGATCCTGTCGTGATGATTGCTGAGTTTCAAAATTTTCTTGTTTACATGATCCAACAACTTGCTGTCAGCTTCAAAATTTACTGCATGAATGTTTACTGTCATGATAATGGTTTTGAGGTGTTAAATCGCGAGTGGGGTGAAATATTCAATGCTCCATTCTTTCATGTATAAGGTACAAAAAATACAGAAGAGATTAAAATAAAAATTCGTGAAAGAAACGAAAAATCATCCTTTGGGATGGGCTTTTTTGTGGATGTCGCGCAAGCGCTCAATGCTGTTGTGGGTATACACCTGTGTAGCCGCAAGGCTTGTGTGACCGAGTAACTCTTTTACCGCATTCAACTCAGCACCATTCCCAGTTAGGTGCGTGGCAAAACTATGGCGGAGGATATGCGGACTTTTTTTCTCAGCAGTAGTGACTAGGGAGAGGTATTTCTTGACAATATCATAGGCCTGCCTTGAAGTGACCGGCTTGCCCTTTGGCGCAAGAAGCAGTAGAGTATAACTTGCCTCTGGATGAATAATTTTCTTCTCTTCCAGGTAACTTTTGATCAGCTCAAGCAAGTCTGCATGAACAGGTATGATCCGCTCCTTGTTGCCCTTCCCCAGCACCTTCAACTGCTTTCGGGAGAAGTCGATTTGAGCACTTTGAAGGTTGACCAACTCACTAACACGAATACCTGTATGGTATAAAAGCGAGACAATAAGATATTCAGTTCTTCCATCAAAATGATCAGGAAATTCAGTGCGGTTGAGTAGCTGATCAATTTGCTCTTCCTCAACATAAGAAGGGAGCCGCTTCTTGGTTTTTAATACCTGAATGGCTTTGGTTGGATTGGTTTCCATGATGCCTTGAACAAGACAAAACTTTATAAATGATTTGAGGGATGAAATCTTGCGATTGATGCTGCGGGGCTGAACCTTACTCAACGTTAGGGATGCCATCCAAGAGCGAATCATGGTAGCACTAATTTGAGCCGGTTCATGAATTTCAAACTGCGATTTGATGAAATCAAAAAAAGTTGAAAGGTCATCCGTGTAAGCCCTTAGGGTATGAGCAGAAAACCTTTTTTCAAACTTGATGTAATCAAGGAAAGAAACTAAATGAGGATGTTGACTTTCATGCATAAAAAAAGTAGTCATAAAGTTAAGAAACCAAATGACTACTTAGTATTTTAAATAGAGAATCCGAGTAAACTACTCGATCTCTCCAGTAAAAAGCTTCTGCTTATAAATTGCTTTTAGCACCTCTCCCCTGCGCCTAATAGAAGGCTTGGTGAAAGACTGACGATCACGCAATTGAAGAAGAATCTTCGCCTTCTCAAACTTCTTTTTGTACTTCTTAAGTGCCTTGTCAATGTTCTCGCAATCTTTTGAATCGATAATTAGCATATAGTTACCTTTTTTATAGGGCAGCAAAGATAATATTTCTGTTCATTTTTACAAAAACATTCCGAAATTCATTTTATGGACCGAAATTTGTCCAAAGAACCCCCCATGTTTACAGGCATTATCGAGCATATTGGCACCATAAAAGAGATCCAACAAGAAGGAAGCAACATTCATTTTTGGGTGGAATCACCGCTTTTTAGCGAGCTAAAAATCGATCAAAGCCTCGCTCATGATGGCGTTTGTTTGACCATCGACGCCCTAGAAGCCCCACTTCACCGGGTTACCGCGATTCAAGAGACCTTAGAAAAAACCAACTTAGGGCTGTGGCAGGTGGGCAAACAGGTGAATCTTGAGCGTGCCATGATCCTCGGGACTCGCCTAGATGGGCATCTTGTACAGGGACATATTGACGGAACGGGCACCTGTATTGATGTAGTTGAACAAGATGGTAGCTGGAAATACACGTTTGAGTTTGATGAAAAATTCAGTAGGCTAATCATCGAGAAGGGATCTATATGTATAAATGGTACCAGCCTGACTGCCTTTGATATTCTGGATAATCAATTCTCTGTGGCCATCATCCCCTACACCTATAACCATACAAATATCAGTCAGTTACAAAAAAACTCCAAGGTTAATTTGGAGTTTGATATAGTGGGGAAGTATGTAACAAAGAGATAAAAATTAGCTAATATAAAAACAAGTGGCTAACAAATCAGCGTCACTTCCTTCTGTGTAAATTTTCTGTGCCTCACCTTCCGGCGCTCCCTCACAAAGTCCGTGAGTAGACTTAATTTCCAAAAAAATCAAAATTGGTTTCTCCCAAGTCTTCATAATGATAATTAATTGAAATTACTCACTAATTCTGTTGCTGACAAATTTTGATAGAAAAAGGTGAAGAGAAATGAATTTTAGTAGTTCTGTAGCGTTTTTATTCATCAAAGAATCCTGATCGGTTGATCGTAGAACACTCAGCATTTTTTCTACTCCAGCATAATCAAAATCGTCCGGAAAACTTTTTTGCAGAATTAAGGCTTCAATCATTTGCACAAACGGTTTATCACTCTGAAGTCTGCGACCAATATCATATGACTGAGGCATTCCGCTTAACCTTGAAAGCATATCCGAGTCAATAACACCTTGCATGAGTTTCTTATAAATGAATTTTTTATCACCATAAAAATTATACAACAGCTCAGGAATAGAGAATGAATATTCAACAAGCCGAAGATCTGTAAAAGGATCAGCAGACTGCACTGCATGTTCATTGGCCTGAACATACCACCTCTGACCAACATTGGTCATGTTGGATTCAAACAAATGTAATCTAAGTCGCTTGGGACCAATTAAAGTGGAAAAGCGAGAGTGAAATTGTTTGGAGAAATCAACTTTGATCTTTCTTTTATCAAACTTTAAAAAACTAACATCCAAGCCTATTTTAAAAATTAAATACCCGAGTCTACTAATCCTGTTTTTAATGAATTGGTAGAAAGGTTTTGCCAACTCACCAACAAGAAAATCAATAATGCTTGTTTTGCGAATTGTGTTAATATATTTTAAGGTCTTATACAAAGCTAAAAGCCGAAATCGAAAAAGGTAGTCCAAGCTTGAAAACGGAGCATTCCAGGACACTATATAATTACCCATCTGACCATTAAGCATTCGCTTAATTCCATTCTTGCTTGCAGCATTATTTATTCCATCGAGCCAAAATGAATTTGAAGAAATGACAGGATTCAATATGTTATTGAATTTATTTGAATCGATCAATTGGGAATGCATGAGATCAGGGAAATTGAAAAAATTTGGCTCTATATTTAACAGGGCTGAGACATTTCTTTCAACAAATGAATGCTCGCTAATCCGTAATTGTTTTTCAGCATTGATATGCCCGATGTGATAAGGATAAGAAGTGAAAGTCGATAACCTTCTCTTTTGATATTCCATTTCTTTAGCGGCAAAATATGCAACCATTGAGGAGTCAAGACCTGCACTCAGGAACAACCCTACCCTTGAAGCCCTTAATCGATTGGAAACAGACTGATGTATAAATGAATGAAACTGAAATATATAATCTTCACAAAAGGAATAGCGGATTTTTATAGAGGGAATTTTATAATATTGATACTTCTGAACATGAAGCTTTTCGTCTACTGATACAATACAACTGCATTCAAGAGAGAAAACATGATCAAAATAAGTTTCACCCGATTCGAGACCTAATCCTTTAATTCCAGTTCTGAAAAATGCATTTTCATTCAATTCAAAATTATAACGATTATTCATCTTAGTAAAAAGGCAAGGGTCTGTGGAAAAGATAAAGTCACTTCCCAGCTTACCATAAAACAAAGCGGAGGATCCAAATCGATCTTTAAGAAGTGATAAGACCCCAATTAAGCCGTCATAAATCGCAAAGGCAAAATCACCCTCCATATGATGAACACATCTCTGGCCCCACTTCTGAAAAGCCATCAACGCGATTGCTGAATCAGGAGTTTTTTCTAATTGCGACTGGATTAATCCAATTTTATCTCCAAGATCATCTCGATAATCCAATCGAAAATGACCGACTAATAAATACCTACCACATGAACTTGTTAAGGGCTGGTGATCATCTTGATCCTCAGGTGAAACGCGCAGCATAAGATACCCCATGGCAATCTTATCTTCGACATGTGTTGACATTACATCAAACCCATCCCGCTCACTAGCTTTTCGCATGTCTTCAAAGGCTTCCAGATTAACTGAGCCTCCTTGTGGACGAAATATGCCGAAGAAGCTACTCATAAAGGTTTAGTGAGGTTGAGGGAGGTTTATTTGTTGAGTCGTTTAGGTGTTGAGGTATGTGAAATTACACATAACTATCCTATTTATTCTCGGGGGGAACTTTAGAAAATATACATCACTAACTGCCGAACCAGGCAACGGGAGTGAATCTCTCCATTGCCTTCCTTCCAGTCACAACCATGTTTCCAGATCTAAGCCAAGCATGAGCAGAAAGTGTTGAATTCTGATCTTTGGCAAGCCCAAAATAAATAGTAGAAGAAACTTTTCTGTATTTAAGCATCAACTTGCCAGTCAATGCCTGATCATAGCACTTACTGGCATGAATGGTAAATCTTGCCGCTCGTCGAACTGCATGAGCAATATCAAGAGCAACCGTATCTTCTGTAGAACTAAAATCAGTTTCTTTCTGACTCCTTCCCAAACTTAATGCTAGTTTTTTAAATGGCATTATAATAATGGATGCCTTGGCAAGGTGGAGTAATACCCAGGCCTCAGTGAAAAATAAATAGTCTTTTATACTAGCCTTTTTCATGAATTTACTTCCCTTATGATTTTCTTTTCAAGCAGCTGATCAATTAATTCTTTGGTATCAGATTCACAAAGAGATCGTTCAACATTAAATGTTCCCATCAGCCGTTCAATCATCAGATCAAAACTAATCTCTTGCTCCATCATCTTCCAAATAACAGAGGCAACCGAATTTAATCCAAAGTAAAAACCCGATTCCATATCCAGCATCACCACCTCCTCTCCTATTTTAGATTGTATAATTTCTTTGTTATGTATGTACCTTATCATGAATATAAAATTAGTGAATATCAAATGCCTAACCTTTTGCTATCATTGCTTCAATTAGATTTACAATATCATCGACAGTGTCATCTTCTTCAGAACGCTGAATCAAAAAACTCTTGGATTGATTAGCCAATTTTGTAAACAAGTTGAAATGCTCAGGCTTTAAATTTGCATACCCCAAATATTCTCCCCTATATGCATTTTGCTCTAGCCTCTGGAATAAGTCGATTCCATTGATAGGCTGAAGTGTAAGAGGCTTTGGCTCTTTGAAGGCTTCCAGCAAAAAGCTAAATATCGGCTTTCGAGGCTCGATAAGAAATTTATCATGGAAATAAATACCAAACTTATCCATGTCTGGAAGAATTTTTCTGCTTAATTGATTTGTAGCAATACCAAGTCGGCCCAGAGAATCGCTCCAATATTTCAACATCGGGTAAGAGCTTAACAAGCTGACTAAACCGCTGTCATGATCAAGAACCGGAACACAGACGTCATCAGAAAACACTTGATACCCCTTGTTCATCATGACTCCAAGAATAGTAGATTTTCCTGCGCCTGAATGACCAAAGATTAACACAAGCTGATCGCGAAATAAAAAAGCAGCACAGTGGATCGGTATGATTTTTCTTTGGTGCAAAATAGCGGCAAATGAATTAGAGAGACAAAACAGCCTCAAGCTATCCCAATCAGCACCTTCTTCGCGACTTAAAACTATCCTATCTCCAAAGCCTGAATAATAGCTGCCCACTCCAGGTACAAGAAGCCTAAATTCTTTTGCAGAAATTGTTTTGAAAGTAGAGTTATAATCTCCTGGGGATAGGTCTATGTTGGGGATTTCACCCAACAACAGCTCGACATCCACCTGCTTCGATTCTGGAATAGAAAAAAGCTCAGGAAATTCAATTTCACTTTTTACAGTTAATCCATATGCCCAATAATAATACACCTATTCATTACCTTTAGAAAGTAAATATACAAAGGGTACCACCAACTGCATGAAGTTTAAAGAAAGCATAATACATTCCATTCAACAATTTGGAGCAATCGCTAAGAAAATTTGGCTAACGAAACCACGGCTAGCATCACTCATACTTTTTAGCAGAATATTGCAGTCAATACTCCCCTTGGGTATAATCTATAGCATCAAAAATCTGGTCGATATCATTATAGCAGGAAACCTTCGCGCCGATGCATTGATCCCGCTCATTGTTCAATTTGCCATCATCCAACTAGCAATCGCTCTAACAAACCAAACTTCCGCCTACTGGGAAAATACTTTTCAGCAAATTGTTTCAGATTCTTTTGCGAACCGTATCATTCAGAAATCAATACATATAGAATATACTCATTTTGAGGACCCCTCCTTTCAAAACGCCCTCTATCTTGCTCAACAACAGGCGAAATATCGGATCAATCAACTCTTACCTGCGGTCTATGGAGCAATATCAAATTTTTTATCGCTTGTATTTCTAATACTGTTGTTTCTATCTTTAAAAGCCTACTTTTTCATGGCCATATTCATCTTGGCTGTTCCAATGACCATAAATAAATGGTATCAAGGTAAAAAAACAACCGACCTGGAATTCACCCTTGCCCCAAAAGAAAGAGAATCGTCTTACCTATTTAGGATACTCACTGGCTTACCCTGGGCAAAAGAACTTAGAACATTCCAATTTGGAAATATGTTTCAACAAGAATTCCTTAAAATCCGTGCTTCGATTGCCAAAGCAAAAAAAAGCATTCATTTGGATTTCATAAAAAATAATCTTATTGCTGAGCTGCTGGAAGTCTTGGCTATATCTGCAGCAATGCTTTATCTGGCCTATCAATCAATCAACAATTCAATAAGCATCGGCTTGTTCATTTTATACCTTCAGGGAATTCAACGTCTGCAAATATCATCGAAAACGTTTTTGCAATCGGTGCTGCAAATTTTTCAACTGCGGCTTTTTGTACGCGACCTTATTGAGTATTTCAACCTGCCTGAAATGCCTCATAACAATCGTTTTGCAGCAAGTCTTGGTTTTGAAAAGCTCGAAATTCAAAACCTATCTTTTACGTATCCCAATAGCCTCATACCAATGCTTGAGCACATCAACATCAATGCAAGAAAAGGCGAGACCATCGCAATCGTTGGAGAAAATGGCTCAGGAAAATCAACACTGGTCAAGTTAATTGCCGGCTTGTATAAGCCAGGGCTGGGAACAATAAAAATAGATGGCAAGAATATTCAAGACATATCAAAAGATGAATATTATCAGAAAACAGCCTTCCTCTTCCAAGACTATGAAAAATATTATATGGAGGCAGAAAAAAATATTCACTTTCAAGTTACTCCAAATGAAGATATAAGCAGACAAGCCGAATACGCAGCGGAACAATCAGAAGCAGATCATTTTCTGAAAAAACTTAGCTTGGGATATAAAACAAAGCTCGGCAGCATGCATGAAGGAAGTCAAGAGCTGAGTGGCGGAGAATGGCAGAAGGTTGTTTTGTCGAGAATGTTTTATAAAAAAGCGGCATTGGTCATTCTTGATGAACCCAGCAGCTCACTGGATGGGTTCTCAGAAATCAATCTGTATGAGAAAATTAAAACGGAATTCAAAGACAGTATTGTAATTCTAATCTCCCATCGATTATATAACCTAAAAATCGCAGACAGGATCTATGTGATGGAAAAGGGAGGAATTGCTCAAGAGGGAAGTTTCCAAGAACTGATACAAGAATCTGGATTATTTAAGGATTTATTTGATAAGCATAAATTTTAGTGAATGGGAAAGTCTGCGCGAAATCCACAAAAAAGGTCTTAAAGGAAAGTACAGAAAAAAGAGATTTTCTGGCAAGGGAAAATATTTCCAATCGCCTGGTCCTGTCAAATATTTTAAAAATAGGTTTGGATTGAGTCTTTTTTTACTAAGCGACCACAGAAATAAAAAGTGTCGACTCCGATTTCGGTCATTTTCATTAAATCCCCTGTCAGATCTAATTGCCTGAAGAATATACTTGAGATGATATTTATACTTTCCTGGTACAATGTGTTCAAGAATAGGCAATGGAATGTCAATATTCAGAATTTCTTTCAAGACCAAAAAAGAAATTTCAAGATGTTCGAGACAACCTAGAACTTTCGCCCGCTCCCTAACAACGCACCAATCGAAATTGATCTTTGCAATCAGTTGAGGAAGATCAAAAAGCCATTTAAGTCTAAACCAAGCATGCTCTGTACCGTGCGTACAGAGGTACAAAAACTGATCAACATGATCAAATACCTTTAAGTCGAGCCCCCCATAAAACCATGTAATTAAGTTGGTATCCTGATTTGATGGATCAAGATTAAAGCCACCCAAGCTTCCTCTAATCTTCCAGTGCAACTCAATTTTACTTGACAGCTCAGGCTTTGTAGCGATTAATGCATGATGATAATCTGTCCTTTTAATATATTGAAGCTGATGCTTGTTGATGTTTTCGATATTAAGGTTGGATACATAGCCAAGAGACTTCAACCATGTTGACATTGGAACAATCGCTTTTTCCTCAACCCAGAGATCAATATCGATTGACTCCCTCAGTGCTGTATCCCCATAATACATTTCCGCCAGCGGAACCCCTTTTAAAAATACACCTTCAAAATTTTGATTATTGAGTTCTCTTTGGATATTCAACATCATGTGAAGAGACTTCAACGAAATGAGTTGATTTTGTTCAGTCATTGACTTTAACCAATCCTTAAGCACTGGTGAAATAGATGGATGGTTTTTTAAGTTAAGATATACTATTGGAGCGACTCGATGTCGGACAAGAAGCGACTTAAAAATATTCTCATCAAATTGGGTTGCCAATATCTGAATCTGCGAATCTAATTTCACCCTGCTGGCAGGAGCCTCATGGCATCTCAGCAACAATTTAAATTCAGGAGAATATCTGGCATGGGGCATGGTTAGAGGTTTTTTATCGCATCAAATACATCTTACCATACCCACTTTGAAAATACTTGTCTGTATTATAAGAAGACGAGTTCAGTTTATCAATTTTTTTACCCTGTATATCAGCCATCAACCTATACAAATAAACTCCATTAGCAAGGTCCTGACCAAATTGATCTTTCCCGTCCCACTTGTATTCTGTGATGTTATGCCCGATACGAATCGAACCAAGCTCCTGCCGTGAGATCTCTTTCACGATCTTTCCTGTAATCGTCAGAATCTGAATCCTAAAATTGCTTGGCAACTCAGATCCAGTAAGTGTAAATACAAAAGCTGTGGAAGTCGTAAAGGGATTTGGATAATTGAGCAAATTGGTAATCATCGACTTATTGTACACCTCAAATATTACCCTGTATTCAATAGCTCCTGATGGATTGTTGCTACGGTCTTTGCCCGAAACAATGAGTTCATATTCACCATCATCTATCAAGTGAGGCTTGAACATAAGCGTGGCCTCATTTCCATCCGAACCAGGCGTATTAGTTGAAGGAGTAAACACCAGTGTATCATTATCAATTTTAACAGCATGAAGACTGCCATCGGGGTAGCGCAGTTTCAAAGAAAATAGACTTGTGTCGTTTAAGGCAAGATAGCGACTATCGTCTTTTAACTTAATCAGAATAGTAGGCTTGGGAGAAACAATATCCTTGTTCATGATATGAATACCATCAAAAGTGACATCTAGATTAGGAGCATAATTATCAGGCCTAATATAAAAGTTCTTGGAAATGTAATTATTAAACAAGTATTGCTCAGGCTGATGATTATTGGGATTGAAATTGATATACACAGAGTTATCACCGGAAAGATTTTTGGTATCAATCGTATAATTAACTTGGATGCTATCTCCTACAAGTATTGGTTTCTTTAAGGTATCTAAAATAAGTTTTGTGCTATTAGAGGGGTCAGTATTTGTCATGATTACCCGAACACTATCAAAAGGATGATTGCTGATATTTTTAAACGCCATGGAGAATTTTATTGGTGCCCCAATTTCCAGGGTATCATTCATTGACACAGCACTTGCAGGCACAAGTGCACCCTCGGGGACTGGCTCATATTTAACCTGAAGATATTTGGACTGCCAGGGGGTGTTATAAACAGTATCCTCATGCAATTTTTTTACCCGTATATAAGGATAAACTGAGGCATCAATGAATGATAGGGAAGTATCGAGCTTCTTGCTAAAACTCGAGAACAACAATACTTCATTGAGATTCTTATCGGTACCATAAACCTCATGTTTGATAACATCATACAGTTCAGGATCAATAGTTGATCCGTTCCAGTGCATGCTACCCCAAGAACGAGCAGGACCAATTAAAACAGAAGATGACTTACCCTCATTATCTCTAGACCAAAAATCAAATTCCGTTTTTAAAACATCTGTTATTGTAGATCCAACCTTTTGGTCAATTACAGAAAACTGACCATTGACATCTCTCTGAATTATAAAAGTCAGTGGAATATTTCTGTAAAATGAATCAATCAAATTTAAGCCTAAGGACATTAGTTTGTGATACAATGATTTCCCCGACCCATTTACCAACGTATCTGTTTTCCAGTCATTAATATATTGATGAGCACTTGCACGTGCTGCATGTGTCCAATTCATGATGACTATGGAAGTTGAATTAGGTATACTATCAAAAAATTGCATTGCATAATTTCTAGTCTGAATTGAGTTATAGGAGAAATCAAATTTATAAGTCAAGGAAGTGGGACAGATAGCTGAGTAAAAACTATTGTACAAGCCTACATTTCCAAGATTTTTATTTTTTATCGGCTTACCTGTATTATTATCAAACATCATAAATTCCAACGAGCCATATGATGGTGAACAGCCAATCGAAGATAAAATAACCGTATTCTTTGAGATTGTATTTTGAATTGTGGGATATAACCCAGAATTAACAAGTATATAATTATCAGTTGAATCAAAAGTAAATGTCCTATTCAGGGGTAGATAAAGACCATCATAGAAAGACTTCAACTCCTGAAAATAATGCGACTGATTCCACCCTTCTGAACTTTGCGAGAGATAAACGAATGATGATGATGACCAGCGCCTTACAATGCCTGTATCCGGCTTTTTTGCCACCCTCCAATAAAATACCAAGCTGTCACGTAACTGCAGGCTGGGTGTAAACTCAATTGCTCCACCCAGGGATGTTTTTGTCTGCGACACTTTCAATGGCGAATTGAACAAATCGGTGGTGTCTACTTCAAGAAAATATTCTCTGGGTGTATTAAAAAATTCATTGGTTGATGCAATCAGTTTAATAGAGGGGCTGTTGACTATAGCAAAAGTGGCCGGATAGGCAGGCCTTACTTCATCATCAAGGATTACAAATGGTTTTGTCACCTCATTATTGCCATTCGTAATCTCACTGAGTAAATCGTCTGGGTCCAACGAGACAATAATTTTATTTTGCCCCTTGTGTTTACTCGGGTCGATTGAAACTGATGTCGATATTGAATCAGAATGCTTTGGAGCTAACCGCCTATGATCATAAAGCTCTTCTAGAGATCCATCAGGCAATTCGTAACTGATTTTGATTCTAATTGAATCCATAGCCGCCTTACCCAGATTATGATACTTGACCTTTAACTCAAAATAGGAATTGCTCACAGAAAGTGGTGATGGACTAATCTTAATCAGGGGATCTTCCACTGCGTAATCTGGCAAGGCATGAGGATATAATTTCACTGCTGGATCACCGCCCAAAAGAATTTGTTCGGCAGTAGTTTGGTTATAATAATCGTCTAGCCCTGCAATTTCTATAATGTCGCGAATGGCGTCTCGTTGCGACTCGCCAATTGCTGCTTGATAATCCTCAACAGCAAAACGCTTATAGAAACTATTTGTGTAGAGATTGAGATAATTAACAATCCCAAAATGGGTACTCGAAATAAACCCTATACTACCCTGATTGGGAATCAATACATAATTTTCTGTAATCGTTTTCTTGCCTGCAGTGGCGCGGAGGGTATCGTAAATAAAGAAATTACCGGCATTGCATCCATTGGCAAGAAAAAGTGGATATTTTCCTTGATTGTCGAAAATAGAAGGATCGTCCAAGTTGAACTCCAATGTATTTGCCGAGGAGTGTCCGAAATAGGTTATCAGTCCTATTCCTTCGACAAATAGATTATTCAGCAACCCAGAATTCACCTGTTCAACAGCTGCTGAAGATAATTTATTGAAAGTATACACCTTTCCTCCAAATGAAGTATCCTCAACAATTTTTTTAGCACTAGTCATGTATCCATCAATCACTGCTTGCAAATAGGTATCCCCACCCCCAATTACATGAACGACGTTTTTCATCCAAGCTTTTTCTTGAACGGTTTGAGTCATTGAAGCCAATGAAAGGTCGTGCTGCTTTACTTTATTGAGGTAATCATTAATCTCATTCCCAGAAGTAACAGACAGCCTACCAATTGCAATTTCAGGGGATGGGTCATTAGTGATTGATGCAAGAATATTATCAGATCCAGGATTACCGAAGGTGGGGATGAGGTTGATGCGTTCAGTAATTGGCTTTGACTCGTTGATTCTATATTGGTCATAGGTAATTCCTTTACCCATCAATAGCACGAATTTAGGGACTGGAGAAAAAACCAGCATCGCATACCTCAAAAAGTTTTTCACTGATGAAGGATGCTTCTTGATGCCAAATGCAAATTGATCAACCAAATCGTCTATGTCGTAATTCTTGGGCAGATAGGACCCGCCCAACATGCTTGATCGATAATCGATATAGTTTTGTATGGCGTTCCCGTTATTGCTGCTGAGCAAACTTGAATGTGAGATGATTAGATAATCTCCCTGGTTTGCAGAAATTGAATAATCAATAAAATCTTTCTTTGCAAGTGTGGAGACAGGACGAACAGAAGAAGGAGTTGTACTCATCAACACAAGCTTTCTTTCGCCACCAGGAGGTAGCGCAAATCTTACTTTTCCACTTACAATGATATCTGCCAAGTACCTTCTACCATTAGAAAGATCATATAAAATTGGTGCCGTTGCTCCACTATTAAAGTTTGTGATTTCCAAATAATTGCCCACTGCAGTAGCAGGAAGCACAAAATCAAACAATGTGGCAGCGCCAAAATTGAATACCCTTGGATAGGTAAGTTCATATT
The DNA here is from genome assembly GCA_903920455.1 of uncultured bacterium. GTDB lineage: Bacteria > Bacteroidota > Bacteroidia > Chitinophagales > Chitinophagaceae > Pollutibacter. The sequence continues at coordinate 3,921 of CAIXLY010000095.1, read as the reverse complement.
TTCCAATCACAGACCTATCAGAATTTGTACCTGCAACATTGGCGAAACGAATCGTATCTGTTGGCCTTCCCAATAAAGAACTAGAAAAGCTTATCTCTTTGATCACTGAATTAAAATTCACAATCTGAGTATCAACCAAAAGATTTGAATTCACCAACAACTGCAATTTCCTTGTATTGACAGCATTCCCGTAAGCAGTAAACTTAAATTTAGCATCAATGGGCACTGAAGCAACAAACAACTCTTTATACTGATCAATCAATGGGGCGTTACTTTGAATAGATTTACTTGTCCACCCCTCCCCATTATCGTAGGAAGATGAATACACATAACTTCCAATCACTGCAGCAAATCCCGGGTTAATTTGATCCTTAAAATTCTTTGAAAGTGTATACAGGAAATATTGCTCAGGTAGAAGTGTATTGCCCGCAACATTATTAACATCATCAATCAGCCTTGCATTATGACTTGCTGAATTGACAGTAAGAAAATATACAGCCGTATCAGTCTGTAAGCTCCATTTGTCAGCCAATTGAAACTCTGGTTTTTTATAGAGAACTGCATCCGGTTTCCCGTCATTCATCTCACCATAAAACTCAATAAAATCATTTGAACCAAGTGTGCCAGAAGGGGTACTCGTATAAATAGGCACTTGCTTTCCATTTCTCCATAACTGAAAATGTTCTGCGGATGTATTTTGTAAACCCACAGTTTGTAATACCGAATGAGAAATTCTGTAGAGTCCGTTTTCGCCAACTTTACACTTGTAGTAACTTTTGCTAAAATCTATCCACTCATTGTTGTACTGTGCATTGGCGTGATATGACAACAATGCCATCACAAACAAGATCAATAAATATCTATAGTTAGCCCTGTACTTCATGATCAATTGTTTTCTTTTCGACCCAAACCGATTTTTAGTGAAAAGATATGGGTATAAAGAGGATTGGATTGATTCGCAAGATTTGTAAACGCATAATCAATCTCCACATTTTTGAGTTTGAACCCAACCCCAACTCCCGGTTGGTAGATCCAAACCTTTTTTAGGTTTGTAGTATCGCCGTCTTTTAACCCCTGCTGAAAATTATATACTCCCACTCGACCAAATAACAGATTCATGAAGCCCATCTCCATCCCTATTCGTGGATCCATATTCAATGCAGAGGAACTCAACAACACATTCCTTCTTCCATCAAAGGTTAGGTCAAGGTTAAGCTCTGACATCAAATTGAAAGACTCAGAAATATTCCACTTGTATGACGCTCCCAACACTAGACGAGGGGCGGTCATTTCAGTCGATTTCACAGGAATATTGTTATTCGTCAAGTATAAGACTTCCTTTTCCCGCTCTGTAAAATTAAATTTCCAGGCATTGAATGTAGTGGATATGTCCCTAGCCATTATCCCTAAACTCAGGTTTCTTGACCGATACTGCAGCCCAGCATCCAAACCAAAACCCCAGGCCTTTGCAAAGCTACCCACACTGCGGTGTATAATCTTTGCGTTTGCGCCAAAAGAAAAAGTACTTTCCTCATCTTCAAAGATGATCTGTGCATAAGAAATAAGCATGGCATAATCGGCAGAGGAAAACGAGGTAACGTTATTGTAATTGATTGTTCCGTCTGGTTCAACCAAAAAGAGGGTATTGGGAATATCATCTACAGCAAAACGAATAAGAGACAATCCCAATGTCCTCATACTTTTTTCTGGGTCACCTATGGGTATTGCAACTGACCCGTAATCATACTTGCCTATACCCGCAAAATACTCTGCATGCATGAGTGAAGCCACTGGGTGGCTATTAACTTCAATGAGTCCAGCTGGATTCCAGTAGCCGGCAGTTACGTCACCTACTGAAGCCACTTGCGCCCCGCCCATGGCCAAGCCTCTGGCACCAGCCCCAATATTTAAGAATTCGTTGGAATATTTTCTAAACTGGGCGTGACCCTGACTGATGGAAATGATAAACAGGGCAAGTATGGCAATGCCAGGCCTGAAGCTATTGTGCGATAGGATATGATGATTTACGAACGGTCTAGCTAACGGATGTACTTTTTGATCCACGTTTCTCTTGAAGAATAATAATTGAGCTTCATTAGATACTGATGGAATTACAAGGGATATTGGATCTAAAATTACGCAATAGGGCTGATTATACGGTGTTAAATGGCAGTTATATTGACAAGTAACATTTTTCCCCCCTTTCTTCTCAGCCCTTGTAGGGAAAGCCAATCTATACTACATTTGCTCAAAGTAATAAACGATGAGCTTGATTGAGGAACTCAGTTGGAGAGGCATGCTTCAGGATATCATGCCCGGTACGGAGGAACAGCTGAAAAAAGAACCCACAAGTTCTTATATCGGCTTCGACCCCACCGCAGATAGTCTTCATATTGGTAGCCTAGTACCCATATTACTCCTGTATCACCTGCAGCAAGATGGCCATAAGCCAATTGCACTCATTGGCGGCGCTACGGGCATGGTTGGAGATCCAAGCGGAAAAAGCGAAGAGCGGAATCTACTTGACGAAGAAACTTTACAAAAAAATATTATTGGTGTTAGAAAACAACTTGAGAAGTTTCTTGACTTTGATCCTAACAGACCCAATTGCGCTGAAATAGTGAACAATTACGATTGGTTCAAGGGATTGGGGTTTATTGATTTTCTTAGGGATGTAGGCAAGCACATGACCGTAAACTACATGATGTCTAAAGACAGCGTGAAGAAAAGAATTGAAGGCGAAACCGGTATAAGCTACACCGAGTTTGCCTATCAGCTGATGCAAGGCTATGATTTCTACTGGCTTTATACCAACAAAAAATGCAAGCTTCAAATGGGCGGAAGCGACCAATGGGGGAATATTACTACAGGGACCGAGTTGATTAGAAAGAAGTCGGGGGGCGAGGCGTTTGCTTTTACCTGCCCATTAATCACAAAAACCGACGGAGGCAAGTTTGGAAAGACTGAAAAAGGAAATATTTGGCTTGATCCTGAAAAAACAAGCCCGTTTCAGTTCTACCAGTTTTGGCTGAATGCGGCAGATGCAGATGCTGAAAAATGGATTAAAATTTTCACGCTATTGCCCAAAAATGAGATCGATGAATTGATGGCCGAACATAAGCAAGACCCTGGTAGCAGGGTTTTACAGAAAAAATTGGCTGAGTGCATCACAATTTTTGTACACGCGAAAGCAGAATTCGAGACCGCAAGACAAACTACTGAACAGCTATTTGGTAAAAAAGAGGAGATCAACCTGAATGAACTGAGTGAGGCCGAGCTACTCAATGCGATGGATGGCGTGCCTTTACAGCGCATTGCTGCTTCGACAATAAATTCAGGCATAGACGTAGTTTCCTTTCTTTTCGAAACAGGCATCATGCCCAGCAAGGGGGAGGCTCGTAAGATGCTCGTGGGTGGTGGAATCAGCATTAACAAGCAGAAAGTACTAGACATCACCTTTATAGTTGATTCAAACAGCTTACTGGCCAATCAATATGTGGTGGTTCAAAAGGGCAAAAAGAACCATTACCTCGTCAAAACAGCTGAATAATATTTCGCAGGGTTAGTCTGTTATATTTTTGGCATCAAAACCGAAAAATCTTATTTTTGCAACCCTATTGGTAGAATGCCCGATAGTATAATGGTAGTACGTCAGATTTTGGTTCTGATTGTCTTGGTTCGAATCCAGGTCGGGCAACAATTCAAGAGTTATAAGTGGTTGATTTTCAACCACTTATTTCATTTTAAGGGGTTCTAAAATCCGTTTTTCCCCTATTCTTTCCCCTATTTTGAGGAAAATCGTTCCCTTAACGTGTCAATTTTTGAAAGTACCCAAATTAAGAGAAACTTAAAATGAAAATCTTATTACCTACTTTTTTATTTTGACATTATCAATTAAAAGAATTTCAGAAATATGAAACT
>CAIXLY010000094.1 GCA_903920455.1 uncultured bacterium | reverse complement strand
TTGACAAAAATGCTGCAGACAACTAGATCACAGGATTTTTTTGCATGCCCCACCAAAGCAAGATGACCATCATGCAATGCACCCATGGTAGGAACAAACCCAATGCGCAAACCTTGAGATTGGGTATCCCTAAGCCCCTCTTGTAATTGCTTCTTGGTGGTAAAGGTTCTAATTTGCTTCAATTATGCTCCAATATTACACAAATTGACCTAATTTGCTCACTTCCATTTAGTTAAACCGGTATGTTGAAAGGGAAAAAAATCATTTTGGGCATCACGGGAAGCATCGCAGCTTTCAAAGCAATCTTGCTTGTTCGTTTATTGACTAAACAAGGCGCGGAAGTCCGTGTCGTTATGACTCCCTCATCAAGAGATTTTGTTTCCCCACTGGTGCTATCAACTTTCTCGAACAACCCGGTTTGGATAAACTTTCACGACAATGACAATTGGAACAACCATGTGGAATTGGGATTGTGGGGAGATGCATTGGTGATTGCTCCTACAACTTGCAGCACCCTTTCAAAAATGGCCAATGGGCAATGTGACAACCTGTTGATTGCAACCTATTTGTCTGCACGCTGTCCGGTTTTTATAGCCCCCGCGATGGACGAAGACATGTTCAAACATCCTTCTACCCAAGCCAATCTTGAAAAATTAAAAAGTTTCGGTAATTCAATCCTTACTGTTGGAACAGGGGAACTAGCAAGTGGATTATATGGAGAAGGCAGAATGGCAGAGCCGGAAGAAATAATTGAGCACCTGACTGGTTTTTTTTTGAGTAGTTCAACATGGAAAGGTAAAACAGTCATCGTAACTGCAGGCCCAACACAAGAAGCAATTGATCCAGTCCGCTTCATCTCAAATCATTCATCAGGAAAAATGGGAGTTGCTCTTGCAGAGGCATTCTACCTTCAAGGTGCAGATGTAAAACTCATAGCAGGCCCGATTGATATCACTCCAAAATATGCTGGAATACAAACCATTCCTGTAGTCAGTGCAAAAGAAATGGAACTTGCATGTCTGAAAGAATTTCCAACTGCAGACGCTATGGTTATGGCTGCTGCAGTGGCAGACTTCACTCCAAAAAAAGTAATGGAGCAAAAGATCAAAAAGAAAGACGAAGTCTTAAACATTGAACTTGAAAAAACAACTGACATTCTTTATCAACTCGGAAAAATAAAAAGTGCTAACCAACTACTTGTAGGCTTTGCGCTGGAGACCGAAAACGAGGAATCCAATGCGCTGAAAAAACTCAAGGAAAAAAATCTCGACTGCATCATTCTCAATTCGCTTCAAGTTCCAGGAGCAGGGTTTGGCAGTTCTACCAATGAGGTAACGATATATTTCAAAGATGAAAAATCCGAAACCATATCCCTCAACTCCAAAGAAGTAATTGCATCAGAAATCCTAAGGAGGATTGAAAGGTTGATGCCAGGATCTTAAACAAACTTTCCTAAGCCAACAATGCTCTACTATTGTTCCAAACGAATATTACCCCCAACTGGTAGCCCACTTGGAACTGATTTCGGAATTTCTCGATCATAATTTGGATCATTAAGCGTGTTTAGGAATTCTACGATGCGAGAAATATCCTTAAACTCAAGTTTGATTTGCTTTGCAAGGGTATCAAGCTGCAGTGTCTGAACATGTGTTGTTCTCAATGGCTTACCCCGAAGGTCTTCATAAAAGGTAAGCACATTTTCCAATGTCTGTATTTTACCACTATGCATATATGGGGCAGTGAATCGAAGGTTCCTTAATGTTGGTGTACGAAAAGCAAATTGCTGTTGAAAGCCGGAGTCTGGAGTATTTATCTTCTCCGCATCAGGAGCTGCAATCGTATGAACTTGAAAATCAGAAAACATCGGACCAGCATGACATCGTGCACAACCAGCATTAAGAAACAAGTCAAGACCTTCCTTCTCCGATAGAGAAATTGCATGTTCATCTCCACGCATGTACAGGTCAAATCTTGATTTATTAGCAATCAGCGTTCGCTCAAAACAAGCTATTGCTTTTGCAAGATTCTCCTCTGTGATTGGCTGATCTGAGTTAAAAGCCTGCCCAAATAAAGTTTGATATGCAGGAATTTCCCTGAGTCTATCCACAACAACTTTTAAAATATTTTTCTCATCAAAATTTGGTCCTCTCATTTCTTCAAACTGTCGGATAGGATGAAGAGATTGATCTTCAAGACTCTTGCTTCTTAGATCCCAAAACATAGGGGCTTTAGAAGGGTCATATTTTTTATTAGATTCGATACCATTGAATGCTGTATTTAAAATAGTCTGTGAATTTCGTTTGGCAAATGGTATCTCACCAAGACGATTGGAGAAACGATCCAAGCCCAATCCCCGGCCCCCTACACCAATAGAGAGCTCAATATTTTCTGCGTATCCAAACTCTGGATGGTGACAAGTAGCGCAACTAACATCCTTCTCTCCAGAAAGAATTGGATCATAAAAAAACAGACGCCCTAGAAGAGCCTTTTCCTTTGAGTATGGATTATCTGTTGGATGTACCACTGATTCAGGCAATGCATCAATTGAACCCAAGGGGGTCATCGCGGGCTTCGAAGACATGGCTAATCTATCTGCGCCATTGTCGATACAAGCCTCTAAGATCAATACTGACAAAAAAAATACGAGCACAAAATGCAGTGGTCGAAATTGCATACTCGAAAAGTATGCCAAATGATATAAAAAATAACTGATTTTGGTCAGTTAATGAAAATCGCCAATATCATTATTCCCAATTTTCAAATGGTATGTATTTACTCAATCACCAGCCAAGTGTAGCCCTCCGGCTCGATCTCGACGGTTAGGTCGATTTCATAATTTCTATTGAGCTTCAATTTTACAGGTGACTGATCTCTAAGTTTAACAATTGCATCTTGAGTAAGTCCTGAATAATACAGAGGCACCTTGATTGTCCTTTTAATTTTTTCCTTCAACGGGTTATAGAGCATCAAGAAGGCTTTTGTTTTTAATGATGGATTTACATGCATAATCCCATCCCAATCTCTGCCATCAGCCCTTCTCAGATGAATGATATCGGAATTTAAGATGCTTCTGTATTTCTTGTACCAATTAATGGAATTGATAACAGTTTGCTTGGTGAGATCGGTATCATACAATCTAGGACCTCGATAACAGGCCTGCACACCAGATCCATAATAAATAGCCATCAATTGCTCATAATCTTTCAAGTGGTCGGACAGTGGCTCGAGAACAGCCTCAGGGCCGCCTCCCTGATACTTTGTAAGAGGAACAAAACCCCAGGCCATAGAAGGCAACTTTTCCCAAAGTCCGTCGAAGATATTCTGACGGTTCAATATTTTTTGTTGCTCGCGTGAAAGTGAAAAATTCACCTCCCTATATCCAATACCTATCTTATTACTGCCATCCAAAAAATACCAGTCGGGTGCATTGATGTAAATACCATTTTGATTGCACCAGCGATACAATTCTTTTTGCAATTCCATTTGCTTCCATTGGGAATCGCCAAGACCTTTATGACCAGGATGCTTCACTGATGCGCAAAGATCACCCGGATATGGACCATCATTTTCAAAAATATCAAACCCTGTTTTAGTCATAAAGAGTTTCAACTTCTGAATATAATCAAGTCCCCATTGACTTCCTAGGCACGGAGCATTTCCAAACAAGGCACCTTTATCTGGCAATCCAGTAACAGGATCAATCACATCATGCTCATCACTGATCCTTCTTGAACTGAACAATGAATAGCTGCCAATAAGAATATTCTTGCTGTGTGCATAATCAGACAATTCTTTCCATCGCTTGACATTGGCCACAGAAGTATCTTCCATATCACAATGACTTCCAAAGCTGAGAATCAACGCCTCATATCCAGTTGCAGCACATTGGTCAACCGCATTTTTCACCTGCTCATCATCACTGCTCACCAAATGCATAAAAATTGGGTTTTCACTGGTCCACGGAGCAACAGTTTTATACATCTGTCGGATGGCCAACCCGCGACGCTCTCTATCATAACTGTCCATTAGCAACTCATGGGTTCTCACAGATTTATATTTCTCGCCAGGAGCCAATCCAATGGCAGTAACATTTTCCGGATAGACTTCCAAAACACAAGGCGTTTGATAATAATAATTGACCTGAGAGGTATAGGTGCTATCAGTTTTCCAATGGGTAGTTTGATCACTGATATCATACCTCATTGCATTATTGAAGGCGTAGTTGGTTTCCAAATAAATACCATGCTGCTTTTTCATTTGCTCAGGAGTGCCTACTACAGCACTCTCCTCTTCAACAAAGCCGATAATTTCGTTTACTACACGGTTGATGATGATCGACTGCTTCCCATTATTATCTATCGATACAGACTTCACAATCAAGGGTATCCCATCGTACAATTCATAATTGACCTTCACAACAATATTGTTCAGCTGTTGATTGAGTGAAGTATAACTAAATGAAATCTTTTTACCCGTTCCAAAAGACTTCACCATGGCAAATGACTTGGGTTTCCAGTTGATCAATGGATTGATATCTGAAATTTCGTAAGATTGAAACTGAAAGTCGCCATCCCCAGAAACAAAATCATCTACCCATTCCCTTAGCAAATATGCTTTTTCTTGTTGTCCGTGAAGTCCACCCACATTATACTTAACACCATCAAACGTAATAACAGCCTCTGGTTTTACATCGCGCAAAAGTTGTTGTCCATTGCTCATGTTTTGGTAATCAATACAAGCCACATTTGGCTTGATTCTAAAAGCCCTCTTTACCAACCCATTAAAAAGTATAATATCCTTCCCATCTTCGCTCTTGTAAATTCCAGCTTTCTGTGATGTGGGCTTTACTAACCAATCATTGGGGTGTTGAGCAATAACCTGATCCGTTAATACAGGCAAGGCCTCTATACGATTCACCTGTGCATTAGATGTAAAATAAGAGAGTATAAAAAGTTGGATAAAGAATACTGCTTTCATCGTGAAGGGTCATTTTGGCTGCATCAGCAAGATGCAAGGGTTAATGAGCAAATTAAGCAAACTGAGTTCTGAAATCAAATCTTTTTAGCTCGGTTTTGAATTTATTTTTTACGAAAACGCTATCTTGTCAAGATTCAAACAAAAAGAGAATTTTAAAATGTATATGAACTATAAACTTACACTAACCTTAAGGACAATTGCGGCATCAATTATGTTGTCATTGACTATATCATGCGCGAATGCACAAGTTACCTTAACTGCCGGAGAGCTGAAAATTCAACTAAACAAACAAGGAGCTTTTTCAGAAATAACCAGTTCCGTTACAAGCAAAAATTATCTCTACACAGATACTGCTGCATCATTAATGACACTGGTAAGTAACAACAAAAGATTTTCGCCAACTTCAATGAGCTATGACAAGGCTCAGAAGAAAATAATATTATCTTTTAAAGAAGCCGGTGTAACGATAGACATCAAGGTCACAGAAAAAGCTACCCATCTGGTATTGGAAGTGATCAAGGCATTGCCTGCAAATAAGATAGATGCAGTGATATGGGGACCAATACCCAACACCATTGGTAAAACAGTTGGAGAAATTATTGGCGTTGTTCGTGATGGCGAAACTTCTCTGGGCATGCAAGTATTGAACATCAAAACACTAGGCGGAAATTATTCCAACAATGAAGGAAGTACATGGGAAAGAGGAATTGCCGCAATCCCATCGAAATGGGGAAGCTATATCCAAGCCTATTCTATTAACCGCGAGCGCGACAGGTTTGTAGATGCTTGGGGCGGAGTAACGAAAAATATGCCAGTTAAAGCACTAAAGGGTGAAACAGTAGTAGGAAGTAAAATTGCCCTATTTACCTGCAAAGAAAATCAAACATTAGATCGACTTGAGCAAATAGAGCTTGCAGAAAACCTCCCTCACCCAACAAACAAGGGAGTTTGGTTTAAGAAGTCTGATGTGTTTGGCAAATCGTACATGATCTCATCATTTGGAGAAGATGATATTGATGAGATGATTGCCTATACGAAAAGAGCTGGTCTGTATTCTTTATATCACGAGGGACCTTTTGAAAGTTGGGGACACTTTATCTTGAGCAAAAGTCAGTTCCCAAGCGGGCGACAAGGTTTGAAAGTCTGTGTTGACAAAGCAAAAAGCGCAGATCTCTATCTGGGGATGCATACCCTCACCAATTTCATTAACACCAATGATCCATACATAACACCAATACCAGACAACAGGCTTAGTCTAACTGGATCATCAAAATTGGTCAAGCCAACAGATGCCAACCAGAGTAGTATCGAAGTTGCCTCACCAGAGTACTTTAATGACGAAAAAAATAATAGTCTGCACACCGTAAAGATCGGATCAGAATTAATTCGCTATAAATCTGTTACATCATCAGCTCCATATACCTTAATAGATTGTCAACGCGGAGCTTTTGGCACAACCCAATCAGCCCATCAAACAGGCGAAGAAGTAGGAAAATTATTCGATCATCCCTACAATGTATTCTTTCCCAATCTTGATATGCAAAGGGAAATCGCAAAGAACATAGCTGATCTTATGAATGAGACAGGCATTACACATTTGGATCTTGATGGACATGAAGGTGCGTTGGCAGCGGGGCAAGGCGACTACGGTCTTGAGTTATTTGCAAAGGATATGTATGATAATGTAAAACATGAGTTTATCATCGGCACCAGTTTAAGTAAAACAGCCTATTGGCATATTGGCTCTTATTACAATTGGGGTGAGCCTTGGTACGGAGGTTTTAAAGAGAGTATGCAACAGTATCGTATCGACAATCAGGGACTTTTCGAAAGAAACTTTATGCCCCATATGCTCGGTTGGTATTTGCTTGCAGAAAATACTACCCTGCCTGAAATGGAATGGATGCTGGCAAGAGCCGCAGGCTACAATGCAGGATTTGCTATGGTAGCAAGACCATCATCGTTAAGAAAAAATCCCCTTTCAAATATATTACTTGATGCTATTAGGGAATGGGAGGCAGCACGTAATGGAAATGCCTTTAGCAAAGAGCAACAAGAAGAATTAAAAAATTCGAAAAATGAATTCCACCTGGAAAAAATATCAGAGGGCAAATGGAATCTACACACCTATGCAATATCAACTCTTTTTATAAGAGAAAAATTTGAACGTCAGCCTGGTGAACCAACACATACCACCTGGAAATTTAATCAACTGTGGAGAGAGCAGCCGCTGCAATTCAGATTGAATATTGCTGGAACTGATGGATCAGTGAAAAATATTAAACTCCAAATTGACAACTATAAAGAAATTCTTTTCCCAATTGAACTGAAAGTTGGTGAAAGTCTGGTGTCAGATGGAACTGAAACCATCAGACTCTATGACAGCAACGGAAAACCAAAGGGAACAATTAAGTTGAATACGACAACCCCAATCTTGGCATCAGGATCCCACACGATCTTGGTTGATTCGGAATTCATTGGAGATGATGCTCCAAAAATTGAAGTACAATTCAAAGGGATGAACAAGGCTGAGCAAATAGAAGTTAAGAAATCACTTTAAAATTTCATCAACATGCTGATTAAATTCTTTCTTGAAGGATTCATAAAACGCTCCTGTTGCTGGCCCGGAAAAACCGGTATGGATAGCCTGAACTTTCTTGTTACGATCTAAAAAGATGGTAGTGGGGAATGCAACAAAGGTCTTTAGTGCAGGCAGTGTAGACAACACAACACTGTTATCCGCAATGCCTCCAAACACCTGAGTGTATGCTATTCCAAACCGATTTCGAAACCTATCCATACCTCTCTTGGCATAGGCAGTATCATTCGAACGCTCGTAGTGAATACTCACTACCTCAACCCCTCTGGCTCGGTTCTCTTTGTACCATGCCGACAAAAATGCTGCCTCATCCATACAATTTGGGCACCAACTTCCACCGATGGTTAGCACCACTGCCTTATTCTCAAATTTTTTATCTTGAAGCGAAACTAGCCCTCCTTCTAAATTGGGAAAGGAAAAATCAAAGCTGGAATACCCAGGCTTCATCAGGGTAAGCTGATAGGCATCGGGCAACTCAGCATCCGGCTTTAGCGTTCCTGCAAATGTTGATGTTGATCGAACGCCAATTTGAGATCCTTCTATTTGTCCACCTTCATTTAGTATGCCTTCATAATAGGCAATTCCCGATCCGATAAAAGAGGATAAGTAGAATCGATTCCCCACAACTACGCCATCAAGAAACCTTGAATCACCGGTTGTTCTTAAAAATGTAGCAGCCAAATGAGCTCCATCCTGATTTAGAACACCTACGGTTGTATCGATCTTGCCAGTTGGAGATTTAAAAAGCACTTGATACGTTCCAGAATAATTCCCTTTAGGCATCTCCCCAGCTATCAAAAATCTCTGCTTATTACCACGCTCAGCAGTCAAGGATATAGGCGTGCCGCTACCATCTTTTTTCCTCAAGACTCCAGACAATTGATTGTTGCCATCGAGTTTGAGCGCCATCACATTATCAAACTGATCGATATACATATATACGGAATCGCTTTTCAATTCAACAAGACCTCCATCAAACTGTTCCTTCCAGTTGATGAAATAAACATTCAGTTGATTAGCTGCCTTTTTCCGAATCTCAAAAATAAATGGCACATCAATACTATCGCGAACCTTAAACACACCCCTCCATCTTCCCAAAATAGGGGAGGAATTATTATTCTCGGCTGAATATGCATGTTCAGTTTCTAATAAGAAAAGACAGCCTAAAAAAATTGATACCGATTTAAACAATGTGATCATTAAATGATATTAGGAATGAATTGATTCCTTAAAGTTAACACAATTACGACAGTGCAAAGGCTAGAGCAAAGCAACTACTTTAATTCAACAATCAATCCGCCACTCCACCAGCGTCCGGGCATGATTGAACCCAAAAGATCAGCGTAGCGAATATTCCCAAGATTCATAGCCTGTACAAAAAGGCTAAATCGCTCTTTATGAAATTTCTGCTCTAGCTTGGCGTTCATGAGAAAATAATTTTCGCTAACACCAACTGAGAATGCTCCTGGATCTTGCTTAGCTCTTGTCTTGTACAAAGAAGATACCGAAATTGAGGTTTGCTTTCTACTCCATTGTAATGATGTACTCCACATGAATTTTGCATGGGAAGAAAGATAAAAAGAAGGAGTTGTTCCGTTGGGGGTTTCTGAATTCAACCAAACCACACCACTTGCCCACCTCACTCTATGTTGCTTGCCGAACTTATGGAGTCCAGACAAATCAACCTCAATACCTTGTGTGGTTACAGAAGAAATATTACTAGCCAATGCAAAACTGCCAGTTGGAGAAAGATTAATGGTGCGAGGCATATCTGCGTAGGCGGTTGGCGCCCAATCAATCAGATTGGTCTGGGTGCGTCTAAATATAGTCGACTTCACCTCTACTGTAGACGATATCGAGGCATCAATCCCAAATTCTAGATTCCAGGCCTTTTCGGATTTTAGTGTCGGATTACCAACACTTCCACCGGTAACCAATGTTTTATTATAATTATTGAATCGTTCGGTGAAATCCGCGTCCCTAATACTTCTGCCTACACTTGACCTGACCGTTAACCAAGATGGAGACCATGCAAAATTTAATTGAGGTATTAATACCCATTTATAACTCTGATCCCAATCAGCCCTTAAGCTCTCGGATAACACAATTGAAGAAGGAAGTGAATGGGTGAAGATTGAAAAGATACCGGTATGCAAGTGATCATGATTGCCTCGATCATTAGATCTAATTCTTTTACTGATCGACTGGATACCCGCAATCCAGGTAGTATGATCGGTCAGTTTGTAGGTATTGTTGACCTGAAGACTATAAGATTGTGTTTTGTTGTTGTTGGGAATTGAAGAAGGTCTAAAATAATAAGTATCCTCAAGTTGCTTAGCGCCTGCCAAGATATCTAGTGTGGACCTTTCTTTTTTATTTGTTATCACAACTTGCTGCCAAGACGAATTCACTTTTTCATTTGCAGTATCGCTGATAAAAGTAGTATAAAAATTTTGTGCATTGAACGCGCGGCGATCAATTGCGCCTCTGAGAAGAACAGACCATCCATGATCAAATACCTTGCCGGCACTAAGCACAAGATTCTTGTTGTTGAAAAATCCGTTTGTTCCTCGAAGTGCAGTACCATCTGCTTTTTGCTGTTGATACCCTAGCGACAAATAACTTGTTTTTCCCTGAAGACGTGTATACATTGATGTGTTAAACATACCAAGTTCCCCCGGCTGCACCTGTGCCTGAACGGAACTTCCCTGATCCATGTATTTGCGCTGAAAGTTTTTTGTAATAATATGAATTACGCCACCAACAGCATCCGGACCAAACACTGCAGAGGCAGCACCTTTTAGAATTTCTATGCGATCAATCTCCCTTGGATGAATAGGGATATAACTATTGAAATGCCCTGTGAGCGGATCATTAAGCCGCGTACCATCAATGACAACCAGCACCTGCTGGAATGTTCCCCCACGAATTACAATATCACTTTGCGCTCCTTGCGGACCTCTCTGCTGCACCTCAATACCTGGAATGAATTTCAATAGCTCATCAAGCGTGTTGGCTGGCATATTTCTGATGTCCTCTTGCCGTATAATCGATATGTTACGGCCGGTCTCTCTTGACCTTTGAGCAGATAAATTTCCAGTAACAACAATTGGATTCATATCTGTATCCTGTCCATAGGAAAAAATGCTAGCAGTAATGCAAATAACAGTTAGAAAAAATCTACTATTCAACTTCATGGACAATCCTACTTTAATAATTATTTCCCCTTTGATATGGGTGCGTAAAAGTAGGCCATCAAAGTCAGAAATTAATCGACATAAACAACAAAAGAATTTTTAGGATAGGATATCCCTGACTACTTTTCCTTCAACATCCGTAAGCCTAAATCGTCTGCCTTGGAATCTATAGGTAAATCGCTCATGGTCTATGCCCATCAAATGCAAAAGCGTAGCTTGAAAGTCATGCACGTGCACAGGATCTTTGACGATATTATAACTAAAATCATCTGTCTCCCCATAACTAAACCCTCCTTTCACTCCTGCTCCTGCCATCCACATCGAGAAACATCTAGGGTGATGATCTCTTCCATAATTATCTTTCTCAAATTTTCCTTGGGAATACACTGTGCGTCCAAATTCACCACCCCATATCACCAAGGTATCGTCTAACATACCTCTCCGTTTCAAATCTTTAATCAACGCTGCTGTTGCCTGATCAGTAGCTTTGCATTGTTCTGCAATACCACCAGGCAAATCACCATGCTGATCCCAACCCTGATGATAGAGTTGAACGAACTTAACATCCTTTTCCAATAGCTTTCTTGCAAGTATACAATTGGCGGCATAGGTACCTGAATCCCGACTGCCTGGTCCGTACATATCAAATACCTCATTAGTCTCTTTTGAAACATCCATCACTTCTGGAACGGAGGTCTGCATTTTGAATGCCATTTCGTACTGAGCAATTCTTGCATCAACCTCAGGATCTCCATAGGTACTATTCTGCATTTCATTCAAGTTCGTCAGGTAGTCTAGCATTTCCTTTCGATCGCTGCCCTCATAGCCTTCAGGATTATTCAAGAAAAGTACGGGGTCTTTTCCAGACCTAAACTGAACTCCCTGATATTTTGATGGAAGAAAACCATTACCCCACAACCTAGAATACAAAGGCTGATCTCTTGAAGCATCTTTAGAAATGAGCACAATGAATGTTGGAAGATTATTATTTTCGGCACCAAGTCCATAGCTTATCCAAGATCCAATCGAAGGCCTGCCTGGCAACTGATTTCCAGTTTGGAAAAATGTAAGTGCAGGATCATGATTGATGGCTTCAGAGTGAATGGTCTTAATGATGCAAAGATCATCTACCACCTCTGCAGTATGCGGCAACAACTCACTCACCCAAGTTTGGCTCTTACCATGTTGGTTAAATTTAAACACAGAAGGAACGATAGGCAGTGAAGCTTGATTTGCACTCATTCCTGTTAACCGCTGACCCTGTCTTACAGAGTCGGGCAGGGATTGCCCATACATATCGTACAACTTTGGCTTATAGTCAAATGTTTCCAATTGCGAGGGGCCTCCACTCATGAACAAATACAACACCCGCTTTGCTTTTGGTGCAATGTGTGGCAGAGCCCTTAAAATATCCTGCTCAATATTAGCTGCGCTGATACCCGCTACTGGAGCTTCACCCTGACTTTTCCCAAATAGCGAACCAACGGCAACTGCACCTAAACCCAAAGAGGTCTTGGTAAGAAACCTTCTTCTATCCCATTGTTTATTGAGTTTATTAAACTCTCTGGTATGTAAACGAAATTCATTATGGTGATGATGAGACATGATGTTATCGTTTTGTCAGACAGGCATCTGAGTTAAGAATCGTGTTGGCAACTACAGTATTTGCAGCAAGCGTTGCAGGAGGTATGGTATTGTCTGCGATGTATTGTCCAGATGACAACCAACCCTTTACCCTAAATGGATATTTTTCAAACGTATTGTATTGCGACTTCTGTAATTTAATCAGCAGATCAACTTCTGGATTGGTAGGCTTTCTTCCAGTCAGTTTTCTATACGATTTTATAATCCCAGCCCTAAGGTCTTTTTCCTTTGAGATTTGTTCACCAAGAACCCGCGATGCTTCTACGAAAGTTGGATCATTTAAAGTAACCAGTGCTTGAAGTGGGGTATTTGTTTGTTGTCTTCGAACTACACAATAACTTCTTGAGGTGGCATCAAAGGTTGACAAAGTAGGATTAGGAACAGATCTTTTTACAACAACATACAAACTGCGTTTATATACTGCATTCCCTGTATCAGCAGTATAAGACGTGTTGTTGATTTCCCATAATCCTTCGGGTTGATAGGGCTTAATACTTTTGCCACCAACTTCAGCATTGATCAATCCACTTGCTTTTAATGCATTGTCACGAATCATTTCTGCCGTCATACGAACTGCAGGAGCGTGCGACAATAGTCTATTCTCAGGATCTTTCGCAACCGCCTCTGCGGTAGCACGAGAGTCTTGTCGGTAAGTTGCTGAAGTAACCATCAGTCTAACAAGATCTTTGACGTTCCAGTTCGAATCCATAAAACGAACAGAAAGCCAATCAAGCAGCGCTTGATTGCTAGGGCCTTCTCCTTGACTACCAAAATCTTCTGTGGTTTTCACGATGCCTATTCCAAAAAAGTTTTGCCATATTCTATTGACAGCTACTCTTGCAGTTAGCGGATTGTTTGGATGGGTCAACCACTTTGCTAAACCAAGCCTATTTTTGGGAAGTTCTTTAGGGAATGGCAAAATTGACTGAGGTGTAGTAGGAAAAACCTCCTCTCCGAAAGTATCATAACGACCTCTAATAAGCACACGGGTCTTTTTGGGTTTTTTCATTTCTTGCATCACACTGATCTCTTTTATCGGATCTGTTGAATCTGAAAGCATGGCCCGCACTTTCTTCAAAGCTTCTTTTTCAACCATTACGGTTTTACTTACCGCACCGATATAATATGAGCTCAACAATTCACGATCGGCAGAAGTTAAATCAGTTGGCTTTTTGTTGGCTACCATGGCCCATGAATTTTTACCGGAAAGCAACCCAACTTCAAAGGGTGTCAATTCTCGATCATAAACAATGATATCATCAACGGATGCTCCTTTTAGTCCAGCACCTCTTGCCCATGCACCTATTTGCAAACCTGGCTCACCGTTCATTCCATGGTCGTGGCTATTGATATTGAAAAGAATATCTTTTAGAAGCTGGTCCATCACGATTTCAGACCTCACTTCAGTTCCATCCATAAATAGTTTCATGCCAGAGGCTTTCGCAGAACCATCATATGTCATGGCCAATTGTATCCATTGATCCCTTGGCACAGTATCAATTGATAATTTCGTAATTGCATTTGAGGGTGCTGCATGGGTAATACTCAACTCCAGTTTATTATCCTTCGTGAGTATCAGATGGTATCCGCGGAAGTTGTATAGTCTCTCTACCAGAGACTTGTGAAAAATCACACCTTCTTTCAGTGATGCGGGAATATTTACTTTAATACCTATGCTGAATGGTTCCGATTTCCTGAAAATGCCGATTTTCTGAAGATCAATCCATGTGTCGCCATCCAATTTCACTGCTTTGTCGGCAGTCGCATTCACAAATATTGGAAGTGCTTTTACAACACCATAATCTTGTTTCAATATGGCCCGCTGATTGTCAATTTTATTTTTCATTGACCCCCTTTCGAAATCAAATTGACCTTGAAGACCAGCTGAAGAAATAGATTGTCTTGCCAGTGTCTTGTATGATCCGGCATTAATCCATTCGGTTACTTCTGCATCAACACCAGATATCACAGCAGCTACTTTCTTTTCCTGTTCAGCAACAGCAGCCTGTATGAATTTTATTGTCTTCTCTTGCGCTTCAGTAGGCAATTGCAAAGCAGGTGTTGGTGTAGCATCATCCCATGAAATTTGTCCAGCCTCTTTTACATTATTGAAATAACTATAAAGACTGTAATATTCTTTTTGTGAAAATGGATCATACTTGTGATCATGACAACGGGAACACTCAACAGAAGATGCAAGAAATGCCTGACCAAATGTATTCGTTCTATCGATTACATATTCTGTCTGAAACTCTTCCTCAATAATTCCACCCTCCATATTCTGTTGATGGTTCCGGTTGAATGCGGTGGCTATAATCATTTCTTTGCTTGGCTTTGGAAACATATCCCCTGCAATTTGCCATTCAATAAATGTACTGTATGGAAGATTCTTATTAAATGCAGCGATTACCCAATCTCTATAGGGGGACATATCCCTGAGCCGATCAACGGTGTATCCATAAGAATCTGCAAAGCGCGCAAGATCAAGCCACTCTACTGCCATTTTCTCGCCGAAGTGAGGGGAAGCAAGCAACCGCTCGACTTGCTTTTCATATGCACCTTCAGTGTTATCTTTTAAGAAATCATCTATTTCAGAAATTGTTGGAGGAAGCCCAGTCAAATCAAGCGATAACCTTCTGAGCAACATTTCTTTGTCTGCCTGCTTTGAAAGTGTAAATCCTTCTTTCTCCAGTTTACTCAAAATGAAATTATCAATTGGGTTGATCACCTTCTCTTCATTGTTCACCTTTGGTGGCTTTACCTTTTGAGGTATTGTATATGCCCAATGTGGCTTGTATACTGCGCCATCTTGAACCCACTTTACAAGTATGGCTTTTTCTTTAGCAGAGAGCGAGAGATGAGACTCAGGTGTAGGCATCATGAATTCAGGATCCTCAGAAAGAATCCTATGAAACAACTCACTTTTTTCTAGGTTACCCGGATTGATTGCAAATTTGCCTTTATTTTCTGGAAGTTCAGCAAATGCAAATGATGCAATATCTAAACGTAACCCTGCCTTCTGTTTGTTTTTATCAGGCCCATGGCAAGAAAAACACTTGTCAGAAAGTATGGGCTTCACATCCACATTATAATCTATCTCGTCGGGCAGTTCTTTATAGGCAACGGCAACATCATCAGGCAATGTTGGTGTGCATGAATATAAAAGGGATAAAAAAAACAAGAAATACAAAACCCTATTGTTAGACATCTTTTATAGTATTGAATTCAGTCACTAAATTTACTCATTAAACCGATAATATGTAATGCTAAACTTTCAATTCATGACGTTATTTTTTCTGCAATGTGCAAATACAGATAAAGCAGGATATCCCTTGCCTGGTTTAGGAGTTCATCATTAAAATACTACTAACAGCTGCAGAAGCAATAAAAAGATTCTAGTTATTAACTAAAAAATGGAAAATCCTGCATGCATTGCCTTTACTATTGGTGTTGCTATCTGAAGAAATTCTAATTACCATACGATGGTCTTTTGGCTTAAGTTCAGCCTCCAGAATCAGATACCAAGGCAAATGAAGTCCCCCGCTCCATGGGGTTAGGAGATCAAGTTTTTTAAAAGGTTTCCCGTCAATGCTATACGCTATCATCCCAGCGTCAGGCCCAGAAGCAATACAGATACCTATAGCGGTGCCGGAAAACTTCAATGACATTTCAGCCCCTGGTTCAGTGGCAATAAGTGCTGGAATATTCACATACTGGGTCCTTGTGCCGGCCCCATCGGTTGGAGCCCAGTTAGCATCCAAACTCCAGCCGTTTCGAAGAACAGCCTGTTGAATGGGAAAATAGTTCCCGGAAGAATAACTAAACCTATCAATGGGTTTGTTTAAGCGATGTGGCTTAATGGCTTTTTCTGATTCAACAGCATCGTATGACTTATCAAGAAACCACTTGATAGAGCGTGCATATACCTCATGTCCAAACAGGGAAGGATGCAGATCCTGAAAATCATCCTTCCAAGTAAATTCGCCAGCAGCAATACGATCGCTAACCTCTTTGGCAAGATTAATGCTATTGACTTGATGTTGCTCAGCGACACGTTCATGATTCTGAATTACTTCAGGGACAATTGAATTATTGTAGTCTGTTATCTTTTCAGGATCGACAAAATGCATCATCACAATATCCATGTTGGGATTGCTTTTCAATGCATGCATCATAATTCCCTCCATTCCCCTAATCTGTGCAATGCTGTTGAAATTATTGGTGAAGTCATTTACAGCAGCCTCTTCAAAAAAGAGATCAATCATCCCTTTGGAGAGAACATCTTGTTGTAATCTGAATGCTCCAGGAGTACTTCCTGTAGAGCTTATGCCGGCATTGATAAATTCAAATTTTGTATCAGGGAATCTTTCAAGCAGATAGCTACACACTTTTTCTCTCCAGCCACTTCCTTCGGTAATTGAGCCCCCCATAAAAGCCACGCGGCCAACTTTATCAGTAGAAAATTTGATGTAACTATTTCTGAGATCCGTCCTCGCCTGATGAAACACTGAAGGGTTAATGGATTTCTTTACTGGATAAGAGTTGTTAAAAATAAAATCCGCAATCCTTGCTGGATTTTCAATAGCAAAATGATGGCCCTCCAGATTTTGATCACCTTTTGTCATTGGATAGACTGTAGCGATGCCGCCCAGCCTGATGTAGTTGTTCACCAATAGAAAAGTGTTCTCTTCGTTAGGCACAATTAAATCGTTTAGTCCAACCGCATGGAGAATAGGAACCTTCGCAGCAGCTAATCCCTCGAGGTTATCAATAGGATTATTTTTATAAGCAAGTGCTTCAGATTCACTCAGTGCATAATTGGTCAGTACGCCTTTCCAATCAGAGGGAGAACCCTTACCAACACCTTTACCTCCAGGCCAACTTTTAAAATCACAAACAGGAGCTTCTGCATAGATGCAGGATACATGAAGGGGATTTCGCTTTGCCCAGTTGTAGATGTATAACCCCCCTCTGCTAACCCCCTCTAAGGCAACATGCTGGGCAAGTCCACGCTGACCAACCATCTGATCATAAAAGGCATCCCAAATCTGCATGGCTGCAGGAGAACCAAACATATCATTGGTATTGATATAGACAATATGAAACCCACGGGAGAGCAGAATTGAGTCAACATCAGTATGCCAGCCAGGAAAATGTGCACGCCAGACCCAGGGATTTCCATTGAGGGCCACCTTGGGTTTTACAATCCATGCAGCTCGCTCCTTAAACGCGAAATGTTCGCGCTCAAATCCATGCCAGCTATCAACTCGAAGATCTTTAGCTGAAACAGATTGGGCATTTGATGTATTTAAACATGGTTGAATGAACATCAACAGCAGTAAAGGAAATGCTGCGTTCATAATCATTTTAGATGGAGCGCAAAATATCATTTTTAATGAACTATGCATAAGTTGAATCAATTGATGAGTTAATAGTTTTGACGTAAAACTGGTCTACTATAAATGTACTTAAACCAAATTAATTGAAGAACTATAGCAGCGGTTGATTTATATGCTTGGGGTAAAATAAATATCTCTTCAAAACCCAGTAAGCATTATTAATCAATTTGTCATAATTTGAAGTTCAATTATTAAATACTTTATAAATGAAACATTTGATCACCTGCATACTGTTTGTAATGTGCATATTTCAACAAGCTTCCTCACAACAGAGGTATGAACCTTCTTTCGAATCACTGGAGAAAAGGCCTATTCCGGGCTGGTTTGAAGATTCAAAGTTTGGTATTTTTATACATTGGGGGCCCTACTCAGTGCCATCATGGTCTCCCAAAGGAAGTTATTCAGAATGGTACCAGATGTGGCTCAACAGCAAGAAAACAGGTGGCAATGTAGCGCCTGATGCTAAAGAGATTTGGCAGCACCACCAGGAAAATTATGGACAGCACTACAGCTATTATAATTTTGGTGAGGAATTTAAGACCACTGATTTTGATGCAACTTATTGGGCAGGTCTTTTTGAAAAGGCAGGGGCAAAATATATTGTGCTGACATCTAAGCATCACGATGGATTTACTTTGTGGCCATCTGCTGAAGCAGATCGAACATGGGGATTTCCATGGAGCAGTATGACTGCTGGACCAAAACGCGATCTGGTTGGTGAACTCAAGACTGCGGTTGATAAAACCTCTGTGAAATTCGGCTTGTATTATTCGCTGTATGAGTGGTACAATCCCCTCTACCTAAAAGCAGATAAATCCGAGTATGTAGACAAACACATGATCCCACAAATGCGTGACCTGGTAAACCGTTATCAGCCTTGGTTATTATGGACCGATGGAGCATGGGAACAGCCATCGTCAGTTTGGAAAAGTAAAGAGTTCCTAAGCTGGTTGTATAATGAAAGTCCAATCAAAGATAAAGTTGCCGTCAACGATCGTTGGGGTAATGACTTCAATAAAAAAGAGACGTCTTTTGGCAACTTCATTTCTACAGAATACGATGGTGTAGAAGCACTGAGCAGACCATGGGAAGAGTGCAGGGGCATTGGGTACTCTTTTGGTTATAATCAGAATGAAGACATCAACGATTATAATTCTGCTCAAACACTCATTCACATGTTGTTGGATATCGTGAGCCATGGAGGAAACCTCTTGTTGGACATCGGCCCTGACGGAAGTGGAAAGATACCTCCAGTAATGCAGCAAAGACTTTTAGAGATCGGAAAGTGGCTCTCCGTTAATGGTGAGGCTATCTATGGCACAAGAAGATGGAAAAATCCAGTGCAATGGTCGGCTGGAAAACAAAGTGATGGCGCCACTTACAAAAAAGAAAATAAACTAAATTACCTAGGGGGAGATTTTATACTTAAGCAAACCACAAATCCAGATCCGGGATATGGTGTGAAAGAACTTTTCTTTACGACCAAGGGTAAAAATATGTATGCGATCATGCCAACATGGAGATCAAATGGCAAGGTGGTAATTCGTGATTTGAATTTAACCAATGAAAAAGTTAGCCTCTTGGAAACTGGCCAGGTATTGAAGCATAAAAAAATCGGGAAGGATACAGAAATTCAACTTCCTTCATTTGATCCCAATAAGATCAAAAGTCAATATGCATTTGTAATAAAGATAGAAGGCTAGAATGCAATAGATAAGATGTAGGCTAT
>CAIXLY010000093.1 GCA_903920455.1 uncultured bacterium | reverse complement strand
GGGATCATCATGATTATCCCCCGTCTTGGTGCGGGATTGGCATTTGCACTGATTGTAGGAGGACAACTTGTAATGAGTCTGATTATGGACCACTTTGGAATATTTGGAATTCCTGTCAATGAAATTAGTTGGGCTAAAATTCTTGGACTACTCTTACTTCTTCTTGGCGTTTGGCTTATCAGGGGTAGCTGATGATTCTGGTTGATCCCTGAGTTTATCAAGTATATGATTAAGCATAATCAGATCAGCATTGGTGAGGTTGCTAACAACCCCTGTCATGGAGCTCTCATTTTTATCAATCTTTTCTAGCAATTGCTTTCCTGCAATCGTAATGCTAACATCAACAAGCCTTTTGTCTGTGGGGCATTCTTTTTTATTTACCAGCCCCTTGCGCATCAACCGATCAACAATTCTACTTGTGTCACTCATCTTATCCAACATCCGCTCTCTAATGTTTAATGTTGACATTGGCGTTGGATCACTTCCTCTCAATATTCGCAAAATATTATACTGCTGCAATGTGATATCATCTTCACTTAATAAATTCCTTAATTTGTCAGTTACCCAATGATAAGAGTAGATGAGATTAATAATTGCTTTCTGGTTCTCCCCCGTAAATCTGTACTGCTGAATTTCATTTTCTAGTGTCATGAATAATTGTTTTTCTAATTGGGCAATTTAGATACATCAACAAACTCATGAGAGTATATCTTAATCAGGATAATGGAATAACTAAAAATTAAGGGTCCGAAAATAAAGCCCATGAAACCAAAGAGCTGCAAGCCAACGATTACACCAAAAACGGTAATAAGAGGGTGAACGTTGCCTATCTTTTTCATGAGGGTTACCCTCGCCAAATAATCCACATTCCCAGTAACAACAAGACTGTAAATAAGCAAGCCCGTAGCAGGACCATTCATTCCAGTTGAAAAAAGAAAAATGACCAATGGCACCCATATCATCATGGTGCCCACTATTGGAAAAAAGGCAAATACCCCAGTAAGAAATCCCCACATGAGGGCATCGTCAAGACCAAAAATTGTATACCCTATCCACGCTGTAACGCCCTGAATTAAGGAAATCAGGGGGATTCCAATTGCATTTGCTTTTACCATATGCTTGGTCTCATGCGCCAACACAACAATACTCTCCGAGTGAAGTGGGATAAAGCGCCTCACAGCATCTTCCATTGCCCTACCACCTGTTAACATAAAATACAATACAAAAAACATCACCAACAAGTTGCTAAGAATCATTGCCGAGCTATTCAGAAAAGTTGGAATAAAGCTGGTTAGACTAGATTGCAAAGACGCAATATTGTTTGCAGAAAGGAGGTCTTCTCCCAAGACTGATTTTAACTTTGCAGAGAGTGCTTGAAGGCCAATCATCAACTCATCTGTATGAGAAAAAACATTGCTGATTTTTGGAGAAACCAGCATGACAGCATAATATAAAGGTGCGGCAATGATGATTAGAAAAAAAAATATGATGAGGATCGATGTAAGACCTGGCTTCCACCCTTTTTTTTCAGTTAGCACAAAAAACCGCTCACGTCCAAGAATATAAAAAGTCAGGGCCCCCATCAACCCAGGCAAAAATACATACAGCTCTCTTACAATCAGAAAAACCAAAAAGGCAATCACGAGCAACAGTACAATCTGTCTTATTCTATTGTTGAAATGAGTCATGAGTAGTTGATTCTATTGAGATCAGCTCCAGACCTTAAGTCCTTCGCTGCAATTAGCGCAAATATCAATATTTTTTCTGCTTCGCATTAAATCTGAACGAAACTTAGCATAGCTGTTGCTGTTCCAAATTTGCTTCATTGTTAACCCCCCAAGTTCGCCAAGTTGATGCTTTGCGTCTTTATCGAAACAACAAGGTACCACTTTCCCGTCCCAGGTTATCACATTGCTATGCCACATTTTCCAACAATGATTCGAAATGTTATTTTTAGGAACAGTCTTCCCGCTTCCATCTTGCTTGTATCTGCTGTATTTACCCGACGTGGGAATCAATTGATTGGGGTCGCTTTCATAATTATAAATCTGTGCGGTTTTACACCAGACTTGGTCAACCCCAATTTCGCTTGCCAATGCTTTCACTTGATTGATTTGATGCTCATTCGGCCTTACAACCAACAATTGAAAAACCACAAAGGGCTGCTTTTTCCCAAGGGCCTTTTTCCACTTTACAATGTTTTTGGCCCCTTCCAATACCTTTTCAAGATTTCCTCCAATTCTATATTGGGAGTAAACCTCCTGAGTGGCGCCATCAATAGAGATAATTAACCTGTCTAAGCCACTTTCAACCGTTTCCTTTGCCTTTTCATCCGTAAGAAAATGTCCATTGGTTGAGGTTGCAGTGTAAATCTTTTTTGATGATGCATATCGCACCATGTCAAGAAATCCTTTGTGCAAAAAAGGTTCGCCCTGGAAGTAAAAAATCAGATATGCCAAGTCTTTGTACATGGAATCTATGGCTTCCCTAAAAAAATCAAGCTTGATGCTTCCTGTATCACGAGTGAAGGATTTAAGTCCACTTGGGCATTCAGGACAAGATAAATTACAGGCAGTTGTTGGCTCAATTGAAATAGATAGAGGGAGGCCATACACTATTGGCTTACCGAGTAATCTGCTTAGGTAGTAAGATGAGACTAATTTTAGGGCATTCCCACTTTTCCTTAAAGTGAGTTTAGACAAAAAATTAACCACATCATTTCGGTTATATCCTTGCATTGTACAGTAAAAGTAAATGAAAGTCTTGGTGGTTATGTAAATTTGCAGAACGACACCCCCAACATGCACAAAGCAACTAGTCCCATTTTTACACTTCCGCTTGCAAAAGGCATAGCTTTTAGCTTATTGGTTCTACTTGCTTTATTTCCAAAAGCACAAATTAGCAGCTCTTATAAAGTCTTGGCTGACATTGAGGGGAAATCTGCAGCGCTTAGGCAAAAGCTTATGCTAGAAGGCATATCCTTCTCAAAAGCCTCTAGCAATTTTGATATCCACTACCTGCATTGCCAATGGCTGGTTGACCCAGGTGTCAGATACATCAGGGGATCTGTTAAAACAGGATTCACCATAACAGAACGTACAAACATCATCACTTTTGATCTTGCAGATGAACTGAAAATTGATAGCATCCATTTTAGGTCACAAAAAATCAATCACTATAGGCCTTTTGACAATTCTGTAATCGTCAACCTAGGTGCCTTTCTAGACCCAAATACGAAAGATGAGGTTGAAATTTTTTACAAGGGAACTCCTCCTTCATTCAATAGAAATGGATCCTTTCAAACAGCTACCCATGCTAATGTTCCAGTAATGTGGACTGTTAGCCAACCCTATGGTGGAAGTGATTGGTGGCCTTGTAAAAACGGATTGTTGGATAAGGTTGACTCGATAGATATTGCAATCACCACACCAGAAGCATACACATCTTCAAGCAATGGGATACTAGCTGAAGAAGTTGTCTCTACTGGGCTAAGAACAACTCAATGGAAACACAGGTATCCTATTGCAACTTATCTTATCGCCTTCGCTGCGACCAACTACCAGATTATAACTGACCAAGTTGAATTGGGAAACACTTTGATGCCTCTGATGGAACATGTGTATCCAGAATATTATGATGACTTCATCAATGCTGCACCAATCACCAAAAGAACTCTTCAACTCCTGCATAACTTATTTATCCCCTACCCATTTATAAAAGAACGGTACGGGCATACACAATTTAGTGGCGCTGGGGGAATGGAACACCAAACCAATTCTTTTATGGAGAACATGGACGAGACACTAATCGTTCATGAAGCAGCCCATCAATGGTTCGGCAATCTGGTTACCTGTGGCTCGTGGAAAGACATCTGGCTAAACGAAGGCTTTGCTGTATTTTGTAGCAACCTGAGTGCCGAAATAAATTACCCTAAATATGAGGTGCTAAATCTTTTTCGCAATCAGATCAACTATATCGCATCAGTGCCTAATGGATCTGTATACGTCAATGATACTTCTAATTTTTCAAGAATTTTTGATCCTAGACTGACCTACAACAAGGGTGGCTGGATCCTTCAAATGCTGCGCTGGAAACTTGGTGATTCAGTTTTCTTCAGAGCAACAAGAAATTATCTGACTGATAAAGCCTATGGTTTTGCCAATACCACTGACCTAATCGCTCATTATGAAAAAGAGAGTGGGAGAAATCTTACTGAGTTTTTTTCAGATTGGTTATATGGACAGGGCTTCCCCAGCTATTCGCTAAAGTGGGCAACAGCAGGAACAACTTGGGTACAAACTACCCTAAGCCAAGAAACATCAGACCCTTCGGTCAGTTTCTTCGAAATGCCTGTCCCAGTACTTTTTAAAAATAAATACTTTGATACCACCATTGTAATTGATCATGTGGCAAACGGTCAGGTTAATTTTTCTCGAATTGGATTTATTCCGGACAGTGCCATCATAGACCCCAACTTCAAATTGATATCGGCAGATAATAGCGTGACCAAAACGGAGATTTTTTCCAGCGTTGACAATGTCTCCATTTTCCCAAATCCTATTGGCAATGAATTTAGCCTGCTGCTAAAGAATATGACCGAGGGCATTTTATTCGTTTCCATGTATGATTCAAAAGGTGCTTTGGTATATCGACGAAGAGCTGGAAACTTTAGGGGTAACGACCTCATTGTAATTCCTTCGGATAAATTACCTAGTGGAATGTACTGGATTCATATTCAAAAAGACGATGACCCTGCAATTGTAAAAAAGGTAATCAAATAAACTGGAGATACTAAAAGTGCTTCTTCCACCAAAACTTATACAACCTCAACAAACCGTAAAGGCTGAGAAAAAACCAGCAATAAAACAATATGGTTCCGAGCGTATGGGTTCCATCAACAATTGCCAATTGAAATTTGAGTCCCGCTATTGTATTAATTAACAGCCACAATAAGGCAAAAGAAAGGGTTCTTAAAATACGCTGTAAAAACGCTGTTACTTCAGGCTCCATTCAAGCAAAACAATATTCAGCTTAGAAGGTTCGCAATGACATACCTCAAAAGAGCAGCAATTTCTCACCTAAGACAATTAGATTGCATTTGCAAATCACTGCATCAATGAGCTCATGTTGATAATCTTATCAATGCTAGCTAATTATACACTGTAATATGGTCAAACTACTTATCCTTTGCAGAAAATCTTGGTCAACAAGTCTGCCCATGCTATTGCCCGATCTTGATATAAAGTATAAAAAATTTAAAAAATTACAAATGCAGTACCTTGCGTATTATGCGGTTCTTAGAATTCAATCTGCCTAAATCAATTGCCCGGGCACTAAGCCTACCGAGGAATTCACCTAAGCGACAACAAGCCAAAGTGCTTAAAAAGTTGTTGACAAAAGCAAGGCATACAGACTTTGGAAAGCATTTCAAGTTTAGCGAAATACTGAAATCAACTGATAGCTCAACGGAATTCAGAAAATTGGTGCCTGCATTCGACTACAGCAGCTTATACAAAGCATGGTGGAATTTAACACTCACTGGAAGCGAAGATGTATGTTGGCCTGGGAAGATTAAATACTTCGCTTTAAGCTCTGGCACTTCCGAGGCATCAAGCAAGTATATTCCAATAACCAATGATTTAATGAGGGGCAATAGGATTGTTATGGTCAAACAATTACTCTCCTTGAGAAATTATGAAAATATTTCATTCAAGTCTATCGGCAAGGGATACCTGATGCTTGGTGGCAGCACCGATCTTCAAAAAGGTCCTGGGTACTTCGCGGGTGACCTCAGTGGTATCACTGCAAAAAAAGCACCCTTTTGGTTTTCCCCTTTTTACAAGCCGGGTAAGAAAATTGCCCGGACAAGGGACTGGAATAAGAAACTTGAAGCCATAGTCGAAGAGGCCCCAAATTGGGATATTGGATTTCTAGTTGGCGTACCCGCATGGATACAGATGTGCATGGAAATGATTATCGAACGCTACAAGCTAAAGCACATCCATGAGATTTGGCCAAACCTTGCCTTTTTCTGTCATGGTGGTGTTGCTTTTGAGCCTTATAAAAAAGGATTCGAAAAGTTTTTGGGCAAGCCGATTACCTATATCGAAACATACCTTGCTTCTGAAGGATTTTTAGCCTACCAAGACAGGCAACATCCCGATGGAATGAAGCTCGTACTCAATGAGCATATCTTCTTTGAGTTTGTCCCTTTTGATGAGAAAAACTTTGATGATGATGGAAACCTCCATGAACATGCAACTTCACTATTAATTGATGAAGTAACAGAAGACAAAGATTATGCACTACTCATCAGCACATCTGCTGGGGCATGGAGATACCTTATTGGTGATACGATAAGATTTATGAACAAGGAAAAATCTGAAATTATCATCACTGGCAGAACCAAACATTTTCTTAACCTTGTTGGAGAGCATTTAAGTGTAGACAACATGAATAAAGCCATTCAGGTTGCATCAGAAAAACTAAATATTTCGATTACAGAATTTACTGTGGCAGGTGTCCCTATCAATGGGTCTTTTGGCCATCACTGGTTCATAGGAACAGACGACAAGGTAGATGTTGTCGATTTAACTACACTGATTGACAACTCGCTAAAGGAGCTAAATGATGATTATTTAGTTGAAAGAAAGACTGCACTGAAGGAAATCCAACTTGATGTTCTCCCAGAAAAAATGTTCATGGAATTCATGGAAAAAAAGGGCAAGCTAGGCGGCCAGCATAAATTCCCAAGAGTGATGAAGGGCGAGCTTTATGAAGAGTGGAAGGCATTTGTTAAAACAGATCTGGTGTAAGATTCTAAAACAGCTGAGATGATTGAATCGATAATTAAAGGGGTAGGACTAGGGTTGATATTGGCGGTTTCTGTTGGACCGGTGATATTTACTATTCTAAAGCAAAGTATTAATAATGGCCACAAAGGTGGCTTTAGCTTTGTTGGAGGTGTATGGATGAGCGACATCATATTGGTCGTTATCAGCAATATGTTTTCATCGCTTGTGATGGATGCCCTCGAGTTTAAGAAACCAATTGGATATACAGGTGCGGTGTTTGTGATTTCGCTGGGGGTATATTACCTTTTTTTCAAAAAGGTATACTTCGGCGAAGAAAAAAATATGTTGCTTGTGCAGTTTGGAAAGAAAGCATTTACAAAAGCATTCATGTCTGGCTTTCTAATCAATACCCTCAACCCAAGCGTAATGCTTTTTTGGCTGATCAATGCTACTGCTTTTGCAGCTTCACATTCAGCCGCTGAAAGAATTTTAATATTTGGCATTTGCCTATTGATTAATATGCTGGCAGACATTATGAAGGTAATGCTCGCAGCAAGAGTAAGACATAGTCTTACTCCACATAATATTCGAATCATCAATAAGATTTCTGGAGGGATATTAATTCTCTTTGGTGCTGCAATTATCTATAGCGTCTATTTTCTAAATCAATAAAATGAAAAACATCAGTTTAACTTTTGTCTTTTTACTGATGATTCTATTCAGAGGGCCGCTAACCCTTTGTGCCCAAGGATCAGATATGATTGTTTTAAAAAAAGGGCCTGAAACAACCCTTAAAACCTATGTTGTTGGCACACCAATTCATTTTATCAGCAGCGCAGGATTGAATGTAAAGGGCTCGATAAAAAAAATCAACAAAGACAGCATATATATCAACACGTATGAAGAGCGTTCAGTATACACTAGCTTGGGAGGTACATTTTGGGATACTATATCGGTAGGATTATCTAGATACCATATTAACGAGGTGCGTGAAATTATTAAGCCATCGAAAGGATTTGGATTCATAAAAAATGGGGTGCTGTTCATGTTTGGAGGAACCGCCTATGCAATTCTTCATACGGTAAATTCGGCATACCTTAAACAGCCAATTGAAGGCCAGACACTTGCAATTTCTGGCGGCGTGGCACTGGTGGGCTATTTGCTAAATAGACTCCATAAAAATACAATCAAATTGGGAAATCGATATTATCTTCAATATATACCCTTAAAATAACTTCACTTGTTTGCTCTGATTAAAAAGATTCTGCTTTACCTATTTGTATCGCACCTCCTTTACATTATTATTTTAAAGTTCGTTGGCCCGCCAATAACCATTACACAGGTATCAAGCATTATCAGGGGCAATGGCTTTAGCAGAACGCATGTCTCGATGAATAAAATTTCTCAGCATGCAAAACTTGCCGTGATGGCTTCCGAGGACCAATCTTTTCCAGACCATAATGGATTTGACATCAAGAGCATTAAAAAAGCGCTGGCCTACAATAAAAAAAAGCCAAGACGCGTTCGTGGGGCATCAACCATTAGTCAACAAGTAGCAAAAAATGTTTTTTTATGGCAAGGCAGAAGTTGGCTAAGAAAAGGACTCGAAGTCTATTTTACTTTTATGATTGAAATAATTTGGGGTAAAAAAAGAATACTTGAGGTATATCTTAATGAAGCTGAAATGGGGAAAGGTGTATTTGGAATTGAGGCGGCATCAAAAAAATATTTTAACCACCCCGCATCTAAGCTCACCAGATCTGAAGCAGCGATGATTGCGGCAAGCTTGAATAACCCAATTAAACATAGCGTCAAGCCACTCTCGAGGTATGTTTCAATTAAATACCCATGGGTCCTAAGGCAAATGAGCAACCTCGGATCAGATACTGATATTCAAAAAATTATTAAGCCCTAATTCACCATTTTATATATCCTGCTATTAATTGTTGGGGCGTGCAAAGAATTTGAAAGTCCCCACCTGACGAAATATTTCTTTTCAGTCATCTTTGGCAGTTGCACTTTTATAGAAAGTCCTTTTGCGGCTTCTTCAGTTAATTGCTGACCAGTATTTATTATAATGGATTCTTTCTCGTCTTGTTGATAAATAATCAACATCAATTCAGGATGCTGCTTTATTGCTCTTCCGAGTTCGGAACTTGAAGTTGAATTAAACAAAAGTCTTGCATTCAATATACCATTAGCGTCTAGGAATAAATCATCTTCCTGCTCAATCATTATTTGTGAATGCGAATCAAAAGAATCGATATATGTTATGGCAAGTTTCAACCGAGGGAACATTATCGAGTCTTCAGCAAGATTAGGATTCATTGATCCTACAGCCATGACTTTTTTTCCTTGAAGTCTGGACTCTAAAGGCCAGAGATTATAATTGTTTTGTCGGTATGTATAGCCATTGACTGAGAAAGAGGTGTCTCCACTATAGAACCAATATTTAGATGGCCGTTGATAGGAGTTTGTAAAAACAACAGAACGCCCAGCGGCTTTTTTCTGAACATCCAAAACCCATTGCTTATTGCCATGAAATTCATCTTTAGGAATAAATTTATACGGGGTAATATCAAGAAACATATATAGCCTAGCAATGCATATCAACACAAGGGAATATGGAACTGCCGAATAAACCCATCTTGCTTTTTTTTCGTCTGTTATCAGATACCGATAAGAAAGAAGAATTAATGGGGCGATTAAAGGTATTGTCCAGTTTGCCTGAGTTCGCTTCCCAAATGAACTGATTAAAAACACAACATAAACGCCTATAATTGACCACATCATGGCCTTTTCCAACATCCCGTCAGGCTTTTTTCTTAAGGCCGACCAAATAAATAACCACCCCAGCAAGGGGCCTGCAATCAACAATTGGCCAAGCAAATAATCAGTGGTAAATGAAATTTTATATATGGGAGAAACCCATCCATGTAGCTGATACATTATGGAGGGAAAACCATGTTTCATCTGCCAAAGAATATGTGGGAAAAAGAACAAAAGAGATAGGAAAACAACCAACCAAGTCATTGGACGCTTCAACAATCTGATATTAGATAGCAGTGTGGCCAATATGATCAGAATACCATGGTACTTGCTGTATAACAACAATGCAATAGTAAGCGATAGCCATATTGCCTGAAAGAGTCCACTTTTTTCTTGATAATGTTGATAGGTAATGAAAAATAATACCGTGAAAAAAAACAATGCGATGTCAGGCACTGCTATAATTCCGCCTATCTGCAAAATTGCAATATTCAATATGATAGCATAGAACAATTTCAGGTCTTTGGGCTTTGTGAGATGCTCTAAAAGATACAATGCAACAATACCCATCACAACGATGAAGAACCGCACACCAAATTCACCAGGAAATAAACAAGTCCCCATCTTGATAAGCACAGCGATAACAGGCGGGTGATCAAAATAACCCCAATCAAGAAATTGGGAGTAAACCCAATAATAAGCCTCATCGTCAAATAGTTCTGTACCCCAGGCCTGAAGAAGACTTAGCAATGCCCAAAGAGCATAAAAAAGGATTCTTAAGGCCTGATTGGAAAGACGAGGCAAGATAGTCGCCATACAAAAATGATTGTTACGCTATTGTTTAGGATTTAGCGATTGAACCAATTGCTCAACCCATGCTATGGCATTTTCGGTCCTTTTAGGATCGTTTCCCGAAACCTCAGTCCATGGCACCTGCTGATTGATGAGAAGATCTCGGTAATTCCCGTATAATTTTTCTCTTGTATTTAATTCAGGATATTCTCGAAGCTCATCTTCAGTCCATGGTATATCCGGCTTACACAAAAGATAACCATCATATTTTCTTTCGGCAATTTCATTTAGGATTCGTTGATGACATTTCCCAAAAACAAATTCACACCAGACTTTCATCACATACATATCTGTATCAATGAAAATGATTGGTGAGTTAGAAAATTGATGTTGATTGAAAAGATTAATGGCCTCCTTTGCTGAATCATCTTCAAGAATCAACTGTCCCTCTGCTATATTAAGCAAGTCATCAAATGTGTAATTAGTACCATGTTGATGCAAATACTCCCTTGCGTATTCCTGACACCATGCCGTAGAAAAATGTGTTGCAAGCTGAGCACAGATCGTACTCTTGCCAGTGGATTCTGGACCAATTGCAACGATTTTGATAAGCCTTTCAGGATATTGATTGTTCATTGGCTTTTTTTCTCCATTCTTGTAAACCAACTACTGCAAGTGCAAGAAGTATGATATAATAAATGGCTGTTAACGTATATCCTTTTGCGTAAAATAATGGAATAGAAATAATGTTGGTAACAAGCCACCATATCCAACTTTCAACTTTTTTTCTTGTCATTAATAACATGGCTGTAAACGCGGATGCTGAAGCAAGTGCATCTGCCCAGGGTATCGTGCCTGCAGCAAATGCATTCTTGATAAATGAAAGCGAGAAATAAATTACTGCAAATACAGAAAGAAAAAATAACAGCTGAATGCCCCAATCTTTCTTAGAAGAATAACTAATGTTCACAATAAATTGTAGATTAGCCCCCCTGCGCAACCAATTATACCAGCCGTAAATACTCATGATGGTATAAAATAAATTTACACTGGCCTCACCAAAGAGACTTCCCTTAAAACTGAGATAGACATAAATAACGGTATTGAAAAGGCCAATGGGATATACCCAAATACTTTCCTTTGAAGAGAACCAGACTGAAGCAATCCCAGAGACAACTGCAATAATTTCAAGAATCTCTAAAGGGCTCATGATAAAATATGATAAGTAAAATCTAAATTGCCAATACAATGAGCAATATCAAGTCTTCAAATATAGTTATTACAGGAGCAGCTTCGGGAATTGGTAGCCTCCTGGCCAGACTATGTGGAGAAAAAAAGGCAAATCATATTTTTATACTAGACATCAATGATCACTCAGGGAAGCTTCTTGCGGAGGAGCTTAATCAAAAAGGGGTGACAGCAAGTTTTATTCATGTAGATCTTGCATCAAGATCCTCAATCCAAGAAGCCTCAACGCAAATTAAGTCTGCCTGTGATCATTTAGATGTCCTGATCAACAATGCGGGGGTAGTTACAGGAAAATTATTCATTGACCATTCAGATGATGAAATTGAAACAACAATCAACATCAATCTAAACGCCTGCATGTACCTCACGAAATCGATATTGGCAGGAATGATTGAAAGAAAAAAAGGCCATATTGTGAATATTGCTTCTGCAGCAGGCATGGCATCCCACCCCAAGCTATCCGCTTACGTAGCCAGTAAGTGGGGATTAATTGGCTGGAGTGAAACCCTGAGAATGGAACTTGAGCAGTCAATGACAAACGTCAAGGTGAGCACCATCACCCCTTATTATATTGATACTGGAATGTTTAAAGGAGTAAAATCCCCAATAATACCATTGCTCAAGCCCGAACGGGTGGCGAAGGGTATCATAAGGGCAATAGAAAAGGACAAGATATTTGCACGCATGCCTTGGCTAGTGTATGCAATGCCATTTTTCAAGGGTGTGCTACCGCAGCGTTGGTTCGACTTTGTGCTCGGAAAGGTATTCGGAGTGTACGGATCGATGAATACATTTGAGGGCAAGCACTAAGTATTGCAGGATTAAACAGACTCAATCCTTATGCTTGACGCAAGATTATTCCGCTTCAGCAACAACTTCCACTACCTCAGGAATCATGCGCTTCATCATCCCTTCGATACCAGATTTGAGTGTAATCATGGATGAAGGGCATCCGCTGCAACTTCCTTGAAGCATAAGGGTCACTACCCCATCCTCAAATTTCTTGAATTGGATAGCGCCACCATCCATCTCAACAGCAGGCTTTACATAATTTTCCAACAATTCTTTGATTCTCTTTACAACATCACCATCTTCAGAGAGTACAATGTTTCCGTCTGTTGCTTGGGCAACTGGAAGCTCATCCTCGTTAACAACAACTTTGCCATCTTCGAGATAATCTTTCAAAAACTGGCGTATTGAGGGTTTGATGTCTTCCCAATCCGTTTCTACAGTTTTCGTAAGCGTAACAAAATTACTAGCGATAAATACGCTCTTAACAAAAGGAAAGCTGAACAACTCAACTGCCAAGGGAGAAGGCTTTGCCCCATCAATATCTTGAAAATCAACACTTTTGCCTGGATAAAGAAGCTTATTTGCCACAAATTTCATGGTCTCCGGATTGGGAGTCATCTCAGTATAAATGCTCACGGTAATATTTCCTGTCTTAATCATATAGTAGGTTGTATTTCAATAACAAATTTAGCAAGAAGTTGTTGGTTTGGGAATGTTACAAATCTCTTTAAGGGCTTGAAGAGCAAAAACTGAAGGATTTTTCCCAAATTCGGAAACCACTGGAGGTCTAATGCTGCTCGCAAAAAGCTAAGGCTGCTGATCCATTAATAACCCCTCTACCTTTTCAATAACCATGCCTGGTGTAATCTGATCCATGCAGGCATGATCGCCTCGCCAGCATGATTTATTTCCAAATACGGAGCAGGGCCTGCAAGAGATGTTGACCTGAACAGCATGCAGTGGATTTTGATGTAATCCATAAAATCCTGAATAGGGATGGGTTGGGCCCCAAATGGAAACTACGGGAACATTTACCAAAGAGGCTAAATGCATATTTGCTGAATCCATTGTAACCATAACCTGCATTTCCTGCATGAGTTCCAATTCTTGTTTGAAGCCCTTCACATGATGCTGAGGGTTGACCTGCTTAAACTCCTTTTCCCAGCCACCAATTAATAGTTTTTCAGCTACCGTTCCTCCAAAAAAATATAGCTGATACGGCTTCTTGTCGAAATGCCTTACAATCTCTTTGAACTTATCAAGGTTGTACATTTTGGTATTGTGCTTGGCAAATGGAGCAAAACCAATTTTTAGCTTAGGGCTGACCTTTATGGGCTTGGATATTATTTGATCTGGCCCGGACGACAAGTGCGCAACACCAAATCCTAAACTTTCAAAAACTTTGATATACCGCTCTGTAGCATGCGGCAATGGACGAAAAATTTTATTTTCTTTTCGGGTTAGTGCAAAATTTTCAAACCTCGACTTCTTCACTCCAGCAGTCCATTTTTTAAGTACTGTAAAAAGACAGCGTAGAATATAGGTGCGAACAACGCTATGAAGATCTACCACAGTAGAAAATTCAATTTGCGTTCGGACCATATTGAAAATTCTAAATACCCCAATAATCCCCTTGTGCTCTTTCTTCAAATCAGCTCCAATAAAATTTAGTCTTTCGATGCCTTCAAATAAACCAGAAAGCTGCTGATTACTCAACATGACCAATTCCTTGTCGGGGTTAAAATCAAGAAACGCTTTGAGTACAGGCACTGTAAGCGCTACATCACCTAACGCAGAGAAGCGCATGACCAATATTTTTTCTCTTGGGGTATTCTGAATCATGCTATTTGGAATTGTACAATACCGGATTCAATGAAGGGTCATTGTACATTTTCATTTGCCTATATACTTTCATTATTTTCTTTCCAGACGCTATATCTTCAATCAATTCATCAATAGCGTTGGAGAGATCTTTTTCCTGCTCAAATAATATCTGAAGCTTAGCATTACATCTTTGCTTGTGGTCATCATTTGCGTCAGCCCTCAGCACCTCTTCATTCATGTGCCAAATCTTGAGCATGAGTATAGACAAACGGTCAATTGCCCAGGCTGGACTTTCCGTATTTAGTGTTGCAGTATCGCTTACATCAATATTTTTGTAAAGCGATAGAAAGTAATCGTCGATTTGCTCTACAAGATCAGTACGGTCCTGATTTGATTTGTCTATTCTTCGCTTTAATGTAAGCGCTGCTAATGGATCTATTTGCGTATCGCGAATGATATCTTCCAAATGCCACTGGACGGTATCGATATAATTCTTTGAATAAAACAACCGCTCGAGACTCCCTTCTAGGAATGGATTTTCCATTTTGGCATC
>CAIXLY010000092.1 GCA_903920455.1 uncultured bacterium | reverse complement strand
GACTGTCTTGATTTGTATAGAGGCGACTGGGATTCTGCTGCTTGGTTGTTGATGGTTAAGGGATTTGGTTATCGCGTTAATGCCGATTCATTTTATGCGCTGGCAAAATCAATTCCTTTTTATCTCATCCGCACCTATAAAAATGATTTGCATATGTTGGAGGCGTTGTTGTTTGGGCAATCAGGATTGCTTGAACAACCATGGCGAGATGAATATCCTCATCGCCTCAATGCGTCTTACAAATTGATAAAAAAGAAATTCGGACTAGTGGGTATTGCCAATCCATTATACTTTCTTCGTATGAGGCCCAATAATTTTCCAACCATTCGGCTTTCACAGCTTGCCTATTTGTATCACCAGAGGCAACATATTTTTAGATATATTATTGAGGCCCAATATCATTCAGATCTCAGTGTATTTTTAAGGACAGGAATCAGCACTTACTGGGAAACCCATTCAACATTTGATACCCTTGGACCACGTCAAGTCAAATTAACTGGAAGCACCTTAATCCAAAGTTTAATTATCAATGTGGCAGTGCCATTACTGGTAGCTTATTCAAGGTCAATCGGTAACAAAGTATACAACGATAAAGCAATGGAATGGATGCAAGGCTTAAAGTCAGAGTCCAACTCCATTCTTGATCAATTTTCTGAAGCTGGGTTTCTTTCCAATACTGCATTTGAATCTCAGTCTTTGCTTGAGCTGAATCAACGGTTTTGTAGTCAAGGACTATGCCAACAATGTGCCCACGGCCTTGAGATTACTTGGCCCAATTGAAATCTACATGAAGTTGGATGGAGGGATGAATACTTTCTTTCACTGGGCATGACCATGCAATATCTTCAAGCCGCTTTTTTTCTTCATCCGTAAAATTCACTCCGGCTGTCCAGTTGAATCGTATATTTATACCACCTATTTTTCTGGGCAAGGAGGTCATCATCTTTTCCGTGCTAGCTTCTGCTCCCTTGAGTTTATCCTCTAGATCTTTGGCCTTAATTGCCATTGTGGTCAACATACAGGCCGCCAGTGAGGTGCCAATGAGGTCTGTGGGAGAAAACCGCTCTCCTTTACCTTGGTTGTCTGTAGGGGCATCTGTCTCAAATGTAGATCCTGATTGCAAATGGGTTGCTAAAGTTCTAAGTTCGCCGCAATAAGATACTGTGGATGTCATTTTTTTTTATATAAATTTACATAACATATACATACTATGTTTAAACATATAGCATTTCTATTTTTATCTTCCTTTTTATTTCAAGTCTGTTTGGCTCAGCGAATCCCCGACCCAAGGATGGAAAGAAAACTCAAGGAAAAAACTGACAAACGCATTCGTATCAATGACATCATTCGCCAGGAAGAAGAGGGTATTGCTTCATTTTCAAAGCATACCATATTTGGACTAAAAATGAATCATGATGGATATGGTATCATGTTTGAAAAGGGAAAAGTGAAGTCGCCTTACAAAACAAACATTTTACAATTTGAGCTGAGCGAGAAACAACATGTTAAGGAGCAAAAACAAACCAGTGCTGAATCCAGCTTTGGGTTTACCTTCATCAACAAACCTTTTGTGTATGGCAAACAAAATATTTTTTATCAGGCAAGGCTTGGTGTAGGGCAACAGATTATGATTGGTGGCAAAGGAAACAAAAATGGTGTTGGAGTGTATGGTGTTTTTATAGGGGGTTTCTCTGCTGGGCTTGCTAGGCCCTATTACATGCAATTCAATACCGATCAAGGTATTGTAACATTAAAATATTCAGAGGCTGATCATGATCAGTTTCTTGATCCCACTACCATTATTGGTGGAACCGGATTGAAAAATGGGTGGAATGAAATGAAGTTTATTCCGGGTGGATATGCAAAGGCTGGACTCAGATTTGATTGGGGAAGATTCAACCATTCGGTCTCTGCCATTGAGTTTGGTTTTGGGTTTGATTATTATTCACAGAAGGTTGTACAAATGGTTGATGTGGAGGGAAAATCTTTCTTTCCAACAGGTTATATAGGATTGGTTTTTGGTAACAGGAAGTGATGTAACTTTACCCTTTATTTTTCTCATGAGTGATCAAGATGCAGTAGGGTGCGTCCCTAGTTTAGTACAAAAAAAACCAGACTGGCTTCGTGTAAGGCTGCCCATTGGAGAGGGATACCGTCATGTGCGCTCTCTAGTGGATACGCATAAATTGCATACCATTTGTGAGAGTGGGAATTGCCCAAACATGGGAGAGTGTTGGGGTGCAGGAACTGCAACTTTTATGATTCTTGGTAATATCTGCACACGAAGCTGCGGTTTTTGTGCAGTTGCCACAGGAAGGCCAGAAGCCGTTGATTGGGATGAGCCTCAGCGTGTAGCGGAAGCCATTCATTTGATGAAAGTAAAGCATGCTGTAATTACTTCAGTGGATCGTGATGAACTTGCTGACGGGGGTAGTATTATCTGGAGCAATACCATCAAGGCAGTTAAATCATTGAATCCAGAGACAACCTTGGAAACCCTTATTCCTGATTTTAGGGGCATTGACGACCAGATACAAAGAATTATAGATGCTGCACCTGAAGTGGTGTCGCATAACATAGAAACGGTAGAACAACTTACCAGAAAAGTTCGTATCCAAGCAAAGTATTGGAGGAGCATGGAGGTCTTGCGGAAACTAAAGACTGGTGGAATGAGAACCAAATCGGGCATCATGCTCGGGCTTGGCGAGAAAAAGGAAGAGGTGATTCAAACCTTGCGCAACCTTGCTGAAAATGGAATTGATGTAGTTACAATAGGGCAATATCTTCAGCCCACCCGAAAGCATCTCCCTGTTCAACGTTTCGTTCATCCAGACGAATTCATGGAGTACAAGGAAATTGGCTACAATCTAGGAATTGATTATGTTGAAAGTGGACCTTTGGTTAGGTCATCATACCATAGTGAAAAGCATGTTTTCCCTGGCTATGGTAGAAAACTATGGGAGACAGAAAGAAAGGCTTTATCTCTTTAGTGATTTTCTTAAAGTCAATTGAATCCGCGTTTTAAAGCAGGATTGCTTATTAATTTTTTTCCCATACCAATGCACTTGCCCCAAGAATGGCGGCGTCTGATTCCTTCAAATGGCTGATTAGAATTTTTACTTTATTTTGGAACACCTGAATGAGGTTGTCTTCCATATGTTTTTTGGTAGGCTTGAGAATTAGATCTCCCGCTTTGGTGAGTCCGCCAAATAGTATAATCGCTTCAGGACTGCTAAACATAACTGCATTAGCAAGGGCTAATCCAAGCATCTTGCCTGTGAATTCGAATATTTCCAGTGCCAGTTTATCTCCTTTAATTGCTGCATCGTAAACAGCCTTTGAATCGATGGATTCTTTATCAATATTTCTTAACAAGCTCTCTTCTTTGCTATTTTCTAGAAACTCAATTGCAGTTAGTGTTACCCCGGTTGCGGAAGCGTAGCTCTCTAAGGAACCGCGCTTAAGAGTTCCTGCATGTAATCTTCCATCAGGGATAATAATCATATGCCCAAGCTCACCTGCAAATCCATCATGGCCATAAATTACTTGTCCATTTGCAACAATGCCACTTCCAACTCCAGTGCCAAGGGTAATCATAATGAAATCGCGCATGCCTTTTGCGGCACCATACATCATTTCTCCAATTGCCGCCGCGTTTGCATCGTTGGTGAGTGTAACAGGCATATTAAATTTATCCTGCATGAGTTTGGCAATTGGAATGATGCCTTGCCAAGGGAGATTGGCTGCATATTCAATTGTACCTGTGTAGTAGTTTCCGTTCGGGGCGCCCATGCCAATACCACTGAACCGTCCGATTCCACCAGCCTTATCTATAAGTACTGAGAGGTTAGTGTAAAGGTCGTTGATGAAAGACTCAATATCCTTGTGTTGCTTGGTTGATATTTCACCAGAAAAAAGCACATTTCCATTTCTGTCGACAATTCCAAATTTTGTTCCAGTACCGCCGATGTCAATTCCTATAGCCAGTGGAGCGTTTGCACTCATGAGTTTTTCATTTATTTAATGTTAGCAGCCACTTCTTAAGTGGCTGCTAAAGGTACAAATTAATTGAGTTTTTTAGTGGCTTGCTTCTACCTGTGCGTCAACGTCTAAGCCCTGTTTTGCTAGCACAGCTTTTGTTTGGAGTGCATGCCAAGCTAGGTATGCAAAACAAATTAGTGGCACGATGTACGATAGCTGTGTAAAGGTATGAACTGAAGGATCTCTGCTAATTTCCATGTCAATAATTGCTCCTTGCATTGGGGGGATGATAGCTCCTCCTAGAATCATCATGAT
>CAIXLY010000091.1 GCA_903920455.1 uncultured bacterium | reverse complement strand
TTGCACCATTATGCTTATTAGGAAAGTAAGTAAAAAAATACACCTTGACATGATTAGCTACGGATGGACTTAATCAATGACAATACATCTGCAGCAGATTGCTCAATGGCAGCATAATCTCGAGCTTCCATAAGTTTCTTGCTCACCAGCTTACTGCCCATGCCCACTGCACTTACTCCAGCCTTGAACCAGGCTTCAATGCTTTCTTTTGTAGTGTCTACACCACCAGTTGGCATAAATACAAGTTTGGGAAATATCTCCTTGATGCTGCTCATAAACTCAGGGCCGAGCAAATTCCCAGGAAACAGCTTAATGAATTTAATGCCTGCATTTTCTGCAGCAATAATATCAGTTGGCGTCATGCATCCAGGACCAAAAAAGATATCATGGGATACGCAATAGGCAGCCACTTCGGGGATATATCCTGGGCTGACCAAAAAGTCGGCCCCCGCTTCAAGATAGTCACTTGCTTGAGCAAGATTTTTTATAGTTCCTATGCCAAGAAGCAATCCCGGCATTTCAGCATTGCGAATTGCTACAAGTGTTTTGAAATTTGAGAGGGCAGCCTCTCCGCGGTTTGTATACTCTACGGCCTTAACATTAGCCTTGTATAAAGCCCTCAATATTTCAACACTTACTGTTTCATCGGCATTGAAATATAAGGGTAACATTCCCTGTGCAACAATTGCATCCAATACAATTTTAGAACTCGTCATGTGTGTAATTTAACTTTAATAACAATTTTCTTAATTTCTCCATCCCCTATCATTGGCGCATGGACATCTTCAGGAAAGAAGATTGCAAATTGACCATCGGTCAATTGAAAAAACATATCAGGCTTATCGTTATAAAAAAGAACATCCTTTTCCGCATTGTATTCGCCACGCGGATCAGTGCATTTCTCCCTTGGTTTCCAGCCGAATGTTTCAAGTCCACCAATGCAAATCTGGATGTCAATATGCTGGTTATGACATTCAAACTTTGCCATAGATTCCTCAGGCTTCATTCCAATTTTACTTGAAACAATCGCCCTTAGTTGGTCGCCATCGATCTCATACTTCCCTGATTCGATAGATTTAAGATCTAGGCTTTTAATGTACTCAAATGCCTTAGGAAACAATGGATGAACCGCATGATAGGTTAATAAATTTGAGCAGGTATCTATAATCATATTTCTCTTTTGAGGATTAACGTTGAACCCTACCACTTCCGTCGCCCTTCATCAAATCTTTAACTTCGCTTAATGTCGCATGATTTAGATCTCCAGGGATAGTGTGTTTAATTGCACTTGCAGCAACACCGAATTCAGCAGCTTCAGGCATTGCCATTCCCGTCACCAATCCAAAGATTAATCCACTCGCAAAACTATCACCGCTTCCCACACGATCAACAATACGCACATTGTATTTCTTTGTGTGGTAAAACTCGGTTCCATCATAAACGAGCGCACTCCATCCGTTATCACTTGCACTATGGCTTTCGCGAAGGGAAGAAGCGATGTATTTGAAACCAAACTTCGCTTTCATTTGTTTGAACACGTCCTTGAACCCATCAAGATCCAACTCCCCTTTCGTTACATCAGTATCTTTTGCCTTGAATCCTAGCGTTGTATCTGCATCTTCTTCATTGCCAATACATACATCCACATACTGACAAAGTTGGGTCATCACTTCCCTTGCTTTCTCTTTACTCCACAGTTTTTTTCTGTAGTTAAGATCAATGCTGGTTGTTATCCCCCTAGCTTTTGCAGCCTTTAGTGCAGCCTCTGTGAGCCTTGCTGCCTTATCTGAAAGTGCTGGTGTAATACCAGTTGTGTGGAACCAATCTGCCCCATCAAATATTTTATCGAAATCAAATTCAGAAGCATCAACATCTGCAATTGAAGCACCAGCCCTATCGTATACTACCTGAGACGCACGCATAGATGCGCCAGTTTCAAGAAAATAAATACCAAGTCTATCACCACCTCTAGCAATAAACTGTGTGTCCACGCCATATCTTCTTAGGTGGTTGATGGCAGATTGACCAATTGGATTATTGGGCACCTTGGTCACAAACGTACCATGAAGACCGTAGTTACATAAGGCGGCTGCAACGTTGGCTTCGCCACCACCATAAGTTACGTCAAAGGCATCTGCCTGAACAAATCGTTTGAAATCAGGTGTAGACAATCGAAGCATAATCTCACCAAGTGTTACAACTTTTTTTGACATAGCGCTCAAGTTTTTAATTACTGATGGAAAATCAAGTTGCGAGTGCCCTAAGGACATCTACAACCTAAACGAATCAAATATACAAAAAGAGAATCCGCAGGGGAAGTTTA
Source organism: uncultured bacterium (assembly GCA_903920455.1). Classification (GTDB taxonomy): domain Bacteria; phylum Bacteroidota; class Bacteroidia; order Chitinophagales; family Chitinophagaceae; genus Pollutibacter. Next base: position 21,459 of record CAIXLY010000091.1, on the reverse strand, counting down.
CCTCACATTTTTTTACCCTAGTAAATCACATACACGTTGATGAATGTCAAGCATCACTATATACCCAATTGGGTTATCCCAACAATACAAAAAGGATATATCAAAGTTTAAACTAAACCTTCCTAGATGGGCAGGCTAACATAAAGAAGAAGCTGAAATGATATCACCATTGGCTAAACTAGTTCCAGGGCATTGCTTTTCTAGCCACATTGGGATCAAAAAAATGATATTTAACAGAGAGTTCAAAACTGCGATTCCTTCTGCTGCTATCCTGAATCCCTGATGTATTCAGGTCGTAGCTAATCCCGATCTGGAGATCATTAAATAAATATCCAATATAAGGATAGATGGCATCTTTGCTCCTATAGAACAGTCCTAGGTAGAATACATTTTCATCGTTCCTTTCCTGTAGACTAACTCCATAAGCTGCTCCAACAACTGTCTTGGTGGCGACTCCTTGCTTGATATAGAGTGCAGATAAATAAAGCTCCCCTTTCACTCCAACTAGAAAAGAAGATCCACCATGCACAGTAAAACGACTAGGCAATGTATATGCATCATTACCTAGAAAAGTCATCCTTGGCTGATTAATGTGATATAGTGAAGTGCCAAGAAAAATCCGCTTGCGGTCTTTGAGATAATTGTACATCGCTCCAACATTAATATCATTGTATACCGCCCTTTGTGTAATAAAGTCTTCTGTATTAGAAAGAGAAAGATCGAACCCCCGGCTAGAAAATTGAGAGGTGAAAGATATTTGGTTGTAATCAAGCATTCTAGAACCCATACTTCCTTGGAAGCCAATTGCAAGATGTTGAGTCCCTTCTTCATCAAGCGATTGATGATAGGCGGCAGACAAGGAGGCATAATTACTATTGTATGCACCAGAGGAAGTTCTGTCATTCATCAACACAACGCCTATACCAAGCATACTCTTATCCAATCTACCTTGAAACAGCCTTGTGTCGAAGCTTACAGAAGTTGTTGTAAAAGGAGTCCCTGCACTAAGCCATTGATTTCTAAAATTGGTAGCAAGCCGATGTACGCCATCATAATACCCTGTGAATGCAGGATTAAGTGTTAGTGGGGAGTTGAAGTACTGAGAATAATGCGGATCCTGAGCCTTGGTATTTAGCGATGAGTGCACTAAAAGAAGGATCATTATGATGAACTTGCAATTCCTCATCGGATAAGTATTACTGAGCCAGACTTCCTTATCTCTCTTCCATTATCTCCAACACCACGTAAAACCCATGTATACGTATCAGCTGGCTGAGGCTGTCCTTGATAGGTTCCGTCCCATCCCTGCTCTGGGTCAGTTGATGATGTTTGGAAGACCAAATTTCCCCAGCGATTAAATATTTTTATATGTTGAAAAGATGCAATGCCAATAAGAATTGGATAGACCTTATCATTCCTTCCATCACGATTTGGCGTAAATCCACCAGCAACTAAAATATCCTGCTCGTCAAAAATTCTAACAAGCTGCGAGTCTACAACCTGACAGCCAGACTTACTCGTAATTTTTACGGTGTATAATTGTTCTCTCTCAGGAGTAGTTAAGATGGGAATTCTAATGTAGGGACTGTTGAATCCAGGAGCAGGTGACCATTCATAAAAATCTCCTAAGGGCCTGGCTACCAAACTCAGGGAGTGGCCAACCATTGAACTTATTGGGGTGTAAGTCATCCCAGCCTCTGCAGACTCTACAGTAATACTAACCCTTGCTGAATCTGCCAACTGTGGACAAGCAACAGGAGTAACCTTTAATAAAACCATATACTGTCCCGATACAGGAAACGTATGTGTTGTGTGCATAGAATTATCTGTCATTCCATTCTCGAACTTCCAATGATACTCAACAGTTCCACTGTTGGAGGTGATTGAATGATTTGTAAATTTGGAAGTAGCGTTTATACAAAACAAATCATTTGTAAATTTTGCTCCTGGCTTTCGCACCAGCGAAAGATTAACATAGTTTGAGCTCATTTTTTTACACCCCTTATCTGTTGAAAATTCTACAGTATACACTCCTTGAGTAGGCGTACTATAAGATGATTCAGTCGCCCCCAGTATCGGCACTTCATTGAGTAACCACTGATAGCCAGCAGCTCCAGAAGCATTTAGTGTTTGCTCTGATCCATTGCATATAATATTACTCGAAGGTGCAAGCAAGGTACCATTTGGAGAAGGGAGGAGTCCAACTACTTTTTCATTGGAAGTAGACGTACAACTATTTACGGAGATGTTTACCTTATACTTGCCGATGGTTGAAGCCACAAGGAAATTCAATCCTCCATTATTGAGAGGCTCTCCATCTTTATACCATTGATACACTGCAGAAGGGAATAAAGCGGTCTTTAATTTCACTGAAGTTTCTGGACAAATATTAATCGCCCCGTCAATCAATACCTCTGGAATGTCATCGTCGGAGTAAACCAGCGGAACAGCTGGAAGGCTAAAGGAGACAATCTGAAGTGAATTGCTCTTTACAGAGCACATGAATGAATTGGTAGCATTGACTGAAAATGTACCGGAAGACGTTGAAGTAAAAAGTGAATCTAGACCTGAAGCGCATGGGTTGATATCATTCAACCATTGATAGAAATTTTCACCATAGCGGGAAGTAACTTTTAAGATGATTGACTCTCCTTCACAAAAAGTAAGTAAGCCATTTTTGGTAGCGAGGGAAACGATCGGTGTTGGCTTAACAACTGTGGCGATGGGATCAGAAAATGGGGACAAACACTTTTTATCATTCTCCACCCTAACGATATAGCTTCTCGTAATGGGCATCCCTACCATATTGTTGGGTGCTTTAACCTTGTAATCACTTGATGTGGCACCCAGAATTAGATCAGGAGCATTTGCAGAAGACAAATACCATGAGTACTTGCTTCCAGGAGCGGGCGAACTAACTTCCAGCAGGGCACTATCGCCTTGGCAAAATTCAAGTTCATCGCCAGATGCAACTGCAAGTGAAGGTTTAGCTGGATTAGCATTTACCGTTACCACAACACCTAAAGAACTATCCCTGCAACCATGAGAATTTTCAGCAATCAATACATAGGTACCTGATGTTTTTGCAGTGCATGAGTTCCCTTCAGTAATCACGTTAGATCCAAGAGCCCATGTATGAACTATTGTTGGATTAGGGGTTCCGCCCAAAGCTGCATTTAAGATTACCGAACCACCATCACAAAAAACATTTCCACCAGATGGGAACGTAATCACGGGTGTTGCAGGATTTTCATATACCGTAATTGTGCTGCTAAAAGCATCTGTACATCCAAGATCATCTTTGACAGTAAGCGTGACTGTGTAAACCTTAGCCCCGCTGTATTGATGTGACGGTGAAAGCACTGCAGAAAATGGTTGGCCATCGCCGAAATTCCATTGATAAGTAACGGCGCCAATACCCGTTATATTCTCAAAACTGAATACATTATCATCTAGGCATTGTACAGGATTAAAACATTGAAGGCTGCGTTATACTTAGGGATACAAGGTGGTGCAGGCGGGCTTGAAAATGGAATTGATTGAGCAATCTCAAGTTGAGGAGCAATAGGCTCCCCATCATGGAAAGTAGCATCAGCATGCACCTGCCCCACTAAACATGCTTGAATAAATATTGTAAGGAAGAATAAGAGGCATTTCTTCATATAAGACCCAGAGTTGTATGTGATAGGTTCTTGGTTCTTGGTAAGGATATAGAATTGACACAATATAAGGGAATATCCACGATATAGCTGATAACCAATATGTTAAAGCGCATTTAGCACAAACGCGTAATGTTTCCAGCTACTAACCACAGAATATCCTTCCACCCCATAACCTACCTACTAAGACAAATCAGCCAACGCTTTGCTGATTCTTGCCATTGCATTTTCAATTTTCTCCATGCTGTTGGCAAAAGAAATCCTGATACAATTCGGCTCCCCAAAGGCCCTTCCAGTAACCGTGGAAACGTGTGCAGTGTTTAATAAATACATACAGAGGTCATCGGCATCTTTAATGATTTCATCTCCAATCTTCTTGCCAAAATAGGCGGTGGTCACTGGAAATACATAAAACGCCCCATCTGGCTCTGCAATTTCTATCCCTGGAATTGCTTTAAGCAATTCGAGCATACGCTGTCTTCTGCGGCCAAACTCCACATTCATTTGGACACTTGGAGTAAGGTCACCAGTTAAAGCCACGATAGCACCACGCTGAGTTACAGCATTCGCACCACTGGTGTATTGCCCCTGCAACTTCTCACAGGCCTTTACGATATCAGCATGCGCAGCGATGTATCCAAGCCTATAGCCAGTCATGGCATACCCTTTACTTAACCCATTGATGATGATAACCCTTTCTTTTATATCGTCGAACTGAGCAATGCTCTCATGCTTACCCACAAAATTGATATACTCATAAATCTCATCAGAGAGGATCAACACATCAGGATACTTCCTGAATACCTCAGCAAGCGCCGCAAGCTCATCCCTACTATATACTGACCCACTAGGGTTGCATGGTGAAGAAAACATAAACAACTTGGTCTTTGGCGTAATTGACGCTTCAAGCTCAGCAGGAGTGATTTTGTACTTGTTTTCGATTGATGTGCGAACAAGCACCACCTTCCCTTCGGCAAGTTTTACAATTTCAGAGTAGGTGACCCAATATGGGGTAGGGATAACCACTTCATCGCCCTTATCAACTACAGCCATCACAACATTAGCAAGGCTTTGTTTAGCCCCAGTAGAAACAAGGATATTTTCAGGTTTATAGTCGAGATTGTTGTCCCTCTTTAATTTAGTACATACCGCCTCACGAAGATCTGGGTATCCTGCCACTGGGGTATAATGACTGTAGTTATCATCTACCGCCTTTTTTAAGGCCGTTTTTATGTGATCAGGTGTATCAAAATCTGGCTCTCCCAGTGAAAGGTCAATTACATCAATCCCCTTTGCCCTGAGCTCTCTGCCCAATTTAGCCATTTTGAGTGTCTCCGGCTCAGCAAACAGATCAAGACGAGAAGAAAGTTTCATGTTGTATAGATTTGGTGCAAAGTTAAAAAAGTTGAGCAATAAGTTCAGATGAATTTTTACCCCCTGGCCCCCTGAAAATTCAGTATTTGAAAAAATATTTTGACCTCAAAATCCCTATCTTTGCCCGCCCCGACTCTGTCGGGCTTAATTTTTAAGCGTAAATAAGAATTGATATGCAACTTAAAGGTCTGGTTCGTTTTTTTGCGATAGCACTTATACTGATATCTGTTTATCAGCTACATTTCACTTGGGTAGTTAATAACCACGAGAACAAGCAAGAAGAAAAGGCGTTGGCCTATGTCAAAGCCAATTTCCCAACTGCTGACACCGAGACAAAAGACCTTGAGTTTAATAAAAGGTACCGCAGGTTGCTTGACAGCACAAGAGATATTCCAGTTACTTATGGAATAACTGGAGCCATTAATTACCAAAAGGCAAAGGAACAAGAGCTTAACTTGGGACTTGACCTTCAAGGTGGAATGAGTGTAACGCTCGAAGTTGAATTGGAAGGACTCCTTAAATCTCTCGCCAACAACCCAAAAGACCCTTCACTTAACAAAGCAATTAATGAGGCAGATGCCCAGAAAGCAAATAGTGATGCTGATTTCATTACCCTCTTTGCAAATGCTTACAAGCAACAAAATCCCAATGCTAAACTTTCATCAATTTTTGCTGGCACCGGAGCAAAAACCATAAAGATTGAAGATGCCGACAACGTCGTAATTACAAAGCTTAAGGCCTCTGCAGAAGGAGCCATCAGCAATACCTTCAATGTACTTCAAAAGCGTATTGACCAATTTGGTGTTGCGCAGCCAAATATTCAATTGGACAAAAACAAGGGTATCATCACAGTTGAACTTCCTGGTGTTAAAGATGATCCAGAACGTGTTAGAAAATATTTACAAGCAACTGCCAATCTTCAGTTTTGGGAAGTATACAACATAGCGGAACTTGACAAATCATTTACAGACGGCGAAAAAGCATTGCAAGATTTTTATTCTTCAACAAAGCCTGATACTTCAGTAAAAGTTGCTGCACCCGCAGCAAAACAATCGACGGACACAAGCAAGTCTGCTACTATCGGGGAACTTGTTAAAGGTGGCGGAGCTGCAAAAGCTGATACTGTTGCTAAAAAAGCTGCTCAATCTTTCTTCACCATATTCCAACCCATACCCCCACAACAGGATGCTCAAGGCAGAACTAATTTTGCCCCAAATTTGGGATATATAGCTGGAAGAGATACTGCAATTTTCAACCAGTATCTTGGGATAGAGGCAGTTAGAAACCAATTCCCTGGAAACGTTCGTTTCGCATTCGGTATTCCTGAAACAAACGACGAAGGCGTAAAAAGCGACGTTGTTGCTTTGTATGCACTCAAAACTGTTGAAGGTTCAGACAAAGCACCTTTGGAGGGCGATGGCGTTCAGCAAGCAAGTCAGGACTACGACGACCGCGGTCGCCCTGCCATTAAAATGACAATGACAAAACAAGGCGAAAGGCTTTGGGGTGAATTAACCACAAACAATGTTGGAAAACCAATAGCCATTGTCTTGGATAATATCGTTTACTCTGCTCCCAACGTAATCAATCCAATTACAACGGGTAACTCAGAAATTAGCGGAAACTTTACAATTGAGGAGGCTCAAGATCTTTCAAATATTCTTCAGTCTGGAAAACTACCTGCCCCTGCTAAGATTGTTCAAGAGCAAGTGGTTGGTCCGACCCTGGGTGCATCTGCTATCCAAGGAGGGACCATGTCTTTCACCATATCATTTCTGGTCATCTTCGCCCTGATGTTGTTGTATTATAACACTGGTGGATGGGTAGCCAATATATCACTGATCCTTAACCTTCTTTTCACTGTTGGCGTCTTAAGTGCCCTTGGTGCTACACTGACTGCTCCTGGTATCGCTGGTCTTGTACTAACTATCGGTATGGCGGTTGATACCAATGTGGTTATTTTCGAAAGAATCAAAGACGAACTTAGAATGGGCCGAAGCTATCAGCTTGCCGTTTCAGAAGGGTACAAACGCTCCATGGCCCCAGTACTTGATGGGCATATCACTACCCTTCTTACCGCTTTCATTCTATTTTATTATGGGCTAGGTCCAGTGCTTGGCTTCGCCACAACACAGATTCTGGGTATCCTGCTTTCTCTATTTTGCGGCATCCTTATATCTAGGTTGATTACTGACTTCTGGACTAACAAGAAAAGACATTTTGAATACGTTACCAAGGTTAGCGAAAATGTATTCAAGAAATCCAACTTCAAATTTATTGAATACAGAAAAGTAGCCTACGCGATTTCAGTTGTTGTGCTTATCCTTGGAATAGCATCTTTCTTCAATGGTTTTGATCAAGGAGTTGAATACAAAGGTGGAAGAAGCTACAGCGTTCGCTTTGATGCTCCTGCATCAATTGAAAATGTTAGAGAATCACTTAAAGCACAATTTGATGAGTCCCCAGTAATCAAAACTGTTGGGAACAACAAAACATTAAACATCACTACTTCTTATAAGATTGAAGATGCAAGCAAGAGCACAGATTCACTTGTAGAAATGAAGTTGTTTCAAGGATTGAAACAAAGCTTGCCAGCAGGCTTATCTTATGCAGACTTCCAAAAAAGCTACAAGCAGAGTTCGCAAACCGTGCAACCTTCAATCTCTGACGACTTGAAACAAGGTGCTGTTAAAGCCACCATCTTTGCACTCATAGCGATCTTCCTTTATATTTTCCTTCGTTTCCGCGACTGGAGATATTCTATGGGTACGATCTTTGCACTCTTGCATGACGTATTTGTTACACTGGCAGTATTCTCCTTCCTTAGGGGCATCGTTCCTTTCCCACTGGAAATCGATCAGCACTTCATTGCAGCAATCCTTACAGTAATAGGTTTCTCAATGAATGATACCGTGATTGTATTTGACAGGGTAAGGGAATACAGCTCAAAGATGATGGGAGATACCAAACAAAACATCATCAATAGGGCAATCAATGAGACACTCAGCAGAACAATCATGACTTCATTGACTGTATTCCTAACCTTGCTGATTCTATTCATCTTTGGTGGAGAAGTAACAAGAGGCTTTGCATTTGCGATGCTGATTGGAGTTTTCACTGGTACCTATTCAACAATCTTTGTTGCCGCACCAGTATTGGTTGACATTGCAAAAAGCAAACCACTTGGTTCTGCAGACAGAAACGAGTCGAAGAAAAAATAAACACCCAAACATTATAATACAAAAAAGGCATTCAACTGAATGCCTTTTTTTTGTCTGCGAATTAAATATTGCAATAGAAATACTGAGCTACCTAAACTGCAAAAGAGGTTCCGCAACCACAGGTGGAAGAGGCATTGGGATTATTAAAAATAAAACCGCGCGCATCAAGTCCATTTTTCCAGTCAATCTCCATGCCAAAAAGATATAAGCCATGTGCAGGATTGATCATAATCGGAATTCCTTCTATCTGAAAAATATCGTCCGTTTCTTTTTTCTCATCAAGCTCAAGCACATAGCTTAGGCCTGAACATCCTCCCCCCTTTACCCCTATCCTCAAGTATTTATCATTGTCTTTCCCCTTTTGCTCAAACAAGCGCCTGATTTCTTCAACAGCTGTTGAAGAAAATTTTACTGGGATATCACTAAGTGTTTCCATAATGCGAAATTAATAACAAATCTTACAACATCTATTCAAAACCCAAAGTGTACATTTGTTTTAACAAGTTCACTATGTCAAACTTATCAGCTTTGCTTACCGCCCAAGCCTATGAGAGGCTGGTTGCCTTTACTGAAAGATCCAGCTTTACCGCACTTGCAACCCGTCTCCCGGCAGGAAACATGCTTTCAGCAGAATTGGCGGAAGTGTTCAAAGAGGCAATCAGGGGAGAATTTGAACACAACCTCTCCCAACAGATATATGTGTCCGAGACTGCATGGCAGGTTGTCACAGATCTAAAAGATCAACAGATATTCATCATCCATGAGCTGGCAAATGCAATTTCTGGTGATGCTCCAGGACACCTACTCGTAGATTCAATCAAAACATTTCTTGAAGCGGATGCCCTCGCATCAATTCAGCCTATGGTGCTTGATGTACTTAAAAAAGAGGCAAGACAATACCTTGCCAAGATATAAATAGCCAACCATGGACAAGATTAAAAACGATTCAGGAATTGAGATAAAGAAGGTTTATTCACCTGATGACCTAGATACAGCCCCGCCGCCCCACCCCGGTAGTTTTCCATTCACAAGAGGAATTCAGGAAGATATGTACAGAGGGAAGACATGGACCATGAGGCAATATGCCGGATTTTCAACAGCTGAGGAAAGCAACAAAAGATACCATTTTCTTCTTCAACAGGGTGTAAACGGCCTGAGTGTTGCATTTGACCTGCCCACACAAATAGGATACGATAGTGATCATCCACTCTCAGAGGGAGAAGTAGGTAAAGTGGGTGTTGCCATAGATAGCTTGGAAGACATGGAAATTCTTTTTGATGGGATAGACCTGGAAAAAGTTTCAACTTCGATGACCATCAATGCAACAGGATTTATTCTTCTTGCCCTTTACGCAGCAGTAGCCAAGAAAAAAGGGGCAGATATCACCAAACTCACAGGCACCATCCAAAACGATATCCTCAAGGAATATGCAGCCCGAGGAACCTATATCTATCCACCAAAGGCATCCATGCGCATCATTACGGATATTTTTGAATGGTGCAGCAAAGAGATGCCCAAATGGAACACGATCTCGATTTCAGGATATCATATTCGTGAGGCTGGAAGTACCGCTGCTCAAGAAGCAGCATTTACCTTGAGTAATGGAAAAGCATATGTGCAAGCTGCTCTTGAAAAAGGAATTGACATCAATACACTCGGAAAAAGACTCTCCTTCTTTTTTAATGCCCACAATAACCTTTTTGAAGAGGTTGCTAAATTTCGTGCCTCGAGAAAGATTTGGGCTGAAATAATGAAATCACTTGGCGCAACAGATCCGAAAGCCATGATGCTAAGGTTTCATGCACAAACAGGAGGGAGCACATTAACACAGCAACAACCACTTAATAATATCTCACGTGTAACTATTCAGGCGCTAGCAGCTGTGCTCGGCGGCACACAATCCTTGCACACGAATGGATACGACGAGGCATTGAGTCTACCCACAGAACAGGCTGCGCAGGTTGCACTAAGAACACAGCAGATCATAGCTTTTGAAAGTGGCATTGCCGATACTGCAGATCCACTCGGAGGATCTTATTATGTTGAATCGCTCACCACATCAATGGCATCGGAAATCATGAAAATTATTTCCACCATAGACAAGATGGGGGGAAGTGTAAGGGCAATTGAAGAAGGATACATGCAAGAGCAAATTGATCATAGTGCCTATAAGCACCACACCGAAATGGAAAGTAAAAATAAGATTATAGTTGGTGTAAACAGCTTTGTTGGCCCGAAAGACACAGAACCAGCACTCATGAAGATTGATGAATCCATTAGAGCAATTCAATCAACAAAAATCGAGCAATTAAAAAAAAGGCGGAATCAATCAGTTGCCGAAGAAGCCCTTCGATCAATTGAACGGGCTGCAATTAATGGAGATAACCTCATGCCGCATGTGATGCATGCAGTAGAAAATTACTGTACCATGGGTGAGATTGCCAATACGCTCAGGAAAGTATTTGGCGAGTACCACTAAAGTGCCCTCACATAAAACTCATTAAAAGCCGAACGGAAATCATTCACTTGAGACTCAAACTGTTCAAATTTTTCCCTCAATCCAATATGGTGAATAGATTGAAGATCTAGCTCTAATCTATTTTCCGAAGATGGAACCATCTCCACTTCATCTATATGTTCGCTAACAGCATAAGCTATTGAAACTAGGTAACCCCTAAGTTCTTGTAACTTATCGTTAAACTGATTTGCTTTTTTCTCGTCAAACATATGGCCATCAAGACAAGTAAGTGCCTCAAGCCTATCTCCTATAATATCCAGATAAGAATTATAAAAGCCTACAGCAGTAAGCCATTCAAAATGTTCCGCTTGTTGTGGTGCTGTTTCTGTAGTGAGCATAGATGTTGATTTGAAACAAATATTGCCCAAAGAAAACTAGCTATTGCATGATAAATATCAAGCCTTGCAATGAATTAAATCAGAAAATAAAAATTGACCAACTGACTAGCTGTACATTTCAGTCCTGAGTTCTTGTACTCGTTTATCTTCCAGATATTCATCAAAAGTCATCAGTCGATCAATGGTTCCTTTTGGAGTAATCTCGATTACCCTATTGGCAACAGTTTGCATAAAAGTATGGTCATGCGAGGTTAACAATACCACGCCAGGAAAGTTGATACACCCTTCATTGAAACTCTGAATGCTCTCAAGATCTAGGTGGTTGGTTGGCTGATCAAGTACGATGCAGTTCGGACTCTGTAGCATCATTCTACTCACCATGCACCTAACCTTTTCTCCACCACTGAGCACCTTTGTTTTTTTCATGATATCATCACCGCTGAACAGCATTTTTCCTAAGAAGCCTCTAAGAAAGGGTTCATCGGCATCTGTTACATGTGGTGGCACATGCTCCCTCAACCAGTCTAGCAATCCCAGGTCTTCGTGAAAAAACTGACTATTTTCTACAGGTAAATATGACTTGGTGATGGTAGTACCCCACTCAAACTTTCCAGCATCTGGCTGTACTTGTCCATTGATGATTTCAAAAAAAGCGGTAACAGCGAGGGCATCCCGACTCACCAATGCAATCTTATCATTCTTGTTAACCGTAAGGGTTATTTTATCAAATAGTTTACGGCCATCAACCGATTTTGCCAAGCCTTCAACAGACAGAATTTGATTTCCAACCTCACGCAAGGGTTGAAAAATAATTCCTGGATACTTTCTATTTGATGGTTCAATGTCTTCAATGGTCAATTTCTCCAATGCTTTCTTTCTGGCAGTTGCTTGACGCGACTTAGAAGCATTGGCGCTAAAACGGGCGATGAAATCGATCAAAGCTTGTCGCTTGTCTTCAACTTTCTTGTTCTTATCATTCAACTGCCTTGCCATCAATTGTGACGACTCATACCAAAATGAATAGTTACCAGTGAATGTTTTAATTTTTTGCCTATCAACATCCGCAACGTGGGTACAAACGGCATCCAAGAAGTGCCTATCGTGACTTACCACCAATACGATATTTTCATAGTCTGCAAGGAAATTCTCCAGCCAACCAATTGTTTCAAGATCAAGTCCATTCGTAGGCTCATCCAGCAAGAGAATGTCTGGATTACCAAAAAGTGCTTGTGCCAACAACACACGCAACTTCATGTTGGATGGCATATCCTTCATCAATCTTGGATGGTATTCCTCGGTTACCCCAAGATCACTCAAAAAAGTAGCTGCATCACTTTCCGCAGTATATCCCCCCATTTCACCAAATTCTGCTTCCAAATCTCCAGCCCTTATTCCATCTTCCTCAGAAAAATCCTCTTTAGCATAAATAAGTTCGCGCTCTTGCGCAACTTTCCACATTTTTTTGTGCCCCATAAGCACGGTATTCAGCACCGTCTGTTCATCAAATTGATATTGATTCTGGCTCAGTACGGCCATCCTTTCACCAGGGGTAATTTCAACACTTCCCTTATTGGGTTCAATTTCACCACTGAGGATTTTTAAAAACGTACTCTTGCCTGCACCATTGGCACCAATGACACCATAACAGTTTCCTTTAATAAAATTGATGTTTACCTCATCGAAAAGAACCCGTTTTCCATAGGCGAGGGTAATATTGCGTGCACTGATCATAGTAGTAAAATTTATGTCCCTGAAAGGGTGCAAAGTTAATCCTTTTGGCGCCTATTTGTGGGATGAAATGATTAATTTCCTCATCTAAAATAGCCACTTATGCGAATACTTATATCCTGCTTAATCATATGGATCGGCCTAATTCCTGGGCTCAAAGCCCAAACACCTTCCGAGGCAATCATAGAATCTAAGTCCAAAGCAATATCCCCAAAACTCATTGAGTGGAGAAGACATATTCACCAGCAACCTGAATTGGCGTTTAATGAATTCAAGACCATGGAATATATTGCCGCACACCTGCGGAAAATTGGCCTTGAAGTAACCACCAATGTTGCAAGAACAGGTGTGGTTGCAATCCTAAAAGGTGGCAAACCAGGACCGGTTATCGGATTACGCGCAGATATCGATGGGTTACCTGTAAAAGAAAGGGTTGATATCCCATATAAATCTACTGTCATCGCTGAATATCTTGGCAACCAGGTGCCAGTTATGCACGCCTGTGGGCATGATACCCATACCGCTATCCTCATGGGTACAGCAGAAGTTCTTGCATCAATGAAAAAAGACATTGCTGGAACGATTAAATTCTTCTTTCAGCCGGCAGAGGAAGGTGCTCCGGGCAACGAGATTGGAGGTGCCGCACTCATGATTAGTGAAGGTGTGATGGATAACCCAAAGGTGGATGTTGTATTCGGCCTCCATATTCAATCCTCACTAGAAATTGGAAAAATTCTATACAAGAGCGGTGCAATGATGGCAGCGGCCGATTGGTTCAGCATAAAAATAAAAGGCAAACAAACACATGGCTCAACGCCTTGGACAGGTATCGACCCCATTACCATTGGCGCACAAATTATCAATAACCTGCAAACCATTGTAAGTCGTCAAGAAGACCTCACCCTTGCCCCAGTAGTAATCACGGTAGGGAAGTTTCAGAGCGGTGTAAGGCAAAATATTATTCCAGAAGATGCAGAACTGCTCGGTACAATCAGAACACTCGATTCAGAAATGCAAAAAGATGTTCATGAAAAAATGCACAAAGTAGTAAACGCAGCAGCTGACTCCTGGGGCGCCAAAATTGAGCTAACCATAGATACAAAGACACTGGTCACTTACAATGATCCAGAACTTGTTGAGGACATGATTCCTTCACTACAAAGGGCTGCCGGAAAAAATAATGTTCAACCAGGAAGATGGACTACAGGCGCTGAGGATTTTTCATACTTTGGAGAAAAGGCTCCAGCATTTTTCTTTAACCTGGGAGGAATGCCAAAAGGACAAGATCCGAATAAAGCGGCACCTCATCATACACCAGACTTTTATATTGATGACAGCATGCTAGATGTAGGAGTAAAAGCGTTCTGCAATATGGTCATTGACTATGCTTCGATGAAAAAGAAGTGATTGGAAATGATGTTAGGTCCTGCTTCCAAACAACAAGCTTCCGACCCTTATCATATTGCTTCCGCATTCAATGGCGAGGGCATAATCACCACTCATGCCCATTGATAAGACATTGAAATGCTCAGACTCATCAGCATAAAGCGCTTTCATCTCGTCAAATAAAGATTTTAGTGCACTGAATTCTGCTTTAACCACTGCAGTATGATTTGAAAAAGATGCCATGCCCATAAGGCCGCAAAGCTGGACAAATTTAAATTTCTTTTCCAGAAAATATATCGCAGCCAATTGTCTTGCTTCAATGAAATCCAGACCAAACTTGGTTTCTTCCTTGGCAATATGCACCTGTGCCAAACAATTGATTACCCTATTAAGCTTCTCCCCTTCTTTACTAATTGTTTCCAGCAACCTAAAACTATCCACCCCGTGTATCATGTGTACAAATGGAGCAATCAGTTTAACTTTATTGGATTGAAGATGCCCGATAAAATGCCAACGTATATCCTTAGGAAGCTCATCGTGTTTCTTAACCAACTCTTGAACATAATTCTCGCCAAAATCACGATGCCCCATGTCATACAAAACTTGTATATCCTCAACTGGCTTTGTCTTCGAAACTGCAATTAAAGAGGCGTTAGACTTCTCCAGTTCCGAAACCAACTGTACATATGCTTCTTTATTAATCGACATGGGATAGGAAAACATTTGAAATGCAAAGAAAGGAAAGATTTCTGAGCCATTAAACAATCATTTGCTTGAAAATTAAAGTCAAAACTATCAATAGTTTTTTTTGGGTGAAATCATTTTGATACATTGTCAAACATTCCCGGTCATGCAAAGAACACAATCAGAACTAAATTTCAGGCTACAGCGATTTGTTGCCATCATCGCTGTATCACTCTTTATCCTAAAAATTATTGCGTGGTACCTAACCAGATCGGTAGCAGTATTGACAGATGCCCTAGAAAGTACGGTCAACGTAGTGGCAGGATTCATAAGCCTCTACAGCCTTTACGTTGCATCCAAACCACGTGACAAGGAACATCCATACGGACATGGAAAGGCGGAATTCATTTCTGCAGCAGTTGAAGGAAGCTTGGTGGGGATCGCAGGAATAGTCATCATCTACGAGGCGATTGATAATTTTATTCACCCACATGAGATACAAAAACTAGATACCGGTATGCTCATCATAGGGGCAACTGCAGCCATTAACTATGCCACAGGATGGCATACCATCAAAACTGGAAAGAAACACAATTCTCTCGCACTCATAGCCTCAGGAAAACACTTGCAAAGTGACACCTACTCAACACTTGGAATCATCGCAGGAATGGGCCTCATATTACTTACAGGATGGATATGGCTTGATAGTGCCGTAGCCATCGGGTTTGCATTCTTTATCATTTACACGGGCTATACGATTGTCAGGAGCTCATTGGCGGGCATTATGGATCAGGCAGACATGGCAATGCTAGAAAAGCTGGTAGCCAGAATGAATGAAAACCGAAGAGAAAATTGGGTCGATTTACACAACCTTAGAATTATTAAGTTTGGATCAGTTATACATGTAGACTGCCACCTTACTGTACCATGGTTTTTAAATGTTCAAGAAGGTCATGAGGAGGTTGAAGCTTTTTCTGCTACCGCAAAAACTGAATTTGGAGAAAGCGTAGAACTATTTGTTCATGCAGATGGCTGCCGAGATTTTTCATGCAGGATTTGCAATAAATCAAAATGCTCCGAAAGAAAACATCCCTTTACAAAACGAGTTGAATGGGATGTTCATAATATTTCAAATGACGAAAAGCATGGAAGTGAGAATTCAGTAATCATACCTTAGTAGCTGCAAAGAAGCAAGTTGATTAAATCAAAATGCCCTTATTTATACACTACATTGGCTCTTGCTGGCTCAAACAATGAAAACTTCCGAGCCCCCAAATAATATCTGTTGAATCAATTCCAACAATTTCCCTTTCAGGAAAACAGGATTGAATTAATCCTAATGCCTTTTCATCTTTATCACATCGGTATGTAGGCACAATAACCTGTTGGTTGGCAATATAAAAATTAGCATACGATGCAGGCAAGAGTTGTTCTTCGCAAATGACAGGATCAGGCATTGGAATTTCAATGATATTCAATTGCTTTCCACTGATCAACCTCATTTGCTTAAGCTGCTTCAAGTTGTGCTGAAGCAACTCATAATTATCATCCGCTTTATTTTCCTCGATTACCGTTATCACAGTATCCTCGTTGACAAAACGAACGGTATCATCAATATGTCCATCTGTATCATCACCCACTATACCCTCATCAACCCACAACACCTGATCCTGTCCATAATAGTCCATTAGATATTGTTCTATCTCCAACTTACTGAGGTGAGGGTTACGGTTGGGGTTTAATAAACATGCTGTAGAAGTGATTACTGTTCCGGCACCATTAAAATCTACTGATCCACCTTCCATCACAATGCCTGGATTGAAAACAGGAATCCCAAGTTCTTTTCCTATCAAGGTTGGTATCACATCGTCCAAGTCAAATGGAGGATATTTATTCCCCCACGCGTTATAGTTCCAGTCAACAATTGCCTTTTTGCTTGGATCGAATTTATTTACCAAGAAAGCAGGACCATGATCTCTACACCAGGCATCGTTTGTTGGATGAAGGTGAAAAGCAACCTTGTTCATATCTGCTCCAGCTCCGATGAGCATATCAGTTGCATTGTTTTGCATCAACGCATCACATACATTGATATTGACCAGCTCAAAACGAGTAAGTGCTTTTATAAAGGAAGTATAAGCGGGGAATATCGAACTTATCCTACCAGGCCAAGAAGCTTCTTTATGAGGCCAACTCAACCAAGTGGATTTATGTGGGACAAACTCTGCGGGGAAATAGTATCCGAGGGATTTAGGAGTCATGTGAGGTTGAGAGAGGTTGAAGGGGGTTGAAGTGGTTTAAGAGGTTGAAGGGGTTGAACTTGCCAGCCGACGGCTGAGGAGTTGAAGAATCAATCAATAAATCTTTTAGTGATGTCTCCGTAACTATCTATCCTTCGGTCGCGCATAAAAGGCCAGTGCGTTCTGTAACTATCTGTCTTAGATAGATCGATATCTGCAACAATAACCTCTTCATTGTCATGCGACCCTTTTGCAATAAGTGTACCGAAAGGATTTGACACAAACGATCCGCCCCAAAACTTCATAGCGCCATCCTGCTCAAGACCTACCCTATTGACACTCACAACATGTACCCCATTGGCAATAGCATGACTGCGCTGAATTGTTTGCCAGGCGTTATATTGCTCGTTATTCGTGGCTTCGTCCTGAGCGGTGGACCAGCCAATTGCAGTTGGATAAAACAATACTTCCGCACCCATGAGCGAAGTAAGGCGTGCAGCTTCAGGATACCATTGATCCCAACAGATCAATATGCCGATGGTGGCAAACTTAGTCTTGAACACCTTATACCCCAGATCTCCAGGAGTAAAATAAAATTTTTCAAAATATGCAGGATCGTCAGGGATATGCATCTTGCGGTACTTGCCAAGGTATTCACCATCAGCATCAATGACGGCTGTGGTATTGTGGTATAGTCCTTGTGCACGTTTTTCAAAAAGTGAAGCTATGATAACTACGCCAAGTTCTTTGGCAATTGCCGACAACTCATCTGTTGTTTGTCCGGGTATAGGCTCTGCCAACTTAAAGTTCTCATAGTCTTCCACATCACAGAAGTATAGGGAGGTAAATAACTCTTGCAAACAGACAATCTGCACACCCTTTGAGGCAGCTACGCGAATGCCAGCAATTGCCTTATCAAGGTTTTGGCTTGCATCATTAGTGCAACTCATTTGAACGAGGCCTACTTTTATGGATGACATGGAAAATTTCGGGTTTAAGGTTTGATACGATGTGTTTATACGGTAGAGATCAACATGCTTTAGGTTTCATTAAGGATTAGATCCTCAAGGTGTTTAACACCTAATTGTTTCTGCGAAATATAGCCTTCGCCGTATCTCACTCCAATTGTCTTTCCCAAAAGCCTGGCTTTAGCTACAATCGAATCTAAAAATTCTGGTGAGGAGATATAGGTCTGCACCCCGTTCCCAGAATCAGGACTTGTATGAAATTGTGTTGAATATGCTCTTACTGCATCCATTCGTTGTTCAAACACATCAGAAATGTCAACAACAAGATCTGGCTCATAATACCTATCCTGAATATAATGCAGGACTTGTTTGGGCCTCCACCTCAGCTGCGCAAGGCCGTCATCACCAACAGTTTCAATCTTGCTCAGGCCGGAAAGAAATGCTGACTCTGCAACTAGCTTTCCTGCCCGTCCGTGATCAGGATGACGATCATCTAGGACATTGGCCAATATGATCTCGGGTTGATATTTTCTTATGGCCTTGATTACCTGCAATTGATGCGCCTCGTCATTCTTGAAAAACCCGTCACGCATACCAAGGTTTTCGCGAACGGATAGCCCCATAATTGTTGCTGCATTGGCAGCTTCAGCAGCCCTGGTCTCTGCAGTGCCCCTTGTGCCCAATTCACCAGCGGTAAGATCAACCACGCCAGCAGCATTGCCCTTTTTAATCTCATTAATCAAGGTGCCGGAGCAGCTAAGCTCAACATCATCGGGATGTACTCCAATTGCAAGAACGAAGAGTTTCATTGGCAGTTATTTACTGCGCAAAGATACATGATCAGATCATTGTTGTAATGAAAATTGGGAAATGACTATGATGTATGGCCATACATCCGGGCAACCTCCTTAACGATGCGCTCCATTTCGGCATCCTCCCCACTTGGATCATAGTACTGCTTGAGGCTACCACCAAACACCCAAGCAAGGGTTTGCCAGAAATGGGCTGAAAATCCCCCTCTATACTCCTTAACCAATTCATAGCAGGTATTGCTTGTCTCCCGATTGATGAGCTTCATCAATATTTTACCTTGGTAGACAGAAAGGTCAGTTAGGGGTGTTGTGAATTCTTTTTTGAGTTCTTTTTCCCTGCTGCTGAGGTATTGTTTTCTTTGATGCTGTTCAGTTACCGATAGCAGATGCAGGTTCACCTCGTTGATAATCCTGCCTGCCTTTTTAGCATATGGATAAGTAATGTAGACTGCGTTTCTAAGCCTGGTCCATTTTTTAAATGCTCTTTTTTGCGCCTCACTCATCTTTCCAAAAACATAGACCATTTCCAACTGACCGTAGGTCATGGTATCTCCCGCATATACTATATAAGGAACAACCAGGGTGTCATGATTGCCAGGTAGAGACTGTGCAAATAACCCCTTGGAGAGGAAAAAAGATAATATGAAGAATAGCTTACGCACGTATGCAAGTTAATAAAAACAGAATAAATCGGAAAATTCTCAAGCCAAACCCATGTCATATTAAAGCCAACAGAAGTCTTTTCCCTATTGGTTCTATAGAATTTTGCAAAGGTTTAACGATCATTGTCTAGCTCAGTACCATTAAAATCAAGCAGCGTACAGCTTGCTTTTAATCCTGAAGTACATGCTGATCATGAAACCAGTTACCATAACAACAACACCCAGCCAAAGCAAATTAATCCAAGGAAAACGATATGCCTTCAATGTGATGTAACGCATAACGGCGTTAGACTCCTTTATACCCAACTCAACTATTCCTGAATCGTTTTTCTTTAACGTGAGTACAAGATTCTGTTCCATGATGGTGTCTGTTTTCACGGAAGCCTGTTTGTCCTTAATGAAAAAAGCAGGGGTAGATTCAAAACGTTTGCCTTCTTTGGAGTATACGGTCAGCTCAGATAACCAAGCACTATCCACCAGCGGTAGGTCTTTGTTCTCATTTTTGTTAGCAGAAAGCAGTCTATCAACAACCACAAATCCGTTTGAATAAAAAACAGTATCCCCAGAGTTAACCTTTTTGTATTCAAATCTTGTCGTGTCTTTAATATTATCAGGATTCAACCAGGAAGTGATGTAGACAAATACATCGTTTGAGAGATAATGTCTTGCGCCAGGATTTGAAGAAAGTTGTGTCCCTTCTTCCGACTTCATCAAAAAGGCATTTGGAGATACATCAAATTGGTCGACGATACTTCCATCAGCAGTATCAGTCTGCATAAAGCGAATCTTAAAAAACACTTTATTGTTTTTTGTTTCGGTAGAATCGCCCATGTAGGTAACAATATATTTACCCATTGGAGTTGGCACGTTATAAATGAGCGTGATATTTTCCAATGCATTTTCATCCCTGCCCTTTGCATCTTTCAAACCCGATACGGCAATACCTGTTCTGTTTTCAGACATCAACTCCTTTTTAGCAGAAGAAATGAGAATGCCGAAAAGCATAAGTCCAAACCCAACGTGAGCAATTGAAGCGCCAGCTGCCTTCATCTTCCACTTCAGAACAGATCCAAGATAAAAAGCATTTGAAATGACTGTATATACTGCAGTCCAGGTAGCCAAATGAATAGCCACCAAAAATCCAGCACCATATTTATCGTAATCAATGTTACCGAAGATGGTAATCAAGATCGAGAAGACAACCGAAATCACAGTTGGGATCCACAGTTTAGACCACAAATATTTTCTTGTGGTATCCTTATACTTTAGATATTGAGTCATTGCTGTGAGTGCGCCAAGAATAATGGCCACTAGGATCATGATTCTGTTGTATACATATTCAACATCTTCCCCAATTGCCCAATTGGTTCCAAACAACTTGTTAAAAAACGGCAGTGAAGTCAATACAATAATATACACCCCAGATATAAACAGCAACAGCGAACCAACAAACATCCAAAACTCACGTGAGTTCATGCTTTCCTCTCGCGTAACCACGGGGATATCTTTTCTCTGTCGTATGTATAAAATAAGTGGGAGCAAAATGAAAAACAACATCATTATAATCAAGTGCCAATAAAGTGTTCCGCCCTCTCCAGTGAAGGAGTGCACTGACGTATCTCCAAGCACCCCTGTTCTCGTCAAAAAGGTAGAATACAGCACCAACAAATATGACAGGCAGATAAACAGCAAACTGGCCTTGATGGAGAATCCGGTACTTTGAAAAATAAGCATGGTGTGGATGCCTGCCACCAAAAGCAGCCATGGAACCATTGAGGCATTCTCTACAGGATCCCAGGCCCAATACCCTCCAAACGTAAGTGACTCATAGGCCCAGGCGGCGCCCATCATGATACCCAATCCAAGGAT
>CAIXLY010000090.1 GCA_903920455.1 uncultured bacterium | reverse complement strand
TATCCTTGCCAGTAATTTTCTATACTGCCGTCCCTTTTTTTACTCAGGCATGGAAAGGACTTCGCCAACGCTTTCTCAATATAGATGCTCCAATAGCCTTGGCTATTCTGATTACCTATTGCAGAAGCATTTATGAGATTAAAACGCATATAGGAACAGGTTATCTTGATTCAATGAGTGGGATTGTATTTTTTATGTTAATCGGTAGATGGTTCCAAGAAAAAACACAGCGGGCTGTTTCTTTTGAACGTGACTATAAATCATACTTCCCTATGAGCTCATTGGTTCTCAGGGGAAATGAAAAGAAATACACAGCGATAGAAAAAATACAGGAGAACGACATCTTGCTCATCCGCAATCAGGAACTGATCACTGCAGATGCCATGCTTGTAAAAGGCAATGCATCAATTGACTACAGTTTTGTAACAGGAGAAAAAGATTCAGTAAGGGCAAATAACGGAGAAATTATTTATGCCGGTGGAAAGCAAATGGGATCATCAATTGAAGTAAAAGTTGTACGAACCGTTTCAGCAAGTCACCTGACGCGACTATGGAATAATGATGCTTTTCACAATACAAAAAATAAAGAGACATCTTTTATACACCCCTGGAGTAATTATTTCAGTATTGCACTATTTACAATCGCACTCCTATCAGGCATCTATTGGGAATTCAACGACCCCACCAATACATGGAAAGCCGTTACCGCTGTACTTATCGTGGCCTGCCCCTGCTCTCTTCTCCTCTCGTCAACATTCACTTTTGGGAACCTCATGCGCATATTAGGTAGACAAGGATTATACCTAAAAAACGCAAATGTCATAGAGCGTCTGGCAGAAGCGGATGTGGTGGTATTTGATAAGACTGGAACACTTACAGTCAATCAACAATCCAATATCCACTATGATGGTAAATTAATCAGTCATCAGGAAGCCCTCATGATAAAATCAATAACCCAGCAGTCCAATCACCCACTCAGCAGAACCCTTACAGCCTGGAGCGCATGGAATGATATACATGATGATCTCATCATAAGCGATTATAGCGAACATGCAGGTGATGGAGTTAAGGCAACCTGCGATGGCAACATCATTCGCCTTGGCAGGATTTCATTTGTTACAAATGACACTCACCTTAAGAACGATATATTAACAGGAGGATCAATTGTCTATGTCAGCTTCAATGGAATTCTAAAAGGAAAGTTTATCATACAACAAGATTATCGTGAAGGCATTTTTGACATGATTAAAAGGTTAAAAAAACTTATTCCTCACCATTTTATTTTAAGTGGGGACAACAATAGAGAGGAAGAATTCTTGAATCAATCGCTGCAAGGTCAGGTGCAGATTCATTTCAATCAATCTCCAGAAGACAAGCTAGCGTATATCAAATCACTACAGCAGTCTGGCAAAAAAGTATTGATGATTGGAGATGGTCTTAATGACGCCGGCGCACTTCGCCAGAGTGATGTGGGCATAGCAGTAACAGAACAATCAAACTATTTTACACCCGCTTGTGATGCAATGCTGGAAGGTAAATCACTCAATCATGTAGATCAACTAATCCAACTGGCGAGATCTGGCAAAAAGATCGTTGCAACCAGCTTTGCATTGTCCATTGCGTACAACATTGTGGGTATGTATTTTGCTACCCAAGCGCTGCTCTCACCATTGATCGCCGCTATTTTAATGCCCACAAGCACCATTAGCATCATCTTGCTTACCACGCTCGGTGCCAGGCTAGCCGAGCCGGCTGAAGAAAGTTGAGGGAGTTGAGGGAGTTGAGCAGTAAGTGATTAGTCATTCTCTGAAATAAAAAGTTAACAGCTTAAGAAAGAAGTATTCTCTAAACCCTTAACACCTCAACTTTCTCAACTTCCCTCAACCTCTCTCAACTTCCTCAACTTTCTCAACTTCCCTCAACCTCTCTCAACTCCCTCAACTCCCTCAACCCCCTCAACTTTCTCAACTTCCCTCAACCTCTCTCAACTCCCTCAACTCCCTCAACCCCCTCAACTCCCTTCCCGCCCTTGATCCCAAAAAATGATTAAAATCATATTTCCCCTTGAATATTATCACGTCAATGAGAATACAAGGAAAATACTTTCGTGCAAAATTATTCGTTGAGCGTAATCATCATTCTGATTTTAGCAAGCCTTTTGGTAGCCTCCGGCTTCTTGATTGCATTCATTTGGTCTGCAAAGAAAGGCCAGTTTGAAGACGACGTATCTCCTTCTATCAGAATTCTGTTCAACGATCACAAAAAAAGTGATACATCCTCAAACAGCCAAACCCCCTTAACATGCACATTGAAAAGTTCTCGTACGATAACAAGATCGTAAGAAATTTTGCCTACGCCACCGTTATTTGGAGCATCGTTGGTATGCTCGTTGGATTATGGGTAGCACTGCTCATGGTATTTCCAGAATGGAACTTCGGAGGTATCCCGGTAGGTGCTAAAGAAACGATTGGCCTAACCTTTGGCAGACTAAGACCCTTGCATACCAATGCCGTCATCTTTGCTTTTGTAGGCAATGGAATCTTTATGGGTTATTACTATTCTATCCAGCGACTGCTGAAAACAAGGATGGCAAGTGACCTTCTTGGGAGAATCCATTTCTGGGGGTGGCAATTGATTATTGTTGCTGCTGCCATTACTATCCCGCTAGGCATAACCTCCGGAAAAGAATATGCAGAACTTGAATGGCCAATAGATATTGCGATTACTCTGATTTGGGTTGTATTTGGTTTCAATATGTTCGCAACCATCCTAAAAAGAAGAGAAAGACATCTCTATGTTGCAATCTGGTTCTACATTGCCACTTTTGTAACTATCGCTGTACTTCACATTGTAAATTCTATTGAACTTCCAATTTCTATCTTTAAAAGCTACTCTTGGTATGCAGGAGTTCAGGATGCACTCGTTCAGTGGTGGTATGGACACAATGCCGTTGCTTTCTTTTTGACTACACCTTATTTAGGCCTGATGTACTACTTTATGCCTAAGGCCGCAAATCGTCCTGTCTATTCTTACCGATTGTCCATCATTCACTTTTGGTCACTGATTTTTTTGTACATCTGGGCTGGGCCACATCACCTGTTGTACACTGCACTTCCAAACTGGGCACAATCGCTTGGTGTCGTATTCAGCGTCATGCTCATCTTCCCAAGTTGGGGAGGGATGATCAATGGCTTGCTTACACTCAGGGGCGCTTGGGATAAAGTGAGGGAAGATGTAATTCTAAAATTCATGGTGGTTGCTGTAACTGCCTATGGGATGTCGACTTTCGAAGGACCAATGCTCTCGCTTAAAAATGTGAATGCGATTGCACACTTTACAGACTGGATTGTAGCGCATGTGCATATAGGCGGATTAGGATGGAATGGGATGTTGACATTTGGGATACTGTATTGGTTGGTCCCAAGAATTTACAAAACTGAATTATATTCCAAAACACTTGCCAATACCCACTTTTGGGTTGCAACATTGGGGATTCTTTTCTATGCAGTTCCTCTGTATTGGGCTGGCTTCAAGCAGAGCCTAATGTGGAAAGAGTTTACAGAGGCGGGAAATCTGCAATATCCATTTTTAGAAACAGTAACGCAACTGAAACCATTCTATGCGCTAAGAGCATTTGGCGGTAGCCTATACCTGACTGGAGCACTGCTCATGATGTATAACCTCATAGCAACGGTCAGAAAATCAAAGGGTGTCGTGGATGATGAGGCAGAAGCACCTGCACTGGAATCTTCATATCAAGCACATGGCACCGAACACTGGCACAGACCAATTGAAAGAAAACCGATTCCGTTTCTCGTGCTAACGCTGATCGTGATTCTCATCGGAGGTGCAATAGAAATGATACCTACATTTTTAGTCAAATCAAATATTCCTACCATAGCAAGTGTCAAGCCCTACTCTCCTCTTGAGCTGCAGGGACGTGATATCTATGTACGAGAAGGTTGCTATAACTGTCACTCGCAAATGATTAGGCCATTTAGATCTGAAACAGCCCGATATGGAGAATACTCAAAAGCGGGAGAATTCGTGTATGACCATCCGTTTCAGTGGGGGTCAAAAAGAAGTGGGCCAGACCTTGCAAGAGAGGGTACAGGCAACAATAAAAAAACAAATAGTTGGCACTACAACCACTTTGATGACCCTCAGTCACTATCGCCTGGAAGCATAATGCCAGCATACTCTTTCATGCTTGACCATAACCTGGATACCAGCACCACAGCATCCAAGATAAAAGCAATGCAAAAAATGGGAGTCCCATATGAAAGTGGATATGCCGAAATGGCAAATGCAAAACTTATGGAACAAGCGGTAGCCATAGCAGAAGATCTAAAAAAAGACGGAATACAAACCCCGCCCAATAAAGAGATCATCGCACTGATTGCTTACATGCAAAGACTTGGCGCTGATATCGAGAAATTCAAAACTGCAAAAAACTAATCCAATGTTCAAATTCATCAAACAGTATGCAGAAAAGGTTGAAGGCATTGCCATCTACCCCATCGTGGCGCAACTCATATTTATTGTCTTTTTCATACTTGTATTGGTTTATGTTTTTAGCATGAAGAAGTCAGGCATCGATGAAATGAAGAAACTGCCACTGGATTAAAACCCCCCAAACCAAAATCATGCATACACTACAACATAACCACATAATCAAGAAAGTGTTTTTTATCACACTAATGATGATTTCAGCATCAGCCAATGCACAGGATGTAGTTCAGTCAACCAAAAATCAAACGAACCTACTTGAGATTGCTATGACAGTAACTGCCATTATTTTGGTGGCAGTAATCTGGCTGCTCGCACAGGTGTTGCTGACACTCTCGAAGTCATTACTGAAAAAAAGGAAGAGCGAGTTGGGACTAAAAAGCATAATTATCATTATTTTCTCTTCAGTGCTTTCTTCAACCGCAACGGCACAAGACAACTTTAAAAATACGGGCTCAAGCGCAAGCAGCTACTTTGGAGGCATGCGGGAAATGGAGTTTTATGCCCTGACAACGGTCATTTCAATCGAACTGATTGTGATTCTGTATTTATCACTGATTATACGCAAAACATTTACAGACCTAACAAAACAAGGCACTGAGACCGTGACAAGTATAAAAAAAGCAACTAGCCTATCAACATGGTGGAAAAACTTGGATAAGAAATGGATGACCAAGTCAGTGCCCGTTGAGAGAGAAGCAGATATTTTACTAGACCACGACTATGATGGAATTCGTGAACTTGACAATGCATTACCCCCTTGGTGGAAGTATGGCTTTTATGTTACCATAGTTATTGCGGTAATCTATCTGTTTATCTATCATGTAACAGGAAACGGGGAAAACCCTGAACAGGAATACGCAGCCGAAATGGCCGAAGGGAAAAGGATTGAAGAACAATACAAAGCGAAAACGAAAAATTTGATTGACGAGAACAACATCACCTTGGCAGATGCTGATGGAATAGCATCAGGAAAAACTATATTCAGCCAATCTTGCGTGGCATGTCATGGCGCAAATGGTGAAGGTGGAATTGGGCCAAACCTCACTGATAAATATTGGATTCATGGAGGAAGTTTGAATACAATTTACCAAACGATAAAGATTGGATATCCCGAAAAAGGAATGCAGTCCTGGCAATCCATGTATAGCCCTATTCAAATAAAAAACCTTACAAGTTTTGTAAAGTCGATTGTCGGAACAAAACCTTACAACCCAAAGGCACCTCAGGGAAATCTTGAAGAACAGCAGCCAAACTAAATTGTATGATTGTTGCATATGAAAAAGAAAATAAAATTGATCAGGCTTTCAGGGATTCGTTGGCTACTATTGACCAAAAAGGAAAACGTAATTACATATTCCCCAAAAAACCAAAGGGTAAGCTATACAACAAAAGAACAATTGCATCCATTATTTACTTACTCTTTTTCTTTACCCTTCCTTGGATAAAAGTCAATGGCGAGCCCTTCATTATGCTTAACGTGCTGAAACGAAAATTCATCCTGTTTGGACAAATTTTTGGGCCACAAGACTTTTTTATTTTTGCCCTGGGGATGATCACGTTTATGGTATTTATCATTCTCTTTACTGTAGTGTTTGGAAGGGTGTTTTGCGGTTGGGCATGTCCACAAACCATTTTTATGGAGATGGTGTTCAGAAAAATAGAATATTGGATAGATGGAGACTTCCAAAAACAACAGCAACTTAAAGCGATGGCTTGGAATGGATTCAAAATCCGAAAGAGGATAAGCAAAATCATCATTTTCTTTTTGATCTCCTTCATCATTGCAAATTATTTCATGGCATACTTGATCAGTATGGACGAAGTTCTCCGTTATGTAAACGAAGGCATTGCTGCACATATTGGCACATTTATGGCCCTAATGATTTTCAGCAGCATTTTCTTCTTTGTATACTATTGGTTTAGGGAACAGGTATGTATTGTTGTTTGCCCATATGGAAGACTGCAGGGCGTATTGCTTGATAAAAACTCAATCGTAGTTGCATACGATTACCTCCGCGGTGAACTAAGAGGCAAAAAATCAACATCTTCAGATATTGGCGACTGTATTGATTGCAAGGCTTGTGTAAGGGTCTGTCCAACTGGTATTGACATCCGCAATGGAACCCAGCTAGAATGCATTAATTGCACTGCTTGCATTGATGCGTGTGACGAGATCATGGGAAATCTTGACCGCCCCAAGAAACTCATAAAATTGGCATCTGAGAACAATATTGTAAAGAAAGAAAAACTGAAAATAACAGCTCGCATAAAGGCATATTCGGTTGTTCTTTTTCTCATTCTGTTAGTACTTGTATCCATGTTGGCAACAAGAGACGAAATCGATATTACAATTCTCCGCACACAAGGTATGATTTACCAAAAACTACCTGATGGACAAATTGGCAACCTTTACACAGCAAGAATGTACAATAAAACTCATCGGGATATAAAAATGAAGTTGAGTATCCCAGAAACCGATGGGGATATAGAGGTAATTGGAGAATCGGCATTAATTCCTAAAGAAAGCTATGCAGTGGTAACATTCATCATAAAGAAACGTCCGACAACTATTAAAAAAAGAAATACAAAGATTACCATTGACCTGATTGCAGAAAATGAAAAAACAATAAAAAAAACGACCAATTTTATTGGGCCCGTTTTACAATAATTGATAAGCATGAAAATAAGCTGGGGATATAAAATAATAATTGCATATGGCCTTTTCGTTGCAGGCATTCTTGCGCTAGTATTATTATCAAGTCAACAAAATCAAGACTTAGTATCTGAAGAATATTATGCTGACGAGCTAGCCTATCAAGATATAATCGATAAATCCACGCATACCGCATCACTATCGTCTCCGATTAAAATAGTCCAATCAAGCAACAGACTAATTATTGATTTGCCAGCTGAATTTGACAAGAAGATGAGTAAAGGCAGTTGGACTCTATACTATGCCGCAAGTATTGAAAAAGATGTGAAAGGTGCGTTTCAAATAAACGATGGTTTGCTCAACATTGAAATCCCCGCAACCGCCTCTGGCAATTACCTATTGAAAATCGAGTGGACCTCTGGGGGGTTAGCCTATTATTATGAAAAACAAGTGTATCTCTAAGTCATGCTGACAGAATTCATGATACCAGCCTTACTCATCGGACTTGGAGGAAGCTTGCATTGTATAGGAATGTGCGGTCCACTTATGTTCGCAACCCTCTATCAACAAAATCAAAAAGCACTGCCCACTATTCATTGGACACTCTACCACCTAGGAAGAATAAGTATTTATGGACTCTTGGGTATGTTAGTTGGATTGGTTGGTGCATCTGCAAAATGGTTTGGTGTTCAACAGAATATTTCTATTGCAATAGGAATTGGGATACTGGTTGTACTTATTGCAAGAAAAGTATTCCCCTCATATGAAAAATACATTCCTGAGATAGGAGTAATCCAAAATATTAGAAAAATACTCATCCCCCACATCAATAAAAAAACAAAGTCCGCCTCCCTGATTGGAGGAGTAGTAAATGGACTACTTCCATGTGGACTAGTATACATGGCTCTTGCCGGGGCCACCGCTGTTCAAGATCCCCTTCAAGGATCCATATTTATGATATTGTTCGGACTAGGAACATTGCCGATGTTATTGGTCGCAATGATAATGGGGAATACACTAAGCCTGACAACGAGAAAATTGCTAACCAAATGGTATCCCATACTGATTGGATTAATGGCAATCATGTTGATTATTAGGGGAATGAACCTGGGGCAGATGCTTAGCCCGAAACTCCTTCCAGGAAAAAATGCTGCCATTCATTGCATGAGAGAATGATAAAACTCATTTTTTCGAATGATGAACATTATGGAATGCAAGAAGCAATACGGATAGATTTGCTAAGTATCCTATTATTCACCAAAAAACACAATATTATGCCTGGAAATGGAAGAGCACTCATGAGATCATCCCTGTTGCGACCATCCTTGTTGGAAGACATGATTAGACCTTGGAATGAATGGCTTGATGAAAAGTGGCCATTTAACACACACATGCCCGCAGTAAATGTGAAAGAGACTGATAATGAATACATTATTACTATGGCCGCGCCTGGATTAGAAAAGAAAGATTTTAAAATTGACGTCAATGGCTCACTGATCACCATCAGCGCAGAGAAAGATGAAAAAACTGAAGAGAGGGATGAAAACTATACCAAAAAGGAATATAGTTATTCCTCCTTTTCAAGATCATTCTCACTCCCTGATGATTGCACATCAGATAAGATTGATGCAACCTATGTAAATGGAGAACTTAAGCTGGCCATTCCAAAAAAAGAAGCAGCCAAAAAAGCTCCACACCAAAAAATTAGTGTTCACTAAAACCATCACCCTGTCTGTTTGAGTACAGACAGGGTTTATTAAAAAAGGAGTATGAAGATAAATGACCTAATGATTAGTAGCAAAACTAGACAATACCAGTTTGAAAATGCTTCTTGGATCAGGTTAATAGAATTCCTGAACCAAGAAAATTCGTATATGAAAAATAGACTTTCTGAAATACTTGATCAGATTAATGATAGAGACAACCTCAATCTTGCCGAAAGCTTTCAAACTCAGTTCATTATTAAAGATGACCTATACGAACATCTTCTTCATGAACTTAAAGGACAGGCTCGAAAAATCAAAGAAGCAACCGCAAATGACAAAGATCTTATTACCGCGGAAATGAAAAAAACACAGAAGAATTTCAGAAATCAAATCGAACTCATTGAGAGAGATCATATTCATATAAAAAAAGACTACAACACATACCTCTCTTCCTTCTAATTTGCCTAAGTAACAAATCAATTGAAAAAATCCCCTTTGCCAAATGCTAAGGGGATTTTTTTTGCAACGCCCACTGAGATTTAAATTAAATAATTAGCAATCAGAATCGGCTGTCTGATCGATGGCCATTGTGCTAACCCTGTGAAGACTAATTAAAGAGATTTCCTAATTTTTTTTCATTCAACAGAACGATATTGCCATCTTTAATATCAATCAATCGTTCAGATTTAAAATCGCTCAACGTTCTAATCAATGATTCTGTAGCAGTTCCTGCAATATTTGCCAAATCTTCACGAGAGATATGAATTGAAAAAGGCGCATGACCATCACTAAACTTTTTCTGTAACATCAACAATGCATCTGCCACCCTTTTTCTTAAGGAGTTGTAGGCCAAGCCCAATAACTGATTTTCCTTTTCGGAAACGTTACCTGCCAATATCTGAATAAATTTTTTCATGACGATGGGATTCTCTCGGATTAACGCATCAAATTCCTCTCTGGGAATGATGGCAATTTCGGATTCTTCCATTGCCTCTGCCGTTTCCCTATACACAGAATTCTCCAACAACGCCATATACCCAAAATACTCACCTTGTCCGTAAAGTCCAACCGTCAGGTCTTTACCATCATCATTTGACTTATAAAGTTTTATTTTACCTTTCTGTACAAGAAACAATCGGTTTGGATGATTGCCTTCATTATAGATAACTTGTTTTTTCTTGTAAATGTTTGTATTTCGGCCAGTGGCTAATTCCTCCCACACATTGTACTTACCAATATCCAAGAGCAGATCTTTAACGCCCTCTTGCGTAGATGAATATTTCTTTTTTAAAATTTCCATCTTTTTTAAACGCTGCTCGATTGCATTTAATAATTCTACTTCAGTAAAGGGTTTTGTTACATAGTCATCAGCCCCCATTTCCATGCCTTTTCTAAAATCAAGACGCTCCGCCTTGGCTGTGAGAAAGATAAAGGGAATATCCTTGAGGTCTTCGCTCTTATTCAACATATGCAATACGCCATACCCATCCAATACCGGCATCATGATATCACAGATGATGAGATCCGGCCTGTTGGCATGGGCTTTTTCAATACCAAGTTTACCATTCTCTGCAGTCATGACACTATAGTTTGCCAATTCAAGGATCTCAGCTGTATTTTCTCTTATTTCCGGATTGTCTTCTATCAAAAGAATTGTATTCATAAGTCAAATTTTATTATAAATAAGGTGCCATTTTCCAATTCACTATCAATGGTAATAGAACCGTTCATAAGCTCTATATACTTTGACACAATATGCAGTCCAAGTCCAGTTCCTTGAATGTTAACCACATTCTTACCTCTGAAAAATCGCTCAAAAAGATGCTTTTTGTCTTCGTCAGGAATGCCCATCCCTTCATCCTTTATCTTTAACACAATACGCTGATCATCCACCAAACTTGAGACATGTATACTTGATCCTTCAGGTGAAAATTTAATGGCATTAGAAATCAGGTTAATAATAATATTTCTAATCAAAGAAAGATCAAGGTTTACGATTAGATTACCTTGATGTTCGTAATGAATAAGTTGCCCCGATTTAGCAATCGAATGAATCTCATTAATAATCAGTTTCAATTGCTCTTTAAGGTTGAATTCGGAATAATGGAGCTGAATCTTTCCTTCTTCAATTCTACCTAACGAGAGAAATTCATTTAGAATATCTGTAAGATTGCTCACTGCAGAACGAATCCTGAGAATATGCTTATCTCGTTTATCCTGATCTTCATACTCAGTATACTTTGCGATGAGCGAAACAGATGATAAAATTGTACTTAAAGGCGTTCTAAATTCGTGGGATGCCATTGATACAAACCTTGACTTTAAATCACTCAGCTCTCGTTCCTTGCTAAGAGCCTCTGTTAATTCGTCCCTAGACTGCTCAAGTTTACTCAACGTATCCATGAGTTCATGAGTACGGACCTCTACCTTCTCCTCTAACTCTGCATTAAGATTTTCAATTTCCCGCTTCGCCTTCTCCATTTCAGCTGTTTGATTGCGAAGCATATTCTCAATCTCATTACGCTTTGTAATGTCGATGATAAATGCAATTACGTGGGGCTCGTCTTCAATCATATAATGACCCAGACTTATTTCCACAGGAA
The DNA here is from genome assembly GCA_903920455.1 of uncultured bacterium. Classification (GTDB taxonomy): domain Bacteria; phylum Bacteroidota; class Bacteroidia; order Chitinophagales; family Chitinophagaceae; genus Pollutibacter. Next base: position 5,244 of record CAIXLY010000090.1, on the reverse strand, counting down.
ATTCAATACCGGTCTTTTTTTTCGCAAGCAACTGCATGCCTCTTCCCATCGGACGATTTTCTGGATGTTGGTGATAACCCGCCCTATGCCTTAGGTGCACATCATGAAAACGCGCTGGCATCAAATCTTCAACCTTCAATGAAACAATTTCTGCGGCCGTATACTCAAAGAGATCAATTGACTGCTTATTTGCCAGAATGATATTTCCAAGCTTATTCAACAATACGATAGGAAGGGTAGCATACTGAAATAAGGCCTCAAACTTTTTTATCTCCCGGAATAGGTTTTCTGAAAAAATCCTTTGCGGATCTATATTGATGATGCGTTGTAAAAAATAGGTTTTGCCTTCAAAATAAAACGATGCAATATCTAGTCTGCCCAAAAAAACTTCTCCCTCCCTTTTCTGAAACAATACTTCCTCCGTCCAGTGCCCATTACGAATAATGGTATTCATTAACAATTGGGCTATTTCAGAATTTAATGTGTGTTTTCTGAATCCGAAAAATGAATAATCCTTCAGAAAAACATTCCGATGGGCATACCCAAAAAAATGAGAATACGCTTCATTAAAGTAAACCATCTCTGTACCCGTTTCATTCCAAACAGAAATAAACTCATCAGCGAAGGCAGACCATGCCTGCAGCATGGAGGCATGAAAAGAGGTTTGGCTTGTTGCCGAATTCATAAACACAGGTTAAAGTACTAAGCATTATTGATTGTCAATATAGGCTACGTACAAGTTAATTAAAAAAGTTGCCCTATTGCATTTAAAAGACCTTGCTAGAGGGAAATTCGAAGAAAAATAAAAAAGAAAGCTTGAATTAAGAGCAAAAATATTGCAAATTGATTTGAAGCTGGGGTTTTCAAAAAACGCATGACGCACACAAGTAAAAAAGTAAGGCCGAACCAACTCGCATAATTCAAGAAAGGAATATGCCCGCCCTCCCAGGTCCAAAAATTAAGGGCTACGGCTGCAGGCTCCATTACCCAATCAAAAGCCGTTGCCAGCAAAGAAGATAATAATGGGATCAGAAAAAATGAATGCCTGCATGTATTCATCCACTTTGCAACTACTACAAATGAACAGTAAACGATGCAAAACCAATTAATCCCTATCACCAAAGGAACACCTAAAAACTTGGGTCCAAAAAAGTCTCCATAAACATAAGCCCCAAATAACAATCCAGTATTCACACCAATAATTTCTGTAACCACCCCAGTAATGAATATGACAACGAAGGAATATACCAACGGTGCGGTGATGCGTTCCTCAATCCAATACAGTAAAGTAAACATCAATAACAGATTGACCGCCGTTAATTCCAAGAATGCTTGCCGATTAAAAAAAACCATGCCAATTGCCCCAGAAACATGAACCAGAGCACAAATGAATACAGCCCAAAAAATGGGTCTTTTGATTAAGGATAACAATGTTGTATTAGAAGTTGGAACAATGGCCATAAATGATAAAACAATTTAAAGGCGCATAGCCGACAATGATATGGTAGCTACTCTTTGCAAATATAAAATTACTAGAATAGAATTAACCCAAGTAGCCTATCAAATCACTAACGATCTTAGCACTTTTTAGACACAATGGGATACCACCACCAGGATGAACACTTCCCCCAGCGAAATACAATCCCTGATTGCGTGAGGATTGGTTTGGGTGACGCATGAAAGCCGCCCATCGAGAATTGGAGCTGGTGCCATAGAGTGATCCGAGATAGGAATCCGTTCTCGACTGAATTCCATTTGGTGTCAGTACTTCTTCAACTTCAATAGCTTCAGCAATATCAATACTTAACATCCTGCTAAGCTTGGCAACTACAGACGCCCTTAAGGCATTCATATCCTCCTGCCAATCCGCTTGTGGTTTAGCTGGAGCATTGACCATAACAAACCAGTTTTCCTTACCACTAGGGCACTGCCCTGATTCCATTTTTGAAGTGATGTTCACATAGATGGTGGGGTCGTGAAAGAATTTTTTGAGCTTGAACAGATGATTAAATTCCTGCTGATAACTTTCACTAAAGAATATATTATGAAGATGGAGCTCACTAAACTCTCTTTTCATGCCCCAATAAAAAATAAATGCACTACTGCTTCGCTCATTGCGCAAAATCTTCTTTGCCCCTGCCTCATCACTCAGAAGATTCTTATATGTATAGTAAGCATCTACATTGCTGACCACGAGATCTGAAGCTATAAATTTTCCATCAACCACAATTCCAGAAATCCTACCGTTGTCTTTTTTGATTTTCTCAACAGCAGTATTCAGCATAAACCTGACACCTTTTTTTTCTGCAAGAGCAACTAGGGCTTTCGGTATATTAATCATGCCGCCATGCGGATAATATGTGCCTTGATTTTGCTCTAAATGCGGAATCAGACTGAGCATCCCTGGAGCACTGTATGGGTTACTCCCGTTGTATGTAGCATAACGATTGAAAATCTGAACAGCCTCTGGAGTAATAAATCTAGAACGATTGAATTGGTCGAGTGTCTTAACCAAATAAGGAAGTTTTACGGCACCCATTGCCGAGATTACGCGAGCATGCAACCATGTAGATGATCGGTGAAGTGAGTAATTGAGGAAGATACTTCCGACCTTATCATATATCCGCTCGGAATCTTTTAAATACTGAATAACATGTTCTGAAGGCTCACCCGTTTGCTTGCGCATTTCTTCAGCAAATTGAGCAGCGTTCGTGTAGGCGTTTATCTTTTTCCCATTTTCAAAGAAATATCTGCATGCAATAGGAACAGATTCATAGGTAAAGAAAGATGAAATGTCTTCTCCTGCAAGCTGAAACAATTCCTCTACATTAGATGGCTGGGTAAACAAGGACGGACCGGCATCGAAAGTAAAACCATCTTTTTCTATCAAATACATTTTACCGCCAGCAACATCGTTTTTTTCATATACTTCTACTTCATAACCCTTCACAGCCAGTCTAATGGCCGTAGCAATACCTGCAATCCCGGCACCTACAACAATGGCCTTTCTATTGCTCATTAGAAAGTGGGTGATTGTTCAAATAGTCTTCCAACATCGGAAATGCAAGACGAAACCATGCGGTGAATTGAGTTGGATGAAGCTCAAGCTCTTGCCTCAAATCAATCATACTGCGGTAGCAATAATCTGAAACCTCGTCTACATTGGGCACAATCTCTCCATGGTAAGTCCCAATCAATACATGATCAAATTCATGCTCATTAAGATCATTATCAAGTGCTGCCTTGTAGATAAAACTAAATGCGGGCTTAACCTCAGTCTCGAATCCCAGTTCTTCAATCAGCCTTCTTTTTGCAGCCTGCACAAGCGTTTCATCTGGAAAGGGATGACTGCAACAAGCATTGGTCCAGAGTCCCCCACTATGATATTTGGTTAGCGCACGTTTCTGCAAAAGCATCTCACCTTCGCGATTGAATACAAAAACGCTAAAGGCCCTATGCAAAAGGGCTTTTCGGTGAACCTCCATCTTCTCCATGACCCCTATTGGCTCATCAGATTCATTTACCAACACTAGAAATTGTTCATCTTTATTTTCCATGATTGGCTAAGGCATTGTGTTGTGTATTGCGTTGGAAAAATCTTTTCCAAGTGGACTAACTCCTGGATCAAAATAACCCAGTAGGTTTCCATCTTCACCAATTACATACTTTGAGAAATTCCATGCAGGAGCCTCTTTGTTCCAACCGTTTTTTGAAGGATCAGAAAGCCAGTCAAACAGGGGGTGCTGCGCATTTCCTTTGATCACTGTAGTTTTATTGGCGATCGGAAATTCAACGCCATAATTCTTCTTGCAAAAAGATGCAATGTCTTCGTTATTCCCTTTTTCTTGTTGCTTGAAATCATTAGCAGGAAAGCCAATGATAACCATAGTTTCCTTATTGGAATTGTATACTTGCTGTAGCTCTTCATACTGTGCGGTATAGCCACAATCACTCGCCGTGTTTACCACAACAATTTTTTTCCCTTTGTAATCTGCCAAACTGATGGTATCCCCATTAATCAAGGCTACCTTAAAATCATAAATAGAAGAAGATGGCGCTGCGGGCACCTCAGGAGTGATCACCCTATTGTTTACACCAAAAAATCTTGTTACGCTTGTTAGTGCCGGATAAAACGATTTTAAAATACTTTGCCTAGTGCTCATGGATGTGGACGATTTAGAGGTTACTGAACATGCTAATGCAATAAGAGCAATACAGCCTATGGCAACTAAAGTTATTACACTGCGTGTGAAAGACATCATTTTCATATCAAGTCATTTTAAAGATTCTTCTTAATATTCCTGCTTTGCCTTTGAAAGGGGCATACCACAGTGGCACATCAAACCAAGATTTGGAATGCATGACAGCCTTCGGACGGGTAAACGTTTCAAATCCAAACTTGCCATGATATTGGCCGGTGCCACTTGGGCCAACACCCCCGAAAGGTAAATGTGGATTGCCAAGGTGAATTAGGCCGTTGTTAATGCAGCATCCTCCAAATCGAAGCTTAGCAATATAAAAATCCTGAATGGATTTGTCTTCTGCATAAATATAAAGCGATAGGGGGAAAGGATTTTTCTCTACCCACTCAATCACTTCTTCAATATTGTCGTAAGCAATAACTGGTAGAATAGGACCAAATATCTCCTCTTGCATGACTGAATCCTGCAATCCAACATGCTCGATGATGGTTGGCTCAATATACAAATCAGCCTCATCGTATCTTCCCCCACTAACAATATTTCCCTGCCCCAAGTAAGACAATAACGTATTAAAACGCTTCTTATTGATAATCCTGCCAAGGTCTTCACTTTTCCTTGGATCATCACCAAGCATCTTGGCAAAATTTGCTTTGATTTTTTTAATCAACTCATCTTTTATGCTGCTATGTACAAGCAAATAATCCGGCGCTACGCAGGTCTGTCCAGCATTCATCAGCTTACTCCAAGCAATCTTTTTCGCAGCATAATTGAGTGATGCAGATTTGTCTACGATGCAAGGACTTTTCCCACCCAGCTCTAATGTTACAGGCACCAGTTTCTTTGCAGCCAACTCCATGATTTTTTGTCCAACTGAAGTACTTCCAGTAAAAAACACATGGTCAAACCTAACTTGAGACATGAGTAAAGGGATGACCTCAGCACCAATGCCCTGTACAACATGAATATACTCCCCATCAAAAGTTTTAGATATTAATTTCTCAATTAAAAGGGCTGTATGAGCAGCTTCCTCTGAAGGCTTTAT
>CAIXLY010000089.1 GCA_903920455.1 uncultured bacterium | reverse complement strand
CGTGGGAATTCAAAGCTTGAGACAAAAGACAATGCGGGTGCAATGAACGATTATTCAATGGCATTAAAAATTGGCCAGCAAAGTGAATATTACTTTTCCAGAGCCCAGCTAAAGTCAATTGAAAAAGATCAAACCGGTGCCAAGGAGGATTATACCCATGCAATCGAATTGAATACGGGGTATTCCCAAGCCTATTATTACCGAGGAGTTATCTCATTTGAACAAAGTGATTACAAGGCAGCAATTGCAGATTTTACGGAAGCGATTAAATACAATAATGACTACGCTTATGCATACAATGACCGTGGAAGTGCCAAGCGACAATTGGAGGATTTAGATGGTGCGATTGCGGATTACAAAAAAGCATTGCAATTAAAACCTGATATGCCTTTTACATTAAATAATTTAGGCAGCGCACAGCGTAAAAAGGGTGATCACAAAGCTGCAATTGAAAGCTATTCTTCAGCAATTAAACTCAAGGCAGATTATTTTATCGCATACAATAATAGAGGAAGCGCTAAGCAAGATGCAGGAGATTTCAAAGGTGCAATTGATGACTTTTCAAAAGCTTTATCAATAAAATCTGATTACTCCTACGCATATAACAATAGAGCTGCTGCGAAGTATAAATTGAAAGATTACAAAGGCAGCGAGGAGGATTGCTCAAAGGCAATTCAAATTGACCCGGCATATGGTTATGCATATATGAATAGAGGTATAGCAAGAGAATTGCTTCGAAATGAAAAAGGTGCTTGCGATGATTGGAGAAAAGCAGCTGAACTTGGTATTGAATCAGCAAAGAATTACAACGGCGATTGCCAATAACATCTGAAAATTATGAAAAGAATAATTAAAAATGCTTCTGTAATTTTAATGGTGTTTGCGGTAAATACCATTCAAGCTCAGAACATAGAGTTTACAAAGGATAATTTTAAAGAGGATAAAGACGGACTAAAAACTGCAAAAGATAATATAGAAAAGGGCGATGAGTTTTTTAACCTCGGATCGATTTATTTTAAACAGGCCATTGAACCATATTTGGCGGCAAACAAATTTAATCCTAACAACGCGCTACTGAATTATAAACTGGGTCAATGCTATCTGTATTCTAGCTTTAAGTTGAAATCAATTCCATTTCTTGAAAAAGCAAAGCAACTAAATCCAGCAATTGATAATTATTTGTTTTATTACTTGGGCAGGGCATACCACTTAGATATGCAGTGGGACAAAGCGATAACTGAATATGCTACTTTTCAGAAATCAATTTTGAATGGTGACAATAAATCTCTTTATGAGGATGTTTCCAGGTACATTAAAGAATGTGGTAATGGTAAAGAATTATCCAAAACTCCAGTACGCGTATTTATTGATAATCTTGGAGGAGAAGTGAATTCTCAGTACACGGATTATGGACCAGTAATTTCAGCAGATGAGTCGGTTTTACTTTTCACATCTCGTCGTCCAAATACAGTAGGAGGTAGAATAGATCCAGGGATCAATGAGCATTTTGAAGATATTTACATCGCTTACAAACAAGATGATGGGAAATGGACTGCTGCTGCAAATATGGGGGAGCCCGTCAATACGGAAGACCATGATGCCAATTCAGGAGTTTCAGCGGATGGAACGAAGTTCCTTATTTATATAGGGAAAAACAATGGGGATCTATACGAATCAGAATTAAAAGGGAAGGCCTGGAGTAAGCCTGAGGCGATGAATAAAAATATTAATACTGATAAGTACCATGAGTCTTCTGCGTGTTATTCTCCGGATGGAAATTCTGTCTATTTTGTAAGTGACAAACCGGGTGGACAAGGGGATAGGGATATTTACATTTCTCACAAAGACGAAAAAGGGAGATGGGGAGAGGCAATCAACCTTGGGACAACAATTAATACTAAATTAGGAGAGGAAGGTGTGTTTGTACATCCTGATGGTAGAACACTTTATTTTAGCTCTCAGGGCCACAAAGGTTTGGGTGGGTATGATATCTACAAGTCTGTCTTTGATGAGAAAACGAAAACATGGAGTACACCCGAAAACATAGGCTACCCAGTAAATACACCTGATGACGATGTGTTTTTTGTAGTTTCTGCAAGTGGAAGAAGGGCGTATTATACTTCTTTTAATCCAGGGGGATATGGAGAAAAAGATTTGTATATGATTACATTCCTTGGAGCTGAAAAATTAATGGTCACTAACAATGAAGATAATCTTCTGGCAAGTCAAGCTGAACCAGTAAAAGAAACCGTTGCTGCTCAAACTGTTGCTATAAAGGAGGCGCAGTTGACGATATTAAAAGGGGTTATTACAGATGCATTGACTCAAAAACCTCTTGAGG
>CAIXLY010000088.1 GCA_903920455.1 uncultured bacterium | reverse complement strand
TTTTTTCTTCCTTTTACAATTGATGCGAAAGCCCTGAAATCCTCTATACGGCCATTGGTACAGCTACCGATGAACACATAGTCAATTTTCTTTCCAATCATCGGCTCATCTTCTTTGAAGCCCATGTATTGAAGCGACTTTGCAAAACTAGCCTTGCCTGCATCAATGTCCTCTGCAGACGGAATGAGTTGTGTGATGCCAATACCCATGCCAGGATTTGTTCCGTATGTAATCATGGGCTCAATATCTGCGCCTTGGTAGTGATGCTCGATATCAAATGAAGCATCGCTATCCGTTTTTAAAGTTTTCCAATAAGCAAGTGCATCATCCCATGCCTGTCCCTTTGGTGCTTTTTCGCGACCTTTTATATAATTAAATGTAGTCTCATCAGGTGCAATCATTCCACCCCGAGCACCCATCTCAATACTCATGTTGCATACGGTCATGCGACCCTCCATGCTCATATTTTCAAACACATCCCCGGCAAACTCAACAAAATACCCTGTTGCCCCTGCTGCAGTTAGTTTTGAAATAATATATAGAACAACATCCTTAGCAGTTACACCCTTGTGCAGGCCGCCATTTACATTGATGCGCATCTTTTTAGGTTTGGGTTGCATGATACACTGCGAAGCCAGTACCATTTCAACCTCAGAAGTGCCGATTCCAAAGGCAATACAGCCGAAGGCCCCGTGGGTTGAGGTATGTGAATCGCCGCATACAATCGTCATTCCCGGAAGTGTAATTCCATTTTCCGGACCAACCACGTGCACAATCCCATTCTTTGGATTACCTAGACCCCAATGTGAAATCCCATACTTCGCACTATTTTCTTCCAATGCCTTAAGCTGGTTTGCAGAAAGCGGATCCTGCACAGGAAGGTGTTGGTTGAGTGTAGGCGTATTGTGATCGGCCGTTGCAAAAGTTCTATCTGGAAACATTACCTGAACGTTTCTGTTTTTTAGTCCCAAGAAGGCAACCGGACTGGTTACTTCATGAATAAAGTGACGATCGATCAGAAGCACATCCGGACCATCTTTAATGTCTCTAATCACATGTGCGTCCCATACTTTATCAAACAGACTTGACGGTTTACTGCTCATTTTCAATGTATTATTACGTTTGGTTGACCAATTTTGATTGGGAATGCAAATTTCCTAAAAATAAACAACAAAAAGACAGTTTTTATGGAAATCTTGAAGCGGGAAAGTTAAATCGGATGCTTGTATTCAGCTGTTTTTCAATTGTTTGCGATTTGATCAGTACAAACAGGTTGAAGATAGGGCTTGAAATTTAACGTTACGCATAACGAGATGTGCAGCTATAAATAAAAAAACTCTCCTGAATAATCAGGAGAGTTACCAATACAACCAAATAAAACAGACAATCAGAAGATCAAATACTATTTGAATACCCTTATATAATCCACCTCAAAAACCTCGTTAGTAAACTGCGGATCAACAGGTCCCCCAAATCCGCCACCCATGGCCAGATTAATCAGAAAGAAAAAGTTTTTATTATAAGGTATTGAAGATGAATTGTTAACGGTGTGATATAATGTTTCATCCACATAAAACTTAATGCTTGAGGTTGACCAATCAACGCTATACACATGAAAAGCTGTTGCAGCATTTTCAATTACTTTGCTATTCGTATTTGCATTGCTGCCGAATCTACCAGGATAATGCAATGCCCCTACAATTTTGTTAAGTTCAGAGCCACGATGTTCTATAATATCAATTTCGCCACAATTTGGCCAAACAACTCCAGGAAAATCCGCCCCCAACATCCAAACAGCAGGCCAAGTACCTACTGCAGCTGGCACTTTTGCCCTAACCTCAATTTTGCCATACTTAAATTCGAATTTACTTTTTGAGAGCAGCCGTGTTGAAGTATAGGCGCTTCCACTGTAGTCTTCCTTGATCGCTTTGATCTTGAGTGTTCCATTATTCACATACACATTCTCAGAACGATTGGTATAATACTGCAGTTCAGCATTACCCCAACCATTGGAACCGGTTCCAATATCATACCCCCACTTGCTGCCATCCGGAGCGCCGTTATTTTCAAACTCATCTGACCAGTAAAGCGTTCGGGCAGCTGCATCTACGTTTACCCGGATTGTTTTTTTTACAGAGGCAGTCAGCCCACTTGCACTTTTGGCTGTAACGATTACATTATAATCGAAGGTGCCCTCATTCGTATACGTATATGTAGTAATGCCTGTGGTTGACACCTCAGATTGCCCATCACCAAACTCAAGTGTGAAAGAAGCGGCGTTTTTTGCTGTTACATTAAAATCAACCTTGCCAGAACCATTGGTACTGATCGTTTCGTTGATCAATATATTGGATGGAGCAAGAGGGACCTCTTCATCTGCACCTGATTTTTTACATGAGGCGAAAACATTTAGAGATAATATGATTGCTAAATTTATGAATACGTATTTCATCAATTATGGTTTTACTTTAAACTTCTGATACCAGGCAGCACCCAAAAAGTTGATGGTTCTCAAATGCATTGTTGTTGCGGTCAGCTCAAGAATTTCATATGTTGTTCCACCAACCCCTACAGATACGATTCCATTTCCGGGAACCATAAATTGAATTTGTGTAGAAAATTCTGAAGTGGAACCTGAATTAGCATCCATGAAAACAAGTTTCTTGGATCCGGTTGTCACTACAGGATATTTATCTGCTCCGCCGGAAAAACCGTAATAAGAAACAGCCTCACCAATCAACCAGGTATCTCCATTGTTTTGAACATTCATTAATACCTGATTGTTCGCGTCTTTTTGGAATGTTATCTCATCATCATAAATACCCTCACCGGATCTTCCATTTGGACCAGCAGAATACCAATTTGGCCAGAACATATCTGGTTGACCAACGCCAAAGTGCCCAGATTCATCTTTATCTACAATCCAAACTTTAGAAGTAGCGCCGGTCAAGTTTTGTAATATCTGAGACGGGATCTCAAAAGAAACAAAAACGGTTACTTTTTTACTGAGGTTTGAAACAACACCTCCACGACCAATGACACTTACCGTTATGGTATAGTCATTTACACCTGGAGTGCTGTATTTATAATTGATCGATCCTGAAGGCACCATTTTGACGTCACCATTGCCAAAATCGATCTTGTACGTTATTGCATTATTGGCCGAGGCTGCTATTGCAACGTTGCCTGATCCATTTCCGCTGGGGTTTGCGTTATCAAGTCCCGCAACAGTAGCGGTCAATAATAAATCAGATGGTGCTGTTAGATCACCAAATGAATATTCTGCCTTTTCACAGGAACTAATACCTAAAACACACAACAGAACTAAAAGGATGTTTTTAAAATTGAACTGATTCATGTCTTAAAATTTTAAGGATTAGTCAAGATAATGTCATCAAAATAATAGGTGTAATTGGCAGAGCCATCTCCAGATGTTCCCAGATCAAAGATCATCACTAGCTTGTGATAGCTGTTGGAAGTATTGATCCCGCTGTAGTCAAAAGTCAATTCTTCCCAGGCTCCTGATGTTGTTGTGGCTACTTCCTTTTCATAGAAGATGTTATTGTTGTCCTTATTTTCAACTTTCAACAACAGTTTCGCACCCGCCCTTGGAGAGAATACTTTCACCTTAAAGGTCTTTCCTTCAGAAAAATCAATTGGTGACGGTAACTCTAACAGACTTCCTGCCCATACTTCGGGAGCGCCTTTCACCATCTTACCAACTTTATTACTTTTATTGATACCGGTTATGCTGGGGTTTGTAACAACCGAAGCACCAGCGCCGCCAAAGTTTATGAAATTATAAGAGAGGGTAGATGATTCGAAGTTCATCGGAACACCCAACTCATTTGCCTTCTCACTTTGGGTAATATCATCATAATAATAGGTGTAATTGGCCGAGCCATCACCAGCTGTTCCAAGATCAAATATCAACACAACTTTTTGATATGAAGCTGATGTATTTATATCTGTAAAGTCATACACCAACTCTTCCCATCCGTTCGCAACACTAATAGAAAGTTCCTTTTGGTGAAAGACTCCGGGATCCGAAAGATTCTCTACTTTCAATAACAACTTGGCCCCTGCTCTCGGAGAATGCACTTTAATTTTCACGAATTTTTTCGTAGAAAAATTAATCGGATTAGCAAGCGTTATATAACTACCAGCCCATACTTCTGGAGCGCCCTTGACCATCTTACCCACTTTGTTGCTTATATTGATACTGGATTGATCAGGATTGTTAACAATACTTGCATTTGCCCCACCAAAATTGGTAAAGTCATACGCTAAAGCGGCAGACTCAAACGACAATGGCAAGGCCACTTCTTCAATACTATTGGATTGTTTCAGTTCATCAAAATAGAAGGTGAAGTTTGAGGTTCCGTCGCCTGCAGTTCCGTTATCAAATATCAACACAACCTTGCTATAAGATTTGGTAACATCTATGGTTCTGTAATCAAAAACCAACTCTTCCCATTGGTTGGCCTTTGTTGTAAGAACCTCTTTTTCAAAATTAATTGCTCCATTGGATAGATTTTCAACCTTCAGCAAGACCTTTGCTCCAACCCTTGGAGAATGTACTTTCATTCTCATGATTTTATTTGCAGAAAAATCTATCGGAGAAGTAAGCGCGATCACTGAACCGCCCCAAGTCTGACCTGGATTTTTTACCATCTTCCCAACCTTAGAAGATGTGTTGATTCCGCTTGCATTGGGGTTATCTAAAATCGAAACATCCCCTCCGTCAAAATTATTGAAAGTATATGTCTGCCCAACGGTCTCAAAATCCAAGGGAAGTCCAACAGGCACAGATATGATGATCTCTTTAGTAACCGTAGTGCTTGCTACGCCACCACTTAATGCTACAACTGTAATTGTATAGGTGCCGGAACTGGCATACATGTGATCAATCGTAGATCCCTCAAGTAATGGAACGGCAACCTGGTTTGGATCTTCACCCCAATACACCCTGAAAAGCGTTTCGTAATCGCCCTTGGCACTCAAATTAATCTTGAATGGGCTAGCCTCATCGACAGATGTTGTTAATTCAACATTCTCAGGAGCCTTGAAGGAAACTGTTAATTGCTGAGTTGATTCAGCCGACTTACCTGAAGTGCTCGTTCCAACAATCTTCACATTGTATACTCCCTCTTCATAAGTATGTTGAACATTACCGCCAGCCATTACTTTCGCGGGTGTACTTGTACCATCGCCAAAATAAACTTCATAGTAAGCCAAGCCCTCACCCCCAGGATAGATGGTCACAAGCCCTGTGTTGTCTTGGGTGATGTCAAACATCGCTGCCAACTCGCTGGGGTTAGCGGCTGACCCAACAAATGAAACATCATCGTATTTCAATTTTGAACAACCCGAAAGCATGGTCATTAAAAGCAGCCCCAGATATATGAATATGTTCTTTTTCATTTCAATGAATTTTAGTGTTAAAGATTAATACCCCGCATTTTGGGTTAATCCTGAAATATCCACTTCTTGTTGTGGTATTGGGAACAGCTCGTTTTTATTTGAAACAAATCCGGCTATTTTTGAATTTGCCTGCTTGGTTCTGACCAAATCAAAAAAACGATCCCCTTCCATAGCAAGCTCCAATCTTCGCTCATCCCAAATTGCTTGTGTTAATGTTGGACCAGATGAAGTGATGTCATGCAATTCATCACCAAAGGCCCTTTGGCGAACCATATTCAAATACTCTTTTGCTTTGTCAGCATTTGGAGAGGTTGCACGATTATTTGCTTCAGCAGCCATGAGCAAGACATCCGCATAACGGATCGTTCTGTAGTTGTTGGTGTAATTCAATTCAACCTGTCCAGATGTTTGCCCTTTTCTTGGATGATACTTTTGGTTATAAAACCCTGTGTTCTTATAAGGAGCAACCAAGTACTTAATATTCATAGATGGATTGGCCTCTTTATACGCCTCAATATCCAAGACAGTAACCTCTCTTCGGTGATCTCCAGCTTCAAAGACATCAGCCAAATCTTCTGTAGGCAGATTTGCACTCCACCCCTTTTCATAAGGACTAGTTCCTTCAAGATTTCTTACACCACACATTTGAACGGCAAGATTTCCCTGTCCTCTACCAGGGTTAGACCAATCATAAAATGGACTGATATTAGAATACTGAATTTCAAATACTGATTCAGGACCATTCTCGCCAGACTCTAAAAAGATATCAGCATAATCTGTCACCAAATTAAATGGACCATCTACAACATTCTCAAGCATAGCTGCAGCTGCATCAAACTTTTCTTGATATAACAACACCTTACCCAACAACGCTTGTGCGGCATACCTGGTGACTCTTCCCTTTTGCGCATTGATAGGAGGCAGCGAGCCGATTGCAACACCAAGATCAAGCTCTATCCTTTCATAGACTTGGTCTATGGAAGCCCTTTCAAACTGCCTTGAATCTGTGGCAGAAAGTCTCTTGTCAACAAAAAGTGGAACTCCTCCAAACATTCTTACGAGCTCAAAATAATAATACGCCCTTAAAAAATAAACTTCGCCATACAATGCATCCTTACCAACAAAATTAAGCTTATCCTTATTCTCATGAAGATAATTTGCTCTATTGATGCCTTCATAACAGGATTTCCAAGCTTCAGTCAAATATGAATTGTTCGAGTTGGTGGTATAGTCATCAATCTGTTGTAGACCCAACACATCAGTAGCATTTTCACCCCCCGCAACAGAATTATCAGAAGCTACATCGCCGATAACAGGATTGGCATAGAGCCATTGAAGCGGTGTATAAACACCAACAGCCATTTTCTGATAATCGTCGGCAGTTTTTAGATAATCATTGGCAGTGATTTGATAATCCTCTTGAGGATCATAATCTACAAATTTTTCGCAACCGGTACTTACCAGAAATAATGCTGTTATACCAGTAATGATTTTTATATTTTTCATGTCTGAAATTTTTCTGATTAGAATTTAAGATCGATTCCAATGGCCCAGCTTCTTGCCTGAGGGTAAACCCCACGATCTACACCTGTGTCAAATATCCCTCCGGAAATCTCAGGATCAAATCCAGTGTAATTGGTGAAGGTGAATAGGTTTTTTGCTTGGGCATAAATTCGAACTTTAGAAATATTCGCTTTTCTTAAAGCCCCAGGAGAGAAACTATAGCCTAGTTGAAGATTTTTAATCTTTATAAAAGATCCATCCTCAATATAACGATCAGAGGCTCGCGTGTTGTTATTTGCGTCAACGAATGTGAACCTTGGCAAGGTGGGGTCATTTGTGGTCCCCGGCCCAGTCCATCTTCCCAAAACACTCCTGAACTTATTCGTCATTGCAAGATTTCTTTCATAAGCACGATAGACCTCATTGCCTACTGAAGCGTATACATAGGAACTAAAATCAAACCCTTTATATTCTAAAGTAAGTCCCCATCCCATGGTAAAATCAGGGAATGGATTACCAAGGTTTTTTCTGTCGTTCCCGTCAATTTTATCATCACCATTAATATCTACAAATCGTATATCACCTGGCTGTGCGCCCTGTTGCGAAGCATGGCTGTTAACTTCGGCCTCTGTCTGAAAAAGTCCGTCAGTTACATAACCAAAGAAATAACCGGGAGCAAACCCTTTTTCAAATCTTGTTACACTTTGATATGGGATACCATATCCACCGCCTGTAATCAAGCCATTATTGGTTTCTGTAACCAAATTGGTTGCTTTGGTAAAAGTGATATTGGTAGAAAGTTTGAAATTTTTAGAGATCTGGTCAGTATATCCCAAGTTAAGATCAACGCCACTTGTTTTGGTTGTTCCAATATTTGCAATTGGCATAGCCGCTGTTCCAAGATAAAGGGAAAGCGTTGGGGTAAACAACAATCCACTGATATCCTTTCTGAAATAATCTCCACTCAATGAAAATTTATTCCTGAAAAACCGCAGATCAAATCCAGCATTCAGTTGCTTTTGTTCCTCCCATCTGAGGTCGTCATTTTTGAATGATGCAATTGTTGCACCAATTGAAGTTGGCTCACTACCAAAAGAATATCCTGCATTTTGACCAAGGTTATACGCGTAAAGCAATGTTGATATTCTTTGATACTGTGGATTTACATTTTCGTTTCCTGTGACACCATAACTTCCTCTAAGCTTGAAGTAATTGATGAAGTCAAGTTTAAAAAATTTCTCATTGGAGACAACCCATCCCAAGGACCCAGAAAAGAAATTGGCAAATTTGTTATTCTCTCCGAATGCAAATGAACCATCCCTCCTTACTGTTCCAGAGACCAGATAACGATCATCATAATCATAATCTACTCTTCCAAAATAGGAAAGGTTTCTACGCTCATATTGATAAGAGCCAACATCCAAACCGGATAAGGTAGCTATTCCAGTTGCAGAAGATATGTCAGCAAATCCCCAAGAGTTGAAAGGGACATCTTGCCTTGAGCCATTCAAAGAATTCCCTGTGACCCTGGCCATTGAAAAGCCCAAAACGGTTTCAAAGTTATGCTTGTTGCCTACATTGAAATTGTAATTTGCAAAGTTTTCAAAGGTATAATTGAAGTAGCTGGTCTTGTATTCGTATACACTATTATGCGAACCAACTGTTGCAGTTCCGTCTGCATGCAGGGTAGAATTGATATGCCCTGACCCATAATAGGATAAAGGGGTAAATGCCTTTCCAGTTACATCTGTGTTTGTAAATCCAAAACGCGAATTTAATTTTAGATTTTTTAAGAGGTCATATTGAAACTCCAATTTACCATAGAGCTTCCCCGTATTGCTCTTATTGTATGTATCTGCTAGCTGAGTAAGTGGATTGATGATCTCTGACAAAATATGCTGGCTTGTGCTGTATTTTCCGTAAGTATCTGGATTGTTATTGAACACAGGAAGAGTAGGATCAAAATTCAGTGCGTTAGAAATTACTGAATTGATTGCATTCTCAGGAACAGTAGCCCCTTTAATGTTCGTGTATGTAATGTTGTTGATGAATCTAAGCTTCTTGGTAAGATCGAAACTCAAGTTGGCGGTTGCATTGATCCTGTTGAAATAGGACTTCTCACCACCACCAACGATTCCATCTTGTCCGAGGTAGCCACCAGATAAGAAATAGGCCATGCGCTCACTCCCGCCCCTGGCTGATATGGTATGGGTTTGAATTGGCGCCTGCTTGAAAATTTGATCTTGCCAATTTGTTCCAACACCCAATTTGGAAAGATCAGGGAAAATCAGGCTACCCCCAGAAGCAATACTTCCTTCGTTGAGCATCGCTCCATATTCTGAAGCATTGAGCACCCCAATTTGATTGAGCACTTCCTGACTGGCATAATTGCCATTATAATTAATTTCTGTTTTTTGATTCTTTCTACCACCCTTAGTAGTTACAAGAATAACACCATTGCCCCCTTTAACACCGTAAATGGCAGTTGTTGCAGCATCTTTCAATACGTTAATGGATTCAATATCAGCTGGATTGATAGAATTCAAATCATCCAGTGATTGAATAGAGCCATCAACAACTACTACTGGATCGGTTCCAGTATACGAAGGAATACCCCTGATGAGTACGGTTGGTTTTGCACCGGGAGAACCTGATGAAATAACCGTTACCCCAGAGGCTCTTCCTTGAAGGGCGTCTTCTGCCCTTACAGGTTTTAGCTTTTCAATTTCTGCGCCGCCGACACTAGCTACAGCACCTGAAACCTTGATAACCTTTTTAACACCATAACCAAGTACTACTACTTCGTCTAGTTTTGATTGTGAGGATTCAAGCACAAAATTTAAAGGGCCACTTGCAATAGCAAATTCTCTTGAGTCAAATCCAATGGAGGTGACAACAATTGTTTTTGCAGTTGAAGGAACCATGAGACTAAAACTACCCGCCTCATCTGTAACGGTAACGATCTTAGTACCCTTTACAGATATTGTTGCTTTCGGAACGGGAGCACCGTTAGCGTCTAATACTTTTCCGGAAACTCCTTTCTCCTGCGCCCATGTGATGAGGCAGAGTAAGATCAAAAAAGAGAGTAGAGATGCCGCCTTCAGAACCTTTTTCATGTTCAGCTTTTTAGTTAAAATTATATTTGGCAAAAAATTTGGATAATGAAAATAACCATCCCACACAACTACATAAAAAAATGTAGTACATCATTACTACATCAATTTTAGTTAAAAAATTGATTTTCAATAAGTAAAAAACACATCAACGCCACAACAAAACAACTTGCGAATAATATTGTTTAGTAAAAATTGTAAATTCAGATTAGATACTTAAACTTAGTTCATCATGAGACAGGCTATCTTATTATATATTTTAATATTTGTTGGTCAAACCCTTTGGGCACAAAACACGATAGGTATTCCACAAATCATCAACTACGATAAAAATGATTTTCGTGCAGGTTCACAAACATGGGACATCGATCAAGATGCTGATGGAAGGATGTATTTTGCAAATAATGAAGGGCTTGTAACTTTTGATGGCAGCTATTGGAAAATACACCCGCTACCCAATAAGACCATTGTACGCTCTGTGGCCATTGATGAAAAAGGAACCATCTATGTAGGAGGTCAGGGGGAAATTGGGTATTTCACACCAGATAAAAAAGGGAATTTATTATATACATCACTGATACCGTTGCTTCCAACGAAACAACAAACTCTTGCAGACGTTTGGGACATAGAGCTGCTGGAAGAGTCGGTCTTCTTTCGGGCGTCTGACAGGACTATTCTGGAACTGAAAAACAATCATTTTTCTGTTTATCCGGCAAATTCAGCATGGAAGTTGTTGCAAAAATCCAATGGGAGAATATATGCACAAGACACGGAAGAAGGGCTTTATACATTTAATAAAGACAAGTGGATTCCGGTAAAAAACAACAAATACATCAATGGCAGCTTAATTTCTGTAATGATGGAAAGCGGAAGGGATAGTATTCTTTTATTATCAAATGATTTTCAAGCTTTTACTCTAATAAACGACTCATTGATTGCCAACAATGAGTTCAATAAGCTCAACAATAAAATCAATATTTATAAGTCGACAAAAATTAACAATAACGAGTTTGCCATTAGCACAAGGTCAGAAGGCGTTCTGGTCATGAACAAACATGGGCGAGTAATTCAAAGGATCTCTAGACAGGAAGGCCTACAGAACAACAATGTTATTTCAGTATTTTTTGATAAAGATGGTAACCTCTGGGCTGGACTAAACAACGGAATAAGTTTTATTGCTTATAACTCAGCAATAAAATTCATAAGACCAAATGGAGCTGATGATGTTGCTGGATTCACATCAACCGTTTATGAAAACCAGCTATTTGTTGGATCATCCGATGGAGCTTTCAAAGTAAATATGTCTAACGAAAACAAAGACCTTAGCTTTTCAAAAGGGATTTTCACTCGAATTAATAATAGTGCTGGTCAGGTATGGAAAATAGATGAGGTGAATGGAAAAATATTAATGGCCCACAACAATGGTTGCTTCAATATTGTAAACTCTACGGCAAATCAAATTAGTCAAGATGCAGGATGGCTATTTGTGCCCATGAGTAAAATTATTCCATCAAGCAATATACTTGTAGGAACTTACTCAGGACTAAAAATGCTTTCCTATTCCAACAACACGTTCAAAGACCTGGGAAATCTTGAAGGCACATATGAATCGCTAAGATTTATTACCATCGAAAACGATGGAAGAATATGGGCTTCACATCCGTATCGAGGCATCTATCTTATTGCCCTTGGTGCAGATCAAAAAAAATACACTGCAGAACTTTTCACAGACAAAGAAGGGTTGCCGTCTACATTGGATAATCATGTGTACAAGATAAAAAATCGCATCGTTTTTGCCACTCGAAAAGGGGTATATGAGTTTGATGCCAAAACAAGGCACTTTATAAAATCTGCTTTTCTAAATAATATACTTGGAGATATCGAGGTAAGATACCTGACCGAAGATAAAGATGGCAACATCTGGTTCTGTAGCGGAAAAAAGATTGGCGTAATCAACTACAATAAAAACAAACAAGCTCCTTACATTACGTACTTACCTGAACTCAATGGACTTGTACTTTCAGGGTTCGAAAATGTATACCCCTATGATCAACAGAATATCTTTATAGCTTCCGAAAAAGGAGTTGTTCTTGTCAATTACCAAAAATACAAATCCAACAAGACCAAGCCAGTGATTATCCTTAGCAATATAAAAGCCAGCGGGAAAAATGATACAGCAATTTTTGGAGGATACTCCCTCAACGATAGCCTAATCAAAAAACCTTTAAGAGGTGAGCGACCTGTTACGCTTAGCAGCAATTTTAATTCTTTTCATTTTGAATACAGCTCCCCGGCATATGGGATGCAAAAAAATATTGAATACGCATACATACTAGATGGATATGACAAGAAATGGAGCAGCTGGTCTTCAAAATCAGAAAAGGACTACACCAATCTTCCTTTTGGAGAATATATTTTTAAAGCAAAAGCAAAAGACAATCTCGGTAATGAATCGAATGAAGTTTCATACACCTTTGTCATTAACCCGCCCTGGTACAGAAACTACTTGGCATATTTCATTTATACACTTATTGTAGGATTAGTGGTGTATTTCATTCGGAAATATCAAAGAAAGAAATTACTAAACCAAAAGCTAATGTATGAAGAGAGTCAACGACAAATGAGTATACTTCATCAGCTTGAGCTGGAAAAAAATGAAAAGGAAATCATTAAGTTGAGGAATGAAAATCTGGAAAGTGAAATTTTACTCAAAACAAAAGAACTTGCTGATACTTCCATTCAATTGGTAGAAAAAAGTGATACTCTGCTAAAAGTGAAAGAAGAGCTTCAAAAGCTTTATCGAAATACAAATGAGAATCATGATATAAAGAAAGCACTTCACTGGCTGAATGATATCGAAAAGAATAATGCCAGCTGGGAAAATTTCGCCAGCCATTTCGATGAAATAAATAATAATTTCCTAAAAAATCTTAAAGCAAATTTCCCGAAGCTCACCAACACAGACCTTAAGGTCTGTGCTTATCTTCAATTAAACCTATCGTCTAAAGAAATTTCACAGTTGATGAACATCTCCGTAAGAGGCGTTGAAATAAGCAGATACAGACTGAGAAAGAAATTGAACTTAAATACAGAAGATTCCATATCTAATTTTCTTGAAAAATACAAAGCGGTCTAAAAAATATTGATTTGCGGAGGTTGTCATTACGCTTTCTCACTAAAGCCACCTTCTTTTTTTAAACCAACTATAAATAATGACAAAAACGAATATCATCACCAATATGATCATTAGGTAGCCATACTTCCATCTTAACTCGGGCATATTATCAAAGTTCATCCCATAGACCCCAACAATAAAGGTTAGGGGTAAAAAAAACGCCGAGAAAACAGTCAAGACCTTCATCACCTCATTGGTCTTCTGAGCGTTGTAAGACATATAGGTGCTCACCATATTGATGGCGTCTTCAGTCAACTGGTCGTAATATAACTGCAGCTTAGCTTGGTTATCTCTGATGTCCTGTAATTCATTAGATTTCTTCTGCCGATGTTGTAACGCACTAACAACTTCTCCAGTTAATAACAATAAGCGTCTACAAAGTCCGGTCCTTCTTTTAAGCATATATAAACTCTCAATAGACTCTAAGGTTGTTTTCCTTGCAAACAATCTCGTTTCAAAACTATCGATCTGATGGTTCAACTTTTGAGCGAAATCCGTGTAACTCATTTGCACCTTGGCAATAATTTTTAACAAGAGTTGATTTACAGTAGTTGCCTTACCATTAGCAACAAGCTGCTCACAAGAACCAAAAACATCCGGCTGCGGCAACCTATGAATAGTAACTATGGTTTTGTCATTATAAAAAATGGCAATCTTGGTACTGAGTGAATGAATGTTATTCCCTTTTGCCTGGTTTGATAGCACCTTTCTGAGAATGATAAAATTGAAATCATCATCTTCCTCAAATTTCGGAAGATGGTCAGGTTCAAGGCAATCAAGAAGGTTGTGGTTATTTAAACTATAGCGCTTGCTTACCTCAGTCAATTCTTCAATCGTTGGGGCAGTGATGTCAAGCCAAGTGAATTGACCATTCTTGGATATATGCTCTGTAATCTCCATCAGCACCAAGGTAAAGAATTATTTACATTAGCGCGTAGATTGACAGCCTAATTCAGAGCGACAATACACTGTTCGTACTGCCAAAAGCATTAGGTACTTGCCCGTCAGCTGATGAATCATTTACCCAACTAAGCTTATCGATAAGGTATTTGAATTCATGAATGGACTCCTTAGGTAGTTGAACACTCGCAAAATATAAACCGTCTTTGCCTTTTCGCATGCTCACCGGACTATCCCAATCATTCTTCAGTCCCAAAATATCAACAGTGGACGCAGAAACATTGGTTAAGCTAAATGCTACTTTGCAGTAGTCTTTTGTCTTGTAATACGTTTTACTGATCATGAGAAAACACTTTTTAATTAGTCCCCCTATTGGGGTCACAAATATACTCTGGAGAAATAATCATATTTGAAGACATTACAACTCCTTTAACATTTTGTATCAATTAATATTTAGCTTGTCGTAAGGCTTTAGATACTGTAACTTTGTAGTCTATAATTTAAGGGTATGAAATACATTTATCTACTTCTCTTATCATTAATCTCCATTGAAACATTTAGCCAGGATGATTTGCTAGGGGATTTGATGAAAAATCAAGACAGCACCACAGAACTCTTACCCAAAAGAATGTTGCTTACTCAACGTGTATTCTGGGGAGAGAAAGGATTGCTGCGACCCATTTCACCACTTACAGCCCTCAACCGTGAAAAAGAACTAAAGCTGAGAAGAAAAATGTTGGTGGCCCATCAAATAATGGGATTTGTTACCCTTGGAGGGATGGTCGGGCAGGGAATTGTTGGAGCAAGTCTCTATAATAATCCGGGTAAGCATAATTTGAAAGATCTTCACGAAGGTTTAGCGAGCTTCGTAAACATCACCTATTCTACCACAGCAGTGATGTCGCTTTTTGCACCACCCCCATTAATTAACCGCGACAAAAAGATATCAGCCATCAGGATTCATAAATGGCTTTCCATTATTCACATGTCCAGTATGATAGCTACCAATATTTTGGCAGATAAAGCGAGTGACCCAAAGTTCAAACCTTATCACCGAGCTGCAGCCTATACTGCGTTTGGAAGTTTTGCAGCGGCAGTCATCGCAATAAAATTTTAATTATGCGCATATTACTATTCTTACTCCTGACCCCATCTATTCTAATAGCCCAGACTAAAAAGATTGTCGATAAAAAGAAATCGAGTATCACATACGCTATGAACCATGCACTGCATGCCTGGGATGGTACTTCAACGGACCTTAACGGTGTTGTAGTAATAAATACAGAAAATAAAATTGAAAAGGTAGCTATCGTTTCTAAAGTAAGCGCATTTGATTCCAAGAGTTCCAACAGGGATGCTCACATGTTAGAAGTTACAGAAGCACTAAAATATCCAAACATAAGTTTCTCAAGCTCCGCCATTAGTGAATCAAAAAATGGTGAGCTAGACATAAAAGGTACGCTTCAGTTTCATGGCGTTGGTAAAGAAATTAGTTTCAAAGCCATCCATAAAAATGAAACGAGCTCATCTCGTGTCGATGGCGAATTTATTTTCCTATTGGAGGATTTTAAAATTGAGAGGCCTTCGTTTATGCTTCAAAAAGTTGACAACGAAGTGAAAGTAAAATTTGAAATTATATTCTAGGTAGAATAAGATTGATGGGGGACATAAAAGAGATTATCCGAGACATCAAATCAAAAGCATCAAAAGATAAGGCGTTGATCCTTGCCAGATTTTTTAAAACTGGTAAGGGCCAATATGGAGAGGGGGATAGATTTCATGGCATTACAGTTCCCGATCAACGAGCCATTGCAAAAAAACACTGCACATCAACTGATAAACAAACCATCATCAGATTGATGGACTCTGCATACCATGAGGAAAGGCTTACTGGTATTTTTATCCTCAATCAAAAATTTACGGAAGCTCGAAAAAAGGGGGAAGAGAAGCAATGGGTTAATCTCTACCTTGAAAAAGCCAATCGGGTTAACAACTGGGATCTTGTTGATAGTTCTGCGCATATCATTCTCGGACAATGGCTCGAGGATAAAGACAGAAGTATCCTTTATTCGCTCGCTACAGACAAGCTGCTGTGGAAAAATCGGATAGCCGTTGTTGCTACACTGCATTTTATCCGAAAAAATGATTTGAAAGATATCATAAAAATAAGCGAGATGATGCTTGAGCACAAGCATGACCTGATACATAAAGCCACAGGCTGGATGCTGCGAGAGGCTTGGAAAAAAGATGCCGCTACAGTTGAAAAATTTCTGAATCAGCATGCACATCACATGCCTCGTACAATGCTACGGTATGCCATAGAAAAGATTTCAGAATCCAAAAGAAAAAGATACTTATCTAAGCCGGCTGCTATTGCTTAACGGAAGAGGTTTAACCAAAAATATTGGCTTTCTCTGTCTGAGATTGGAATTCCGTTAATATATGTAAACAGAATATTAATTTTTTCGCTTTGGGGCCAGATAATTGTCCTTGAAATGCATAACAAATACTTAGTTAGCTAAATTGCCCCATGACCAAACTTTCTTTTGTCCAACGAGATATAAGCTGGCTAAGTTTTAATGCCCGTGTCCTTCAAGAAGCAAATGACCAATCCGTTCCACTAAAAGAAAGAGTAAGGTTTCTAGGCATCTTCTCCAACAACATGGATGAATTTTTCCGTGTACGGGTAGCCACCATCAAAAGAATGGTTGAGCTCAACTCAAAAAAGGGAAAGTTAAGAATGCACATGGAGGAGTCTCCAAATGAATTGCTCAATCAAATTCTCAAAATTGTATTGAGTCAACAAAGTGAGTTTGACAGAATTTGGGTGAACATCCAAGGGGAGATGAAAAAGAATCACATCTACCTGAAAACAGACAAGCAACTTACAAAAGACCAAAGAGAATTCGTGACAGACTTTTTTGAAAAAGAGGTGCGATCAAACATCATCCCATTGATGATAGAGAGTTTGCCTGAACTTCCTTATCTCCGTGATAAAAGTATTTATCTGGGAGTAGTAATGCAAAAGAAAAATTCAGCATACAAACAACAATATGCATTGATAGAGGTTCCGTCAAAATCATTTGGGAGATTTATAGAACTTCCAACAGTAAAAAATGAAACCCATATCATACTGCTTGAAGACGTAATCAGAGTAAACCTACCATACATCTTCTCCTATTTCGGATACGATCATTTTGAATCGCATGTATGTAAAGTAACCAAAGATGCAGAAATAGACCTTGATCTTGATGTAAGCATGTCACTCGTAGAGAAAATGCAAAAGGGGCTAAAAGGAAGAAGAAAAGGCAAGCCAGTAAGGTTTGTATACGACAAAGAAATGAACAGCGGCCTTTTGAACTACCTAACAAAAAAACTTAAGCTGGATCAAAAATCAAGTATTATTCCAGGAGGCCGAATACACAACTTCAAGCACTTCATGGACTTCCCTGATGTATTTCCTTCGTCAAAAAAGAAAATGCCTGCTTTTAGTCACCCTGATCTTAAAAAGGCAATTAGGGTTACCGACGTGATTAGCAAAAAGGATGTACTCTTAAATTTCTCTTACCATTCCTTTAACCCAATACTAGATCTCCTGCGTGAGGCGGCTATAGATCCAGATGTGCAGTCGATTAAAATAACGGCATATAGACTGGCCTCCGAATCAAAAATAATCAACGCGCTAATCAATGCATCTAGAAATGGCAAAAAGGTTGAGGTAATGCTTGAGCTCAAAGCGCGCTTTGATGAAGAAGCCAATATCGAATGGAAAAATATTCTTGAAGAAGAAGGAGTAAAGGTGATCCTAGGCATCCCCAATATGAAAGTGCATGCGAAGATCTGTGTGATAAAAAAACGGGCTAAAAACAAAACCATCCAATATGGATTTGTTAGTACCGGTAATCTAAACGAAAAGACCGCAAATTTCTATGGCGACCACTGTTTGCTTACTTCAAACAGGAACATCATGGCAGATATCAATCGGATATTTTTCTACCTTGAAAATCCAGAGGCGCATAGCAAATCACTCCTGGATTGTAAAACCCTATTGGTTAGCCCTACCGGGATGAGGCAAAAAATTGAGGACCTCATAGAATTTGAAATAAAAGAAGCGAAAAAAGGAAGGCCAGCATCAATTACGCTTAAACTGAATTCTCTTAGCGATGTAAAACTAATTGAATCACTTAATAGAGCAAGCAACACAGGAGTAATTGTAAACCTCATTATTAGAGGAATATACTCAGCAAAAAAACAACATAAGAAACATGACAAAAGTCCGTATGCGATTAGCATAGTCGATCAATACTTGGAACATGCCAGGGTAATGGTGTTCCACAACAAAGGAAATGTTCTTGTATATATTTCCAGTGCAGACTGGATGGTTCGTAACCTAGATCACAGGGTGGAAGCGGCTTGCCCAATTCTAAATACATCAATTAAAAAGGAGCTGATTGAAATCCTGAATATTCAACTAAAAGACAATGTAAAAGCACGAATATTAGATGACGAATTTAACAACAACTACGTAACTTCACAGGGCAAGAAAAAGATAAGATCACAACAGGAGACGTACAATTACCTCCTGAAAAAACAAGAAATCGCCATAAGTGAGACTAGCAGCAATTGATATCGGAACAAACGCCTGCAGACTGCTGATATCAGAAGTGATTACTCCCCTAAAAGGCGATACGATTTTTAATAAACTAAATCTCATACGCGTTCCACTCCGACTCGGTTTTGATGTATTTGAAACAGGAGAGATTTCAAAATCAAAAAATGAGATGATCCTTCAAACAATGAAGGCCTATGCACACTTGATGAAGGCTTACAAGGTGGATAACAGCATTGCGGTTGCCACGAGTGCAATGCGCGATGCCAAAAATCAGAAAGAGGTTGTGAGAAAAGTATTTCTTGAAACTGGCATTAATATTGAAGTAATTAGTGGCGATTTCGAAGCATCGCTCATCTACGAATCACATATCGCTGAAAATCTTAACGAAAATAACAATTACCTATATGTGGATGTAGGAGGCGGAAGTACAGAGTTGACGTTTTTCAGCAACAATGAACTTGTGTACAAAAACTCATTTAATATTGGCACCATTCGCCTACTGAAAGGAATTGTAGAGGAATCAGCTTGGGAAAATATGAAAGCGGCTATTAGAGAAAATATAAAAGGGCTAAAAGATATTATCGCGATAGGAACAGGTGGAAACATCAATAAAGTGTTCTCTCTCAGCAAAAAGAAAGAAGGCAAACCACTGCACATTGATTTGTTGAGGGACTATCATAAAGAATTTTCATCTTGCTCGCTTGAAGATAGAATCACATTGTTCAATCTCAGAGAAGATAGGGCTGATGTGATCGTTCCTGCATTACTGATTTATATTCAAGTCATGAAATGGGCAGGGATAGAGGAGCTCCTTGTTCCTAAAATAGGATTGGCGGATGGGCTTATTCAACATCTGTATGCAGAGATGCAGACCTGAGCAACGAAACTCTTCAACTTTAATTAACAAATACATCATGCTGGGGTAATAGCAGATTCGGAAATTTAGGTAACCTATATCCGATGACTAAAAGAAAGTGTAATGTAGTTGTCCTCAGTGATATCCATCTTGGAACATACGGATGTCACGCAAAAGAACTCATCAATTATCTCAAAAGTATCGAGCCCGAACTACTCGTTCTTAACGGAGACATTATAGACATCTGGCAATTCAGGAAACATTATTTTCCATCGTCTCACATGCAAGTCATTAAAGAGATTTTTAGCCTGCTCTCAAAAGGAACTAAAATCGTCTACATCACAGGAAACCATGATGAATCTCTGCGAAGATACAGTGGCCTTGAATTAGGAAATTTTCAACTCCAGGATAAACTTGTGCTTGAAATTGACGGGAAAAAAACATGGATCTTCCATGGAGATGTGTTCGATGCCACAACCAAGGGAAGTGCAAAGCTGATTGCAAAACTAGGGGGACAGGGATATGATCTTTTGATCTTACTCAACAGAGCCATTAACTGGATGCTACAATCTATTGGCAAAGAAAAAATGAGCCTTAGCAAAAAAGTAAAGAACAGTGTAAAGAAAGCAGTTTCATGGATTGGTGACTTTGAACAAACATCTGCTGAATTGGCAATCGAAAACAATTATCATAATGTAATCTGTGGGCATATCCATCAGCCGCAGATTAGAACCATTACAACAGAAAAGGGATCCGTGAACTATATGAATAGTGGCGATTGGATTGAAAACCTTAGCTCACTCGAATACAACAACGGTAAATGGGAGATATACCATTTCGATGAAGTAGCGTTTTCCACTTCATCTACCCCTGTTTTCAGAGAGGAAAATAAAATCCCTATCATCAACATCATTCCTGAAGAAATTGCTCTTTTTTTTAGTTCAGTAGCATCAGTTGGAATAAAATAATAGCATGAAGATATTCTATGCAGTCCAGGCAACTGGTAACGGACATGTTAGTAGAGCAAAAACAATACTCCCCTACCTAAGCAAGTATGGCGAAGTATCTGTTTTTTTGAGTGGGAACAACTGTTCACTTCAGACAGCACTACCAGTTGAATATAGAAGCAAGGGCATCAGCTTTCAATATGATCAGTCGGGAGGCGTGGATATGTTGGGCACGGCACGTTCAATGCACTTGAGAAAGACATGGAAGGAAGCAAAGCAGCTGCCAATCGAAAAATATGACTTGATAATCAATGACTTTGAAGCAATCACCTCTCTAGCGTGCAGAATAAAAAAGATTCCATCAATTCATTTTGGCCATCAGGCAAGTTTTGTAAGTCCACTAACGCCTAGACCTGAAAAGAAAAATCGAATCGGCGAATGGGTAATGAATAATTATGCGAAAGGGACAGATACCATTGGACTCCATTTTAAAAATTACGACAAACACATCTATCAGCCTATCATAAAAAACTCGATTCTTCAATCCTCCCCAAAAGATCATGGACACATTACTGTTTATTTAGGTCATTATTCCGATGAGGTGCTGATCAAAGAATTTAAACAGTTGAAAAAATTTCAATTCCAGTTGTTTTCTGCTTACACAAAAACATCCTATGTCGTAGAGAACATTCAAGTATACCCAATAAATCAAGAATTGTTTAATCAAAGTCTAATTAATTGTCACGGGATTATTACCGGAGCAGGATTTGAAACCCCTTCAGAAGCTTTATATCTTGGAAAAAAAGTCCTTGTAGTTCCTATGAAAGGACAATATGAGCAAGCCTGTAATGCAGCAGCGCTTTCAGCCTTTGGCGTTTTGTCCATCCCTGCCATAGATAACTATTTTGCAAGCTATTTCAATAAATGGATTTTTGATTTAACAATAAAACCACTGGAGCTGACACAAACTACAGAAGAAATTGTTGGCAAAGTGATGGAGCATCAAGCCATTTATAACGAGATGGATGTAAATATTT
>CAIXLY010000087.1 GCA_903920455.1 uncultured bacterium | reverse complement strand
ATTTCTCCTATTTGCTACTGTCATCTTAGCATGGCTTTAGGGATTTCCTTGTTCAATAAATTCTTGTAGATAAACATATTATTTTCATTAGTTGAATGGGCCTGTTGGTTTCCTCCCCATCCATGTCTTCCTCCTGGATATACCATAAACTCAAAATGTTTTTTTGCGTCTTGGAGTTTCTTGACAAGTTGAAGGCTGTTTTGTAGGTGAACATTGTCGTCCATCGTTCCATGATAGATTCTGAGCAACCCCTTGTATTTGTCTACATGGCTCATGATCGATGTCTTTTGATATCCATCCGGATTTTCTTTTGGTGTATCCATGAATCGTTCTGTATAGTGGGTATCATAAAGTGCCCAATCAGTTACGCTTCCGCCTGCCAGACCATGTGTGAAATAACCAGCTCCGGCTGTAAGTGCCATGCAGGTCATGTACCCGCCATAGCTGAATCCCATGATCCCAATCCTTGTGGAGTCTGCACCATTTTTACGAAGCCATTTTACGATAGTGATCCAATCTTTAAGCTCCCAATTTCCAAGATTTCTGTGCATGTAGTTGATCCCATTTTTTCCAAAATGGCCACTTGCCCGATGGTCCATCGCTACTTGAATCAAGCCTTCGTTTGACCACCATTGGGTTAGTCCATTGAACTGCCATCCTTCACGAACGGTGCCTGCATTCGGACCACCATAGATATTGATCAGCACTGGATATTGCTTGCTGCTATCGAAGTTGATTGGCCAGGTGATTCGGATAGGAAGTTGAAATAGACCATCTTCTGAAGGGATGCGGATGAGCTCTGTTTTTGCTAGGGTATATTGATTGAAATTGGGGCCTTGGCTATCGCCCAGTGTTGAGATGATTTTACCTTTATTATTTACCAGTGTGAGTTTTTCAGGTGTTTGCGCATTGGAATAGCGGGTTATAAAATAACTTCCTTTTGGAGACAGGTCTACGGAATGTGTATACTCTCCAAAAGTCAGACGAACTTGATTCTTACCGTCAAGGCCAACGCGGTAGAGGTCTATTTGCGTTGAATTGTGTTCCTTGGATGTGTAATAGATGATGTTTGCTAGGGTGTCGATGTATTGAATTTCTGTGGCCCAATTCGCTCCTGAAGTGATTCGATTTTTTAGCATGCCATCAGGGCTATACCAATACAACTGTTCCCATCCATCTTGATCACTCTTGATGATGAACCCCTTATTCGCATGTAAAAAATGAATACGTTCTCCTTCATCATCTAGGCTAATCCAGGTAGTTTGATGTTCACCATAAATAAGTTTCTTTTTCCCGTTAGCAGGATCAACAGCGTAAACACACAGTGAGTCCTGACCTCTATTCATCCATTGAACCCAAAGGCTCTTACCATCTGTTGTCCAATAAGGCTGTCCGAAATATTGGTCATCATTTTCGTTAAAATCAGCCCAGGTAGTTTGACCTCCTGTGTTAGGTGTAATGGCAATGCGGACGGATGGATTTAGATCTCCTGCTTTTGGATAGCGTGTATTTTCTGAGTAACCATGCAGTCCGCTTTCCCCATAAATCGGGAAGAGTGGAACGTTGGTATCATTCATGCGCATGAAGCAAATATTTTTACTGTCTGGGCTCCACCAAAATGATTTGTATTTGGAGGCGCGACCAAGAATTTCTTCATAATATACCCAGCTAGCATACCCATTAAGAATAAGATCGGTTCCATCATCAGTAATCTGATATTCTTTGCCAGTATTAATATTGATGGTAAATAAATTGTTATTCCTTGTAAATGCCACCCATTTGTTATCTGGTGATAGGGTGGGGTTTATTTCAATTTCAATAGTCTTGGTGAGCTGTATTGATTTTTCATCTGTGGTACTGATGAAGACATCTCCCTTTCGGCTGGTTACTGAAATGTTCGCACTTGTTTCTTTCTTAAGGATCTCTCTGCTTGATAGGGATTGCTTTCCGGTTTTACAATCAACCAAGAATACACTGGCAGAGGAATCGGGGTGTTGTTTTTTTTCTATTAGAAAATGGCTATCATCCATCCACCCAATAACTTGAGGGAGCTGTGTAGTTATTCCTGTTTTCTCTCCCCCCAACATTTGTTTTTCAGTGAATTGTTTTTTCTGAGCAAATGAAATTTGGTGCGCTAGAAAAATCAAGCTGATCAGCACTGTGAATTTTGGTATGTTCATACTAATAATTGATAATTATTGACTTTTTGTATAATTCGCTTGATCCACAATTTAATCGGTTATCCTTAGATTATTAAAATATTTCAGTTCTTTTTGCTCTTGAAAGGCTGCTCAATTATACCGCTTGGCGATAGCTTACCTTTTCTCTATATTTTCAAGTCTTCTTGATGCCGCCCGAACTGTATTTTGTTTAACTTAGGGTATGTTATTTAACAATAAAGTCGCTTTAATCACCGGAGCAAGTAGGGGTATTGGTAAGGCAATAGCAATGAAATTGGCTAGTGAAGGCGCTGCCATAATTATTGCAGCAAAATCCGTTGAGGAAAATCCTAAACTCGGGGGTACAATCTTTTCTGTCGCAAAGGAAATTGAAGAAGCCGGTGGACGGGCCCTTGCTGTACAATGTGATATTAGGTTTGAAGATCAGATCATCAATGCCATTTCCAAAGGTGTTGAGGCTTTTGGCGGTATCGATATTCTCGTTAATAATGCCTCTGCCATTTCATTGACAACGACTGAACAAACAGAAGCCAAGCGTTTTGATTTGATGCACGATATCAATGTCCGAGGTACATTTCTTATGTCAAAGCATTGCATTGCGCCACTAAAAAAATCAAATAATCCGCATATTCTCAACCTTTCTCCTCCAATCAATATGGATAAGAAATGGTTTGGAGGACATGTTGCCTATACGATGAGCAAGTACAACATGAGCATGATTGCCTTGGGCTTATCTGAAGAGCTGAAGCAGTATAAGATTGCTGCCAATGCCCTTTGGCCTAGGACTACTATCGCAACTGCAGCCGTTCAAAACTTACTTGGCGGTGAGATGTTGATGCGCATGAGCAGAAAGCCTGAAATAATTGCAGATGCTGCCTGTTATATACTGAATAGGCCTTCTGGGGAATGTACCGGAAACTTTTTTATTGACGAAGATGTGTTGCAATCTGAAGGAATAACTGATTTGTCAGCTTATGCAGTAGTGCCAGGGGCTCATTTGTACACCGACTTATTTCTTTAGGAAACCAGATCTAGCTTTGAGCATTCGGGAAATGCATCTGGAATAATTATTCTTCTTTTCAGTTTATATTTATTGCTTAACCCGTATTACACTATTTGTAACCTGATATATTTCAAAGGTTTTGAAATCTTCCGGTGCAGATAGTCCGTTGCCGTATATGATCATGTCGCGGGTATGGATGCGAACTGCTTTTTCAGTGTAAAACTTTTTCATGGACTGATTCCAATACAGTTCTTTGCAAAAAAGGGTGTCACCTTTTGTATTGTATACTCGAACGCTGTCCCTCAGAAATACCTGATTTCTGTTTTCGTAATATTGAGCGAACATGGCGTCCAACTTACTATCTATGGTCAGGGTTGAGTCAAAGAAGTCAACATGAAGTGTGTTGGGGAGTTCTACCCGTGAACTTGTATCCTGGTATCTCAGCATGAGTGGGGCAGTGAGCTTGGCCCTCATTTTTCCAGATTGGCTCATATAGCCTTCTATATTTATGGCTTCGTCAACACCAAGTTTTTTTTTGAAGAGGGCTTTGACCTCCTGTTCATTATTTTCACAAGCGCTAATCAGGGATGTCAATACGAGAATGATGGTAATGTTCCTGATCATCAATGGGGGTGATGTTTATTGATACTTTGGTTTGTTAAACCAAACGTCACTTAAGTTAAGCCCAAGGGAAAGTCGGAATATATTTTCTTTAATGTCGTTTGACTTATTGCCTTTAAGGCCAAATTCAAAAGAGGTATTGACTGAACTGTATTGATTGGTATATGGGTTTCTTCTCACCGGCAATCCTAAACCAAATGAGAACATTTTTTGTGGAATTGTTTTGTTGATTTTTATGTTGTCTGGTCCAAATGAAGTTCCTACACGGTAGGCTACCCTTTTCCAATAATTGCTAGAGGTCAGGCTGGGTGTAATCTGTGCACCAAATCTCACTGTCCAGCTTTTTCTCATGTTGTCTGACGCGCCATAATATCTGTAGTCGTTCCAATTGCCAAGGTTAAGTTCTCCTCCAAAAATGAGGTTCTCGCCTCTTGCAATCACAAAGCCAGCATTCCACGAGGCGGGGTAGATGATTGTGCCCTTTTCATTGCGGTTGGTATAAACACTATCGAGCGTAACAACTCCAACATTGATGTCATTCAAATAAGTTTCGCGGGTAACATCACGTTTTGCCTTCATGGTGTTTTGAATGTTTCCATTTAAGCCAAGCCTGAGCACTGTCTTGCTGTTTAATCTTATTCTGTACTGAAGTCCTAGATTGAAGAAGAGGCCACCAAATCTGGTGGTATCCGATGAGTTTGTTTTTTTGTAGTCAATCGAATCATTGACAAAAGCCAGCCTGGTGTTGTATTGTTTATTGCCGAACATATAACCAGCATTCAATCCAACTCTTAGGGATTTGATTGCAAAGCCAATTC
The DNA here is from genome assembly GCA_903920455.1 of uncultured bacterium. GTDB lineage: Bacteria > Bacteroidota > Bacteroidia > Chitinophagales > Chitinophagaceae > Pollutibacter. The sequence continues at coordinate 7,118 of CAIXLY010000087.1, read as the reverse complement.
CGGTGAAAGCCTGGTAAGTACCACCGCTGCCTTTATAGTTATACTGCACACTGTCAATTTCGGTTCTTGTACTGCTGATGATGTCGTAGTTAATGCGTGATATTGGCCTTAATCCAATATTCATTCCTACATGTCTCTTTTTAGAAATTGGAAGACCAATTTGTAGATAAGAAGGGATCAGGTATGCTGAAGCAAATTTCTTCGGGGGTATTCCCGACATCAGTGTTCTTGAGTTATAATCCAAGCCAATATCGAAGGTGGTAAGCTTGATTTCTGCGTAGGACGCAGGGTTGCTAAAATTGATCGATTGAACATCTGCATAAGCGGAAGATATTCCGCCCATCCCTCTGTTCAGTATATTTTGTGCTGGAATGAGGTCACCCAATCCATATCTCGAATATGGGGAGTTCTCCTGTGCATGGGTAGACAGTCCCATCAAGGTGATCATTGCAAGTAAAAATGGCGCTAAAAAAAATTTAGTTGTTGGTCTCACTGATGGCATACAATCCTTTGTAAAGTAATTCGGGGTCTGCAAATATCTGATTTTTAAGTAGTCGTGCAAAATAGGTGCAATCGCCACCGGTTAAAACGACGTTAAAGTTGCTGTATTTTTTTCCAAATTCATGAACTATTCCTTCTATTTCTTTTGCCATGCCTAAAATAACCCCGCTGAGGATATTTGTTTTCGTGTCATAGCCCACCAATGGGAAGTTCCATTCTTTTGTCACCAATGGAAGCAAAGCCGTGTCTTCATGCAGTGATCTGAATCTCATTTCCATTCCAGGAGAGATGCTTCCCCCTAGGAATTGATTGAATTTATTGATAAAATTAAATGTGATGCAACTTCCTAGTCCAACCACCAAGTTGTTCTTCCCTGGGTAAAAGTGAACGGCTGCTGCAGCGAGGGCCAGCCTATCAGCACCCATTTGTTCAGGTTTGCCTACTGGGATGCTAAAATTTAGTTTAGTTTGGTGGTTTAGCAGATGAAATTTTGTCTTTTCAAGAAGCAAGTCTTCTATTGCTTTGCTGTGGTGTATTACAGAGGATAGGATTGATCTTTCGGGCTTGTATTCATCAAGCAAAGAGGTTATTTGTGATAATCCATCATTTTCAAGTACATGACTGCCAATCAGTACTCCATCTTCAAACACTGCCGCTTTCATGCGGGTATTTCCAAGATCTAGGCAGATTGTTTTCATATTCCCCTTGCTTTTGTGCAAAGTTGGGGTAAAGTTGCGGATTGGGCGGTTTTATTTAACGACAAGAATGCGATAATTTTACTGCTATTTACTCCTATCTTTTCGGGAATTGATTATTTATGGACAAAGCACTAATACAACATGCAAAAGAAGGCGACAAGCGCAGTATTGCAAGGTGTATTTCATTGATTGAAAATCAGGCTGAAGGATATAAAGAAATCATTGCCTCGCGTTCTGGGTCTTCTGATGTTCCAGTAATAGGAATAACTGGTCCTCCAGGAGCTGGTAAAAGTACGCTGGTGGATGGTTTGATTGGTGTGTATGTGGAAGAGGGTAAGAAGTTGGCTGTAGTGTGTGTTGATCCATCCTCTCCGTTTCATCAGGGGGCAGTTTTAGGAGACAGAATCCGGATGAGCAGGTGGTATAATCATCCAGCTGTTTATATCCGTTCTCTAGCAACGAGGGGGGCCACGGGGGGCGTAAACCCAGCTGTCCATGATATTATTCTCTTCCTGCAATCCTGTGGCTTTGATTTGATCATCTTGGAAACAGTTGGCGTTGGACAGTCTGAGGTGGGAGTTGCAAAACTTGCAGACCTCAGCATCGTGGTATTGGTTCCTGAGGCAGGTGATGAGATACAGTTCATGAAAGCAGGACTAATGGAAGTGGCGGATATTTTTGTCGTCAACAAGTCAGATCGTAACGACGCTGAGCTTTTCTCTTCCCAACTAAAAAATATGCTTCATGTTTCAGCGAGTCCCAAGCACAAGGATATCCAACATGTACTGAACACTGTGGCTACTACAGGTGTTGGTATACAAGAGTTAAAGAATAATATCAATCAATTAATCATCAAATCATAACAACTTATTTATCATGGAAGAATTGATCCCAAACAGTGGATTTCCGGTAGCTGCAAAATGCGAATCAATATGCGTTAAGGTTGAAGCTGGGAAAACCTATGCATGGTGTACATGTGGACTAAGCGAAAAGCAACCTTTTTGCGATGGCAAGCACAAAAAAATTGAAGGCAATCCGTATGCAAGTTTGAAAGTAACTTTTGAAGAAGAAAAGGAAGTCTGGCTTTGTCAGTGTAAGCAAACAAAGAATCCTCCTTTTTGCGACGGAAGCCATAATCACATTAAATAGATTGTATTGCAAACAGATTTTTTAGTTATTGGCTCTGGAATTGCCGGTCTCAGTTTTGCTATTAAAGTAGCAGACAAGTTTCCTGACAAAAAGATTCTTGTGGTGACCAAGACTGTCGCGGATGAAACCAATACCAAGTATGCCCAAGGTGGTGTGGCTGCGGTTTGGGATGAGTTGGAAGATAATTTCGATAAGCATATAGATGATACATTGATTTCCGGAGATGGACTTTGTAATCCGGAGGTAGTAAAAATTGTTGTGAAGGAAGGTCCTGAACGCGTTAGGGAAATTATTGATTGGGGTGCTCAATTTGATAAGGAACCTGACGGTGATTATGCATTGGGAATGGAAGGTGGGCATAGTACATCACGCATTCTTCACTACAAGGATGTAACAGGTATGGAAATTGAGCGGGCACTCATTTCGGCGGTAAAGAAAAAGGCGAATATTGAAATTATCAGTCATTGTTTTGTAGTAGACCTCATCACGCAACACCATGCAGGCTATCTTGTAACAAAGGCAACTCCTGATATTGCCTGCTATGGGGTATATGCACTGAATCTGAGGACTGGTAAGATGGAAAAAATTCTGGCCAGGTCAGTATTGCTTGCTACTGGGGGCAATGGTCACATCTATAGAACCACAACCAATCCTGCCATTGCTACTGGGGATGGAGTTGCTATGGTATATCGGGCAAAAGGAAGAATTGAAAACATGGAGTTCATTCAATTCCATCCCACTGCACTTTATGAGCCTGATAACAAGGGTCATGCTTTCCTGATCACGGAGGCCGTTAGGGGTGATGGCGGACTTCTTCGCAATGATAAGGGTGAAGCTTTCATGGAGCGATATGATAGCCGCAAAGATCTTGCACCGAGAGATATAGTGGCAAGGGCAATTGACAGTGAAATGAAGAAGAATGGTACAGAGTGTGTGTGGTTGGATTGTAGGCACATGAACAAGGAACAATTTCTCAAGCACTTTCCATCAATACATGAAAAATGCCTTTCATTGGGCATTGATCCTATGAAAGACATGTTGCCTGTTGCACCCGCTGCACATTATAGTTGTGGTGGAATTAAAACTGACAGCTGGGGAAGAAGTTCAATCAGTAGATTGTATGCCGCAGGCGAATGCGCATCTACAGGACTTCATGGGGCAAACAGGCTTGCTAGCAATTCATTGCTTGAAGCAATGGTTTTTGCTCACCGTTGCTTTCTTGATGTGAGTAAACAAATCGATTCCTGGCCTATCGGAAATCATGTTCCAGATTGGAATGCGGAAGGAACTACAGCGCCTAAAGAGATGATTCTGATTACTCAGAGCCTCAAGGAACTGCAGTTGTTGATGACAGATTATGTTGGTATAGTGCGAACCAACAACAGACTGGAAAGGGCAATTAGGCGCCTAGATCTATTGCACGAGGAAACTGAAAAGTTATACCAGGAAACAGTTGTTTCTCCTCAGCTCTGTGAATTGAGAAATATGATTACCGTTTCATATCTGGTAGTCAAAGGTGCGCAGTTTAGAAAAGAAAGCAGGGGCTTACATTACAACACTGATTATCCTGAGAGAAGTGAGTTAGTTCAAAACATAGTTATATAATGCAGATTAAGAACAGGATACTATATGGGATACTTTATCTCATATCCCTTCTCCCACTTCCAATATTGTATGTGCTGAGCGACGGACTTACCTTTTTGTTTTACCATGTTGTTGGGTACAGAAAGGACATTGTGATGTCAAATCTTAAGATTGCCTTTCCTGAAAAAACCAATATCGAAAGGGCTGTCATTGCCAAGCGTTTTTATCGAAACTTTATAGACGCTATGGTTGAATCTATCAAGTTAATCAGCGCTGGGGATGCGCTCATCAACAAGATGTTTATTGCAAATACTGACATATTCAATACCCTTGCCGCGAGTAAGAAAAATATACAGATACATGCAATGCATAATTTCAATTGGGAGATTGTAAATCAGGGTGTATCAAGACTGGTGCCCTTGCCTTTCCTTGGCGTATACCAACCCATCTTAAATACTTTTTTTGAAAATTTGTTTACTCAAATTCGTTCACGCTACGGCACTGTGCTTATTCCTGCTAACGACTTCAAAAATAATTTTATCAAATATGGAGATAAGCAATATATCATTGCACTGGTTGCTGATCAAAATGCTAGCAATCCTCGAAGAGCATGGTGGGCTAATTTTTTTGGCAGGCCTACCCCCTTTGTAAAGGGGCCAGAAAATGCGGCTCGAGAGCGGGATAACATTGTGGTGTTTGGTAATTTTTTTAAGATTAAACGTGGGGTATATACGTTCAAGGTGGAACTGGCAACAGAAAGTGCTGCTTCTTTACCTGAAGGTGAACTTACATTGCGGTACATTAAATACGTGGAAGATCGAATCAGGGAGAGGCCAGATAATTATCTTTGGTCTCATCGAAGGTGGAGGCACGAATACAAAGAGGAATATATTGCGTCGGCATTGCAGCCATTGACTAGCAGTCCACCAGAACTATCCTAATAAATCCGAAATCATTTGGTCCATCATGCCAAGCCTCTGGGTATTCAGTTTATAATACATGAATTTGCCATCTCTTTCTGTCTCTACAATACCAGCACGACGAAGGATAGCAAGGTGTTGGCTGGCTACAGATTGTTCAACACGCATTTCAACAAAGATTTCGGTTACAGAAGCTTTGCCGTTTTTCAAAATCATTGAAATCATATCTTGGCGAAGCTTATGATTGATTGCTCTAAAGGCCAAAGAGGCTTTTTTTATGCTAAGTGGAGATAAGGATTTGAAGGTCTGTGGCAATGCTTCTTTTTTAGACAGGTCTTTTGGGGCAGAGCTATTTTCATCTCTTAGAAATTCAGACATCCTGGTGTTAGTTTTGGTAGGTTAGTGTTAGCAATACGAATATAACAATTATTGTGTCTTAATAGAATCACAAAATGTTTTTTATTGACCGCTAAAATGCGCCACTAGCTTTTCATTGGCTTTGCTATGGTGTAAAACTCTTTGATATAAAATGGCTCGCTATATGCCAGATTTGCAAACCTTTGTTTTGTGAATTGGCTAAATGCGAGTGATGCAAAGTGTGATGTGTCGTGGGTTTCATCCAGGAATAAAGCATTTTTATTGTTGCAAATTTCTTTCCACTTTGAGGCACCTGTGCCACAGAAATTAATTGTGTGACTAAGTAAATACACTGAGAAACTGTTGTTGTCCAACACCATTCCCGATGATGGGGAAATATTTTTCATATGGCAATCGTATAGCCCTGTAAATACCTCCATTCTCCGCGCGTCTATCATCGGGCAGATCAGATCTGTTTCTGTTGTTTGGTTTCCAAAGGCTATCCAGTCAAGCGTGTTAATGCAGATAAGTGGAAGGTTTAATGCAAAGCATATTCCTTTGGCGGAAGACAATCCTACTCTTAATCCGGTATAAGATCCAGGGCCATTCATCACTGCCACTGCACTTAGTTCGTTCAACGAAATATTCATTTGAGTGCAAATTTCCTTGATGGCAGGCTGAATGAATCCTGCATGCTCTTGTTGATTGGCATTGATCATCTCATGAACCAATAATCCATTCCTGCTAATGCTTATGCTCGCCTCATTAAAAGCTGTATTGATCTGAAGAATGATAATGTCTGAACTCATATGGGCTTCTGGATGGGTTATTATTGCAAAAATAGGTTGATGGAAAGCAATTATCTTCGTAATCAACAATAAATACCCGTCATGTCAAAACATATCATTAATACCCGTTCCGCCCCAGCGCCGATCGGCCCATACAATCAGTGTGTGAGGGCCAATGGGTTTTTATTTATTTCTGGACAAATTGCGATTGACCCTCTTTCTGGAAATATTGTTGCTACACATGCAGAAGAGGAAGCCCATCAGGTTATGAAAAATCTAGCAGCGATTCTCCTTGAGGCAGGTCAGGATTTCTCTGCAGTTGTCAAAACGACAATTTTTTTGAGCGATATGTCACTTTTCGGGGTTGTCAATGAGGTATATGCGCAATACATCACAGATAACCATCCTGCAAGAGAAACTGTGGCAGTGAGTGGTTTACCCAAGGGGGTAAATGTGGAGATTAGCATGATTGCCTTGGGTTGAACCAACGGCCTCTTTATTTGTTTTTATAATATAATGCTATGGCATCAACAACAGACATACCCGTTAATTTGAATGCGGCTGCATCTAAATCAATTCAGTTTCAAGCGCTAGTTGATCATCAGCAGCGTTATTTCAATTCGGGAATTACAAGGTCAATCGCTTTTAGGGTTCAACAGCTTCAGCAGCTTAAAAAGACAATCATCGCCAACGAAAAGGAGATAGTGGCTGCTCTTTTTATGGATCTTCGCAAATCTGATTTTGAGGCCTTTGGTTCTGAGATTGGCCAAGTAATCAAGGAAATTGATTTTACCATCAGACATCTCCATGGTTGGGCCAAACCTCAAAAGGTAGGTACACCGATGATGTTTTTACCTTCAACCAGTAAGGTATATAGGGATCCACTGGGAAGTGTACTTATCATCGGTCCCTGGAATTATCCCTTTTTGCTTACCATGAGTCCGTTGGTTAGTGCCATCTCAGGAGGGAATACCGTATTCATAAAGCCTTCAGAGGAAGCTGCTCATACAGCCCTTTTAATTGAGAAATTAATATCTAAAACTTTTGATGGGGAGTATATTCATGTTGTACAGGGCATTGGTGCTGAGGTCATCCCTTTACTCATGTCTCAAGTTAGGTTT
>CAIXLY010000086.1 GCA_903920455.1 uncultured bacterium | reverse complement strand
CATTGCTGGGACAAAATACATCGGGAACATTAGATTATTCTAATGTAAGAGAATCTGATTTTTGTGATATGCCATATAGACTTTGGTCGCCAACCACTCGTAGCCGTAGAATAGATATAGGAGCAGGTATTGATGGGATAGGTATTAAACCCAACATTTACCTTACTGAAAACCAAGATTGGATTGAGGGAGCATTAAATTTCCTGAATGCAAAATTGAAAAATAATAGGTAAGAGGTTGCATCCTTTCAAAAAAACCTCTTGTTGAAAATCCCAAAGATGCAACTACTCTAACTCCCTGATAGACAAAGAAAAAGCCATCATTTCTGATGGCTTGTCCAGTGTGGCTCCTCAGACTGGACTCGAACCAGTGACCCTCTGATTAACAGTCAGATGCTCTAACCAACTGAGCTACTGAGGAATATCTTTTTCTAACCCTAACCAATCCAGACGAGCTTCGCTGTCTGGACCTTGTTTTTCAGCATCTCCTCCGTCGATTCGAAAAACTACGGCTGAGCTAGTGAGGAATTTCCCCCATAGGGGACGCAAAAATAAGGAATTTCCTTTTTATAGAAAAGAAACTACCCAATTTATCATGAAACTAAAAATCCTCCCTGAAAACTACGCTGCAGGGAGGATTACTGATCTATGATAAACTACTTTTACTGATTTATCAGTATTATCGTTGTATTTACATTATTTAGCCCTGCCGATCTCGGTTGCTTCAGGAACCTCAATAAGATTGCCAGTTTTTACATCGTAGATATAGCCATATACCGGAATGTGCTGGGGAACCAATGGATGGTCTTTGATCCGCTTCACATCTTCCACAACACTACCAGCAAGATTGCTGATCGTCAAAAAGGAAATATGCTTGGCTTCATCAGATCCACCTTCTTCAGTTACATTTCTCCAACCTTTTTCATCAACCGTAGCCGTTGCTAAACTTTTTGATAATAACGACCTGATGATATCATCAGTGAATAATTCCATCCCACAATCTGTGTGATGAATAACAAACCATTCCGCGGTTCCCAATAGTTTGTTTGAAATGACCAAAGATCGAATAGCATCATCACTTGCTCTGCCACCGGCATTTCTAATTACATGCGCATCTCCTTCAGATAACCCTGCATATTTTGCTGGATCCAAACGCGCATCCATGCAAGTTAAAATAGCAAATCTCCTTCCTGGAGGTAAGGCTAGCTTGCCTTTCTCACCAAAATTTGCAGCATATTGCTGGTTTGCTTCAATTACTTCTTTGTGCACAGCACTGTTTTCTTTTTGTAATAATGTTTTCGTACTCATAATGTTTTTTAAAGTCTATATATTTAGTAGAGTAAGCGAATATAAGTCGGTGCCCGATACTTTCAAAATGTTTTTGAAAAAAAGTCTTTATGCGCAGTAAAAATAAAAATCCAATGGGGGGGTTAGGGACAAACCTCTATGAATAAACTCGTGGGGGGTACTGGACTATACGCCTTGCAGACAATGCAGCTCTCCTCTGCTGGCTTCTCAATTATTTTAAAATTAAACTCTTCCCCTTCTTCGATGTCAGAAGGAAAACTACACTTGCTCTCAAGAGCAAAAACATTACTGTATTCGACGCCGGTATCAGGGTGCTTCCAAACATTGGCTAAATCGTGGGCGTTCACATCGCCATCAATTACTTGTATCACATAATTCATGCAAATGCCCTTGATCAGCAGCTTCCCTTTTACACAAGGCGAATTGTCAGCACTAACAACAGACTTATTGCAAGTGAAAAAAAGAAAGAAGCTGGATAAGAGAATTAAAGTTTTCATTTGATACATTCTTAGCGCTAAGTTACTTACTGAACTGAATAGTTTTACCTGTTTTTGCAGAATTTTTGGCTGCCTCCAGGATATTGACCACCATCATGTTATTCTCAAGGGAGTATAATCCAAATTTAGGCACCTCGATCCGTCCTCGAATAACATCTGCAAAATATAAAAATGGACTCGTGTACACCCCAGTTTCTTT
>CAIXLY010000085.1 GCA_903920455.1 uncultured bacterium | reverse complement strand
ATGTGAGATGTGCAAAAAGAGAATTGAAGATTACTTGAAATATGAAGAGGGGATCCAGAAAGCTACAGTCGATATCAAGCAAAAAAAGACCACGGTACAGTATTTGGCCGACCGCACCAATCCGGAGAATATCAAAACCGCAATATCAAATACTGGTTATGATGCTGATGACGTAGTCGCATCCGTTGACTCGTATAACGAACTACCAAAATGCTGTAAGAAGCCAAAATAATAGCGCAGTGTTGCGGAAAACTGTGCTCATAAAACCTTTTTTATTCTGTGCTATCGATTGATTTACAATATTTTCCGTGCATTAACTATATCAATACTTTATGCAATTCGGATGCTGTAGATTTTTCTGCTCATCTTCCTTTCAAACGCTCCTCCTTTAGGAACAGAATGGTCATCGCGGGTTCAACAGGACCCATCAATCTATCTATCCCGGTAGTTGGGTCAAGGTCGACTCACCTTCCTTTTAATCAGGTTGAGATTGATAACCAGTCGGCATGGCAGCAAACTCATTTTCGAACCCTGGTCACAGCCTATGGAAATTCTCCCTTTTTCCAACATTATCGTGACGAACTGGAGTTGCTATTTTCAGTACCTCCCATACTTTTGTTTGAATGGAATATGCGCTGTTTAACCTGGTTGCTTTCCAAAATCAGGTTATCAGATGGCCTTAATCTTTCTGAGAAAGTCCCTTCAAATGAACTCGATGTGAAGCATTGCTCAGATTTTTATACACCAAGAACGTATAATCAGCATACCCCCTTTTTAAAATATCCGCAGGTTTTTGAAGACCGTGTTGGGTTCCTCCCCAACCTTTCCATGTTGGATATGTTGTTCAATATTGGACCTGAAGCCGGAAATAAGGTGTTGAACCATCAATTTGATTTACCAAATCCATTATCCCATCTTGAAGTTTAGGTATTTATATAAAAGAATAATTGTTTGGGATTAGCGCCCCAAACTTCCTAATTTTAAAAAAATCAACCTATGTCTCCTAAACAAATAATTTTTATTGCCCTCTTCGTAATGGCATTCACCACTGCTTGCTCGAAAAAGAGTGGTGGTGGGACCACCCCAGTTGTACCTCCTGTTCAAGAGGCTAAAATTGCATTTAGGACGGATCCAGATCCAGGTAGTAATGTATATACTTCGCTTTCATCTACCTTTCCTTTCAAGGTTGTGCTAACCTCAACCATGCCCACGGATGGAATAAGTATCGACATCACCGCAAAAAATGTAGCAAATAACGAGGCACTTGGATCACCAATAAATTACAAGTCTAAAAATTCTTCAAACAATTTCACAATCGGCCCCTTGGTTTCTGGTGTTACCTATTCAGTCACAGTTGTTGTTTCCAGCCAGAAAGTATCCAGCCCTCTTAATACCGCTTCCAAATCATTTAGTGTAAGGTTGAAGTAGAAAAAAAATTCTTTTAATAATAAAGCCCCTTCGTTAGAAGGGGCTTTTCTGTGAATCGTAATTTATATTAAGAATGCTTCTCGCTCAATATGACCTTCATATTTTCAACCTTTATCAGCTTCAGATACTTTGCATCCTCGATAACTTTTCCATTTACCATCAAAACACCTTTTTCAACTGAAATAGTATTTTCTGTTTGGTTCAATAATCCATCTTTTCTTAGGACGGAAATAAGGTCTTGTCCAGGTTCTGTTGTGATATTTTCTTGGATAACTTGACCAACAGAATCCGAAATGGTTATTATAATATTTTTTTCCGTTTTTCCAACCTCTGGTGCACCCGTGTTGTGAATTTGCGCAAGGCTAGGGGCAATCACTAGAGAAACGATAGACATCAATTTAATCAGGATATTCATTGATGGACCAGAAGTATCTTTGAATGGATCTCCAACAGTATCACCAGTTACAGAAGCCTTGTGTGGTTCTGATTTCTTGTAATACATTTCTCCATTGATCTCAACACCTTTTTCAAAACTCTTCTTTGCATTATCCCATGCTCCACCTGCATTGTTTTGGAAAATTCCCATCAATACACCACTTACAGTAGCACCAGCAAGGAATCCACCCAATGCTTCAGGACCTAATATAAAACCAATCAATAGAGGAGATATAATAGTGATTGCACCAGGAAGCATCATTTTTTTCAACGACGCTTCTGTGGAGATGGCTACGCATTTGTCATATTCTGGCTTGCCAGTACCTTCCATAATTCCAGGGATGGTACGGAACTGTCGACGAACTTCTTCAACCATCGCCATTGCTGCTTCTCCCACTGCCCTAATGGCGAGCGATGAGAAAATGAATGGAATCATTCCTCCGATAAAAAGAGAAGCCAATACATCTGCTTTATAAATATCGATGTGTTGATTTTCTGGCATGGCTACACCTACGAAGGCCGCAAAAAGGGCTAGAGATGTTAAGGCTGCAGAAGCAATAGCAAAACCCTTACCGCTCGCTGCTGTTGTGTTACCAACGGCGTCAAGGATATCAGTTTTTTCCCTTACCTCAGGAGGTAGTTCACTCATTTCAGCTATACCACCTGCGTTATCAGCAATTGGTCCGAATGCATCTATCGCCAACTGCATTGCGGTAGTAGCCATCATTCCTGCTGCGGCAATAGCAACACCATATAAACCTGCAAATGCATATGATCCATAAATTCCTCCAGCAAGAACTAAAATCGGTAAAAATGTACTTTCCATTCCTATCGCCAAGCCACCAATGATGTTGGTAGCATGTCCAGTTGCTGATTGGCGAATAATGCTGAGTACAGGACGTTTGCCCATTGCGGTGTAGTATTCAGTAATTATACTCATGAGCGCTCCTACAACCAAACCAACGGCAATAGCACCCATAACACCATTGCGGGTGAATTCCAGCCCACGCAGTGCCATTGTTTCAGGAAGAATATTAAGCACCAAGAAATAAGATACGATGGCGGTTAACACCATTGAACCCCAGTTTCCCATGTTCAATGCATTTTGAACTGCACTTGTACTCGCACCTACATTATCTGAAATACGCACAAATAAAGTTCCAATTATAGATAGGATGATTCCAACACCGGCAATTACCATTGGCAATAAGATGGGTGCAATTCCTCCAAAATTATCAATCGAGATGGTTTCTTGTCCAAGTACCATTGTTGCCAATACGGTAGCAACATAGCTTCCAAATAAATCGGCACCCATACCTGCAACGTCTCCGACGTTATCACCTACGTTATCTGCAATGGTAGCAGGATTACGGGGATCATCTTCTGGTATACCAGCTTCAACTTTTCCCACTAGATCAGCTCCTACGTCGGCAGCCTTGGTGTAAATGCCACCACCAACACGGGCAAAAAGGGCAATGCTTTCAGCGCCCAATGAAAAACCTGTTAACACCTCAATGGTGCGAAGCATACCTTCTGCATCACCATCTGGAGCGAAATAATTTTTTAGAAGAATAAATAAGCCGCCAAGTCCCAATACCGCCAATCCCGATACACCTAGTCCCATTACAGCACCTCCGGTAAACGAAACATTCAACGCTTTACTCAAACTAGTTTTTGCTGCCTGGGCAGTACGCACATTGGCTTTGGTAGCTACTTTCATGCCTATATATCCAGCAGTGGCACTGAAAACAGAACCAATGATAAAGGCAATCGAGATGGACCAGTGACTGTGGGGATTGGTATTGGCCATAAAGCCAAGTAGCAAGGCCACAATGGCAACAAAATAGCCCAATATTTTCCATTCAGCCTTTAAAAAGGCCATGGCACCTTCAGCAATATAGGTGCTGATTTCTTTCATCCTTTCGGATCCTGCATCCTGTTTGGATACCCAATTAAACTTTATAAACGTGTAAATAAGGCCAATTAAGCCCATTACTGGTACGAGATAGATCAAATTTTCCATAAACAGTTGTTGTTCAATGATTATACGAAACGGTTTTCTCTAAGTTAGGGGGGCAAAAATAGGACAAAAAGGACAAAAACAAATGCTTTTTACAGAATGATTAGGTGTGTATAAATGAAAAATACACGGATTTTCTATCCCTCTATTCCTTCATCTTCTCAGCTGTTCATGCTCCAGCGAAAACCCATTAATCTTATTATTCTTCTGTCTCATCGTCAAGTCCATACCCAGCATAGATTGAGGCAATTTTTTTTGCCTGATAAATACTTCTGTTGAATTTGTTTCCAAGCACGATAATTGTGGTGGAGTCTGAGGGAAGTCGACTAAACACAGTGTTGTTTCCATGCCACCAACCATTGTGGTAAATGATTTTTTTCCCTGAAGGCATTTCATATAGTCTCCATCCTAAGCCATAATTCTTGATTCCTGGCTTTTCATGACTATACCCTTTGTATGCTTCTTCTAGGGTAGAGGCATTGAACAGCTGACCATTATTCAGGGCTATTTCCCACTTTAGCAGATCCCTTGGACTACTATAAATGTTTTTATCACCATAGATTGCATCCAAGAACATGAAAGGTTCCCTTTGGTTGTTAAACCTAAACGAGGGGAGGACTGAATTTTCCTGATCCATTGTAAACACAAAGGTTTTTTCCATCCCAATCGGGTTGAAAAAAACTTGGTTGAGGAATGCTGAATAACTCATTTTACTCACTTTCTCAATTACCAGCGCCAGCACTGCATAGTTTGTATTGCAATAGTCAAAGTACCTTCCGGGTCTTCCTGCCTTGAGCTTCTTTTGGTGTAGCACCATCAAATCAAGCAGATCAACATTTGACAACGGTCGTTGGGTATCCCAGCCCAGTCCCTCAATAAAATGAACATAATTGGGCAATCCGCTTCTATGCGCTAACAAATGTCTGATCGTTATTTCAGGGAAAGGAAAGGTTGGCAGATGCTTGGATACTAGATCGTCAAGATGAAGAAGGCCATCCTGATACAGTTTCAGTACAGCCATTGCTGTGATGGTTTTTGATACGGATGCTAGATGAAAGGAGGTGGTTGAATCAATCGGGTTTCCCTTGTTTACCTCAGTCAGACCTTGATATTGCTCAAAAACAATCTTGCCTGCTTTGGCTACCAGGATTGCTCCATTGAACCTAGACCTTAACAGTGTTTGGGTGAAGAAGTGTTCGCTTGAGCGAAAAAGGGCCTTTTCTTCCTTGGTATAGTTCTTTGCTACCTCAAGTATTTCATGCTTGACCGCCTTAGGAATTGCATTTTCCTGAAGTAATTGGTCTGCTGCATAAAATAAAAAGCAGAAGAGTATAAATAACGATATAAATATTTTCAGTTTCTGCATCTTGTGCTTAAATTGGAAGCAGTAGATAAAGTTGTTAATTTCGCACAAAACTAAGTAAAATAGATGGCCAGTTCAAACATTACAAGCTACCCTAAGAGTAAGATCAAAATTCTCTTTTTGGAAAACATCAGCGATGCCGCTATTAAGTTGTTTAGAGATGCGGGCTATACTGAAATTAAAAAGATTGCCGGAGCACTCTCAGAAGCTGAACTCATTGAGGCACTCAAGGATGTTCATATGGTTGGAATAAGGTCCAAGACGCAAATCACAGCCAAGGTACTTGAGCATGCCAAAAAACTTCAGGCGATTGGATGTTTTTGTATTGGTACCAACCAAGTGAATTTGTCTGCAGCCACTAAAAAAGGAATTGTTGTTTTCAATGCACCATACAGCAATACGCGATCTGTGGCAGAATTGGTGATTGGAGCTTCCATTATTCTCATCAGAAAAATTCTTGACAAGAATAAGTCTGCGCATGAAGGCATTTGGAAAAAGGATGCGAAGGGGAGTTTTGAATTGCGTGGAAAAACACTTGGTATTATTGGTTACGGAAATATTGGATCTCAGGTAAGCATCCTTGCTGAAGCCCTTGGCATGAAGGTGTTGTTCTATGATGTCATTACAAAACTTCCTTTGGGTAACGCAGAAAACAGAAAATCACTAAAAGACGTAGTGTCAAATTCAGATATTATTACGCTTCATGTTCCTGAAACAAATCAGACCAAGAACATGATTAACAAAACGGTAATCAAGCAGTTTAAAAAGAATGCTATTCTGCTTAACTATGCAAGGGGAGAAGTGGTTGATCTGGATGCACTTGCAAAAGCTTTGCAAGATGGTAACCTGTCTGGTGCTGCCATAGATGTATATCCTTGGGAGCCTGAAAAGAATGGCGATAAATTTACTACCCCTCTTCAAAATTTGTCCAATGTCTTGCTAACGCCCCACATTGGCGGATCTACAGAAGAAGCGCAATACAATATCGGAGAAGATGTAAGTGCAAAGATGTTGCAGTATCTGGAAATGGGTGCTACAACTGGATCTCATACCATTCCTGAAATCAATCTTATGCCTCAAGAGGGAACACACAGAATCCTTCATATACATAACAATGTTCCAGGGGTGCTCTCTGAGATCAACAGTACATTGTCTGCCAATAAGATTAATATTCTTGCACAATATCTTAAAACGAACGACGAGATTGGATATGTTGTGTTGGATATCGATAAGAAGCTTTCAAACAATGCACTTGATTTGCTTAAACAAGTTAAGGGTACTGTAAAAGTCAGACTTCTTTACTAAGCACATGCAGAATAATCAGCTACTCAAGGCATACCTATCTGATGCAGACAATTACTCGATCGAATTGTTTGGTGATGGCTTAATTCACAAAACCTATGTAGTGAATAGGGATGGTTCTCCAGAATACATCTTGCAGGAAGTGAATGCCAATGTTTTCAAAAAACCTTATGACATTGCTTCCAACTTGAATTGTCTTTCTAGTTTCCTCCAGCAAAAAGGGATAGAAATATTTTTCCCACTTCCCCTTCAAACGATCAATGGTAATGATTATGTATATCTTGATGATAAATACTTTAGACTAACTCCTTTTGAAAAAGGAGCTCATGCGATTAATTCTTGTTCAACCCCTGAGCAGGCCTATCAGGCATCATTTCAATTCGGAAATTTTACTGCAGCCTTTGATGGATTTGATACAACAGCACTAAAGGAAACCATTCCTCAATTTCATGATCTTGAATTTAGGTGGCAGCAATACACGGATTCACTGGCCAATGGCAATCCCGAAAGAATCAGGATGGCAAGAAAGGAAATTGACATGATCAACAGTAAATTTGATATTGTATCACGGTCTAAGCAATTCAACACTTCTTCTTCTTTTATTAAGAGGGTAACTCACCACGATACCAAAATAAGCAATGTCTTGTTTAATCAACAGGGGAAAGGGCTCTGTGTAATCGACCTTGATACCGTAATGCCTGGTTTTTTTATCAGTGATGTTGGAGACATGTGCAGGACATATCTATCTCCGGGAAATGAGGAGGAAACCGATCTTTCTAAAGTATATGTGCGAACTGACTTTTATAAAGCCATTGTCTCTGGTTATCTGGAAAAGATGGCAGACCGAATGACTGAAGATGAGAAAACATCCATAAACTATTCAGGAGAATTCATCATCTACATGCAAGCATTAAGGTTTCTAACTGATTTTCTTAATAACGATGCCTATTACGGAATTCGGTATGAGATGAACAATTACGATAGAACCATCAATCAACTTCACTTGCTAGAGCTCTACCAGCAACAAACCAAGTAGGGAGTACTTTATTATTTCTTTACAAATAGGGTGTCCGATTCAAACTGCTGCATGGTGTCTGTTCCAAAATTAAACTTGATATTTTTAAAGCTGTTTCGCAAATCATTCATCTGCGCATCAGTTAGGGGACTCTTATAAGTATAGACAGTATTGAGGGAAGGAATTTTTACCAATTCTCTCAAGCCTTTTTCAGTAATGCCAGTTTCAATGAGGTTTATATAATAGAGCTTTTTTAGACCAGCAAGTTCGTTAATTGAATCATCATTCAAACTATTGTGGTCAATCCATAATTTTTCCAACTCACTGAAATTGGCAACTATTTTTAAGTCAGCCGATTTGATTCCACTATGGGATAGCTTCAGTTCTACCACATGCTGAGTGTATTCCTTTAGCATGGTAAGGGCTTCTGCTACAGGCAATTCAAGATTAAATCCTGTTACCCGTATATGATTATCTGCAGTACTAATAGGAGATATTACCCAACCAATTTTTTCTAATGCGCTCTTTTGAACATCGCTAATTTTTGAAATTTCAGGTCGTAATATTACTGTAGACTTCTTATTTGAATATTTATCTTTAAACTGATTTAATGACTTCATCGTCTTTTCATCGGGCTTTAGCGATGAAACTTTTTTATCAAACGGCGCACCAGTATTGACCCACCAACTCAGTATTTCTTTTTCAAAGTCTGTTAGTTGTTCTTTGTCTTTTGGAGGCATATGCTTCTCGTCGTTCATGTCTAGATACAGCCTGGCAAGGAGTTCACTGCGATCAAGATTTTTTGTGTTGATGATATCTCCGTTCTTTCCACCCTTTAATATCCATTCTTGATTGTCTAGTCTAAGTTTTCCTTTTTGTCTCTGGTCTCCATGACATTGAACGCATTTTTGATTCAATGTGTGTTGAACAATGTCTGTATAGACTACAGCTTCATTAATATTTTCAATATTTACTACAGCAACAGTATCAGTTTTTTTAATGCCAGATCCTAACGTGAGGTATCCCTCACCATGGGTGAGGTTACCACCCAAGTGACCTGTAATGGTGAGCATGAAAAAAAGTACGGTGACAGAGGAAAGATGTGCAAGCTTTTTTTCAACCACATATTCTCTGGTAAAATAATAAACAATAAATAGTGCTGTTGTTGCTATGGCTATCCATTTATGCAAATCAACGCCTGATTCATTATTGCTTTCTTCCAATGATAGGAGATACCCTGTAATCAACGAGAGGATTGCGCTGATGATGCCGATCAGCATAATAAATTTAATGGCATTGCCAATGGCAGCAAAGCGTGGTATCCTGATCATGAATTCCATAATCAGGGCAAGTATAAACACACCGATTGGGAGGTGGACCAATAAGGGGTGCAGTTTTCCTATGAATTCAATAATGTTCATTGTATGATTATCAGCTGTAACGTTTTCTTAATATTTGCATCATGTATACATTAATATCCCACTGATTGGCAATCGGTTGGTTGGTATACGGTATTGTTGGCAGGTAGGGTGGTGGACCAAACTCAGTGAGTATAGTAATGGGTTTCCCTTCTGCTCTTTTTCTCTTTACGATGGTATCCCACCATTCTATGTGCATCTTAACAATAGCATCCCATTCTGAGGCTCTAGGATCATTTACCTGTGGGCCTTCAGGATGACCAATGCGCGCATGAATATGTTCTGCTCTGTCCAATGCCATTGCTATTGTTTCTTTTTGATCTTCAAGCATACTCTCATGAACATTGCACCAATGAGATATATCCATGGTGAGTTTCAGGTCCTTCAACTTTTCGATAAATGACCTTGTTATATGTGCAGCAAATAGACTTCTTCCACGATGTGTTTCATGGTAAATTGGAATTCCTGATTCAGCAGTTCTCTTGATTGTGTATTCAAAGAGTTCCTTGTTTTGGTCAAATGTGAAATAATCTTTTCCTGAATGACAATTGATATAGATTGGATTGAGCAGAATGCCTCGCTCAATTGATTTATAAAATTCGATTTTATGCGTTGCGAAATTCGGATCACCACCACCGGCAAGTAGTCCAAGTTTAAGCCCAAATTGTTTTACGGCCTTGGTCAATGGCGCCAAGTCATTTTCATTTCCAGGCACCCACACTTCAATCCCATCGTAACCGGCTTTAGAAGCCGACTCGCAAAATTGAAAAATGTCACCTGAATAACCCCAGTTGGTTGCGAAAATACTAAGATCAGTTTTTGAGTTTGTAGAGATCGGAGAGGCATATGATTCCATGGAGGGTAATATTAGTCCTGCGGATGCAGCAGAGGTGTACGTGATAAATTTTCTTCTTGTTGTCATGATATGTTAAGCAATAATTTGATCAATGGCTTTTCCGTATACATCAGTAAGTCTAAACTGACGACCTTGAAATTCATAGTTTAGTTTTTCGTGGTCAAAACCGAGTTGTTTTAACACTGTAGCTTGTACATCATATACTGATACTTTTCCTTCGATCGGATTGTATCCAATTGGGTCAGTCTCGCCGTAGCTGAATCCACCTTTGATTCCACCACCTGCCATCCACATCGAAAATGCCTCTGCATGATGATCTCTGCCTGGATGCGCATTCACAATGCCGCCTCGGTTTTCTTGCATTGGTGTTCTTCCAAATTCTCCACCCCATACAACTAGGGTTTCTTCAAGAAGTCCCCTCTGCTTCAGGTCCATCAACAATGCACTGACTACTTTATCCGTCTGCATACATTTGGTTCTAAAGCCATCAACCAGAGAATTAACCGGACCATCACCATGGCTGTCCCAACCCCAATCGAAAAGCTGTACAAAACGAACCCCTTTCTCTACAAGCTTTCTTGCGAGTAAGGCATTGTTTGCAAAGGATTCTTCACCGGGCTTGGTACCATACATATCATGGATATACTGTGGTTCGTCTGTAATATTCATTACGTCAGGCACAGCGATTTGCATTTTAAAAGCCATCTCATACTGTGAGATCCTTGAGAGAATTTCAGGATCTTTATATTCTGAATAGGCAAGTTCATTTACTTTATTAATGGCTTCGATAGAAGACTTTCTCATATCCCTATCAAATCCATTAGGGTCTTTTAGAAAGAGTACAGGGTCGCCTTTAGATCTGCATTGAACACCCTGATACATGGAGGGTAAAAATCCGCTTCCCCAAACACTTTTTCCTGCATCTGGATTATTCCCGCCAGATGTCAGTACCACAAATCCAGGGAGATTGCTATTCTCTGAACCAAGTCCATACGTTACCCATGACCCCATACTCGGTTTCCCAAGTCTTGGCGAACCACAATGCATCAGCAATTGCGCTGGGGCATGATTGAACTGATCTGTATTCACAGCTTTAAGTATGGATACATCATCCACCACCTGGCGAAAGTGGGGAAGGTTATCGGATAGCCACAAGCCACCTTCTCCATATTGTTTGAAATTGGTTTGCGGGCCTAATAATTTAGGAACACCTCTGATGAAGGCGAATTTTTTTCCTTGTATAAAAGAATCCGGACAATCTTGCCCGTTCATCTTTTGTAATTCTGGTTTGTAGTCAAACATCTCCAACTGTGATGGCGCACCGGCCATGTGCAGGAAGATAACCGACTTTGCTTTTCCCGAAAAATGGGGGGCTTTGGGTTGAAGTGGGTTGTTGTTGAATTGGCCAACTGCATTTTCGCTGTTAAAAAAGTTACAGCTATCCATGATGGAACCCAATGCCATCATCCCCATACCCGTTTTACATTTTCCAAGAAAATGTCTTCTGGTTTGAAATGAAAGAGCTGAATGTCTTGCTTCTTCTTTTATGTTGTTGAACTTCATAAACTAATTTTTAGTTACTACTTCATCCAGATTAAAAATAGCGTTAGTTACTACAGAGAGAGCTGCCAGGTTATTGTTTTGTTTACCGTTTGTGGTATCCGACAACATGGAAGACACTCTTTTATCGTCTGATTTAATTTTTTGATAGGTAGTGTTGTATAGCTTATCCAGCACCTGAAGCTTATCTTTTGAAATGGGTAAACCTGTTGCCAACTCATAGGCTTTACTGATCTTATCATTGGTACTAGACTTATTCTCTGCAATAAGTTTTTTTGCAAGCTGAACTGAAATATCCCAATACGCGGAGTCGTTCAAGATAGTCAGTGCTTGGAGTGGGGTATTTGTTCTTATTCGTCTGGACATACACACATCTCGGGTTACTCCATCAAAATTAATCATGCTTGGGTAGGGACTTGATCTCCTCCAATAGGTATAAACCGCTCTTCTGTATTGATTTTCACCTTCGCTCTTTACCCATTTCCTGCTATCGTAAGGGGAGGCCCAAATCCCTTCTGGTTGGTAGGGCATGACACTTGGACCAAACATTTTTGTACTCATGATTCCACACACACTCAAGGCCTGATCACGAATTTGTTCGGCGGATAATCTTACACGAGGGGCATGAGAATAAAAGCGATTGAACGCATCTTTTTCAAGAGACTCTTTGGTTGTTTGTGATGTTTGTTTGTAGGTCGCCGACATGACCAAACGCTTGAGGGATTTCTTAATACTCCAATTGTCTTCATGCATGAAGGTATACGAAAGATGATCGAGCAGTTCCATGTGGGAAGGCGCTGCACCCTGTGAGCCAAGGTCTTCAAGTGTTTCAACTAGTCCTTGCCCAAATAGCTGTTCCCATAATCTATTCATCATTGTCCTAGAAGTAAGTGGGTTGTTTTTATTGGTCATCCATTGGGCCAGTCCAAACCTGTTTTTTAATTTTACGTCAGATACATACTGAAATATTTCTGGTAGTCCGGGCTCTACCAGCGCAGTCTTAGTTTTCCAGTTCCCTCTTTCAAAGACATGCGTAGGTCTTTTCATGTCTGCAGGATTATCCATCATAATAGGCGTTAGTTCTGCATCAGGATTGTTGATTAGTTGGTAGAATATTTTTTTGTATTGGGCATATCCGAAGGCATCTTTTCCCGGAAATTCCGGAGTGAAAGCAATCCAATCGAAAATGATTCCATTGTCCTCCTTAGACTTAAGGCTTGCGTTTTCATAATGTAGATACAGGTCATGTTTTCCATCAATCATGGCAGGAAGTGGTAATTCTTGTATACCCCATCCATTGCCAACTTTTTCTACATCAACAGTTAGAAAAGGTTTTGCAGTAGGGGAGTCAAGTGAGAAATATACCTTTCCGTTGCTGATTTCGGATTGATGACGCATCATGAAAGTTGATTTTCCGGTGAGGCTAACCGACTTAATTCGTGCGTAAGAGGTTTTTCGCAATTGCAAATACATCGAACCGTACAATGTTGCATTAATCAGTGAATCAGCAATAAAAGAATTGATCGGCTGCTGTCCGGTTTTTATCAAGGTATTAAAATACTCAGCATCTTTAGGACTTCCAGTTTTTTTCAACCAAGTCGAAATTGAGTCATACTGCAATTTGCTGTTGTTCCGAAACTCTCTAAGTAAAGGATATTCACTGTAGGTATCCTCATCTCTTGAGTTATTGAAATACGCCATGAATTTGTAATAATCTTCATGATGAAATGGGTCATAGGGGTGGCTGTGGCATTGTACGCAGGCAAAACTAGTTCCCATCAAAGCTTGCCATGTTGTATTTGTTCTGTCTAGTGTAGCAGCTGTTCTGAATTCTTCACTGTCTGTTCCTCCCTCGTCGTTGGTCATCGTATTTCGATGAAATGCAGTTGCGATGTAATGTTCATCAGTAGCATTTGGCATAAGGTCTCCCGCCAATTGTTCAGTTAAGAATTGATCATAAGGCTTATCTTGATTGAATGCCTTGATTAACCAATCGCGATAGCGCCATATCGATCTTCCATCATCTTTTTCATAACCTCTAGTATCTGCATACCTGGCAAGGTCAAGCCACATGGAAGTCCACTTTTCTCCATAATGTTTTGAAGCCAATAAAGCATCCACCAATTCTTCGTAGGCATTTGGCGAATTGTTATTAAGATACTTAGTTGCTATGCTGTCTGGTGCAGGAATGCCAATAATGTCCAAACTCACTCGTCTTAACAAGACCCTTTTCTCCGCCTCTTTAGATCTTGATAAACCCAGGTTATCGAGTTTGTCATCTATGAAGCGGTCAATATCGTTGCCATCTTTTTTATTAAAGAATGAGAAAAATCCTGATCCCGGTATCGTTTGTTTCTTTACTGATTGATATGCCCAATGGGTTTCAAATTTTGCCCCTTCGTCGATCCAACGTGTTAATATATTTTTT
>CAIXLY010000084.1 GCA_903920455.1 uncultured bacterium | reverse complement strand
GCAATTGAAATCAATTTCTAATTTGGTGAACTAATTTTGAAAGTACTACACAAGGCCAACAGATGAAACATGTTTTCAATTTACTTTTTGTTGTTCTTTTGACAGGTTGCGCTGGAGGTTTGTTTATTAAAGGTAATCAAGAAGTAGCCGTGAAAGAACTAGGACGAACCATAGATACTTGCAATAAAAATATACTGGGCGCTGATTACAAGCAACTGGAGGGAAAATTGTTTTTTGATGAAGGACAGAAACTACCGAGCAGTGTCTTTTCGAACATGCAAAAGCCCTCAACTGATGAGGTGGATGTAATTTTAAAATTAATTTCCAATCAAACTATTTGTGAAATAAAGTATTTGGAATGGGCGCAGGAGCATGCTCCAAAAGCAGCCCAACTCACTTTAACTTATTCGTCACTAAATACAGAGATATACAAGAGACTTTCATCTGGTGCATACACCTATGGGCAAGCTACATCTGGCCTATATGCAAATTTATCGCACTACTGGAAGCATCTTAAACTTTTAGAAATTAATATTAATGAGAACGAAAAAGATACGAGAAAACAACTTTTACGAGAATATTTAATCCAATCAATGATGCAAGACTCAACGAATACAAACGGAAATCTCATAGTGAATTGTGGTGGTAGAGGTGTTAACTTTGTAACAAAGACGTGCAATTGATTTTGTAGCCACACTTTTAAACACGTTTAGAGAAGTTAGCTCTTGTAAGACAGATAACACGGCTCAATCAAAGCACTAATGCGCACGAGAGACACCAGTTACCCCCCCTTAAAAGAAATCCCGCAGTCGTACTCGCTTAACGCATCCTTAACCACAGGCAGCCCACCCAACTCTTGCCCTACGAGTATTGAGATTTAAATTTGGAGTTAATGAATAATGAGTCAATACCTTTGCGTTAAAGATTATTCTGTGGATTTCAATGGGGATGGTTCGGTCACAATATCTGATATCGCATCCTCCATTGGCTACTGGCTAAGACTTCCAGGCCGTTACGTAATTCAATCAATTCATGACACAGGGCTAGGAAACTTTTTCGAGGTTGATTTCAGCTCATGTAACAACTGGGTCAGCGCTGTCTTTTCATTTTTTGTTTGGGTATGGCTTTTTTCTCTTTTGACCAAAGTTCGCTAAGTAGTTTTGTAGCTGTTATCAATGACAGGTTGCTTTCTATAAATCAATAGCTTTTTTAGTGTCTACTTCTCGAAAATTATTTCGACTCAGCAACTCCATACTTTCATAGAGCTTGCCACTAGAAAGCAACTCCCTTAACCTGATTTCAGCAGCATATTTAACTAGATAAGGACTGGCTTTTCGCAACTCCTCAGCCTCAGCAGTAAGATAAAAATCGATTGCTTCTTTGATAGCCGAGAATTCCTGCTCATCTAAGCTCAATTTAAAGCCATAAGTAGTCATGATTGAAGTAGGTTAGTTGATTTTGGATTTGGATTAAAACAATTACCAAGTCACTGATTTAAATAGGAATTAATCCTTAGCCCATCGGACAATGAAACCAGAGTTTCCCGAGGCTAATTGAGCATCAATCGAAGTCTCTTGTCTAGGTCTACCATCCAACCTGTCTGCCAGCTCTCGAAT
>CAIXLY010000083.1 GCA_903920455.1 uncultured bacterium | reverse complement strand
CTGCTCAGTGAAACCGATTCTGCAGTGCTTGCAGATCAGTTGAAGGCGCACATCAAATTTATGCCCTACGATTATGGATTCACCGCTCTGTTTAATGGCAAAGACCTCAGTGGTTGGAAAGGTTTAATAGGTAATCCGATCAGCCGTTCAAAAATGACAGCCGACGAGTTGCTGAAAGCAGAGGCTGCAGCCAATTCAACCGTTCAGAATGATTGGGTTGTGCAAAATGGCTTGCTGATCTTTACTGGGCATGGCGACAATCTTTGTACTGAAAAAAAATATGGTGATTTTGAAATGTATGTTGATTGGAAAATCACTTCACAGGGAGATGCTGGAATCTATCTGAGAGGAACTCCGCAAATCCAAATTTGGGATACTAGCCGACGTGATGTTGGCGCTCAGGTGGGTTCGGGAGCTCTCTACAACAACCAAAAAAATGTAAGTAAGCCACTAGTTGTTGCAGACAATAAAGTAGGAGAGTGGAACACCTTTCATATTGTTATGAAAGGCGATAGGGTAACTGTTTATCTCAATGGCGTGTTGGTTACAGATAATATTGCCCTTGAGAATTATTGGGATAGGGCCATGCCGCTGTTTGTTAAAGAGCAAATTGAGCTTCAGGCTCATGGCACCTATGTTGCTTATAGAAACATTTATGTAAGAGAGCTTCCAACAGATACAAAGTTTGTGTTGAGTCCAGAAGAGACTAAGGCAGGATTTGAAGTATTGTTTGATGGTACCAACCTCGATAAATGGGTAGGTGCGAAGTCTGGTTACTTGCTCGATAACGGATCGATGATGGTTGATCCTACTGCCCATGGGGGAGGAAATATTTATACCAAAGACGAGTACGCCAACTTTAATTACAGGTTTGAATTCCAGCTAACTCCAGGTGCAAATAATGGACTAGGTATTCGCGCACCTCTTGAAGGTGATGCTGCTTACGTTGGCATGGAATTGCAGATCTTGGATAGCGAGGCTGACATTTACAAGAACCTTAAGCCATACCAGTACCACGGGTCGATCTATGGTGTGATACCCGCTAAGCGCGGTTATCTTAAGCCAGTCGGCGAGTGGAACCAGCAGGAAGTTATTGCCAAGGGAACAAAGATCAAAGTAATCCTCAATGGGCAGGTCATTGTTGATGCGGATATAAAAGATTCAATAAAGAATGGTACTGCTGATAAGCAAAATCATCCGGGCCTCTCAAGAACCAAAGGTCATATTGGATTCCTTGGTCATGGTGATGTGTTGAGGTTCAGAAATATTCGTGTAAAAAAATTGTAGATACCTATACTATTAAGGAATTATATATTACTGGTTAATATGGGGGCAAACAAATCGACTTCATTGATCTTGTTGTTTTCTCTTTTTGCTTTTTCATTGGACGCTCAACAATTTAATGGTGCTTGGACGCGGAACACTGATTCTGCTGTTCAGTATCTTACCATTATTGATAACTATTTTAGTGTGGCCACTTTTAATGTTGCCGAAAGAAAATTTATCAGTACCACTGGCGGTACAGCAACAATCTCTAAGGGTAGCATGAGCGGGGTGATTGAATTTAATTCAGCAGATAAAAATGCCGTTCGTGCTGCCTATAATTACCCCATAAAAAAGCGCGGTAAGAAATTACAACTCGATATTGATGGAGCTTCAGTGTCTTGGGAGCAAGTTGATCCTGGCAATGGGGCTCTTTCCGGCAATTGGAAAATAATTGGTAGGGAGATCGACGGCAAGATGAATACCATTGTTCCAGGCCTAAGAAAGACAATTAAAATACTGAGTGCATCACGCTTTCAATGGGTTGCACTCAATTCAGAGACTGGTGAGTTTTTTGGAACCGGTGGCGGAACGTATACATTTAAAGATGGTAAGTATATCGAACAAATTGAATTCTTCTCACGAGATGCCAGCAGGGTAGGTGCGTCACTAAGCTTTACTGCAGAACTAAAAGATGGGGATTGGCATCACACAGGACTAAGCTCCAAGGGAGATAGGATTTATGAGATATGGACGAGGAAGTGATTGGGGCAAGTTTAGAGAGTTTAGGAAGTTGAGAGAGTTGAGATTTTTCTCTCCAAACGTTCTGAACTTTCTCAACAGGCCGCAGGCCGCTCAACTTTCTCAACAGGCCGCAGGCCGCTCAACTCCCTCAACCTTGTATTCTCAAATTCAACTCCTCCAACTGCTTATCATCAATGCTCGATGGGGCATCCAGCATAACGTCTCTTCCAGAATTATTTTTAGGGAAAGCGATGAAGTCGCGAATACTTTCACTGCCGCCTAATATTGAG
>CAIXLY010000082.1 GCA_903920455.1 uncultured bacterium | reverse complement strand
GGTTCTTATACCTCTTGGGACTACCAAGTTCGGAAAGACGCCTCTAAGCAATATGTTCGTAGCGTAGCTACCACAAGCACAACCGCCACTAAGGCTAAAGCAAGGTTTCCCTTTGTGCCAACTACGCCACCTGATTACCCACGAAAGTCTTAATGGAATTGTAGTTATACCTATTTTTATATATCTTTTGTTATTTAGGGGGGGTTTATGTCTTTAATTTATAAATTTATTCTTTGCCTTGTATTGTTTGGCATTTCTCCATTACAGGCGCAGACTTATCCACAGAAGCCTGTTCGAGTGATCGTGCCGTTCCCGGCGGGGGGCATTGTTGATATATTAACAAGATCAATTACTGAGAAAATAGCATCCAATTGGGGGACCCCAATTATTGTTGAAGCAAGACCGGGTGCTGGCGCATTAATTGGTACGGAGGCTGTATTTAATTCGCCTCCTGATGGTTATACCTTTTTAGTAGCATCTATTACCGGATCAGTCGGTCCGATAATCAATCCACAATTTAAATATGATCTAAGGAGAGATTTTACGGCTGTCGGTATGTTTGCCACTGCACCTAATATTGCAGTTGTTCCTACATCTCTATCCGCTTCTTCTGTCAGTGAAATTGTTGCTATGGCTCGAAAGAATCCAACGGCATTGAACTACGCACACACTGGGGCTGGTTCTACTAATCATTTACCCGTTGAATTCTTAAAGATATCTCGGAATGTGAAGATAACCCCGGTGATTTATAAAGGACAGCCTCAGGCCATTACGGATGTGATAAGTGGTCAAGTTCAACTTTTCTTTGGCGCACCAGCTCTTCTTGTGCCTCATGTGAAGGCTGGCAAGCTTAAGGCAATCGCAGTAACTTCCAATAGTCGTTTTGATGATCTTCCAATGGTTCCTACACTTTCTGAAAGCGGCTTTGGTGATTTAGTTGGGGCGTCTGGATGGTTCGGTATCGTTGCGCCGGCTGGTACGCCACCTGTAGTTGTGAAACGTTTTAATGAGGAAATTAATAAAGCCTTGAAATCACCAGAGGTTATTGAGCGCCTAAGAAAGTCATATGCGTTTCCAGAGGGCGGCACACCTGAAAGTTTTACTAAATTTTTGGCGGATGAAGGGGTGCGGTGGACGAAGTTGGTGCAAGAGGCGAATATCAAACCAGATTAAGACTGCTCTCCATCATCCAAGTAGATCCATGTCAACCCGTATGTAGTCACCTCGATAGCTTAGTTCACCAAGGTAAATAACCGTGCCATCAGAAGAGCAAATTACTCGTCTAACCAAGGCTATAGGTGCCGAGACTGAAATGTTTAGAGCTTTTGCTACTTCAACACCAGCTGTAGATATAGTAAGTATTTGTTTAGCAGATTTAATTTTTATAGATTTTAAATCCATCAACACGGGAATAATGACCTCTTGACGAAACCGTCTCGGTGCAAGTTTAAATATGCGATCATCAATGTATGCAGAAATTACTGAAGTGAGCTGCCTTTCACCAGCATGGATGCGCTTAAGGAGGCGATATTTTGGGGCAAGAAGTCCATCCTCTTTTTTTATTTTAGGCATCGCAAAGCCCTCTGACAAAGGTATTAGTCGGGGGGCATACTCGCGATATAGTTTTGCAAGACCCACTAAAGAACTTTCAACCTTCATTCTTGGATGGACCTCTGGCTTAGCAATTACAAATGTTCCTAAACCTTGCATTGGATCAAGCAATCCCTCGTTTTTGAGCAAATCGATTGCCTGTCGAACCGTAATAATGCCAACTCCAAATTCTGCTGAGAGTGAGGGTAGGGTTGGGATTTTATCGCCTACCGGCCATATTTCTTTAACAATTCGCTCACGAATTACATCAGATATTTGCGAATACAATGGACTCGAGCTGTGGTCAAAATAATTTGCCATGTTCTTAGGTAAATAGTTAAGTATTAACTTTACTAGACTAAACCATTTTTAACGACAACCTTAATTAATATGCCATCTCTAGATAGTTTTTGGATGCCCTTCACTCCTAATCGGGAGTTCAAAGCATCGCCTCGTATGGTCTCTTCTGCATCTGGTGTGACATACCAGACAGAGGATGGAAAAACGATATTAGATGGAACCTCT
>CAIXLY010000081.1 GCA_903920455.1 uncultured bacterium | reverse complement strand
TAAATATTTAATATATGTACATTATTATTAAAAACTTTATTGTTTACTCCTAAAGGGATTAAATTATTCATATTTTTTGCACATATAAAATGTGGAAAAAGCAATTCATCACAATATAGTTGCTTTTGTGAGGGATTTTACAGAATTTCGTGCTCTACAAAACATATAATTATGCAATCACTACGTTTTACAGCAATCGACAATCTTACTTCGGTTAATGACGAAGTGAGAGTAGAGAGCCCTGCTCGGATCAATGCGATCTTCGGGGAAAATGTATTTACACTTAAGGCTGCTAGGGATTATCTAAGCGATGACGCTTATAAAAGCCTGGCAAATTCCATCAAATCAGGACAAAAGATTGACAGAAGTGTAGCAAATCACATTGCGGCGGGCATGAGACATTGGGCTCAAAATAAAGGTGTAACCCACTATACCCATTGGTTTCAACCTTTGACTGGTACATCAGCTGAAAAACACGATTCCTTTTTTACCTTGAAGCCAGATGGATCGGTAATAGAAGAATTTGATGGCAACTCACTTACACAACAAGAGCCAGATGCATCTTCATTTCCAAGTGGCGGTATTCGTGCAACATTTGAAGCACGCGGATACACCGCATGGGATCCAACATCACCAGCGTTTATCATGAACATCGGCCAAGGACTTACACTATGTATTCCTACGATTTTTGTTTCTTATACAGGCGAATGTCTTGACTACAAAGCGCCACTGCTCAAATCAATTGATGCTCTGAACAAAGCAGCGGTTGATGTCTGCCATTATTTTGATAAAAATGTGGGCAGGGTAACTGCAACATTGGGTTGGGAGCAGGAATATTTTGTAGTTGATGAAGGACTTGCAAATGCACGCCCAGACTTGGTAATGACAGGAAGAACAGTATTTGGACATTCTCCTGCAAAAGGACAACAATTAGAAGATCACTACTTCGGAGCAATTCCAGAAAGGGTCTATACCTTCATGAGAGATTTCGAAAATGAATCATACCGCTTAGGTATTCCATTGCGTACCCGCCACAACGAGGTAGCACCTGCACAATTTGAGTGTGCTCCTATATTTGAGGAACTTAACCTTGCAGTTGATCACAACACGTTATTAATGGATGTGATGACCAGGGTTGCAAAACGCCATAAACTAAAAGTATTGCTTCACGAGAAACCATTTGCCGGTATTAACGGAAGTGGTAAACACAACAACTGGAGCATGGCAACTGACACAGGAGTGAATCTTCTTGCGCCAGGTAAAACACCGAAGACCAACTTGATGTTCCTTGCATTTTTTGTAAACACCATCAAAGCAGTTCATGACCATGCAGACCTTCTTCGCGCTGCAATTGCATCTGCAGGAAATGATCACCGTCTTGGCGCAAACGAAGCACCACCAGCAATCATCTCTGCTTATATCGGTGGCTATCTTACCAAAGTACTTGATGCTATCGAAACCAGAGTTGGAGACAAGTTTGACGAGCAGGATGAAGTGATGTTGAAGCTTGATATACACAAGAATATTCCTGAACTACTTCTTGACAACACAGATAGAAACAGAACTTCTCCATTTGCATTTACAGGAAATAAATTTGAATTCCGTGCAGTTGGATCTTCTGCAAACTGCGGGCATAACATGACTGTGTTGAATACCATCATGACAGAAACCCTTACTTCCTTCAAATCTGAAGTTGATGCTTTAATTGAAAAAGGAGATAAGAAAGAAGTAGCGATTATGCAAATCATCAAGAACTACATCAAGGCTTCAAAGAAAGTGTTGTTCGAAGGCGATGGATACAGTGAGGAGTGGGAAAAAGAAGCAGCGAGACGCGGTTTGCCAAACCTCAAAACTACGCCACTTGCATTGGATTCATTAGTAACTGAAAAAGCAAAACAACTTTTCCAAAAGCACAAGGTATTGTCTCATGTTGAATTGGAAGCCCGTCACGAAATTGAACTGGAAAAATATATCAAATATGTTCAAATCGAAGGACGTGTAATTGGAGACCTTTCAGGCAACCACATTATTCCTGCAGCCATCAGATATCAAAACGTTCTTCTTGCCAATGTCAAGGGATTAAAAGAAGTTGGATTAAAGCCTGAGTCGTTTAAAGCCCAGATGGACATCCTGACTGAAATCTCTGAGCACATCAACAAGGTTCAAGTGCTTTCAGAAGAAATGACTGAAGCTAGAAAATCAGCAAACAACCTTAGCGGTTCAAGGGATAAGGCCATTGCATATTGCGATAAAGTAAAACCTTATTTTGACCAAATTAGATATCATGTTGATAAGCTTGAATTGCTTGTTGATGATTCTGAGTGGGAACTTCCAAAATACAGGGAAATTCTTTTCCTTCGCTAATCAAATCTTGGGCTACCCCATAAAAATAAAACCCCGCAATTGCGGGGTTTTATTTTTATGGGCTTTCAACAAGGAGTCGCCTACTGCATCTTGAATGTTTCCAAAAATTTAGTGGTAAAATTTCCTTTTATAAAGTCTTCGTTGCGCATCAATTGTTGATGGAAAGGTATTGTTGTCTTCACCCCCTCAATCACGTATTCGCTTAATGCACGACTCATTGTATTGATTGCTTCTCTTCGTGTTCTTGCCACTGCAATGATCTTCGCAATCATTGAATCATAGTAAGGAGGAATTACATAGCCTGCATAAACATGAGAGTCTATTCTTATGCCATGTCCTCCTGGTTGATGCAACACGGTTATCTTTCCGGGGCTTGGCCTGAAATCATTATATGGATCTTCTGCATTGATGCGACATTCTATAGCGTGCATATCCGGCGTGTAGTTCATTCCTGAAATAGGCTCGCCCGCTGCAATTTTAATTTGTTCCTTGATGAGATCAAAATTTGTCACCTCTTCAGTAACACAATGCTCAACCTGGATCCTTGTATTCATTTCCATGAAATAGAAATCGCGGTTCTTATCAACCAAGAACTCAATGGTACCTACGCTCTCATAATTGATTGCCTGCGCGGCTTTCACTGCTGCATCTCCCATGCGCTGGCGCAATTCATCTGTCATGAAAGGGGATGGCGATTCCTCTACAAGCTTTTGATGTCTTCTCTGAATTGAGCAGTCACGTTCACTCATGTGACAAACCTTACCATAACGGTCACCTGCAACCTGTATTTCGATATGTCGAGGCTCTTCGATAAACTTTTCCATGTATACCCCGTCATTCTTAAACGACGCAAGGGCTTCAGCTTTTGCTGATGTAAATGCTTTTTCAATTTCATCATCAGCCCATACAACACGCATTCCCTTTCCACCTCCACCAGCTGTGGCCTTCAGTATTACAGGGTATCCAATTTCTTTTGCGATAACTTTTGCTTCACTCACACTGGCCAACAAGCCACCACTACCAGGAACTACCGGAACACCTGCCTTAATCATGGTTTCCTTGGCAGTAATTTTGTCGCCCATCGACCTGATTTGATCTGGCGTGGGGCCAATGAATTTGACACCATGCTCACCACAGATCTCAGCAAACTTTGCATTTTCTGCAAGAAAGCCATAGCCCGGATGCACAGCATCTGCATTGGTAATTTCCATTGCTGCCATCAAATGAGGGATATTTAGATAGGAGTCAGCACTTGAAGGTTTGCCAATACAAACCGCCTCATCTGCAAACTTAACATGAAGACTATCCTTGTCTGCCGTGGAATACACCGCAACAGTTTTGATTCCCATTTCCCTGCAGGTTCTAATCACACGAAGGGCAATTTCCCCCCTATTCGCTATCAATATCTTTTTGAAACTATGTCTAGAGTCTTTTGTCATGAAGCCTTTTTAAATGATAAATGCAATGCCAGTAGCATCAGATTAAATCGGTTCTACCAAGAACAACGGCTGATCGTATTCAACGGGGGTTGAATCTTCTACCAACACTTTTACTATCCTTCCGCTTACTTCGCTCTCTATTTCATTGAAAAGCTTCATGGCCTCAATAATGCACACTACTGTACCAGACCTCACCTCATCACCTTCCTCAACAAAATCAGATTTATCTGGAGCTGGACGGCGGTAGAAGGTGCCAATCATCGGACTTTTAATGGTTATCAAGTTGTCTGTGCTCTTAGCCTCTGGCTTTGCAGCCTGATTCGCAGGAGCTGTAGCTGGCTGTGATACAGGAAGAGCCTGAACTTGAGGCATGGGTGCAGCGGTAACATACTTGTCTTCTTTCTGCTTAATGGTGATTTTAATTTCTTTCTCCTCGATGGTTAGTTCGCTGATATTAGATTTATTAACCATTTTAACGAGATCCTGTATTTGCTTCAGGTCCATATTCGTATTATTTATTTGTTAAGAACGGGGAGTAAAGGTGGAGTGAAATTTTGTTTTGTCCAAATTAAATTTCTTCGATTTTTAATAAAAAAGCCCTGATTTTGAGTAAAATCAGGGCAAAATACACTAAAAATGGGCAGAAATGAGCAAAAATTAATCTTTTACTCTTTCCACATATTCACCTGTTTTTGTATTAATTCTTATGCTGTCTCCCTCGTTCACAAACAACGGCACCATAACGGTTGCACCGGTTTCAACAGTAGCTGCCTTGAGGGTTCTTGTGGCAGTATCTCCTCTGAGGCCAGGCTCTGAGTAAGTTACCTTGGAGACTACCTTATCTGGCAGCTCAACGCTCATTGGGAGTTCGGTTTCTGTGTTGATCAGGACCGAAACCTCTTGCCCATCACTTAGGAATTGAGGAGCGTCAACCATAGTTTCAGCAACTGTAACCTGTTCGAATGTTTCCGAATCCATAAAACTATATCCGGTATCGTCTTTATACAGGTACTGATATGCTTTACGCTCAACCCTAACTGGATAAACAGTATCTCCACTGTTCCATGTCTTTTCTATAGAACGGTTGTTGTCAACCCCTTTAAGCTTTGCCCATACTTTAGCAGCAGCCCTGGCGGTCTTGTTTTCGCCAAACTCCACCACCGTGTATAAACTGCCATCGAGCTTGAGTATCATACCCCTTGAAATATCTGATGTATTTGCCATATCAATGTTTTGAGGGGCTAAAGGTAGTCCAATTTGGCAAATTACACCATACCTTTGCGCCGCAAACGATCATTCACCCAAATAAATAAAATAAAGATGAAAGTAACTGTAATTGGAGCAGGCGCGGTAGGTGCTACATGTGCTGACAATATCGCTCGTGCTGGCGTATGTACTGAACTGGTTTTGTTGGATATCAAAGAAGGACTTGCGGAAGGTAAAGCCCAAGACATGCAACAAACTGCTGCCCTATTGGGGTTTGATACGATCATCACAGGATCTACAAATGATTATTCCAAAACAGCGAATAGCGAAGTGGTGGTTATTACATCGGGGATTCCGAGAAAACCTGGTATGACAAGAGAGGAACTCATTGGCACGAACGCAGGTATTGTAAAAACTGTTTGTGAGAATGTACTCAGCTTCTCTCCCAATACAATCATTATTGTCATTAGCAACCCGATGGACACCATGACATACCTCGCGTTGAAATCTACCGGATTACCAAAAAACAGAATTATTGGAATGGGTGGCACACTAGACAGCAGCCGTTTTAAATATCAACTATCACAGCACCTTGGGTGCAGTGCAAGCGACCTCAGCGCAATTGTAATTGGCGGACATGGTGATACAACGATGATACCTCTTATCAGCAAAGCAACTTGGAATAGCGTTCCAGTAACTTCACTTTTGTCTGAAGATCAGCAAAAACAAATTGTTGCAGATACCATGGTAGGTGGAGCTACACTTACTAAACTCATTGGAACTTCCGCATGGTATGCACCAGGAGCTGCAGGATCAGCGCTTGTAAAAAGCATCCTTAGGGATGAGAAAAAATTATTCACCTGCTGTGTTGCCCTCGATGGTGAATACGGACAAAAAGATATTTGCCTTGGTGTTCCTGTAACCATTGGAAAAAATGGTTGGGAAAAGATTCTTCCACTTGAACTGAGTGCCTCAGAAAAAGAAGCCTTCGAAAAAAGTGCTGCTGCTGTTAGATCGATGAATGAGGTACTTGGTTAATTTGAAGCTAGGGATAGGTGGGATGCAATGTTTATTTGTTGATTTGTTGAGAACTAAACACCTCAACGACTCAACAAATAAACATTGTATTTCCTTGTCCCTTGTCCCTGGCTGTTTTATCTCTCTACAAAATCAAGATCCTTATGAAAGGTCTCTTCGGTAAACAAGAGCGCAATAAATGATATAATCATCACAATTGATCCGGTAACGATTGCACTTTGCAGCAAGGACCAATGCAGCGAACCTTGAAAATGGTCTTTGAAAAGAAAGTTCATTAAGGGCAAAGCACCACGGACCATGTTAGGAATGGTAGTGGCTGCAGTAGCACGCAAGTTGGTGCCAAAATGCTCTGCACCCATAGTAACAAAAATGGCCCAGAAACCAGTTGAGAATCCAAGATATAAAGAGATGGCATACATGCTCGTATCTGAATTATTAAGTGGACTGAAAAAATAAATAGCACCAATAAATGTCATGGCATAAAAAATATAAAGCGCCTTTTTTCTGCTTTGGTAGTATTGGCTTACCAGTCCGACCGAAATATCCCCCAAGGCAATTCCTATATATCCAAACATAATGGAAGTTCCAGAGTCTACTGAATTAAAGCCATATAACTCAGTTGCAAAGCGGTTACTCAGATTGAGCATGATTCCAATAACAAACCAAGTGGGCAGTCCAATTAATATGGCAAGAACGTAACGCTTAAAGCGTTTTGCGTCATTGAAAAACATCAACATGTTTCCTTTTGAAACATGTTCCTTGCTTTCAATGTTCTTAAACATGCCGCTGTCGGATACTTTAATGCGAAGAAATAGAAGAAAGATTCCTAGCACGCCGCCAATCTTATAGCACAGCCTCCAATCATTGGTCGTCTTATAAATAAAATAGGCAAATACTGCACCGAATAGCCCAATACCCGCAACAAAAGAAGTCATTACCCCTCTATTCTTTTTAGGCATCAACTCACTAACCAATGTGATGCCAGCACCAAGCTCCCCGGCGAGTCCAACTCCTGCCACAAAACGAAGCCATGCATATTGATCAACAGTTTGAACATACCCCGTTGCAAAATTTGCAATTGAATAAAGTAATATCGAGCCAAAGAGGACGCTGAGTCTGCCCCGCTTATCTCCCATAACCCCCCACAACACGCCTCCAATAAGCAGACCAATCATTTGGTAGTTGATAATATGAGTGCTTGCTGCAATCATTTCTGAGTCAGCAACATAAATGCCTAAAAGACTTGGCTCGCGAACAATAGTAAAAAGCAAGAGGTCATAGATGTCTACGAAATAACCTAGCGCGGCAACGATGACAGCCAAGTTCAAAAACTGATCCTTTAATTTCATCTCGTGCATTGTAACCTTATTTTTTGCGTTTAGGATTTCTTTTTCCGGCCGCTTGAGATAAGCTTAATCAAAACAGGTGCAGTGGTAATAAAAATGATTATAATAATGATTACTTCAAGATGCTCTTTTAGGTTAAATCCAAAATTCACCAAGAAAAATTTGTAGAGGTAGTGCCCCCCAAACATCATACTTAGCACCCAAGCAACACAACCCAGAATATTGTAAAATGAAAACCTGTGGCGGTCCATACGAACGATGCCAGCGATGATTGGTGCAAAGGTTCTGATGATTGGGAGAAACCTGGCGAACACAATTGCCCCTCCGCCATATTTATCATAAAACTCCTTGGCAGCAAAGAGATGTTTCTTCTTAAATAAGAAACTGTCTTCCTTCTTAAATAAATAAGGGCCACTAGCAGCTCCGAACCAATACCCAACGGTATTGCCAATTATCCCAGAGAAAATAATAAGTACGCTAATGATGAGCAAGTTGAGAAAGTCATTGTTCAAACTAAATATTTCAGCTGCTAATTCGTTGCTATAAATTCCTGCAACAAATAGCAAAGAATCGCCTGGAAGAAAAAATCCTGCGAATAACCCTGTTTCCGCAAAAATGATAAAAAGAATTAGCCACAGTCCGCCATTTTGAATATAAAACTCTGGGTTCAAAAAATCTTTCCACTGAATTACCAACTCAATCATATGCTTTGCTTTTTTGAATTTAATTATGTCAGTTCCGCAGGAGCGGCAGGGCCTAACTCTCCTTCCCACTTGCTCACAGCCGTTGTTGCTAGCGCGTTGCCAACCACGTTTGTCATTGTTCTGAACATGTCACAGAAATGATCAATGGGTATAATCAGTGCTATTCCCTCTGGAGGAATATTAAACATCGCGCATGTTGCTGTGACCACCACCAAAGAAGCCCTTGGAACCCCTGCAATGCCCTTACTCGTTAACATCAGAACAATCAGCATCGTGAGCTGGGTGCCAAGATCTAGATGAATACCATAGGCTTGGGCAATGGCCAGGCTTGCAAAAGTCATGTACATCATGCTGCCATCCAAATTAAAACTATAACCAAGTGGCAGAATGAACGACACAATTTTGTCTTTGCATCCAAATTTTTCCAACTCCGTAGTGAGTTTAGGGAAAACAGCTTCGCTACTTGTGGTACTGAAAGCAATAAGCAAGGGCTGAGATATTGATTTAAGCAACTCCCCCAATCGCTTACCCAAGACCAGATAACCAACCGAGAGTAGAAGCACCCACAAACAAGCGATGCCAACTAAAAATGCAAAAAGATATTGCCCGTAAAAAGAGAAAACCTCAAGCCCTTTTGTAGCAATAACTGCGGCTATAGCACCAAATACGCCAAGTGGAGCGAAGTTCATTACATAGCCAACCATTTTTAATATGATATGAGCTGCAGCGTCGAGCGCCTTTACAATGATTAACCCTCTCTCTCCTAGGGCGGCAGTTCCTACCCCAAAAAATATACTGAAAACAACAAGTTGAAGAATTTCATTGGTGGCCATTGCTTCAAACACACTCTTAGGAAAAACATGCTCGATGAAATTCTGCAAGGAAAACTGCTGAGTTTTTCCAATGAGTTCTTTTGCACTGTCGATGTCAGCCGAGTCAAGACTAATCGCAGCACCGGGCTTAAAGAAATTAACCAACGCCATGCCTATCAACAAGCTTGCCAAAGAAGCAGTAATAAACCAAAGCAATGCCTTGCCTCCAACACGGCCAACCGATCCGAGATCGCCTAATTTTGCAATTCCAACCACAAGTGTTGTAAAAACCAAGGGAGCAATAACCATCTGCACAAGCCTCAGAAAAATCGTCGTTAACAGCTTCACATTAACAGAAAAGGATTTGATTGCTTCCGGGGACGCCTGAAGATGAACAACATACCCCACCCCAATTCCTAGGACCATGGCAATGAGGATAAACATGGTTAATCTTCCTGATGACGAGCGTTTCATTAATGCTGGTTTAGTTTGCTTTAAGGTGCGTAAAATAATTGATTTACATCGATTTGGGAATTTTATTTACCCCATCAAATAAAAGTTACTGAAACGAAATAAATGGGTATTTTACAATTCCAAAAAACTAACATACAAAACAATTGCTATGGGTTTATTTAGAACAAAATCACTTGAGGCTATGCTAACACAAGCTCAAGATTCAGATAAAGGGCTCAAGCGCACCCTTGGAGCTGGCAACTTGGTTGCATTAGGCGTAGGGGCAATTATAGGCGCGGGACTTTTTGTTAGAACTGCAGCTGCTGCAGGTCAAGCAGCCGGACCGGGAGTAACCCTTTCTTTTATCATTGCTGCAATAGGCTGTGCGTTTGCTGGACTTTGTTACGCAGAGTTTGCTGCTATGATTCCTATTGCTGGTAGTGCTTATGCATACTCCTATGTAACGATGGGAGAACTCGTTGCATGGATTATCGGATGGGCCCTCATCATGGAATATGCACTAGGCGCAGCAACTGTTTCAATTGCATGGAGTGAATACCTAAACACCTTGTTGGGGGGCGGTATCCCATATGAATGGTGCCACTCGCCATTTGAAAGTTTCACCGACTCATCAGGCATTCTTCACCAGGGCATGATCAATGCTCCTGCACTGGTCATATTGCTTCTATTAACTTTATTGCTCATCAGGGGAACTCAAGAATCCGCTTTCGTAAACGCGATTATCGTTTTTATTAAAGTTGCAGTTGTACTTATTTTCATCGCCGTTGGATGGCAGTTTATCAACCCTGCAAATCTAGAGCCTTACCTCATTCCAGAAGGAACGCCTGCCGTAGTTGACCAAGCGGGAAAAGTTATTGCAGACTACAGCGCTTGGAACAAGCATGGCTGGGGCGGAATACTTGGTGGTGCGGGAATTGTCTTCTTTGCCTTCATCGGCTTTGACGCTGTTTCTACTGCAGCACAAGAAGCAAAGAATCCTAAAAGAGACATGCCCATAGGCATACTTGGCTCACTCGTTATCTGCACAATCCTTTATATATTATTTGGTCATGTGCTCACTGGAGTTGCAAATTGGAAAGACTTCGTTGATCCAGAAAAGGGCAGAGAAGCCTCTGTTGCCTACGCTATTTCAACCTATATGACGGGTTACAGCTGGCTTGCTACCGCAGTAACTGTTGCCATTCTCGCAGGATTCTCATCAGTAATTCTAGTGATGCTAATGGGACAAAGCAGGATATTTTTTACCATGAGTAACGATGGCTTAATCCCTAAAGTATTTGGAACACTTCACCCGAAATTCAAAACGCCCTACAAATCCAACTGGATACTTTTTGTTTTTGTTGGTGCCTTTGCCGCTTTTGTCCCTGGACATGTGGCCGGTGATTTGACCAGCTTCGGAACACTCTTTGCATTCGTACTGGTGAGCATTGGCGTATGGATCCTCAGGGTAAAATCCCCAAATATTGAAAGGCCTTTCAGAGTGCCCATAGCGCCAGTTGTTAGCGTGCTTGGTGCAGTGATTTGCATAGCCATGATTTACGGACTAGACAGCCTAACGCTCTCCGTGGCAGTAGCCTGGATGGTAATTGGACTG
Organism: uncultured bacterium; assembly: GCA_903920455.1. Lineage (GTDB taxonomy): Bacteria > Bacteroidota > Bacteroidia > Chitinophagales > Chitinophagaceae > Pollutibacter. The sequence goes on along the minus strand of CAIXLY010000081.1, from coordinate 4,771 downwards.
GTGGTCTATTTCCTGTACAGCAAAAAACACAGTAAACTAAATAAGTAATCTTATATAGCCCTTAAAACAACTTCCCGGAGTCGGCTCGACTTCGGGATTTTTTTTACACGACACATATACCTTAATTTTACATCCCCTTTAATCATTCGCTCACATCATTAATAACCTACTATGGGAAGGATCTTCGAAGTTCGTAAATCAACCATGTTTGCCCGTTGGGACAAAATGGCTAAGCAGTTTAGCCGGATTGGAAAAGAAATTGCCATTGCAGTAAAAGCTGGTGGACCAGATACAGGAACCAACCCCGCGCTACGCAGATGCTTTCAAAATGCCAAAAGCGTCAACATGCCCAAAGACAGAATTGAGGCTGCGGTAAAAAGAGCGATGGGAAAGGATACGGAAAATTTCGAGGAAATTCTTTACGAAGGATATGCTCCTCATGGCGTTGCCGTGCTTGTGGAAACAGCAACAGACAATCATGTTAGAACAGTAGCGAATATAAAGTCGCATTTCAACAAAGGAAATGGGGCAATGGGAACAAGTGGAAGCGTAAGCTTTCAGTTCAAAAAAATGGGCGTTTTTAAACTGAAAAATGACGGACTTAGTCCAGAAGACCTAGAGCTTGAATTGATTGACTTTGGACTGGAAGAATTAGGGGAAAGCACAACTGAAGAAGGTGAAGATATATTGGTGATACGCTGTGCATTCAACGATTTTGGCAATATGCAGAAAGCACTTGAGGAAAAAAACATAAGCACCCTAAGTGCAGAAGTGGAATGGATTCCAACAACAGTTGTTGAATTGAATGAAGAACAGGCGCAGGACGTACTTAAACTTGTTGACCGTCTTGAACAAGACGAAGATGTTCAAAAAGTTTTTTATAACCTCAAGTAAAAGAGATAGGATCATTCCAATATCATTAACACAATATAATCCCTTAGTATTTTATGATGGGGATTGCTTGCTATGCAGCAACTCTATTCAATTCTTGCTAAAAAAAGATAAGAGGAAGAAACTCCACTATGCTCCGCAGCAGGGAGAGACCTTCAAGCAGTTCGCAATTGATAAAACAATAGACGCAGAATCTTCCGTCATACTCTTAAAAGATGGCGCGGTTTACACCAAGTCAGCCGCAGCATTGGCCATTGTAAGAGAACTTCCCTATCCTTGGAAGCTACTCTATGCATTCATCGTCATTCCAGAGTTCGTAAGAAATGCATTTTACGATCTCATTGCAAGAAATAGAAAAAAATGGTTTGGGGAAACAGACAGCTGCTATCTTGGGGGCAAGGCATATGCAGATCAATTCCTAGACTAATAGACTACTCAGACATCACCTCTCTAACCAACCTGACAATATCTTCAACATTTGGTTTAGAAAAATAATCTCCATCGCTGCCATAAGCAGGTCGATGAGGCTGGGCGCATAGTATTTTAGGTGCTGCATCCAACCACTGGTATCCACCCTGCTTGTCGATAACTTCTGTAAACATAAATGAAGTACCACCGCCCGGAACATCTTCATCCACAAATAAAATCCTGTTGGTTTTCTTAAGTGATTCAACGATGATGTGATGAATATCAAATGGCATAATCGTTTGCACATCAATCACCTCTGCATCAACACCAAAAGCCCTTAATGATTCTGCAGCCTCAATCACAATCCTTAAGGTAGAGCCATAAGAAACAATCGTAATATCATTTCCTTCTTTCATTACTTCGGGAATACCCAACGGCAGTTTGTATGCTAACAGATTATTTGGAAATTTTTCTTTCAGTCTATACCCATTCAAACACTCAATGACAATACCTGGATCTTTTCCAGCAAGCAAGGTGTTGTAAAATCCTGCAGCTTGAACCATACTTCTTGGCACACACACATTGATTCCCTTAAGGGAATTAATCATTAACCCCATTGGAGAACCACTATGCCAAATTCCTTCTAGCCGATGTCCGCGGGTCCTTACAATCAGTGGAGCAATTTGGGTTCCCGCTGATCTGTAATGCAGCGTTGCAACATCATCACTCAGCACTTGTAGCCCGTAAAGAAGATAATCTAGATATTGAATTTCAGCGATTGGCCTTAGGCCACGCATCGACATGCCAACTCCCTGCCCTATTATACTCAGCTCTCTTATTCCTGTATCAAAAATTCGATCTACCCCGTACTTCTGTTGAAGCCCTGCAAACCCCTGGTTCACATCACCGATTTTTCCAAGATCTTCACCAAAAGCAAGTACGCGAGAATCTGAGGCAAAGAGTTCGTCAAAATACCTGTTGATCACTTCGTATCCATTCACTATCGGAGCGTTCTCTGCAAAGTCTAAAGTAGGGAGATTGCGCAGAGGCTCAACCTTTGTTTTTTTGGAAAAAAGATGGCTATTATACAAGCCCTTGTTTTCCTCAATCAATTGGTTATAATATGCAGTGATTCCAGTTGTTAGTGAAGCATCAGTTGTGTGAATTGTTGTGTTGTAGAGCGCGCTGACAACATCCCTTCTAAACGGCAATGTATTTGAGGCTAACGCTTGATGAATTTCTTGGATTTTGTCTGATGGAAATTGCTGCAGCAATTCTTCGATAAGCTGAAGTGCTTTTATCTTCTGCAGCTGAATTGGCTCGTCGTAAGATTTCCAGGCCTGAATTCTTGCTTCGTTGGCATAGACTTTTGCCCCCCCTTCAATTTCCATAATTTCTTCTTCCGAAGCGAGTGCATTTTCTAGAACCCAGGCACGCATCTTCGTTAAACAATCCCAATCCTTTTCCCACTGAAGACGTTCCTTTGTTTTGTATCGTTCGTGACTTCCCGAGGTGGAATGCCCTTGTTGCTGTGTAAGCTCCTCAACATGGAATAAAACAGGGACATGTTCGTTTCTTGCGATATTTATCCCCTCCTCAAACGCTTCACAAAGTTGTGCATAATCCCATCCCTTAACTTTATATATGAACATTCCATTTGTGCCCTTTGTTTTTTCAAAACCGGAGAGGGCCTCTGAAATGGAGGATTTTACAGTTTGTATTTCTTTTGGAACAGAAATGCCGTAACCATCATCCCATACAAATACAACCAAGGGAACCTGGGTTACTGCAGCAGCATTCATGCTCTCCCAAAAATGACCTTCACTGGTGGATGCGTCTCCAATGGTGCAGAAGCATACTTCATTGCCCTTATTAGAAAACGTTGATACATGATCAAGCACACTGGAATTCCTGTATACCTTAGAAGCATATGCCAATCCCAATGCTTTGGGCAGGTGTCCAGCAGTAGGTGCAATTCCTGAGGAAAAGTTTTTATGTTGGCTTAGGTTTATGAATTCACCTTCTTCATCCACAAATCGGGTGCTGAAATGACAATTCATCTGACGTCCTGCACTGTGTGGATCATTCGCAGGGTCGGGATCTGCATACAATTGAGAAAAAAATTGGGTAAGGTTTGCGTTTCCAGTTGCAAAAGCAAATGTTTGATCGCGGTAATACCCTGCATAATAATCGCCAGGCATGAAGAATTTTGCCATGGCCACCTGTGGCACTTCCTTACCGTCGCCGAATATGCCAAACTTAGCCTTTCCGGTAAGTACCTCTTTTCGGCCCAATAGGCTTGCCTGGCGGCTCCGAAAAGCGATGCCGTAGTCATTCAGCACTGTCTTCCTGAACGCCTCAAACGAAAGCTGACTAGCAAGTTCGGATTCGGGGGTCTCAAAAGGCTCCATGTAACAAAACTAGCCTTTTTTATCAATAAAAATAAACTGTGAAAAACGTAGAACAAGAATAGCAAGGGGCAAAGAAAAGGGCCTGTAAACAGGCCCTTTCAGTTATTTTTGATTTTGTTTCTCGTATTCCTCAGCCGAAAGCACTTCGCCGGCAATTTTGAGTTCATAACGAGCATCTATCCCTTTTAATTTGACAAATATAGTTTTCTCGAATGGCCCAGCTGCAGCAGCATTAAAGCCAGCCTTGATTTTGTCTGTTTTGGACTTCATCACTGGTTGCTGAGGCCAAACTGGGGTGGTGCAACCACAGGATGCAGTAGCATTCTCAATAACAACTGGCTCATTGGCGATATTTGTAAAGTCAAAATCATAGGTTACAGGAACTCCCTGCTTGATTTTTCCAAAATTGTGGCGAACCTCTTTGAATTTCACAAGGTCTTCCACTTTGGCGGTGGTGGCCTGAGAAAAGCCTGAAAATCCGGCTGCAACAACGAATAAAGATAGAATTAACCTTTTCATACTGTATGTTTTACTTTGTGTTATAATTCTGTTTATTAAACGATTCCTTTTACAAAAGTAGTCTTTGTTTCCATTTCACATATGCACGATACGAATTTTTGAAAAGATTTTAACTTCTTTATATATTTCTCCATTCAGAAAGTAAACTTGCGATTCAAAATCAATTATTTTTGCAGAATGCTCCACCCCTCAAAGAGAGGCGAATTAATGCCCTCATCACCCATAAGAAAATTGGCGCCCTTTGCTGAAGAAGCAACCAAAAGGGGCTTAAAGGTATACCATCTTAATATTGGACAACCTGATATTGAAACACCTCCTATGGCGCTGCAAGCGGTTAAGGACGCAGATATCAAAACACTTGGCTATAGTCATAGTGCGGGGAATGAATCCTATAGGAAAAAACTTGTTCAATACTATCACAATTCAAACATTGAAATAACCCAAGACCAGATTCTTGTTACAACAGGAGGAAGCGAAGGTCTGGTTTTTGCAATGATGGCCTGCCTCGACCCAGGAGATGAAGTTATTATCCCTGAACCTTT
>CAIXLY010000080.1 GCA_903920455.1 uncultured bacterium | reverse complement strand
TTCTTAGTGGCCGAGATCGTTCAGCAACAAAAGTTCTCCTCCTCATTGGTTATTGACAATACCACAATAGATAAAATTTGTGTAGATGGTGGTTTTGGAAAAAATGATGTGTATATGAAGCTGCTGGCAGAGGCTTTCCCAGAACACGAAGTAGTATCTGCCTCAGTTGCACAGGCAAGCAGCATTGGAGCTGTAATGGTGATTAGCTAAGCAATGTTGAGCTTGCCAGCCGAAGGCTGGGGAGGTTGATGTATAAAAGGTTCTCAACTTGAATAACTTAGAGACAGCACCAACTCAACTACCAGGTTCTTTTCTCCAAAAACTTTTCTAATTCAGCACGAGTAATTTGGGGCTCCTTGGGGTGCTGCTTAATCCAGTCTAAAAATGAAGTCTTGATATCTTCAGTCCACTGACTATCAATCTGCCCAGCATTGTATTTTCCGGACTTCAACACATCTTTTGAAAAACGATCCCTCACCGAGATGAATTCAGCAGTTGCAATTACATGCTCTGCTAGATGTGCTGGAATAAATAGAACACCCTCCCTTTCTGAAATCACAAGATCCCCAGGCATAACAACAGCTCCGCCAATACGGATAGGTGTATTCAATCCTGCCAGTACCACTTGTTCGAGAAATGAAGGATGAAAATCACGAACGAATGCATTGAATCCAGGAATTTTTGCCAAGCCCGAAAGATCTCTGGCTGATCCATCAAATATTACACCCGTTCCAGTCTTGTTAAAAATGGAAGTTCCAAGATTATCGCCAATTAAGGTGCCTTGTGCAATTTTTCCGAATGCTTCTGCCACGTATACATCTCCCTTTTGAAGCAGTTCTATTGGCCAAGCATTTGTATTGCCTTTTCTACCATCACGTTTTCCTCTTTCTTTGATTTGCAATTCCAAATCCGGACGAGAGGGAATGAACCTGGCAGTTACCGCCCTTCCAACTACAGGAACATCATCATGAACCATTTTCCAGTTGCCTTCAAATTGATTCTTATATCCTTCGTTATTTAATATCTGCCAGGCTTCTTCGATACCAATCTGCTTTGCCCTTTCAATCAGCGCATCACTGACTTTAGGTCTTCCATCAGAAAATCTTTCCCCCTTCCAGCTTTCAGTAAGATAGATGAGTTCTTCTTTTGAAATTGCCTGCGAAAAAGAACAAAATTGTACTATCAAAAAAGAAAATAAAAGAATGCAATGTTTACACATAATCAGTTGTTGAATACTATACGGTTGCGTTTTGAAATACTTCTTTCAATCTTGCAGCAACAATTTTATCTTCCCCCTCTTTTAAACACCATGCTGTAATACCAAGACTCTCAGCACCACCTGTAACTTCAATTGAGGGCTGACCCTTTTTAAGATCTGCCTTTAGATCTTCCCCCCTATTTTTGAATTTTGACTTATCCCAGGTAATGTTCAATGTAGGAGTGACGTTCCCAAGAACAGGGTGAAAAACACTTGTCTTTACACCATCAACCTCTTGTACAGCCTTTATGATCCTGTCAATGCGTTGTTGATATTTGGCGTATTCTGCTGTATGATCCAGATTGATGAATGCCTCCAAAGCAACATACATGCCTAATATCTCTTCCTTGTTCACTTTCATCCCACGACCGATGGTTTCTCC
>CAIXLY010000079.1 GCA_903920455.1 uncultured bacterium | reverse complement strand
TATTCTCAAACATAGCAATGCCAGTTTTATACATCTGACTCAGAACGTCAATAATGGCAAGTTTTTTATCCGTATACATCATGATGGGAAGGGCATTACCCAGGCTGATTTTGAAAAAATGAACAAAAGTTCAGTCGGTTTAGGCCTAAAAAATATTCAGAGCAGAATGAAAGTCCTCAATGGATCAGTAGTGTTTGAAAAAGATCAATCCCAAACTTTCTATAAGGTTACTACAGAAATGCCTATTTCTTCCGATCCTAACGCCTGATGCGTTATCTTTACACAGTATTTTATCCCAATATCCTAAATCACCAGCTTAAGCCTAATATTAAGCATTTCATTCACCCACAGGATAAACAAAAAAGGGATGAACCTAATTAAGGTTGCCATTGCAGATGATCATAAACTTTTCAGAAAGGGAGTAATACTTTCCCTTAGACAGCATACCAATATTTCATTCATCATTGAGGCCGAAAATGGGGATGAATTACTTGAAAAAATTGCTGAAGAGACACCCGATATAATATTGATGGACCTTAGAATGCCTGGAAAAGATGGCATTGAAACTACAAAAGAGGTCAGCCGCAGGTTTCCTGATGTTCGCATTCTCATTCTTACCATGTATGAAGACGAGCGTTTTGTTTCACACCTGATGGAAAATGGGGCAAACGGATACCTCCTGAAAAATGCTGAGCCTATGGAAATTAAAAAAGCCATTATGGAGGTAATGGTGAGGGGTTACTACTTGAACAATTTCGTTAATCGGGTGCTACTGAAAAAAACAAATGCAAGGAACAAAACCATCCCCTCACTAAGCAGTGAAATCGTATTGTCAGATAAAGAAAAAGAGGTCATAAGGCTGCTCTGCATGGAATATACGGCCTCAGAAATTGCCCTAAAAATGGAAATTTCTCCGAGAACAGTTGAATCAATCAAAGACAGACTGATGGAGCGGTTTGGGCTAAAAAACACAGCAGGACTGGTTTTTTTCGCCGTAAAAAACAACCTAATCGATTAACCTATCATTACAGAATGCTAAACTTTCCAACTCCTGAAAACCTGCATACAATTTGTGTTAACTTTACCACAAAAAGATGAGTAAACACGGAAAAGTATTAGTAGCCATGAGCGGTGGTATAGACAGTACTGTTGTTGCTCTTATGCTCCACGAGCAAGGATATGAGGTAATTGGAATCACCATGAAAACATGGGATTATGCAACGTCTGGAGGAAGTAAAAAAGAAACTGGCTGCTGCAACCTGGATTCGTTCAATGATGCTCGAGCAGCCGCTGTTCATCATGGCTTTCCCCATTTCATTCTTGACATTAGGGACGAGTTTGGAGATGCAGTTATAGATAACTTTGTTGATGAATATCTTGCAGGGAGAACCCCTAACCCCTGTGTTATGTGTAACACACACATCAAATGGCGTGCTTTACTCAAAAGGGCAAACTCAATGGATTGTGAATTCATTGCTACAGGACATTACGCCAACGTACGACAAGAAAATGATAGGTTTCTAATCAGTAAAGGGATCGATGAAACGAAAGATCAAAGCTATGTACTCTGGGGATTGCAACAAGATCTACTCAGCCGCACCCTCCTGCCAATAGGTGGTTACAGAAAAACAGCCATTAGACAAATGGCACATGACTTTGGATACCCTGAACTTGCAAAGAAGAGCGAGAGCTATGAAATATGCTTTGTGCCAGACAATGATTACCGTGGATTTTTAAAACGAAATGTTGAAGGACTTGAGGACAAAGTAAAGGGAGGTCACTTTATAGACAAATCTGGAAAGATTTTAGGTGAACACAAAGGTTACCCTTTCTATACCATAGGACAAAGAAAAGGACTAGACATAACATTTGGAAAACCCGTTTTTGTTACGGGGATAGATCCAATTAAAAATACTGTTGTTTTAGGGGATGAAGAGGACCTAATGAAAAACGATATGATGGTCGCAAAGGTCAATTATATAAAATATCCCGGAGTTGAAGATGGCATGGAAGCAAATGTGAAAATCCGCTACAAAGACAATGGTAGTAATGGAGTATTACATCATGACCAAAATGGATTAAGAGTGAGTTTCTATGAAAATGTAAAAGGTATTGCTCCTGGTCAGTCTGCAGTATTCTATGAAGGAGATGACGTAATTGGCGGTGGAATAATTCAGCGATAATAAAATATGAATAAATACTACCAAATCATATTTTTTACAATAGAAGTATGACGTAATTAGCATTGTGCATAAGCTAAAATGAAAAAAATAAAACCATACATCTTTATCGTATTGCTGACCCTAATCATAGGATCATGTAAAAAAGAGAATGAAGTATTAATGAATGAAAAGATAAGTGACTTCTACCCTATCCAAATTGGAAATATCATCATCTACCAACTCGACTCAACTGTATTTATAAACTTTGGCTCTGAGAAGGTTGTTCATTCTTACATCATAAAAGATGAAGTCGATTCAATGATCACTGACAATCTGGGAAGAAATTCATTTAAAATTAAAAGAGACATTAGAGATAGCATCGATACTACGAAATGGGATCATCTGATGTCCTATCTAATAACCTACGATTCGCTGAGGGTTGAGCTGATTAAAGACAATCAACGCTATTTAATCATGATTAATCCTATTAAAAATAACATTGAATGGAGTGGCAACTCCTATATCAACACCATCAGCAATCCAGAATTACAGTATTTATATCAATGGAAATACTACTACAGTGATGTGAACATGCCTTTCACGATGAATTATGTAACATACCCTGAAACCCTTACTATTGTTCAAAGAGATGATGTCATTGGAGATACAACAAATAAGGATTACTACTTTGAAGTCAACTATTCAAAAGAGGTATATGCAAAAGAAATTGGACTCATCCACAAAGAGTTTTTGCATGAGGCTTGGCAGCCAGCAAATGCAAATTCTAACACTGGCTATTACGAATCGAATAGCTACGGACTAACTTTAAAAGTCCTAAACCGAAATTTTTAATTACTCCAAAATGAAGTCAACACTAACCTTTTTAATCTTTTTTGTATGCACCTACGCGGAGGCGCAATACACAAAGTATGTAGTGGAGCTTACTGATAAAAAAGGCACAGCATATAGCCTAAACAATTCCATTGCTTTTCTTTCCCAAGAAAGTATTGATCGGAAGAGAAAATTTAAAATATCAATTGACAGTTTAGACCTTCCGGTTTCAGAAGATTATCTAGATAGCATCAGAAGTATAGGAGGAGTAGAAATAATAAATACGTCTAAGTGGTTAAATCAAGTCCTAATCAGCACAACTGATGAAGATGCAATCATAAGAATAACACAATTCCCATTTGTAAAAAAAAGAACGCCGCTATCTAATAAAGCCCTGAAAAAGAATAATAACCTAATACGCGACAACATTCAAGATGTGAGTGGCAATTATGAGGAATTAGAAACTGAAGAAAATATATTAAACTACGGAAACACTTCAGCCCAAGTAACCATTCACGAGGGAGAATACCTTCATAACAAGGGCTATCAAGGACAAGGAATTAAAATAGCAATATTTGATGGCGGATTTTTACGTTACCAAACCAATCTTGCATTCGATAGCATCAGAAGAAATGGCCAAATAAAAATGACTTGGGATTTTGTTGCACGGAATAGTTTAGTAAACGAAGACAACTATCATGGTGCATATTGTTTGTCCATTCTAGCGGGCAATATTCCTGGAACCTATGTTGGCACTGCCCCACAGGCTTCTTACTGCCTTTTTAGAACTGAAGATGTAGAATCTGAATATCCTATTGAAGAGCAAAACTGGATAGCAGCTGCTGAAATGGCGGATAGCATCGGCGTAGACATGATTAGCTCTTCACTTGGGTACTCTACTTTTGATGATGAATCACTTGACCATAGTTATGAGGATTTAAATGGAAAAACAACACTAATATCCAGAGCCGCCACAATCGCTGCCAAAAAAGGTATCATCGTGATGACCAGTGCAGGCAATGAAGGAGCTGACGACTGGAGATATATTTCAGCTCCTGCCGATGCTGAAGGTATATTGTCTGTAGGAGCGGTAGATATAAGTAAACAAATTGCAGACTTTTCAAGCTATGGACCTTCATTTGATGGAAGAATCAAACCAGAGATTGCATCAGTTGGATGGGGTACTTATCTTATCAATTCACTTGGACGAGTGACACGATCTAACGGAACCTCTTATTCAACTCCAAATATAGCAGGTCTTATTGCTTGTTTATGGCAGGCATTTCCGGAGTTCAGCAGCAACGAAATTATTGAAGTGATTAAAGAAAGTGCAGACCGATATACCACACCAGATGTTAGAACTGGTTATGGATTACCCAATATGAAAATTGCATACGACGAATTGGTTAAGGAGAGGGAAGTACGAAAAACAAAGCTCCTGCTGAAATCAGAAAGAATAAAAATATTTCCCATACCATTTAAAGACATCTGCTCTCTGCTCTACAATTCAACTTCAAATGGGAAACTCGATATTCAGATTTTTACAATAGATGGGAGATGGATAAGAGGATTATCATTTGTTGTTAATGAAAATGAGTTACACAGTTTTACAATAGATAATTTAGGAAGTCTATCATCTGGACAGTACATGCTCAAATATCGTGACTCAATAGGAGAAGGTATTATTAGGCTTGTAAAATAAACAAAGCTGTAAAAAGTGTATCAGATTCGTTATTTGTTCCAGAAACCAACTCTTGCTTAACAAGCTTGAGTTTTGTTGTTTGTTGAATAAAATCAACCAAAGACTCATTTTCTTGATAAAATACTGAACAGGTAATGTATAGCAGATATCCTCCAGGCTTTAACTGCTCTGGCAAGCGCGACACAATGCTTGTCTGACGCTGACGATAGCTATCTATCAACGTTTCATCAAATGATCTAAGCCATTCAGGGCTCCTCCCCCATGTACCTGAACCAGTGCAAGGTACATCTGCAATAATCAGATCTACTCCGCCTTTAGGTAGATTTGAAATCGAAACCTGAGAAGATAGGGGGTGCTGCAAATCAGTACAAAAAACTTTTTCAGGAATAATATGAGCAAGCTTAAATCGGTAGTCCAATTCCTCAAGAATATCTTCCCGAATATCAGATACATATAGTTTTGCTTGAGGAAAAATATCTCGAGCCAAAATTGACTTTCCGCCACTGCCCGCGCAAGCGTCCCAGATTGAGAGATATTTAGGAAAAGCAATACCACTCAATACATCAAAAGTCTGCTGTGACCCATAATCTTGAACAACACAATCTGCATCAATATCCAACAGTTCTTCAATATTCACATTGCCGAAAAGCTTTAGACAGGAATCTGTTAGAGATTGAAATTTAACTTCGTTCTTTGTCAGCACCTCCAGAACCTTATCCTTTTTACCAGGTCTTACCCTTATAAAAAAAGCAGGCTTTTTAATGTGATTAATGGAAAAAACGTCAACATCAATTCCAGTTGACAGTTGATGTTGAGAAGGAAAAATTTTATGCTCATCAAAAGCTGGATATTGAGTCTTGAGGACTTCAATTTTATCTGCAATTTCTCTGTCTATCGACATGCTTAAGGATGGACTAAACATCTCGAGATAACCTCTGTCGAACTGATGAGTAAGATAGTAGCCTATAATGAGCTGGTCTTGCACGTTGTAGTCCAATGCAGACTGTCCTACCCTAAAATAACCAAAACACAAATCGGTAATAATCTTTCTGTCTCTCGACCCGAATTTTTTAAACCTCCGAAAATACTTCTTTAAATAAAAAGTAAAAGGTTCCCTGTAGGAATATGCATTCAGAATAGATGATGCAGTATTTTGATAGGAATGAAAATATGCACTCATCCTGATATGGTAATAGATTTAATGAATACTAGATCAAAGCTCCAGCAATGATTTTACAGGATCCTTACCGAATAACAATTGAGCAGGGTTTTCAAGCAACTCCTTTACCCTAACTAGAAAGCCAACACTCTCTCTACCATCAATTATGCGGTGATCGTAACTTAAAGCGAGATACATCATAGGCCTTACTACAACTTGGCCCTTAAGAACAACGGCACGATCTTCAATTTTGTGCATTCCGAGGATTGCCGATTGAGGTATGTTGATGATGGGTGTACTCATGAGTGAACCAAAAACTCCACCATTGGTAATTGTAAATGTTCCACCCTGCATTTCCTCAAGGGTTAATTTATTATCTCTTGCTTTTGTAGCCAGTTCCACAACTTTCTTTTCAACTTCTGACATTGATAAGCTCTCCGCATTTCTAATGATTGGAACAACTAGCCCTTTGGGAGCAGAAACAGCAATAGAGATATCACAAAAATCGTGATAGACAATTTCTTCGTTATTCAGATAGGCATTTACTGCAGGCCACTCTTGCAAAGCAAATGCACATGCTTTTGTAAAGAAACTCATGAATCCAAGTCCAACACCATGAACTTCCTTAAATTTATCCTTATACTGGGATCGGATTTCCATTACATGGCTCATATCAACCTCATTAAATGTGGTTAACATTGCAGTAGTATTTTTAGCCTCCACCAATCTGCGTGAAACAGTCTTCCTCAATTGGGTCATTTTCTCTTTTCGCTCACCCCTTCCAAACAATACCGTACCCGCTTTTCGACCAGGGGTTGAGAGCGCTTCCAATACGTCCTGCTTGAGTATTTTACCACCAGTTCCAGAAGGTGCAATAGCCTTTGCATCAACTTTCTTATCTGCGATAATTGCAGCAGCAACCGGACTGGCCTTTACATCTTGCTTTACTACTTGCTCAACTTTTTTGGAAGGTTTTTCCTCTGTTACCGCTTTAGGAACATCGGCAGGTCTTGTAGCTTTATCATCGATAGAGCAAACGATATCACCTATTCCTAATGTATCACCCTCAGCAACTAGAATCTTCAACAAACCAGACTGCTCAGCATTGATTTCGAAAGTGGCTTTTTCACTTTCTATCTCTGCGAGTACCTCGTCTCGTTCAACCCATTGGCCATCTTTTTTTAACCACTTGGCAAGACTTACCTCGTTAATTGATTCTCCTACTGTTGGTACTTTTATTTCTATCATACTTTTCGATTGAAAGTTTTGAATCGTGATACTTTATGATGTGAATGCTTTATTAACAATGCTTTCCTGCTCAGCAGCATGAATTTTACTAAACCCTGTTGCAGTTGATGCACTGGCAGAGCGTGCAACAATTTTGTAAGCAAACCCTTCAAGGTTCATCTTCAAGAATGAAGCGGCCCCCATGTTCATAGGCTCTTCCTGAACCCATGTCCACTCAGCTTTTCCATACTTTGCTACCAATGCATGGAGTTGCTTTGTTGGCAGTGGATAGAGCTGCTCTAAACGAAGTACAGCGGTATCAACAATATTATTTTTGGCCTTGTATTCATTAAGGTCAAAATAAACCTTACCGCTACAAAACAGCACGCGCTTTACTTTATCAGCAATTGCTTCGGCGTCGTCAATGACCTCTTTAAAAGCTCCATCGGTAAAATCAGTCATCAAGGAATAAGATCCAGGATGTCTCAAATTGGCCTTGGGAGAAAAATTAATTAACGGCTTTCTAAAGCCCCAAGTCATCTGACGCCTGAGGGCATGAAATAAATTTGAGGAGGTAGTGATGTTGGTTATCACCATATTGAGCTCAGCACACATCTGAAGAAATCTTTCCATTCTTGCACTGCTGTGCTCAGGACCTTGGCCTTCGTAGCCATGGGGCAATAACATGACTAGCCCATTCATCCGATTCCATTTTTGCTCAGCGCTGCAAATAAACTGATCAATCATGGTTTGTGCGCCATTGGAAAAATCGCCAAACTGAGCTTCCCAAAGTACCAGTGCATTTGGGTTCGCCAAAGCATAACCATATTCGAAACCAAGTACACCATATTCACTCAATAAAGAATTGTAAATATTGAATTTTTCTTTTGCACCTGGTATATCTTGAAGCCTATTGTGCTGGCTATCGGTTTGCTCATCCAAAATTACTGCATGTCGGTGGCTAAAGGTACCCCGCTTTACGTCTTGTCCACTCATCCTTACACCCTTTCCATCAGCAAGCAAACTCGCATAAGCCAATAGTTCACCAGTTGCCCAGTCAACTTTATTTTCTTTTTCGAGTAGACTTATTTTATCACTCAATAATTTTTCTATCTTTTTTAGCGGCTTAAACCCTGAGGGTACTTTCATTATTGCACCGAACAACTTCTTGAACAAATCAACAGAAACTGCCGTTGAAGGCGAGTAATCAAAGTCAGTTGCTACTGCTTTTTTAAGGCTCTTCCAAACCAACTCGGGAGCCTGGTAATGATAGGGCAATGGATGCTGCTTCACCTCATCCAACCGCTCCTGCAAATCAGACCAAAACTTCTTCTCCATATCTGAGGCTAAAGTCCTAATCTCCTGACTCTCATTTTCTTGTAGAAAGTTAACATACTGCTCTCTGGGGTTGAGATGCTTTTCAATGATTGCATACAGATGTGGCTGTGTGAATTTAGGATCATCTCCCTCGTTGTGCCCATGCTTACGATAGCAAACCATGTCAATAAACACATCACTGTTGAAACGTTGCCTATAGCGAGTCGCGATCTCTATGCATTTTACAACAGCCTCCGGATCATCACCATTGACGTGCATCACAGGGGCTTGTACCATTGCTGCAAGCGAAGTGCAATAATCTGCAGATCGTGCATCTTCGAAGTTGGTGGTGAACCCAATTTGATTATTGATCACAAAGTGAATGGTTCCTCCTGTGGAGTATCCATCAAGACCAGACATTTGAAGAATTTCATAAACAATTCCCTGGCCAGCTATAGATGCATCACCATGAATCAGGACGGGAAGGATTGAATCATACTCACTGCTGTACATCACATCCGCTTTTGCGCGTGAAAATCCAAGCACAACAGGATCAACAGCCTCCAAGTGAGAAGGATTGGGCATCAGCTTAAGTGCAATCGTATTTCCTGAATCGGTCTTTACTTCACTTCCAAATCCAAGATGATATTTAACGTCGCCACTGCCCATCGTTTGATCTGGAGATGACTTGCCCTCAAATTCACTAAAAATATGCTCATAGGTTTTGCCCATGATGTTAGCCAATACATTTAACCTGCCTCTGTGGGCCATCCCAATCACTACTTCTTTAACACCCAACTCACTTGCGGTATTGATCATGGCATCCAATGCTGCTATGGTAGTTTCTCCCCCTTCGAGTGAGAATCTTTTCTGTCCAATGTATTTTGTGTGAAGGAACTTTTCAAAAATGACACCCTGATTCAATTTCTCAAGAATTCTCTTCTTCTTGTCAAAAGATAAGGGAGTTGGAAAATGATGCTCCATCTCTTGAGTAAGAAAATCGATTTTCTCCTGATTGCTGATGTATTTAAACTCAATACCCACATGGTGAGCATAACATTTTTCAAGATGTGTTAGAATATCTGATAGCTGAACAGTGCCCAACCCAATTAAATTGCCTGCATAGAACGTTGATGTGAGATCTGCCTGAGATAGACCAAAGAACCCTAAATCAAGATTAGGCTTTCTGTCCTTTCTTTCCCTGATAGGATTAGTCTTGGCAATTAGATGACCTTTATTGCGGTAGCCGAGAATCAGTCGGTACACGCCCAGTTCTTTTCTCCAATCAATTTCTGCAGATAAGGTAGCCCCCTCGCCAGGTTTTCTATCCTGAATTTGGGAAACGGCAAAATCGAATCCTTCAAAAAACTTCCTCAGGTCTGGATCAATACTTTCAGGAGAACGCGAAAAATCCTGATAAAGCTGCTCAATATAAGATGGATGAGACGATGTGATGTATGAAAAATCCTTCATTTCCTATAGCTATAAGGTTAACTGCCTAAAACTGTGGCAAATATCGTTCATTTGGACTGAAAAAATATCAGGAATCTTCGATCATCCTCTGAATGAAATACTTTTTAAAAACAGCTTATTTTTGGTTGATATCACTAAGTCCCTTACCTTCGCATCCCGTAAAAAAGAAAACAAGAAAGGATGGCAAATCATAAGGCAACCAAGAAAGACGTACGCCAGGTGGCTAAACGTAGGGAGAAAAATCGTTACCAAGGTAAAACTACCAGAAACGCCATGCGTGATCTTCGCGCATTGACTTCTGCAGGTGAAGCCAAGGAATCCCTCCCTAATGTGCTCAGCAAGATCGATAAACTTGCAAAAAAGGGCGTTATTCACAAAAATAAGGCTGCAAACCTCAAAAGTTCACTGGCAAAAGCTATTTCTAAAATAGCTTAGTCTACAACTCAATACATTGAAAAAAGAACATCCCCAGGGATGTTCTTTTTTTTGGGGCCATCTGATAGCGTCTTCATCTGTGAAATCTTTACCTTCGCACTCATCTATGACTGAGAAAATACTTATCCTCGATTTCGGATCTCAATACACGCAACTCATTGCTCGTGCTGTTAGAGAAGCAAACGTTTACTGCGAAATAGTCCCCTATCACAAAAAAATAGAATACGGACCAGAACTAAAAGGGATCATCCTTTCCGGTTCCCCATTCTCCGTGAACGATAGCAATGCTCCAGAGGTTGATATAAAAACCATGGCAAAGCATAGAAATATCTTAGGTATTTGCTATGGAGCCCAGCTTACCGCCAAATTCTTTGGTGGCCGGGTTGAACGATCTGAAAAAAGAGAATATGGAAGGGCCATTCTTCAAAAAAACGTTGATGATGTTTTAATGGAGCATATCCCAGAATCATCACAAGTATGGATGAGTCACGGTGATTCAATTCTTGAACTACCCACCAATTCCAGCATTTTAGCAACAACAAACTCTATTCCAATTGCAGCATTTAGGGTTGATGAACCCGACTGTAATAATATATTCGGTCTACAATTTCACCCCGAGGTATACCATTCAGAGTTTGGAAAAAAAATACTCCATAACTTTTTACACGCTGTTTGCGGATGTAAGGGTGATTGGACTCCCGCACATTTTATTACAGACACTGTACATGCAATAAAAGAAGAGATTGGTGACAGAAAAGTGGTGATGGGTTTGAGTGGTGGTGTAGACTCAACAGTAGCTGCTACACTCATCCACAAGGCAATTGGCAAAAATCTTTTTGGGATTTTTGTAGATAATGGAGTACTTAGAAAAAATGAGTTTGAGGATGTTTTAAAAACATACGAGCAGCTCGAATTAAATGTAAAAGGTGTAGATGCTAAACAATCCTTTTACGATGCACTTTCCGGATTGACCAATCCCGAAGATAAGAGAAAGGCAATAGGCAGAACGTTTATCGAGGTCTTTGATAGGGAAGCACATGAATTAACAGATATCTCCTTTCTGGGTCAAGGAACCATTTATCCGGATGTAATTGAAAGTGTTTCTGTACATGGCCCGTCTGTGACTATAAAATCGCACCATAATGTAGGCGGACTACCCGATACAATGAAACTTAGCTTAATTGAGCCCTTGCGGTATCTTTTCAAGGATGAAGTAAGAAAGGTTGGACTAGAACTTGGCATCCCTCCAGATCTGCTTTTTAGGCACCCATTCCCGGGTCCGGGACTAGCAATCAGAATTCTAGGCGACATCAATGAGGAAAAAGTCCGCTTACTTCAAGAAGCTGATCACATTTATATGAATGCCCTGAAAGAGCATGGATTATATGACAAGGTATGGCAGGCTGGCACAATACTACTTCCAGTAAAATCTGTCGGAGTCATGGGTGATGAGAGAACCTATGAGTTCACCGTTGCACTCAGGGCGGTAACTTCAGTAGATGGCATGACAGCCGACTGGGCTCACCTACCCCACGAATTCCTTGGTATTGTATCCAATGAGATTATCAACAGGGTTCGCGGTATAAACCGGGTTGTCTATGATATTTCAAGCAAGCCCCCTGCGACTATCGAATGGGAATAACCCACTTATTTTACTCCCATGAAAAAGACTATTTTTTTCCTTCTCTTGCTGCTGGGATATTTACTTCCCAATGCACAGGAAAAATCTAAGACTATTCGTGCAGGACTATTTATCTCATTTTTTCTTGATAGTGCATTTGATGTTTCCGGAAACTACCAGCTCGCACATGCATTCCCCCGACAGGCCATCACTAGCCTTGAATACTACGAAGGTGCTGTAATGGCCATAGACTCAATAAATCAAATAGGCAAATCAGCAACCTTAGAAGTATTTGACGTATCAAGCAAACAAGGCAATATCGAACAGCTGCTCAAAAGGGGCAAGTTTGATTCTCTTGATATCATGTTTGTCTACGGAGGCCCTCCGGAATACACTGCCTTGGCATCAATTTCAAAATCAAAAAATATCCCTTTGGTGAGTGCCTCCTACCCCAATGATGCTGGAATCAGGGGAAGTCCAATGGTGTATATAGCCAATCCAAAAATCAATTCGCATCTGCAAATAATCACAAATCAGATTAACAGCAGATGGCATGACGCAAACATCATTTGGTTCAAAAGATCAGATCCTGGAGATGATAGACTGCAGGATATATTTAGAGAATTGATTAAGCAATCTCTAATTGCCCAGCGCCCAAAGTACATTGAACTTGGCAAGACATTTTCTGCCGAAGAAATTTTAAAAGCAATCGACAGCACAAAAATAAACGTATTGCTTGCAGGCAGCCTTGACAATGCCTTCGCTGTGAACTTTGCTAAGGCAATTTCTCTGTATGAAAAAAAGGGAATCATCCATGTAATCGGAATGCCTAACTGGGATGGGCTCAAAGAATTGCAATCAACGAGTTATGCCGGAATTCCAATTTACTATACAAGCGGTATGTCCCCTGCAACCGATAACAAATGGGCAATTGAGTTTGATAAAAAAATGAAAGAAGAAACAGGCATCAATTCATCCACCTCGGCATTGAAAGGATTTGAGCTGACGTTTTACTTTTTAAACATCCTTGCAAAGTATGGAACGATCAAAATTGACAACTCTGCAGACAAGCCGTTCAAAGTATTTAACAACCTCGATTTCAGGGCAATAAAATGGTCTCAAGAAACGCAAGTGCCTGACTATTTTGAAAACAAGAGAATCTATTTTATTAGAAGATTAAACGGCGTGGAAAGCACGCAATAATTTAATCAACCCAATCAGCGATAAAGATATTTGTATCTCTTGTTCCGCCATTGTTTCGATTGGAACAGAAAACAATTTTTTTGCCATCCAAACTAAACATGGGAAAAGCATCAAAACCCTTATCCCTACTGATTTTTGTTAACTGAGATCCATCCTCATTCATGGTATAGAGATTAAATGGAAACCCTCTCTTGTATTCATGGTTTGAAGCAAAAATAATTCTCTTTCCATCGGGCATGTAGGCAGGTGCCCAATTTGCCTGACCAAGATTACTTACTTGACGTGCATGGCTACCATCGGCATCTGCAACCCACACTTCCATTCGGGTTGGTGCCACTAAATTTTCACTGAGAAACTCTTGATACTCTTTTACTTCTGCAGGAGTAGAAGGCCTTGACGCTCGCCAAATTATTTTTTTGCCATCTGGACTAAACCAAGCACCCCCATCATATCCAAGAATATTAGTGATGCGCTTTACTTCACCTGATTTAAGATTCATGGTATACAAATCAATATCGCCGTCTCGCGTAGAAGTAAACAACATGGTTTTTCCATCTGGAGAAATGGTTGCTTCAGCATCATAGCCTGGAGAATCTGTGAGCTGCTTGGTGATATTTCCATTAAGGTCTGCCATGAAAATATCATAAGAAGGATATAAAGGCCAGATATATTTGTTACCATATTTGGTGCGATCTGGAACAGGCGGACATCCCATATCGGCCAGATGAGTCGACGCAAAAACAACATGCTTGTCCCCCTTGAGAAATGCCCCACAAGTTGTTCTCCCCTTTCCAGTACTGATCAAACGTGGCTCAAACGCCTGACCTTCTTTGGTTGGGATCTTTCCAATATAGATCTGGTCACAAGGAATCCCCTCCTTAGGGTTGGTTTTTTGAAATATTAACCATTTCCCATCGAAACTGAAATAGGCTTCAGCATTATCACCCCCAAAGGTGAGTTGGCGGATATTTTTAAAATGAGATTCTTCAGCATAGGCCAATGAATCCTGCGAGATTGAATGAAATGGTATAAACAAAACACAGATTAGAAGCTGTAATAAAGCCAAGGAAGGACTAAAAAAACCTGAAGATCTGCTCATATGATGAAATTGTGAAACAAAATAAGCACAAAAGAACTCGGAATTATCATAAATCTGTAATAAAACATGAGTATTCTGTAATTTTGGGCATGCCCCATACCTTTTTCATTTTTTTGGGCCTTATCACTTGCCTTACTATTTCAATGAGCTCTTGTGAAAATAGTACTTCCCCCAATAAGCATTCAGCAACCATAGAAGCATCAGACACCAGCTTATCAAATAACAATACTGAAATCAGACAAAACCCAATTGAGAAAGCATTTATGTATGCAAGAGATGCAGATCCAAGGGCGCTGGAATTGGCGGACAGCCTCATACAATTTGGGAAAAATGAGGATATCATTGGTCAGGGACACTATCTGAAAGGAATTTATTACACCAATAAGAATGAAGCAAACAGCGCGCTTGTACAATTTGACTCCGCCATCATCACCAATTTTACATTCACGGATGCATACCTTGAAAAAGCGATCTTGCTCTATGACAAGAAAAAGTTTGATCTTGCACTTGATATACTCAAAAAAGCGACTGAGCTAAATCGGTATGATGCAGAAATTTATTTTTGGATGGCCAAAAATTATGAGTCAATTCATAACGAAGAGGAAGCTTTTTTTTATTACCAGCAAACATTGTTGCTAGACAAAAACTACGGGGCTGCAAAAGAGGCCCTGAATAGGATTAAAAAGGTAGACAACCCACAAAAAAAATAACACATGCCAATCATTGCACCTTCCCTACTTTCAGCAGATTTTCTTCACCTCAAAGAAGCAGGTGATCTCATTAACCGCTCAGAAGCAGCATGGCTTCATTTGGACGTAATGGATGGACGATTTGTGCCAAACATAAGCTTTGGCCTTCCGGTCATTGCCGCAATGAGAAAAGCTACGAATAAGGTATGTGATGTGCATCTTATGATTGAAGAGCCAGAAAAATATGCTCAGGCATTCAAAGATGCTGGAGCGGATATTTTAACTGTTCACGCAGAGGCCTGCCAACACCTCCATAGAAACCTTCAACAAATTCGCTCACTCGGAATGAAATCAGGAGTGGCTTTAAACCCACATACTCCTATTTCTTCTATAGAGGAGGTGCTGGACGAAGCAGACCTTGTTTGTATCATGACCGTTAATCCGGGTTTTGGTGGCCAAAAATTCATCTACAGCATGCTTAAAAAAATTGAAAAGCTCAAAGAATCCATCCTTAAACAAGGAACAAATACAATGATTGAGGTTGATGGCGGGGTAACCCTTGAAAATGCATCAGCAATCGTAAAAGCTGGTGCAGATGTACTTGTTGCAGGCAATACCGTCTTCAACGCAAAAGATCCAGAATTGACTATCAGATTGTTAAAAAATATGGTTTGATTTCTTCTGGGGCTATGGTC
This sequence comes from uncultured bacterium, assembly GCA_903920455.1. Classification (GTDB taxonomy): domain Bacteria; phylum Bacteroidota; class Bacteroidia; order Chitinophagales; family Chitinophagaceae; genus Pollutibacter. Next base: position 79,237 of record CAIXLY010000079.1, on the reverse strand, counting down.
TACGAACAAGTTTACCCACAGGATGTTTATATTAAGAATTAGGGGTTTTGGAACCAAATAATTAGATTTGGTTAGCCTCCCCACTTTTCAATAACAACTAAATCTACGCTTTGACTGAAACAATCATCAACCTCGAATCCGTCAACCCTTTAGAATTTTTTGGAGTAAATAATGGAAAGCTGGATCTCTTAAAAAAACGCTTCCCTTTATTGAAAATACTTAGTCGCGGCACCCAAGTAAAACTCAGTGGTGCCGAAGAACAAATTGAGCAAGCCAAGGAAAAAATCAAAATGCTTATCCAGTATCTTGAAAAGAATGGAAACGTCTCGCAAAATTACTTCGAGCAAATTCTTGGTGGAGACGATGCTGAATCGGTTGATCATTTTGTTGACAAGAATCCACATGAAGTGCTTGTATTTGGACCAAATGGTAAATCTGTAAGAGCCAGAACACAGAACCAAAAGAAAATGGTAAGCATGGCAGAAAAAAATGATATCATTTTTGCCATAGGACCAGCAGGAACAGGAAAAACATATACAGCAGTTGCACTTGCAGTCAGGGCACTAAAAAATAAATTGGTTAAAAAAATAATCCTAACCAGACCCGCGGTTGAAGCTGGAGAAAGTCTGGGTTTTCTTCCAGGTGATTTAAAAGAAAAAATAGATCCATACCTCAGGCCCCTATACGACGCATTAGACGACATGATTCCAGCTGATAAGCTTGGTTATTACATGAGTACAAGAGTGATTGAAATTGCACCACTCGCCTACATGAGGGGGAGAACCCTAGATCATGCCTACATCATCCTGGATGAAGCACAAAATACCACAGATCTACAAATCAAGATGTTTTTAACCCGAATAGGTGCAAATGCAAAAGCCATCATTACTGGCGACCTCACTCAAGTAGACCTTCCGAAAAATCAAAAAAGCGGGCTTGAAAAGGCAACGCGCATATTAAAAAATATTGATGGGATTGCTCACATTGAACTTGACGAAGAAGATGTGGTAAGACATAGGCTAGTAAAAGCTATCATCAAGGCTTATGACAAAGATAAAGACCCAAGCAATGAAAAATAACAAATCAAAATACAGCATTTATATACTCTTGTGTGCATTCTCATTTTTTGCATGCGCAGAACCAGAAGGATTCGATGCTCCAGAAGATCCATTGGACGCGGGAAGAGAGTTTGTAAGGGCAGTACTGGATGGTGATTACAAAAAGGCAACACTGTATTTGAACAATGATGCTGAGGATCAAGAGTTGTTCAGTAGGTATGTCAAATACCAAAAGAAACAGCCAAATAAGGAAAGACTTTCATTAAAATCAGCATCCATCATTATCAACAAGGTTGAAAATATAAATGACAGCACCTCCATCCTCAATTTTTCCAACTCCCATTCCATGAAACCGATGAATCTAAAGATCATTAAAACTGAGAAGACATGGAAGGTTGATTTTAGCTATACTTTTTCAGGAAATATCCCTTCAAAATGATCAACCCTCGCAACATCTTACTTGTACTGGTTGGAAGTGCCATTGGAGGCCTGTTGAGGTTTATAAGCTCCTACTTGATTCAACAAAAGCTTGGGGATAGGTTTCCATCCGGCACCTTTGCTGTAAATCTAATTGGGTGCTTCTTCATAGGCATCATTTTTTCTCTCGCAGCCAAAAATGCTCAAGGAGCTAATGACATGAAACTGTTATTGGCCACTGGTTTTTGTGGTGGATTTACCACCTTTTCAGCATTTGCAATTGAGAATCTGGAACTATTTAAATCTGGAAACCACCTAACAGCACTAACCTATATTCTTTTATCCATTACGTTAGGGATCATTGCTACTTTTGCAGGAACACTTATGTTCAAGTGATGAATCAATACAAACATACCCTTGGCATGGACACCATATTTTATTTGATCCTAATCGGAATTGCAGCAGGTTTTTTAGGAGGGATGGTTGGAGTAGGTGGAGGGATTATCCTCGTTCCTGCACTCGTCATTCTTCTTGGATTAAGTCAGCATCAATCTCAGGGCATCTCACTAACAATGATGCTTTTCCCAGTGGGAATATTTGCTGTATTCAACTATTATAAAAAAGGATATGTCGATTTTAGGCTTGCGGGCTTGCTGGCCATCGGTTTCCTAATTGGTGGTCACCTAGGGAGTAAGTTTTCTCTGAGCCTACCACAAGAAACCGTAAAAAAGATATTTGCAGTAATCATGATTATTCTCGCCATCAAGATGCTTTTTTCTGAAAGAAAAATCAGCTAAACACTCAGCAGATTTTCTTTTACTTCAAAAAGTTTCAGTGATGAGCCTTTATCTGCAGAGTCGACTTACAATTTCTTCTAGATGAGGATATTCTGCTATTAATTGATCGGATGTTGCCAGCTCAAAATCATTAAAATCAAAACCCGGAGAAACGGTACACCCAACAAAACTAAAGCCTTCCGTAGATGAGGGTTCAGAGGCAAACCAAACACCCGCAGGCACCTTGTGCTGATGCGATTGTCCGTTTTCAATATCGGAACCAAGCTTCAGCAATTCATAAAATCCGTCTTGATGAATAACATGAATATGCAGAGAAACCCCTGAATAGAAATGCCAAAGCTCATCGCTTTTAATGCGGTGAAAAGCAGCAAAGTTCCCAGCCGGTAATAAGAAATAAATCGCTGTAGAAATTGGTCGCTGCCCAGAAAAAGAATCCGGCAAAGCCCCTGAATCAATCAAAACTTCTGAACGATAGGTTTGTTTATAATAACCCCCTTCTGGATGAGGCTGAAGGCCATAAAAATTGATTATCCCTGAAGCATTCATGATGAGATCAATCTATTATTGATACTGAATATACATAGGTGCTGGCTTTAAAGAAAGCAGTTCTTGCCTTGTGAGCATCCGGTGTGGTGCTTCCTTTAGATCGTTTTTGTAAAACAACTTAAACCCTGTGAATTGAATCGGTTCTTTATAGACAAACTGCCTATAGGTATTGATTTTTTTTGCTGGAGCGCCCCACCCATCCATGTCAACAACGATCTGAACCTCAGGCAAAAGCTTAATTGATTTGTAACCTTTTAACATCCCTTGGGTGAAGCGATGGACAACAAGAACTTTGGGTGAAAGCTTATGCTTTTTTACCAGTTCAGCAAGGTATTGGGAGGCATAGTTGATGTCTGCTGAATCAAAATAGCCAATTACTGTCCCAGGCTTCTGCCCCCCCTTCATTGAAAACTCAGGATCGATGCCTAGGTGAACATTGGGAAGTGAGAGATACTTTTCAAGCAAGGGAATTTCCTCCCGAAGCGTGCTAAGTCCAACCTGAATATCAAGAAAAACAATTGCATGTATCTCAGCTGCCATGGCCAACACTTTATCAATTTCCTTATCGGGCATGCGTAAACGATATTTTCCTGAAGAGCCAGGAGCCCCCTGAGCTGTGGCAACGATATAATGGAGAGCTGGTATGACGGGGGTAGCTGAATCAGCCTTTTGCCATGCTGCCACTTCTTCTTTTAACCTTTTAAACATCTGAGGCTTGGGCAGCTCTCCCAAAATACCCATGCGGGTAGAGTAAAGATTACCATAATAAGCAATAATCCTATTGAAAGGGAGCAATGCTCCAGCAAGTGGATAATGCCCCTTAAATACCCATTTTTGAGAGCTGTCGCCATTTGCCATCATGGTCATTTTCTTCTTGTATGCAACAGTATCAAGTAAATGAATAGGAGCCTCGTTGCTTGAAGTGACTGAAGTTGAAGTCAAATGAGCATTGGGATCCGATTGGGCGTTGCCGCAACTAGATTGCAGAATCAGGATGCAAAACAGGATAACCGAGGAGTAAACATTCAAAATAAAACGCATGCAGTGCTTGTTAGGTGTTGAATAAAATCAATTGAACAGACAATTAATCTTGTTTAAAAAAATCATCAATCTACAGGCAAATTACCAAAGAAAAAGCAACAACTATCTTAAAATTGCAATCGGCTTGAATTCAATTACCTTTGCAATAACAACAAAAAGTAGCAGTTTGGATTTTTCAACGTTTCAATTTCACGAATCCCTCAACGAGAGTCTCGCAATGAGTGGATATAAAAAACCCACGGCAATTCAAGAAAAAGCCATTCCAGTAATCATGGAAGGTCGGGATATCATAGCATCAGCACAAACAGGAACAGGTAAAACAGCAGCATTTCTATTGCCAGTTTTGCACAAGTTGCTTTCTAGTGATTATAAAGACAGCGAGGTTCATGTATTGATCATGGTTCCAACCCGTGAGTTAGCGGTTCAGATAAGTAGCCACTTAGATGGGCTCACCTATTTTTCATCACTCAGCTCTATTGCCGTATATGGTGGTGGAGACGGAGGAAGTTTTGTTCGTGAAAAACAGGCCCTATCAAAGGGGGTTGATATTGTTGTAGCAACTCCAGGCAAGCTCATCTCCCACCTCAATATGGGATATGTTAAGATGAAAGAATTGAAGTTTCTGATCTTGGATGAAGCAGACAGGATGTTGGATATGGGATTTCATGATGATATCATGCGAATTATTTCCCATTTGCCCGAGAAAAGACAGACTCTCATGTTTTCTGCAACCATGCCACCAAAAATATTGCAGTTGACAAAAACAATACTTCACAATCCCGTTGAAGTGAGTGTGGCCCTGTCTAAACCACCTGAGAGTATCAAACAAGAGGCTTTTTTGGTATATGACACCCAAAAGATCCCCGTAATTGAGCATATTTTAGCCCAGAAGGAATATAAATCGGTATTGGTTTTTTGTTCAAAAAAACAAACTGTTAAGCAACTGACTGCTCAGCTTCAGAGAAAAGGATATAATGCAAAGGATATTCATTCTGACCTTGATCAAACCCAGCGAGAAGATGTACTGTTGGAATTTGCCTCAAAAAGACTACCCATTTTAATTGCAACGGATATCCTCAGTCGGGGTATTGATATCGATCAAATTGAGCTAGTCATCAATTTTGATGTTCCCTCTGATGGTGAAGACTACGTTCATCGGATAGGAAGAACTGCAAGAGCCGCAACAACCGGATCTGCAATGACCTTGATAAACCCAGATGACATACATAAGTTTCAAAGGATTGAAAAGCTCATCGAGCGAGTCATTGACAAAACGCCACTCCCTGAAAAACTTGGAGAAGGACCGGCCTACGTAGCTTCTGGGCCAAGGAATAAGTTCAAAGGAAAAACGGAAAGCCCACGCTTGTCAAGACCAATAACTCATAATGACGGTACCCGGACAATCCCTAAGCGCACAGCAGATGATGCACCAAGAGTAAAGCCGACCATAGTTAAATCAAACCAAGAAGGAAATACACCAGAATAAGTTGCGCTGCTAAAATCCAGATACATTTAACCTTCCACCCGTAGAGGTTTTCCCAGACAATGATGGAGTTTGTATTACTGAATTAAGTATTGCTGCTTTTATTTGAGCAGCGGTTGCAGACGGATTGATACTCTTATATAATGCTGCTGCTCCCGTTACATGTGGTGTTGCCATAGAAGTACCATTGTAACTTGCGTATTTATTTGATGGCACTGTAGATATGATAGCTACTCCAGGAGCACCAAGATCAACCTGAGTTAACCCATAGTTTGAAAATGAAGCTAATCCACCTGTAGAATTAATCGCGGCTACCGAAATTACATTTGGCAGGTCATACCCAGCTGGGTAACTGGCAGAAAGATCAATATCCAATCCATCATTTCCCGCTGCGGCTATGAATAAAATTCCAGCATCATTTGCGCGGTTAATGGCGTCGTAGAGCAAAGAGGAATAGCCACCCCCGCCCCAAGAGTTATTGGTTGCAACGATGTTCAAACCAGCTTTTTTCAAATTAGTCATGTAATCAACCGCTTTGATGGCATTAGCAGTCGTTCCACCAGTAGAACCCAAAAATTTAGCAGAGACGAATTTGACATTCCAGCAAACCCCAGCAACACCAATTCCATTGCCACCAACTCCCCCAATTGTTCCCGCGACATGCGTTCCATGTGCATCAATACCTGGCCTAGAACTACTACCGTCATATACTGAATTGTTATTGCCCGCAAAATCCCATCCATAGATATCATCTTTGTATCCATTACCATCATCATCCCTTTTATTGCCTGGTTTTTCTTTTGGATTGACACCAGCATTTGCAGCAAGATCAGTATGACTGAATTGATATCCCTCATCGATAATCCCTACATATACCGATCCAAGCCCGGTTTTTCCTGCAGCCCAAGCAGTTGAAGCTCCAATTCCGTATTCATTATTACCAGCACCCATCCCCCATAAGTTTTGAGTTAAACTGGTATAATATGGATCGTTGGAGGTGGCCTGGTGGTGATACACCCAATTTGGCTCTGCAAACTCAACTTCAAGAAGCCCTTTGGCTTTCTTAGAAGCAATAAAAACATCTTCCGACACGCCTAAAACATATATTCCTTCATCATCCCCAGAACTCTTCATGCCTTCAGTATGAACATGCTCCTTGAGTGAAGCTTTTAGCAAGCCCATAGCCTTGCCCTTTCCAAGAGCTGACTTCCCCTTCTTGAACTTTACCAAGACTTCCCCTTGAACAAATTCAGCGGTTGGACTTTGTTTCACCCCGTTGGAGGCAGATTCAAAGTCTAGTTTCAGAGAGGAATTGGATAGATCCTCCTTATTGCAAGAGGCGAGAACAAATGAGAACAAACACAATAGAGTAACACATTTAATATGAGACATATTATCAAAATTAGGGGGTAAAAGTCAGTGGGGGGTGGGAGGATGAAGGATTACTGTAAAAATAAGGCTTTTTAACAAAATTCTAAAATCACAAGTGAGGATCCAAATGATTCAGTAGGAGGAAGTTAGATGATATTCATTTATTTTTACAGAACGCCTCATTGAAAGTTAAACTCACTATATGAATCGTCAAATTCTTGGTAAGATAGTCCCACATGCAATATCCATTGCTGTATTTTTTATTATATCAGCATTTTTTTGTCTGCCCGCCTTTCAGGGAATGACTCTAGAGCAGCATGATATGATTGCTGTAGAGGGCATGATCAAAAATAGCTATGATCATAAAACCTTATACGGAAATCTTCCACTCTGGAACACAAATATGTTCAGCGGTATGCCTAATTTTCAGATTCGATTTGACTGGGAATCGCCGCTTTTGCATTTTGAAAGATTGCTTTCATTAGGACTTCCACAACCAGCTAATTTTTTCTTCATATCATCAGTGTCGTTTTATATTCTGGGTTTAGCATTCGGACTACGTCCTCTTGTTGCTATGTTTAGTGCATTAGGGTATGCATTTGCAACCTACAATCCTGCAATCATTAATGCGGGTCATATTACAAAAGCATATGCCCTTGGGTATGCACCTGGACTCTTTGCTGGATTGAAACTAATTTTTGATAAGAAATATTGGGTTGGACTTGCTGTGGGAACTTTTTATGGCACAATGGAACTCACTTCAAATCATCCACAGATTGCCTATTATCTGATCATTATTGGATTATTCATGGGACTAATCTACCTAGCCAAATGGATCAGTGAAAAAGACTGGGCCCATATCACCAAGGTAGTCATCATCATAACTGCGATCGGAATTATCTCAATCGGAAATGCAGCCCCACTGTTGATGAACACAAATGAGTATGGAAAGTATACGATGAGGAATGGCAAAACAATTGAAAGTAAGGATGGGAAAATTGTTGCTGCAAATACTAAAGGCCTTGATTTTGATTATGCTTCCATGTGGAGCATTAGGATGTCAGAAATCGTAACGCTATTCATGCCAAAATCTTTTGGTGGAAGTAGTACTGAGACAATTTCAAGTGATTCTAAATTCGTTAAAGAATTAACTGAAAAAAATATTCCTTCGGAAAATGCCGAGCAACTAGCTGGTCAATTGCCACGCTACTGGGGAGGTCTAGAAAGTACAGTTGGCCCAAACTACCTAGGCGTAATATGCGTATTACTGGCATTATTTGGATTTGTATTTGTTAAAACAAGAGATCGATGGTGGATTCTAGCATCAATAATTACGGGAGCGATACTTGCCTTCGGAAAATATCTACCTGGAATAAATGAAACAATCTTCAATATCATACCGCTATACAATAAGTTTAGAGCGCCCAGCATGTCACTCGTCATGATACAGTTTGTGACACCGCTCATGGCAGGAATGTTTTTAAATCAATTGGCCGACGTACAAAAAAATGAAAAAAAAGAGTACACAAGAAAACTACTCTATTCATTAGGTGGGTTAACCGCTATTCTATTGATTATTTACCTATTCAATAACTATGAATCAAAAGAAATTGATCAACAGATAAGGCAGGTATTTGGAGGACAGCAAATTGGAAGTGAATCATACGCAAGTATTGTAATTGAAGCACTGGTGTCAGAAAGAAAATCAATGTTTTTATTTTCTATCATTCAAATGGTATTGACTGGATTGATCCTGATTGCTGGAATTATAATGTATATAAGACAAAATTTGACCACCAAAACCTTTTTGATCCTATGCTTATTAATCAACACCGGTGATCTTATCGCAGTAGGAAGTAAATATCTTAACGAAGAGAATTATATCGAAAAAGAAGATTTTATTTCAAATAACTTTTCTCCAAATGAGGTTGATGAATATATTCTAACAGATAAAGACCCTCACTACAGGGTATACAATCTTTCAGGTGATCGATTCTCTGAAACAAGAACATCTTTTCATCACAGATCAATTGGTGGATACCATGCAGCCAAGTTGAGAAACTACCAAGATATAATTGAGACCAAATTATCGGGCCAACCCAATATGAATGTGCTAAATATGCTAGATACTAGATATCTCATACTGCCACCACAAGAACAAAATGGAAAATATCAGGTACAAAAAAACGAGCAGGCACTTGGAGCAGCTTGGCTAATTGACAGCCTGATAGTAGTAAGAACTAATATAGAAGAATTAAAAGCCTTAGATTCTATCAATCCAACAACGCAAGGGGTGATAGAAAAGTCAGAGTTGGTCAAAAATGTAAAATTTATAAAAGCCGGCAGCAATATTATACTGACTAAGTACAGAAATGACACAGCTGAATATAAAAGCAAGGCTAACACTGAACAATATGCGGTTTTCAGTGAAATATATTACCCCAAAGGGTGGAATGCTTACATAGATGGCAAAAAAACCAACTACAATAAAGTCAACTACCTTCTTAGAGGAATGAGCATACCAGCGGGAGAGCATACTATTGATTTTATATTTGAACCGGAAACATACAAATTATCATCAACAATATCGTGGTGGTCTGGATGGGCCCTATACACAACAATTATATTAGCTCTTTGGGCATTTTATCTTGAGAAGAAAAAGTCCATATCTAAGCCATGATAGATCTATCAATTATTATTGTAAACTATAAATCATCGCATCACGTGATGAACTGCCTTCATTCAATTTATGAAAGCAGGATGAATATAAGCCATGAAATAATAATTGTAGATAATGCATCAAACGATAGTAGCCGATATAAAATCTGCTCCCTTTATAAAGAATTAATATGGATTCAAAGTGAGTATAATGCAGGATTTGCTAGAGCAAATAATATGGGGATCAAGGCGTCGCGTGGAAGAAATATACTACTATTAAATGCTGATACAATCATAACAAATAATGCAATAGAACAAACATTAATAAAATTTGAAAACGATAAACAATATGCTGCCTGTGGGGCACAACTACTAAATACAGACAGCAGCAAACAACAATCAGGTGCAAGATTTGTAGTGGGCGGCATCAATAATTTCCTTGCACTCCCCTACTTAGGAAATGCAATAAAAAAATTAGGGTACAATTTTGGCCTGAAACAACATAATGTTGTGGATATGCAACAAGATATGCAAGTAGATTGGATTGTCGGTGCGTTCATCATGACAAGGCGATCAATTATTGAAAAATCAGGATTACTTGACGAGGATTTTTTTATGTATGCAGAAGAAATAGAATGGTGTTCGAGAATCAGAAAAAATGGACCATTGATTCTCTATCATTCACCAAAGGTGACACATATTGGAGGCGGAACCAGCAGTAAGTTTTATAAAAAAGAATCCAACGAAAATTTTAGTGATTTATTTGACAGAAAGGGTAAACAAATTATTCTTTCACAATTACTAAGAATAAGAAAACAATATGGGGTTGTATGGTATTTTATTCACCTCCTAGTATATATTTTTGAAATAGTACTATTTGGCGCGTGTATGATCATTGAAAATGCGATACGTATTAACAATCGGAAATTTAGATACTCTGAATGGAAAGGATACACTAGAAATATCTTAGGAATAAGTCACTTTTTCCCTGCAATTTCAATCAATAAACACATTTTTTATAAAGCGTAAATGAATACTGCATTATCTATTATTGTTATCAACTACAATACATTTGAACTGACTTCAAAATGCATTCAATCAATTTATAATAATGTAAAGGACATTCCCTATGAGATTATATTGGTAGATAATGCTTCGTCGGAAAAAGATGCTGAATCTTTTAAGAACATATTTCCTGACATCAAACTAATAAAAAGTCAAGTAAACTCAGGCTTTGCCAAGGGAAATAATATTGGCATTCAGCAAGCAAAAGGAAAATACATCCTGCTATTGAATAGCGACTGTGAGCTACTTAATAATGCACCATTGATAAGCCTAAGGCACATGGAAAGCTATCCAGATTGTGGTATAAGCACAGTTAGACTTCAATATCCAAACGGAAAGATTCAATTTAATTGCAGGAAATTCAGAACAATATCATGGGAACTACTTGAAGTTTTTCCTCTATATATTTTACTTCCAAAAAACAAAAGGGAAGAATTAATGCTGCACCATTACTTTAGTCATGACAAACAAATAGACTGTGATTGGGTTTGGGGGACATATATGTTTATTCGTGCAGAAACAATTAAAAGATTGCCAGAACAAAAGCTTGCAGAAGATTTCTTCATGTACTGTGAAGATGTACTCTGGTGTTGGCAGATCAAACAGCTTGGGTTAAAAATTACCTTTTTACCAGAAGGAAGAGTAATGCATGTGCACAAGGGCAGCAGCACTGGGAATAGCAAAAAAATAAATAAGGTAATACTTAAGAATCATACCATGTTCATGAAAAGAATATATCCAGACTGGAGATGGTATATATTTAAATTGATTTATCTAGCCAAACAGAAAATAATCGCTCTACTTTCCAAATAAGCAATACCTGATATAGGCGTATCCCATTATCAATTTTGAGAAATAACCATTTTGAAGGGCTTTTTGAGAGAATTGTTGCTGGATTGAAATAATAATATTAAAAGCATTACTGAACTTAGCATGCAACCCTAAATCGTCTAGCTTTTTCAATTGCATTACGTTGAAGTTTCTAACCAAGCGCCACCAGCCATCGAATACTACAATATTTTTTAACACTGATAATGGTTTCTTATTCAGCATCAAAATAGATTCTTTTAGATGAATCTCTTCCACCCCATGGGTGTATTTAGTAACCTGATGTGCATGTATCCCAACATTTACAAGAATATCCGGAATGAAAAGAAATTCATTCGAAGCACAATACCTAGAATAGAAATCGATATCAACAACGTATTTCATTGAAGCATCATATGCAATAGAATTCTCTTTATATAAAACAACACTCGGTGGTCCGATAACATTTCTAGAAATTAAAATTTCAATATTGTTTGCCAAGAGATACTGCCAGATAGGGTTAGTTTTCATTGGCTCAACCAGCCCTGACCCCTCATAGACATTCTGATAAGCAGAAAAGAAAAAGGTTGTGCCTGGATGGGCAATAATCGACTGAGAGAAGGAAGTTAAAGCATTAGGCCGGGTAAACCAATCGTCATCATGCATTATTTTCACCCAGTCATATTTAGCCTTGCTGACAGCTTCATTCCAGTTCTCCGGAGTATTTAAATTGGTGGCATTCTTATAATAATTGAGGTCAAAAAAACTCTCATATTCTTTGCATAAGTCTCTCAACTCGTCGCCTGGACTATCATCTGTAATGACAACTTCAAAATTAAAATAGTCCTGTGTTTTTATTGAATCCAACAATCGCCTTAAATAACCATAATTCTTGAAGGCAGGAATGCAAATGGAAATAAAGGGATTCATTTTTGTTTTTTTATGCTAACACCAGAATAGATAGAAAATAATTAGTACAAGATACTATAGACACCCATTTCAATACTTTTTTTTAAAGTCCCCTCTTGAAAAAAACTTCTCAATGAAACAATACATTAAAATAAAAAAGTACCTGCTGCCCATTTCCCGAATCTTGAGTTTAGAAACACCGGTCTTTCGATTCGTCCAGGAATTAGGCAATACAACATAACTGTAGCCCCTTACGATAGATTTCAAGGATAATTCAATAGTCAGATTAAAGTGTGGAGCAAGAAATGGCTTAAGTCCTTCAATTGTTTGCCGTGAATACAATTTGAAAGCATTGGTTGAATCATTGTAGCCGGTGCCTATCACAAAACGTATAATATTATTAGCAATTCTGTTTACAATCAACTTGTGAAAGGGATAGTCAATCACTCGCCCTCCCCTCATGAATCGTGATCCAAAAACACAGTCAACACCGGTTTCAATCATCTTTCGATAAAATTTCACCAAGTCAAGAGGATCATCAGAAAGATCTGCCATGAAAATGGCAACACAATCACCAGAAAACCCTTCTAAACCACATCGAACTGCATATCCAAATCCATTAGGCCCAGTATTGGTAAGAATTACCAAGGTAGGAACCTCATTACTTAATGATTGGAGGACCTCCAATGTATTGTCCTTTGAATTATCATTGACAACTAAAATTTCATGGTTGATGCCATTCGAATGAAGGGACTTATACAGTGATGTGACCGTATCTGAGATGGCATCTTGCTCATTATATGCAGGAATTACAATAGATAGTTTCAGAAAAAAAGATTTGACTTTTAGTAAAAAGATAAATGTTTACATACGACTGGAAATACTATTGTGAATCTGAGACATGGTTAGTTCAAGACCATACTCCCAATTCCAATCGGGATAATGTTCTTTAAACTTACTCAAGTTGCTAATATACCAGATATGATCACCGATTCGATTATTTTCTGAGTAAGCAATGTTCATTTTATTGCCGGTTATTTTTTCACAGAGTGAAACAGCTTCCATCATAGAACAATTGGCAAATCTTCCACCCCCTGCATTATAAACCTCCCCTGGTCTGGGATTTTTATAAAAATGCCAGAACATATTGACAAGATCATTGCTATGAATATTATCGCGTACTTGCTTCCCTTTATATCCAAAAATGGTATACTGTTGACCTGTAATAGCGCATTTCATCAGGTAGGCAAGAAAACCGTGCAGCTGTGCTCCAGAATGATTTGGACCTGTCAAACAACCACCTCTAAAAACTCCGGTTTTCATACCAAAATACTTTCCATATTCCTGAACCAGTACATCAGCGGCCACTTTCGATGCCCCAAATATGGAATGCTTGGTCTGATCAATGCTCATATGCTCATCAATGCCATCCTTATAATAAGCATGTGAGGGGTCAATCTCCCATCGAGTGTCTAATTCAATCAATGAAAGATAATTGGGGGTATCGCCATAAACCTTATTTGTCGAAGTGAAAATAAAAACAGCATCTGGACAATACTCTCTAGTTAATTCAAGAAGATTGAGCGTGCCAGTAGCGTTTACTGAAAAGTCTGTCAAAGGCTCTTGAGCTGCCCAATCATGGCTTGGCTGAGCAGCGGTATGGACGATAAGCTCAATTGATGATCCATATTCAGAAAATAAAATTTCAAGCTTCTGTAAGTCCCTTATATCAACATCATGATGCTTATAATTACTGTAGTCTGTAGAAAGCCGAATTCTGTTCCATTCTGTGGAAGCCTCTTGACCAAAGAAATATTGTCTAAGGTTGTTATCGATTCCAACAATTGACTCAAATTTATCAGCAAGAAAACTTACAGATTCACTGCCAATCAAGCCAGCAGAGCCGGTTACTAATGCTACACCCATGTTAGTTCAATATTTTAGAGAGTTTTTCTTCATTAAGACGGATCCAATCATAAATCTCAACTAATATTTGTTCGACAGTATAAGTTGGTTTCCAGCCAGTCAGCCTTGTAACCTCAGTATTATCCGTAACATATATGCGTACATCGGCTTTTCGATTTTCAGGAACGGAAGGAATTGATATTGTATTTCCGGTGATTTTTTCACACATTGTAGTTAGCTCTTTAAGGGATATACTAGAGTCAAGTCCACCGCCAACATTTAGAGTCTTTCCAATTAAATGGCTTGGGTTCTGCAGTTGATACTCAATCAGATTAAAAAGATCATTGACATGAAGTAGGTCCCTGACTTGCTTTCCCTGCCCACCATACCCATTGTAAGTTAGATTTTTCTTCCAATAGTGGCGAGCCATCCAAAGCACAACAACACCCTGGTCAACTTTTCCCATTTGCCAAGGGCCAGTAAGCACCCCACAGCGGTTGATGATTGCCTTAAGCCCAAGGAATTCTACGTACTCTGCAATGAGAAGCTCAGAAGACAGTTTTGTAGCCCCATAAAAAGACCTGGCACCAGTCAACGGAAAATCTTCACCAATACCAAGTTGTGAGAAACCTGAAATCAATTGATCTGGCAGCAAATTAAACCGAGTTTCTGATTCAGCGTATGAAAGTCTATCCAACGTTTCAAAAGGATAGACACGGCTAGTTGACAAAAAGATAAAAAGTGCCTTATGCTTTACAGCGAAATTCAAGCAGTTGACTGTTCCAATAAGATTTGTATTGATCACATAATCCACCGAGTCATCTATTCCCGCCAATACTGAGGGTTCAGCAGCTGCGTCAATTAGAAAATCTATCTTTCCAATTTGATCAAAATCTTCTTTGTTTCTTATGTCTCCGTGAATGAAGGAAATACCCAGAGGCTTCAAACGCTCTAAGTTCAATTCAGATCCACGCCTTTTGAGGTTATCAAAAGCTAATACCTGAAGTTGAGGATAGTTAGCCTTCAAAAGTATGCAAAGACTAGAACCAACAAAACCACAACCTCCAGTAACAAGCAATACACCATTCATGATAAACTAAGTTATAATTTTATCTATATTTAAAGGCGTAAAAGAGCAAAACTATAATAAATTAAGCAGTCTGGATGAAAAAACACATACATCAAGTTGAACAGAATGAAAAAAAAGAAAGTACCCCAGTAAAAAGCTATTACCTACTGATATCATTGATTCCCATTTATCTATTTTTTTCAATGATCAATAGGTACGCAGTCAATATCCCAATGTTGGACGATTGGGATGCAATACTAGGATTCATCATTGACTGGACAAAATCACCCAATGACGAAAAGTTTAGGTTGCTAATGAGCCAACACAATGAACACAGAATAGTTGTATCAAGAGTAATTTATGTATTGTACTACTCAATATCGAATAAGATAAATTTCATCAATCTTGGAATCATTTCAAACCTACAACTATTGGTCATTTTTGGGATTCTGGTTTATTTCAGCGCTAAATTCATAAAAAATACATGGCCAATCATATCGATATTCATTGCATTCTGCATATTTGATGCTTCAAATTATGAAAATTCAATGATGTCAATGGCTGGAATGGCGAATTATGGAGTTATTATGCTATTTCTTATAAGCCTATTATGCTATAGTTCTCAGAAATATTCTTTGCTAATAGTAGCAATAGTATTTCAAATACTTTGTATTTATTCAAATGGTAATGGAATTATTGGAGGCTTTGTTTTAGTATTGTTTTGTGTTGCAACAAGAAATAGGTTAAAATTATTTTCAAGCATAATAACCTTTGCAGCCTCAAGTATATTATATTTTCAACAATATCATAAAACTGAAAATAATCTTACTGGCAAAAGTTTAGTCGCAATTACTGAATTCTTTTTAAGATTAATAGGTGGGCACTTGGGGCCTGACCATAGGATATTCATAGGTATTATATTCTTAATTGCTATTATGCTTATAATATATTTTTTAAGCCCAAAAATATTGAAAGGTGATAAAGAATCTTTCCCTTTCCTGGCGACAATTCTTTTCATAATACTGAGTATGGGTAGTGTTGCAGTATTTCGGTCAGCCGAAGAAAGCAAAATTGAAACTTTGTCATACTCTAGTAGATACCTTATTTATCCTCATTTGTATGCAGCGATACTTATAATATTAATAGCTTATTTTGTAGAAAGGACAAAAATAAAGTGGATTGCAATATCAATAATCGGCTTTATTTACATTAAAGGTTATACCGAAAATTATAAATTTGGAGATCAAATGTTCCAAATTTATAGAAATAGGGCAATATTTAATGAATATCACTACCCAATTAAACAGAAGGCGGCCAACATTGGATTCAAGGCTTGTGAAAAGAAAATTTATTGCCTCGAAGAAAATAGGCCATTAGAATAATGCACAAGCAAGAGAATCAACGACTAAAAAAAATAGAGGTTATTTAAATAATCGAAGAGAATTAAAGGTCATTCCTAAGTTCTATTGTAAGGGGAATAAATTATAAAATAATTTGCATGATAATCAATCAAAGAGAAAGTATCAATCTATGGATTATTTTTAAAATTTGAACGAAAAGTGCTATCACTCATTCGGAAAAGCTTTGTCTTTATAGCACTCCAAATAGAACCTTTAGTAAGAAAATCCTTTATTGATGGATTTCCAACTTTAATATGAAAAGGATCGGGCCTTTTTCCTTTTTCGAACACAACAATACTATCGTAAAATGAAATTGATTTGATGTGATCGGTTAAATTATCTACTCTTATTCCCTTAGTATTTGTTAAGTGTGACTTATACAATGAGTCAATCATTTTTTTTGAATATTCAATAAAGCTACCACGTTTTCTAAGTCCACCTCCAAAGTGATACCAATAAGAAGTATGGGTATCCTCAACTAAAAAAACACCTCCCTCTTTCACCTTTAAAAAAAGATGTTCGAATGTTAAAATTTGTTGCTTCATTGAATGCCCTCCATCATCCATGATGATGTCCATTTCCGGCAACTCAGCGTATAGCTTCTCAAGAAATACGGGATCTTCTTGAGAACCGATATATAGCTTGGTGGTGTCCTTCTCAAATAATTTACATTCTGGATTGATATCTACAGAATAGAGATTAAGCTTATCACCAAAGTACTTCTTCCATAGCTGTATAGATCCACCTTGGGATACCCCAATTTCTAATACATTCAATGAATTCCCTCTGTACTTCGAAAAATATCTCTCATAGATTTCAAAATAATGATCCCATTTATGAATCAACCTATCATTATGACTGTAAAATATTTCTCTCAGTGTCTGTTCCATATGAGTTTTTTATATCTCAGAAGAGAGCAATAGCTTGAAATTAATTCAAAAGAGGCTTAAGTAAAGCGACAGATTAATGAACTGTATTAAATTGGAGCTGATTAAAATTGCTATCATCAATTCTTATGCCACTTGCCTCCTGCTACTCCATTTGGCAATTATGTATTGACCACCAAAAAGTACCGCACCAAACACAACAGTAGCAACTAGGCTGTTGGCATAAAAAGGGATACCATCAACATAGGCCTGGAATAAACCAGAAAGAGTTTTTGGGCGCTGGAAGCCGCCGTTCCCAGCCCAAGTGGCTAGATTGGAAACAAGAAAGAATATAGTTGGCGCGGCCAACGCACCTTTTGCAATAGAAGCAATCTTTTCGCCGTTGACCAAAAAACCAACGATGGTGAGTGAACCAAAAATTAAGTAATTCATCCACATTCCTGCGTAAAATCCTTTTATTTCAGTTAGCCCATTGATGTATAGCAATTCATACAAAAGGTCTGAAAGCAATAGTGATAAGAGTGGTAGAACAATGGCAAGTTTTTTGTCCTTAATCATGGCTCCACCAAAAATTGCCATAGCAAACTGTGGCGCAAAACCCCAGGGACGGCCAGGTATTGCTCTATAAATTGCTGCTATTGACACAAGCAGCAACATTGAAATAACTGTATATTTTGAAAATTTCATGTAATCGATTTGAACAAAAATAATGATTTAATACTCCCATTCAAGAAATCGGCCATACAGTTATCCTCATGATGTGTATAGCTCAGATAGAGCTTACCCGGAAGCAAGACAAACTAAAAGGGAACAGAAGCAATAAATATCAGCAGATCAGATTCTGCCCTGATATCAAGAGTTTCGCTAGCCCCGAGAAACAGTGCCATCCCAGTGGAAATTTGCTCAGTTTCAGCGCTTAGGCACCAGCCAATTCCGTTCATCACAAGCAGTATCTTAGGTGACCCCTCTAAAAATGATTGAATTTCTCCAGCCCTCACAAATACAGTAAATAAAGTGAAATCTGGAACTGGACAGCTATACTCCTGAAGTGTTTTGTTTAAGTCGCCATAGATAATTTCAGGAAATGTTGGAACAAAGCTTGTGTTCCTGATCAATTCTGGAATGTCTACATATTTGGGAGTCAACCCTGCCCTCAACACATTGTCTGAGTTGGACATCAATTCAATATTCTGTCCCTCTAAATAGGCATGAGGCATGCCGGCTCCTTGAAAAATTCCTTCCCCTCGTTTGAGATGAACAATATTAAAAAGATAGATAGAAAATATGCCCCGATCAAAATGACTATTCCCCGCGCCCATATTAGCAATAGCTCTGGCTGCCCAGAAGTCTGGCGAAGATTTATCGAGTTCTGAGTCCAAATATTTGGGCATGATCGCCTTTGCATGTTCACCAATCAGCTCATCAACAGCATGCTGAGGCAGCTCCATTATAAATTGATACAAAGCCCGAATTCCGCCCTCAACAAAAACCTTCTTTAGGGGGTTTAAAAAATCATAAACTTCTAGCGTCCTATCAATTTCGGGTGAAAAGCCATGTAACAACCAGAAATCGTCACTTAGTGCCACCATGACCTCTGGTTTGTGGTTTGTATCCTTATAGTTTCTATTTGGTGCATCAAGGGATATTCCAGCCTCATTTTCACGCCTAAACCCCTCTTCTGCAGAGGCCTTGCTAGGGTGAACCTGAATCGAAAGCATATCTTTTACATCCAATACCTTAAGCAAGAATGGGAGGTTCCCAAATGTTGATGTGACTGACGCTCCCAAGTAACGGGTTTTATCAGAGTTAATCAGGGCAGGAAGAAATGTGAAGGCCCCTTGGCCCAAAAATACGCGAGAAGGACCACCGGAATGAACCCCTAGCCAATATTCGGCAAAGGGTTGGTTATGCGAATTTTCCTGTGACAAAAGCGATGGGATAAAGGTGTTTCCCCCCCAAGGATAATGTTGAACTCTTCCGGTTAGTTGGTGCATTTCGCTTCTTTGAATATTTCAGGTTGATAGCTTCGAAGTTAGAAAAATAACCGTTCATGGCAAGACATAATGAAACAGGAAAATTGGGGGAAATACTGGCAGAGCAATGGTTAAGAGAAAGTGGATTCGCAATCATTGAAAAAAATTGGTACTATGGCAAACTGGAGATTGACATCATCGCCAAAAAAAATGATATGATTCACTTTATTGAGGTTAAAACCAGAAGAAGCAACACCTTTGGATACCCAGAGGAATTGGTAAACAGAAAAAAGTTGTATTTCTTTATTAGTGCGGGCACAGAATATATCAGAATACATCCAGATGACAAATGGATCAGATTTGATATTTTATCAATCACCCTATCAGAAGATAAAGAAACTGAGTTCTTTATGATTGAGGATGTATACTTATAAATACTACTGGAGCAGCTTAGATAAGGTAGCATGTAATGCCGGACCACGCAAGTTTTTAGCAATGATCTTTCCCTCGGGGTCAAGCAAATAGTTTTGGGGGATACTCTGTATCTTATACTTAACAGCCACTTCATTACTCCACCACTTCAAATCACTTACTTGTGTCCATGTCAACTGGTCATCTTTAACTGCTTTCAACCATGCTTCTTTTGACCTGTCCAATGAAACACCCAAAACTGTGAAATTTTTTTCTTTAAACTTATTGTATGCGTTCACCAAATTTGGATTTTCCTGACGACAAGGCCCACACCAGCTTGCCCAAAAGTCAATAAGCACATACTTGCCATTGAAGCTTGAAAGAGAAATATCTTTCCCATTGGGATCTTGCTGAGTAAATTCTAGGGCTGGTGATCCTATAGATCCAAATCTTGCGTCCTCAACAACCTTAATAGCAGCACGGCCAAAATAGTTTTGCTTTGCGGACGCTGAAATCTTATCAAGCCTGCTCTCAAGAAGCTTTGGGTCATCATTCAGCTGCATCGTAACCAATAAAATAAATGGAGATACAGGAGAAGAAGAATGCGCAGATATGAAATTGTCTATTTCAAGATTAACTTCTCCAACTGAATTGGTATATGCTTTCCGGATCTGTTGGTCATCATCCTTTGCCCCTTGGTTTAGCTGTTGTGCTAAGGCAGATAGTTTTGTGAACAATGGATTAAAGATAGTATTGAACGCAATAAAATCATTGTGGGTGGAAGACCCTGTCACGCGTGAACTTTGCAAGGTAGAAAAATCACCCTCAATACTTATTTTAGAGGCGTCAAGAAAAATAAGCAACTTGTCATTTCCAGATTTCGTAGAGATATAATACAGACCTGATTCCTTCAAATCACCAGTTATTTCAAACTGATCTCCTTTAGATTTGCATGAAGCAATTGGCTCTTTACTTAGCTCATCATTTTTTAGCACAAGTTCAGTTTTATCGGTCATCCCTTTCAAGACGCCCTTTATGCTGTACTTTTTAGATGATTGTGAGAACAGAAGGCAAGGAACCAAGAGTAATAAAAGTATGGTGCTTTTCATTATTTATGTCTTTTTTTGAGTATCAATTTGACATCATCTAAAGTAAACCCTTTCCTGTTAAGCAAAAGCAAATAGTGAAAGAGGAGATCCGCAGCTTCGTCTAAAAATTTTTCATCATCCTGATCTTTTGCCTCTATGACCAGCTCGACAGCCTCTTCTCCAACCTTCTGTGCAATCTTATTTATCCCTTTTGCAAAAAGACTTTTTATATATGAACTGTCATCCTCTCCGTTCTTCCTAAGTTCAATGATAGATTCCAAGTAACTTAAAAAATCGTCAGATGCATTAACTTCTCCCCAGCAGGTGTCGGCACCAGTATGACAAACCGGACCAACAGGAGAAACTTTAAACAATAAAGCATCCTGATCACAATCCAAGGCATACGACTTCAACATCAAAAAGTTACCACTCTCCTCTCCTTTAGTCCACAACCGCTCTTTAGATCGACTGTAAAAAGTCACTTTCCCTGAAGCCATAGTAGCATCAAATGCATCCTGATTCATGTATCCCAACATGAGCACCTTACCAGTATGCTCATCTTGAGTAATCGCAGGAACAAGTCCATCAGCAAATTTCTTAAAATCTATTGTTGCTTCCATAATGATGTAAAATTAAACATTCAAACGCATTAACGGACACAAATGGAGTGAAGTCGGAGATATGATTTAAGGTCAGGGATAGATATTTCTCTAAAATGGAAAATACTCGCGGCCAAGGCTGCGTCAGCAGGGCCATTGAGAATCTCAGCAAAATGTTCGGGCGCACCTCCTCCACCAGAAGCGATAACCGGAACAGGAACAGACTTAGAAACAGCTTCAGTAATGGCTTTTGCAAATCCGGCTTTAGTGCCATCATGATCCATAGAGGTGAGTAGAATTTCTCCAGCACCCCGTGCTACACCTTCAATGGCCCAATCAATACATTTTCTTTCCGTTGCTACCCTTCCGCCATTCAAATAAACATACCACGCTCCATCTGCATGTTGCTTCGTATCGATTGCCAAAACGATACACTGGCTTCCGAATTCAGAGGAAAGCCTATTAATTAATTCCGGATCTTTAAATGCTGAGGTATTGATAGAAACTTTATCAGCTCCGCTATCAAGCAATATCCTAACATCTTCAATAGAAGAAATTCCTCCTCCTACAGTAAAAGGGATGTTAATCCGATGGGCGATTTTATCAACCAGACTAGCTAGAGTTTTTCGCTTCTCATTGGTAGCAGTAATATCAAGAAAAACAAGCTCATCAGCACCCTCTTCAGCATAGCGTGCAGCAAGCTCAACAGGATCACCGGCATCACGAAGGTCAACAAAGTTTGTTCCTTTAACCGTTCGGCCATCTTTAATATCCAAACAAGGAATTATTCTTTTAGTTAGCATATCATCAGTTTCCTTGTTGTTGAATAAAACTCTTCAATTGATCCATAGAGATTCGGTTCTCATAAATGGCCTTCCCAATTATTACACCATCACAACCCGCCTCCTGAAGATCATACAAATCAGAAATTTGAGAAACACCTCCGCTTGCAATTAAAAAAAGCTCTGGGAACTGAAGCTTAATGCGTCTGTACAGTTCAGTGGCAGGACCTTCTAGCCTTCCATCTTTACTGACGTCAGTACAGAATACATTTCGAATTCCTTTAGCACTATTTTCCTTTAAGAAGGGCATCAATTCCAAATCAGACTTTTCCATCCAGCCACTTACCATGATGTGCTCACCCCTAACATCCGCACCAAGCATAAATTTCTCTGCACCAAATTCATCTACCCAGCTGTTAAAGACTTCAGGCTGCTTTGCGGCAACACTCCCAACAGTCACATAGGAAATATTCAAATCAAGAATTCTTCTTACCTCTTCAACTGTTTTCACTCCTCCTCCAAAATCTATGACCAACTTGGTGTGCTTGACGATAGATTCAGCAACAGCCCAATTGGTTACTTTTCCAGCTTTTGCTCCGTCAAGATCAACCAAGTGTAATCGCTCAATGCTGCTATCCTCATACATTTTTGCCAGGTCCAATGGGGTGTATGCATACTCAGTCTTCTGAGTATAGTCGCCTTCTGTAAGCCTCACACACTTTCCATCAATAATATCAATAGCAGGTATAATCTGCATTATAGTGGTAGATTTAAAAAGTTCTTCAATATTAATTCTCCGGTATCTGCACTTTTCTCAGGGTGAAACTGAACACCGTAAAAATTATTAACGTGTAATGCAGCACTATAAGGCCCGCAATAATCAGTTGTAGCAACGGTATGTTCTCCTTTGCTGGCATAATAGCTATGAACAAAATAACAAAAGCTATTTTCTTGTACACGATCAAACAAGTCTGTCTTCAAATCATAGATGGTATTCCACCCAATTTGCGGCACCTTCTCAGCAGCTTGATTTGGCACAAACCGTTTGACATCTTCCTTAAACACACCCAAGCAGGCAGTATTATTTTCTTCAGAATGTGAACACATCAGTTGCATGCCTAGACAGATACCAAGAAAGGGCTGTGTTGATTGTAAGATAACTTGATCTAGTCCCCTTTCTTTGAGATACGTCATGGCAGAGCTCGCTTCTCCAACTCCTGGAAAAATTATTTTATCAGCCGACAAAATAGTTTCTGGATCATCAGAAAATGTTGGCGAAATACCAAGTCTTTCCAATGCAAATTGCACAGATCTCACATTCCCCGCATTATATTTTATCACAACTACCTTCATCAATAATTAGTTAAGTACTCCGTTGATAAACCTGGAAGTGATAGCTGATGGAGTTCCTTTTTCAGAGAGTGCCTTAATGAAAGCAGACCCAATGATTGCACCATGTGCATGAGCTTTTACAGCATCAAATGTGGCTTTGTCCTTAATACCAAATCCAACCAATACAGGATTTTTAAGTTGATAGGACTCGAGTTTTTTTAGGTATGAAGTAACTCCCGAAAAATCCTGCTCTTTACCAGTAGTGGATGAAGATGAAACAGCATATAAAAAACCTGAACTGAGCCCGTCTAGTTTTCTAACCCTTTCCTCACTCGTCTCTGGTGTAACTAGAAAGATGAAATCTAGGTTGTACTTTTTTATAACCTTCCCATAGGACTGCTCAAACTCAAGGGCTGGAAGGTCTGGAAGTATCAACCCATCAATCCCTACCGCCGCAGCATCTGAACAAAAATTTTCAAACCCATATTGAAGCACTGGGTTCATATACCCCATCAGCACGACAGGCACATGTATTTTTTCTCTAAATCCTTTGAGCTGTTCAAAAAGTCGAGCAATGGTCATCCCATTTTCCAATGCTACAGCACTGCTCTCTTGAATAACAGGACCATCGGCTAGCGGATCGCTATAAGGCATCCCAATCTCAATCACGTCAGCACCACTTTGTTGAAGTGCCTCCATAATAACAAGCGTGCTATCAAGCTCAGGAAACCCGGCTGTGACATACACATTCAAAACGCCTGAGTGTTTCTTTTCAAATAATTCTTTGAACCTGCTCATTTCTTTTCACTTTTATTGTTCATTCATTGCATTCATATAGGTGGAAAGGTCTTTGTCGCCTCTACCACTCAAACAAACCACGTTAACATCATTTTTCTTCAGTCCCATTTCCCCCAATACTGCAAATGCATGTGCGGTCTCCAAGGCAGGAATAATTCCTTCCATACGTGATAACTCAAAAGCCCAGCTTAAGGCTTCTTCATCGGTGGCGCTCATAAACCTGGCACGCTTACTAGTATATAAGTTGGCATGCATGGGACCAATTCCAGGGTAATCCAGGCCAGCAGAAATGCTATGAGGCTCAACAACTTGTCCGTCTGCAGTTTGCATCACAATACTTTTGCTGCCATGCAAGATACCTGGAACTCCAAGCTGTGTAGTGGCAGCACTCATTCCACTGTTCACGCCATGCCCAGCTGCTTCAACAGAAACAATTTCAACTGCGGGTTCATCCAAGAAATGATAGAAAGCACCTGCAGCATTGCTACCACCACCAACGCAGGCAATAACCCGTGTTGGCAATTCGTTTCCAGTTTTTTCTTTTAACTGAACCCGAATTTCAGCACTGATGACAGATTGAAAAATAGAAACCATATCTGGATATGGATGTGGCCCAACAACCGAACCAATGATGTAATGGGTATCAACAGGATTGTTTATCCAATCCCGAATTGCCTCATTTGTAGCATCTTTAAGTGTCTTGCTTCCACTTGTTGCAGGAATAACTTTGGCGCCTAACATTTTCATGCGTGCCACATTAGGAGCCTGGCGTTGGATATCTTTTTCGCCCATATACACAATACATTCCATTCCCTTTAGTGCACAAACTGTTGCAGTAGCAACTCCATGTTGTCCGGCACCTGTTTCAGCGATAATTCTTGTCTTGCCCAAACGTTGAGCAAGAAGAATCTGTCCAATGGTATTATTAATTTTATGAGCCCCAGTATGACAAAGGTCTTCTCTTTTAAGATAGATCGTCGACCCAAAACGTTCACTCAAACGTTCAGCAAGAAAAAGCGGTGTGGGTCTTCCAACATAATCTTTCAACAATGCGTGAAACTCTTTTTGAAATACTGGATCCCCGATGATGGACAAATAAGCAGATTTCAAATGTTCTACATTTTGGTAAAGCATTTCAGGAATATAGGCTCCACCAAATTCACCGTAATAGCCATTTTCGTCTGGCTTTGAAAAAACTTGTACCATCTTAATTGTTATTTTTTATGCTTTCTACAAATCGTTTTAAAACAGTCATGTCCTTAACGCCAGGAGAAGTCTCGAATTTACTGTTGAGATCCAAGGAGAATAGTTTGTCCTGGTTTATACAAAAGTCCTTGATTTTATCGAGATCATCAGGACCAATTCCGCCACTTAAAAAATATGACTTGGAGAGCTTGGCATTGTCCAATAGATCCCAGCTGAACTGCTCCCCAGTTCCGCCATACTGTTTTCCCATGGTGTCGTATAGAAAAAGATCTGTAGCTTCTGAAAAAGGGGAAACCTTGTAGGGAATATTATCCTCACTACTTACCCTAAACGCTTTGATAGTGTTCACATGATTACTGATTTTCTCACAAAAAATTGGAGATTCATCACCATGCAACTGAACCATATCGAGCTTCCAAGCATCCACGGTCTTTAGCACCATTTCAATCGTCTCATTAACAAAAACTCCAATTCGGTTTATCCTAAGCTTTTCTTTTTTCAATACCTCGGGCGTGAGACCTCCGCGGGTGGCGTATCTTGGTGAACGTGAATAAAAAATGAGGCCTGCGAAATCCACACCCATCTCTTCCAGCTCTTTGAGCTGAACAATACTGGTCATTCCGCATACCTTTATTCTCATGATTAAATATTTTCTATAAACTGACTTAGCGCTAATCCTGGATTAGTTGTTTTCATAAAGTTTTCACCAATCAAAAAAGCATTGTAGCCATCATTCCGAAACAACTTCACTTGGCCTGGATCATCAATCCCACTTTCGGCTACCTTCATCTTATCCTCTGGAATCTGCTTTGCCATCATTAAACTTCTTTCAATATTTACATCAAACGTCTTGAGGCTTCGATTGTTTATCCCAACAAGATTAACCGTATCGCAGATATGACCTAATTCATCCTCATCATGCAGTTCAAGCAAGACCTCAAGACCTATTGCTTGGGCTAAAGTGGACAATTCTTTTACTTCAGTTGGACTAAGACAGGCTGCAATCAGGAGAATTAAATCGGCGCCAATTGATTTTGCCTCGTGAATCTGGTATTGGTCAACGATAAACTCTTTTCTCAGAATTGGAATTTGAAGGAATGGCCTGATGGCAAGTAAATCAGCATCAGATCCACCAAAGAAAGATTCATCTGTCAATACAGAAACTGCAGATGCCCCTGCATCCTGATACGCAGTCGCAACTTGAACTACGTCGGCTTGATCATTAATGATCCCTTTTGAAGGCGACTTTCTCTTGAATTCTGCTATAATGCCTGAGGCATCTGCTCCCTTCAATGTATTTACTAGCGAATAAGTATTTCTTGAATAATAAGGTCTCTGCTGAAGATCAGATAAAGCAACCCTAAGCTTTCTTTCAGAAACCTCGTTTCTTTTTTTTTCAATTATCGTGTCTAATATATTCATCTCAATTAAGCTTGGAGAGCCAATAGTTGTTTAAGCGTCATATATGCCTTACCGGATTCAAGACTTTCATTTGCGGCATCTCTTGCCGCCTGATAATCACCAAAATCATCATTAAGAGAAAGTGCCATTGCCGCATTTGAAATGACAACAGCATTTTGGGAGGGTGTACCTTCCCCTTGAAGAATTTTCATAAATATTGAAGATGCTTCCTGTACAGACTCCCCACCATAAATATCAGCACCATCAACTCTAAGTCCCGCAAGTTGTTCTGGAGAATATATTTTTTCCCCGGCTGGAGAAAAGGATTTGACATCTGCAGTCAGAGAGATCTCATCGTAGCCATCCAAAGAGTGAATGATTGCATACTTCCTGGCTTCGCCTTGAAAGAAATAATTATACATCCTTGCAATCTCAAGATTATACACGCCAACTAGCTGAAATGTTGGGCTAGACGGATTTACAATCGGACCAAGCATATTGAAAAAAGTTCGTATCCCAAGGTTCTTTCTGATGGGGGCGACGGCTTTGAGTGCAGGATGAAAGATAGGTGCATGCAAAAAGCACATATTTGTTTGGTCGATCTCATTTCGAAGAACAGATTCATCATTCTTGAACTTGTAGCCTAAAGAATCCATCAAATTTGAAGCTCCACTCACAGAACTTGAACCATAACTCCCATGCTTGGCAACAGGCTGTCCTGCCCCAGCAACTATGAAACATGAAAGTGTTGAGATATTAAAGGTATTTTTTCCATCTCCACCAGTTCCTACGATATCCATTACCTTACGCTCCTCAAAATTAATAGGTACTGCAAGCTCTAACAATGCGTCGCGGAATCCTTGCAGTTCAGAAAGAGCTATGCTGCGCATAAGAAAGACAGTCATCAAAGCACTTAATTCGTGATCATTGAATTTCCCCATTCCCAAATCAAGCATGATCTGCTTTGCGTACTCACGCGAAAGCACTTTATGTTCAAATAAATAATTTAGAATTTGTTTCATGGTGCTATAATTTATAGGATAGCCCTATTGTTTAACCAGTTGTTTAACATAGTCTTTCCATCTCGCGTGAGCACGCTCTCAGGATGAAATTGAACACCCTGAACATCAAATTTTCTGTGTCGAAGCGACATGATCATGCCTTTGCCATCCCTAGAAGTAACTTCAAGCTCAGTAGGAAATCTTTCATCTTCTACGACCCAGCTGTGATATCGACCAACCTCAAGAGGGCTCTTCAAATTCAAAAACCAATCATTGTGAAATGACGATTCTGCAATGTTATTTTCCAATGTTATTGGAGTTGAGACTCCATGATAAACAGATGAAAGATTTGCCAATTGTCCGCCAAAAGCCTCTCCAATTGCCTGATGACCTAAACATACTCCAAACATAGAATGATTTGATGCATACGTTCGGATCAGTGGCAACAAAATTCCCGCCTCTTCAGGGATACCCGGACCAGGTGAAAGAAGAATTTTTTCATACTTCCCAGCATCCTCGATAGATATCTCATCATTTCTAAATACATCAACCCCATCCCCTAGTATTTCTAGAGCAAGATGAACTAAGTTGTACGTGAAGGAATCGTAATTGTCAAGTACCAGTAATTTTTTCAAAGGCATCGTATATTATTTTAGTTTGACCTGTCAACATTTATTTCGCTAGCATAAATCACTGCCATTTTTAAGGCCCCGAGTTTATTGTTCACTTCTTGCAATTCACTTTCAGGCACACTAGAAGCCACAACACCTGCACCGGCCTGATAAAAAAGTGTATTGTTCTTACTAAGGAAACTCCTAATCAAGATAGCTTGATTGGACGAACCATCAAATCCCATAAAGCCAATGGCTCCACCATAAAAAGACCTGGATGTTTTCTCATATTGATCGATGAGTTGCATTGCACGAAACTTAGGAGCCCCACTCAAGGTACCAGCAGGAAATGTTTTAGCCATCAGCATCACTGGATTGGAACCTTTCGTCACATTGGCCACCACCTCACTGACAAGATGAATAACATGCGAATAATATTTAACTTGACGATATTGAGCAACTTCAACTTTTTCACAAACCCGACTAAGATCATTCCTTGCCAAATCCACCAACATCACATGCTCTGCATTTTCTTTTGGATCTTCCAATAATCGCTCTGCCTCTTTTCGATCCACTGTATCATCACCGGTTCGCTTGAATGTACCAGCAATTGGATGAACGATGGCTTTATCGTTGGCGATAATCAACTGACTCTCTGGTGATGACCCCATCAATTTGTAATCACCATAATCGAAGAAGAAAAGATAAGGAGATGGATTGATCATGCGCAGTGCTCGGTATACGTTAAACTCATCCCCTTTGAATGACTGCTCAAATCTGCGGCTCAACACAATCTGAAAAACATCGCCTCTGAAACAGTGAGCAATCCCTTTCTCAACCATTTCAAGGTACTCTTGATTAGTTAGGTTAGAGGTCTCGTCTCCAATCGTCTCAAATGGATATTGAGGAAGATCCCTACTCAAGATCACCTCTTCAACCAGTTGCTTATTTCCTGGCAAGCTGGGTACATGATTTTCCAGCAGATACAACTCATCCCTAAAATGATCTATAGCAATAACATACTGATAGAAACGATATCTCATCAATGGAATTGCTTGATCTATCTGGGCCCCACTTACATCGTTATTTTGCTTGATGCGATAGGGCTTCTTATTGAATGCAATGGTTTCAAAGAAAGGTATTGCGTCGTAGGCCGTATAGCCAAATAAACCCTGGGCAAACTTAAGTTGCTTTTCTCCGGCCTCCACATTGTATCCCTGCATATAAGACCATACCAAATCGGGAACGGAAGCATCTTCACCCAAACTAATTTGTTGGGGCAGCATCCCTGGATACTTATACTCAACCTTGTTATCGGATGAGATTTCAATACCACCAATAGCATTGATAGCAATAAAGGAAAAACTATTTTCTGCCGTATGATGATCTGTACTCTCAAGCAAGATGGTATCCCTGAACCGATCCCTTAACCTTAGGTAGATGCCAACGGGTGTAAACAGATCTGCAGCCATTTTTCGGACTGAAGTCTTAACACTAACCTGATTCTGATTCTCCATTTCGGAATTAATTTAAAATAAAAGCCCCGATGATATATCGGGGCTTTACTTATGTGAACAAATAACATAGGCACTACCCCTGAAAAGGTATGATATGCCAACCGTTGTTTGTTTGATTTAATTTCATTTAGTCAAATTTCAGAAAAAATAGCAAGAATTCCAAAAAACATGCAAAAGTTGGACAATCATTGGCAAAACGGCTACTTGAGGTATCTTTTGATTTCTCGCTCTGATTCACGCTGCTTAATCGTATCGCGCTTGTCGTACAGCTTTTTCCCTTTTCCGAGACCAATTTGGATCTTTGCAAAACCCCGTTCATTAAAATAGATTTTCAAGGGCACTATGGTGAGTCCCTTCTCCTTGAGTTTCTGTATGATCCTATTCAACTCTTTTTTCTTGAGAAGAAGCTTTCGGTCTCTTAAAGGAGGATGATTGGCATAACTGCCAAACTCATAGGGAGAGATATGAAGTCCCTTAATGTATAGTTCATTGTGATCAATGAGACAATAGCTATCATTAAAACTAACTCGGCCATCGCGCAAGGCCTTGACTTCAGTACCAGTCAATATCATTCCAGCATCGAATTTATCCTCGATGAAATACTCGAATGTTGCATTTTTATTCCTGATTTCCATAATACAAGGGAAGATCCCTTTTTTGAAAAATTAGCCTGCAAATAGGCCAAGAAGGACTGAAATTCGGTCTTTCAGCTCTTTGCGACCTACAATCATATCGAGAAATCCATGTTCCAAGACAAATTCGGAGGTCTGAAACCCTTCCGGAAGGTCTCTTTTGATTGTTTCCCTGATAACCCGTGGACCTGCAAAACCAATCATGGCCCTGGGTTCACCTATATTGATGTCACCAACCATAGCAAATGATGCGGTTGTTCCACCATAGGTGGGATCGGTACAAAGGGAGATATATGGGATGCCTGCTACTGCAAGCCTGCTTATCTTTCCTAGTGTTTTGGGAAGTTGCATCAGCGAGAACGCACTTTCCATCATTCTCGCTCCACCACTCTTACTGATTATCATGAGCGGTATCCTATGCTCAAGGCAGTAATCCGCAGATCTGGCAATCTTTTCACCCATCACACTACCCAGAGATCCTCCAATGAAATTAAAGTCCATACAACACACCAAGAGGTCACGACCACCTACTTTTCCAACGGATGAAGTAATTGAGTCATGTAATCCGGTCTTGTCATACGCCTCAACCAATCTTTTTTTATAGGGCTTGAGGTCATTAAAGCCAAGAAAATCGACTGACCTAACCTCTGCAAAGAGTTCAGTATGCTGATGATCATCAAAAAGAATATCAAAGTATTCCTCGCTGCCAATTCTGTGATGATGGTTGCACTGGGGACAAACGGAGAGATTTTCCTTTAGCTCCACGGTGGTGCAAGTATACTTGCAGTCAGGACATTTGGTCCACAAACCATCTGGAGCTTCCTTCTTTTCTGAGGTGGTTGTACTTATACCCCTCTTCCCCCGTTTAAACCAGCTGTTTGAAGTGGTTTCCTGCACAGGCAGTGAGCCTGAAAACTGAGCACTAAATTCGTCTTCTTGATTAAGAGGCATTTGAACCGATTGTGTTAAAAAATATCAATCCCCACTATGTCAACATCACTTAATAAACAAACACTGTACAAATATAAGGCATAGTCGGCAATACGTTACCCCATGCCTATGCTCATGCAATATCCTAAAAAAGTTCTGCCTGTTTTTTCCCTGCCTCGTCAGCCAGCCATTTAATTTCTGTACTTTTTGTAAAGTCAGTCAGCTTATTGCCCAAGGCCTTCCATCCCATTACCTCAACAAAGTCTCCCACTTTCACTTTTGACTCTCTCGCCTGAGCACCACGGCCAGAACGAATAACTGCTACAGGACTTGCTGCAGTAGAAATGGCTTCAAGATAATTGCCTTCAGCCTCTTTGATGAAATAAAATTTATTGTTAAGCGTGGTAGTTTCAATTTTAAACCGCTTCACATTAAACTGCAGTTTTTCGTTATCGAGATAGACTGCAGTTACAATTTTCTTTGGATCGAATTTTTCAATCTTCATCAACTTGTCTACATCAAAACGTTGGTTGATTTCAGTATTGGTAATCTCATAATATCCCTGACGATATAAAACCAGCAGTTGATCCTCGGGCTGAAAACTACCAAGGTGCAGTCCCTTGCTATCCGTATTCAACCTCCCGAACTGGTCATCAAACCAAAGCTCTCGTCCACCTAAAGTAGATTTGCCAGCATCTTTTATTTTAACATTCTTGATCGGATATTTTGTAACCTGGTTACCCACTGAACTTCTTCCCTTGATGTCAAGTGTTTCAAAATAAAATTCCAATTGTTTAATTCGCGCGCTACAATTTGGACTTAATACAACAATAACCGATTCTGCCTCCCCATTGGGGTTTGCGCTGAAATAATTTACCTTGGATTTATCCGAGCCCTTTGTCAGGTCGTACTCTTTATCACGTGTAATTCCTGTAACATTAAAACGTTTGGCATAGGATATGCCAGTTTCACCATCCGTATAAATCATGTTATAGGTAAACCGATCATCATTTTTCTGAAAGATAGCAGCATAGATAATATCCTTGCCGATGTAGGCCTTATCATCCACCTTCACCACTTTCATTATGCCTCTTCTTGTAAAAACGATGATGTCATCAAGATCAGAACACTCGGCTACAAATTCATCTTTTTTCAAGCTTGTACCAATGAAACCCTCAGCCCTGTTCATGTATAACCTAACATTGGCGATTGCAACTTGCCTGGCTTGTATAACATCAAAGGGTTTGATTTCAGTCTTTCGTTCCTTGCCCTTACCATATTTATCTTGTAAGCCTTGGTAGTAAGCGATTGCATACTCCGTAAGATTCGCCAAGTGGTTTTTAGTCTCTTTTATTTCAACTTCAATTCCCTTTATTTGCGCATTAAGCTCATCAATATCAAGCTTATATATTCGGCGAACTGGTTTTTCAGTAAGCTTAATAACATCCTCCTTTGAAATCTCTCGCTTGAATAACTTTTTAAAAGGATCAAATCCTTTTTGAATTGACTCCAGTACCTTATCCCAATCTTGATGTTTCTTTTCTAATTCCTTATAGATCTGTTCTTCAAAGAAGATTCTTTCCAGTGAAGTGAAGTGCCATTTCTCCAAGAGTTCGGCAAGTCTAATTTCTAACTCCTGCCTCAGCAGCTCCTTTGTATTGTCGGCTGAAATGCGAAGCAACTCAGCAACGGTAAGAAAAAGTGGTTTCTGTTCTACAATCACACAGGCATTGGGTGCAATGCTCACCTCACAATCAGTAAATGCATATAATGCATCAATGGTATTATCCGCTGAAATACCTGCTGCAAGTTCTACAATCACTTCAACTTCTGCAGCAGTGTTGTCGGTGACCTTTTTAATTTTTATTTTTCCTTGGTCGTTTGCTTTAACAATCGACTCCATCAATTGGGAAGTGGTTACCCCATAAGGCACATCCTTGATAGAAATACTTTTTTTATCCACCTCTTGCATGTGAGCCCTACAACGAATTCTACCCCCTCTTTTTCCATCGTTGTAATTGGTGACGTCAATCATTCCGCCAGTTTGAAAGTCTGGAAATAATTCAAACTTTTTCCCTTTGAGGTGCTTGATAGAAGCGTCAATAAGTTCATTGAAATTGTGAGGAAGTATCTTGGTAGACAACCCCACTGCAATCCCTTCTGCACCTTGTGCAAGTAGAAGAGGAAACTTCATTGGCAAATTTATCGGCTCCTTTTTTCTACCATCATAACTCAACTGCCACTGGGTTGTTTTTGCATTGAATGCAACCTCTAATGCAAATTTGCTAAGACGGGCTTCAATATATCTTGCCGCAGCTGCATCATCTCCTGTTCTAACATCACCCCAGTTTCCTTGAGTTTCAACAAGCAAATCTTTCTGGCCCAGATTGACCAATGCATCTTGTATGCTCGCATCACCATGTGGATGATACTGCATGGTTTGTCCGATAATGTTTGCCGCCTTATTCAGTCTGCCGTCATCCATCTCCTTCATCGCATGAAGTATCCTGCGCTGAACTGGCTTAACCCCATCTGCTATCTCTGGAACTGCACGTTCCAAAATTACATATGAAGCATAATCCAGAAACCAGCTCTTATACTGACCAGATACGCCAGTCTCACTCTCATTATCAACTACAAATTTTGATTTGGCCATGTCTTGTTTTTTAGTCAGCCGCTTCAGTGCTAGAACGCTTGCTAATCTCAAAATCCTTGATTCCCTTCAACTCACCCTGCACTTCATAGGTGCCGGTTGTTGCAATATGTTTAAGCCTCCACAATAAGAAAGCATCACCAGTGATTTCTTTATTTTTTGACAAGAAAGCATGAATGATTTTTGATGCCTTTTGCTTATCCCCAGAAATATAACGCACGAGGTCTGCATCATAAAAATCAATCGCTCGGTGAATAATTTTCTTACCCCCATCCAATAAGCGAACCAAACTTGCTTCAGCACAAATTTTATTCCACTCATCTGAATCAATCTCAAACTCACTAGCCGTTACCGGTCTTGCAAGTTTTTTTGCCTTAAGAAATTCTTTTGATGGAATCTGGCTAAGCCAATCAGGATAAAAAATTGTTCCCTTATCGCTGATGAATGGAAGATTATTAAGATAAAGAATAAAAATTCTTCCTTGAAATGCAGCAAGTTGACTCACCAGCCAATAATACCCACACACATCATGTTTATTTTGAGCAGCCCAAATCCAAATCACTTCGTCATGGTCTTGTTCAAGCAATTCTACAATATCGCGCACCACCTCCTCATCATTAACTTTTCCCTCTTCCGTGATTGCATGCTGATCACCTCCTGTTAACACATTTTGCCACCACTCCTTTCGGATGACAGCACCCTCGGGTGTAGATATATTTTCCAATGGCCCTACTGCAAAATCATCACGGACAACCATAACTTTTCCTGCCATTGTTTCATCCAACTCGAAAGCCTTTGAAATCGCTTCAACATCTTGCTCATTAAAAACTACATGTATCATCTATAATTAAATTGATTCTTTAATTGTATCTAAGTCTACCCGCAAATTGGAAACAATGAAGTCTTGTCGCTCTTGTGTGTTTTTACCCATATAATATTCAAGCATATGTTGAATATGAATTTGGGCTTCCAGTATAACTGGAGTCTTCTTCATATCTGGACCAATAAAACGCTTGAACTCATCCGGTGAAATTTCACCCAATCCCTTGAACCTAGTTATTTCTGCCTTGCTGCCGATCTTTTGCACAGCATCATTCTTTTCCTGCTCCGAATAACAGTAAATCGTCTCCTGTTTATTTCTTACCCGAAACAAAGGAGTTTCAAGTATATACACGTGTCCATCTCTTACGAGGTCGGGAAAGAATTGAAGAAAAAAGGTCATAAGCAGCAAACGAATATGCATCCCATCAACATCAGCATCAGTTGCAATAATGATGTTGTTGTACCGCAGGTCGTCCATTCCATCTTCAATATTCAATGCATGTTGAAGCAAATTAAACTCCTCGTTTTCGTAAACAACTTTTTTTGTGAGGCCATATGAGTTCAATGGCTTTCCACGCAAACTGAATACGGCCTGAGTTTCAACCTCCCTTGATTTGGTAATGGAACCACTTGCAGAATCTCCTTCCGTAATAAAAATTGTGCTCAGTAATTTCTTTGCAATGAACTCTTCCTTGCCTTTTGCAGGAGGTTCTTCATTCAAATGAACCCTGCAATCACGAAGTTTCTTGTTGTGAAGATTGGCTTTCTTTGCGCGTTCATTAGCCAATTTTTTTATCCCTGCAAGCTCTTTTCTTTCCCTTTCACTTTGCTCAATCCTCTTTTTCATCGCCTCCGCTACAGCCGGATTCTTGTGAAGATAATTGTCGAGTTCCCTAGAAAAGAACTCAATCATAAAATTCTTCATAGAAGGCCCACCTTCAAAAACATATTGAGACCCCAATTTTGTTTTTGTCTGTGACTCAAAAACCGGCTCTTGAACCCTAACGGCTACAGCTGCTACAATACTCTGACGGATATCAGAGGTATCATAATCCTTTTTGAAAAAATCACGAATTGTTTTTACGAATGCCTCCCTAAAGGCGACGACATGCGTTCCTCCTTGAGTGGTATATTGTCCGTTTACGAAGCTGTATATATCTTCTCCATATTCGTTGTTATGAGACAATGCCACTTCGATGTCTTCACCTTTCAAGTGAATAACAGGATATCTTAGCTCATCCTCATTTGCATTTCGATGTAGCAAATCAAGTAGTCCATTTTTACTAACAAACTTGCGTCCGTTGTAATTGATGATGAGTCCAGCATTGAGGTAGCAATAATTCCAAAGTTGCTTATCTATATAATCAGATATGTAATGATAGTTACGGAATATGGCTTCATCAGGGATAAAAATGACAAGTGTTCCGTTGGATTCAGTTGAACTCGCTTCCTTATGCTCTTTGATCAGCTCGCCTCTTTTGAATTCGGCAACTTTTTCCTTACCATCACGATAAGCAATTACCTTAAAATATTCACTCAAAGCATTCACTGCTTTGGTACCAACCCCATTTAGCCCCACACTCTTTTGAAAGGCCTTGCTGTCGTATTTTGCGCCGGTATTTATCTTGCTCACTACGTCAACCAATTTCCCCAAAGGAATTCCCCGTCCATAGTCACGTATCGTAACCTCTTTACCTTCAAGCGATAGGTCAATTTGCTTGCCATAGCCCATCATGTGCTCATCTATGCAGTTATCCATTACCTCTTTTAGAAGTACATAGATTCCATCATCTTGACTGCTTCCATCACCAAGCTTACCAATGTACATACCTGGACGCAACCGAATATGTTCTTTCCAGTCAAGACTCCTTATTGAGTCTTCGTTGTATTCATAAACTTTATTTTCCTGCTGCTTAGCCATTCTTCTTCACTTAAATATTATAAACCGGCCGAACTCCAAAATGGATCGGTGGTGGTCAAAGATAAACGAATGACCCAGCCTTCGTAAACCAAGTTTATCAACGGTGTGTGTATAAATTATTGCAGCCGACTGATTTTTGAACCAAAAACTGATTAGTTCATTCGTTTTTTCATTGAACTGACCTGCTCTTGTAGATTAGTAACAAGGTTGGCGAGCTGGCCAACATCCCACCGTTGCTGCTGGGCAACTTTTGTAATTACGATTTGGGCCTGCCAGATTTCGAGTACATCCTCGGCATTTATATTATATGGCTGGAATGAAGGATTATCACTGGTCAGGGTGACCTTACTTTTTGACTTTGCTGACATCGACACCCTTTTGTATACAATCCCCTCATTTCGGCTCACTACAATATAAGTGGAATGCTGCTTCACATCGGCTAAGGAATCAATCTTTTGTCCAACTATAATTGAACCGGTCGGGGTAGGCAGCATGCTATCACCAATAATCTCAAAGGCCCTGTAGTGGCCACTTCCCAGCATTGGCAGGGTGAACGTATTCAGCTCATCAATAAACTCCTCATCCGCATAGCCTGCCAAATAACCCGCCGCTGCTTTTACAGGAACAAAGTGTACAAGATTGCTTTCACCACCTAACTTTTGTTGCCTGCGCTTAGCCAAATAGTTGGTCTTTGACTCACTAAGATCTCGACGCAGTAAATCATCAAGACTGATCTCGAACTGATCACTTACAATTTCCAATACATCAATTCTAGGCTCAGCACGGTCCTCTTCATAAGCGCCCAAAAGAGAGCGTTTAATTTGAAGTTTATTTGCAAACTCTTCTTGGGTAAGGCCCTTTAACTTTCGCAGATACTTGAGGTTTTGTCCGGCAAATGATTGTGACATACTAATGAATTTGGGGGCAATATACTAAATAATTTAGTTTTCAATGTATTTTTTGCTAAATTTTTAGTGAGGCAAGGACCCTTATCACACCATCTTCAGCAAATTATGTGCTACTTTTAACCACTATTATGGCAACGAAAAAGAAGAAAGGAACAGCAAAAAAGAAGGAATTACCGATCATTCTCGTAGTAAATGATGATGGCATAACAGCCCCTGGCATCATGAACCTGGTGGAAGCAGTTAAAGGCCTAGGCAGAATAGTCGTGGTGGCCCCTGACAAACCCCAATCAGGAATGGGACATGCCATTACGATTGGATATCCCTTGAGGCTGCAACGCGTTCATGTCATGGAGGGAATCGAAACCTGGAGCTGTAGTGGAACGCCAGTTGATTGTGTAAAACTTGCGGTGGACAAAGTGCTACACCGAAAACCCGATATCTGCATAAGCGGAATCAACCATGGGGCTAATCATTCTATTAATGTAATCTACTCAGGCACAATGAGTGCTGCCATTGAAGCATCAATTGAAAATATTCCTTCAGCAGGATTCTCCCTGCTGGACTATAGCCTAGAGGCAGATTTTACCGGTGCAAGAAAATATGCCCGAATGATTGTAGAAACCATGTTGTCTAAAAAAGCAGACAAACACCTCTGCCTTAATGTAAACATCCCCACTGGCGATGTAGACCTAATCAAAGGGGTAAAAGTTTGCAAACAGGCTTACGCCAAGTATGAGGAAGAATTTGAGGAAAGAAAAGATCCCTCCGGAAAAAAATATTTCTGGCTTACTGGCGAATTTCTCAATTTGGAAAAAAGCAAAGAAACAGATGTCTGGGCCCTCAAGAATAATTACGTTAGCATCGTTCCTGTACAGTACGATCTCACCAACTATGCAATCAAAAAGAAAATAGAAAAAGACTATACATGGTAATCTTCAAGAAAGACAATTTCGCCTATGGAATAATCATTGGACTCATTATGCCGATGATTAGTTTCTTTGGGTATTACTATTGGAAATTCAGCTTCTTTGGATTTGCTGATTTCATATCCACCCTTCGAACAAATAAACAACTGGTTACTGCAATAACAATACCATGTCTTTTACTCAATATTGTTTTGTTCACTGTGTTTATCAATGGCGAAAGGGACAAAACCGCAAAGGGCATTTTCACAGTGACACTGATATACGCTTCATCCGCACTGATATTTAAATTTTTTGGATAAGCGAACCAATCTTGTATCAACCATGAAATACTACATCATCGCAGGAGAAGCTTCAGGAGATTTGCATGCCAGCAGATTGATACAGGCCCTGCGACAAAAAGATCCTGATGCCAACGTAAGGGCTTGGGGGGGCGACTTGATGGAAAAGGAAGGCGCGGTAATCGTGAAACACTATAGGGAATTGGCTTTTATGGGTTTTATAGAAGTCATTGCAAACCTGCCTACCATACTTGGAAACATGAGATACTGCAAAAGAGATCTCGTTCAGTTTAACCCAGATATTGTCATCTTTGTAGATTATCCAGGATTTAATATCCCAATTGCAAAATTTGCAAAACAGAAGGAATATAAAACAGCATATTATATTTCACCACAGGTATGGGCTTGGAAAGAAAATCGTGTCAACACATTGAGAAAGGTAATCGACAAGATGTTGGTGATACTTCCTTTTGAAAAAGAATTCTATAAAAAATGGGATTTTGAAGTTGCCTATGTAGGGCATCCACTTATAGAAATCATTGATGCATTCAAGAGCACCAGTCATCCTGCAGAAACAAAAGCCTCACTAGGAATTTCAACTGACAAAAAAATAATTGCACTGCTTCCGGGATCAAGAAAACAGGAAATTGAAAAGAAGTTACCCATCATGCTAAAAGCGAGTTTGGACTTCCCTGAACAGGAATTTGTGGTAGCACAAGCCCCAGGAATAGGTGATGAATTGATAAGGCAGTATACCAAAGCATACAACAATGTACATGTATTGAAAGGAGACACATATGGCTTGCTATCCATTGCGGATGCAGCATTGGTGACTTCTGGAACTGCCACACTCGAAACAGCGCTCTTTGGCGTTCCTCAAGTTGTCTGCTACAAGGGTTCTCCGATATCTTATGCCATTGCAAAAAGAATCATTAAGGTAGCCTATATCTCTCTAGTTAACCTTATCATGAATCGCTCAGTGGTAACGGAGCTTATTCAAGATGAACTTAATCCCATCAATATCAAGAGAGAATTATCAAAGATTCTTATGGACGATTCTACCAAACAACAACACGCATCAGACTATCAGGCGCTTCATACATTACTCAGTGCCGGAGGAAAAGCTTCTGAGAAGGCAGCATCAATTATTTACTCGATGGCCTAACATCACTTTTTCAAAATCAGCTTCACAATAATCACAACAATTGCGAATAGAAAAAGCAATAGCGAAATCCTATTGATGCCATGCATATAATTTACCCAAGAAGAATCTGGTGTGTTGGGATCTTTTTTTCTAAGATATAAATAGGTGGCAATTTGTTTAAGTACACTCATGTGTTAGTTGTTAATCCAAAATTAAAGGCTTTATCACCAAGTAGCTCAATAATTATACGGAGAGCAAGCTACACCCCCTGATATCACAGTTATCCAACCTACCAGTGACTTCAAATCCTCCATCTCCAGTAAATCTTCCAAGGTCATCTGTTGCAATAAACGCAATTGAGTCTTTATTAGCAAGATCGATCACATTGATAACCCCACTTCGCATTGGGTATTCATCAGCCATCCACACCTCAAAAGGGTCATCGGTTGACCGCATCAGAATTTGCATGGTTGATGAAGGCTCAAATATCCCTTCCCCAAAAGAGTAAGCCTGAGAAAGCAACTCCGTCATTCCATATTCAGCATGCACCATCTCAATGTCTAAGCGGTCTTTTAAAAAATCATGAAGCTGAGATCGTGTTATCTCTTCCCTTCGGCCTTTCATTCCTCCCGTTTCCATGACTATAGTATTTCTCAATTTCATTGGATAGGCCTCAGCAAAATCAAGCAATGCGTAAGTTACCCCGAGCAACAAAGTTCTTTTGCCCTCAGCTTCCAATCCTTGGATTACATCATGCAAACGAGAAAGGTCATGAAGAAAAAATCCACTTTTAGGATGACCACTTTCTTTTATCAAATGATCGGCCATAGACACCAAGGAGGAGTGCTTTCGTTCCAAGTAAGACGGCAAAAGTGCAAGAATGCAGTAATCCGAAGGATCTCCATAAAATTCAATAAAGTTCGCTTTCGCATTTTCAAGGTACCCAGTCATGCTCTTGATACAATGGCGGCTATTTACAGCACCAGTTGTTCCACTGCTTTCAAAACAGTACGCTGGATTAAATTCACCTGTTTGGATGTCATGCGACTTAAAAAATCGAATAGGAAGAAAGGGAATTCTATTTAATTGTTGGATTGAAGCTGGCTCAATGGCCAGTATATCTAAGTAAGATCTGTAAAGTGGGTTGTGCGCTGCCTGCCTGCTAAACAAGGCAAACGCTTGTTGGGCAAACTGATCTAACCCCTGAAGGGTTAAATCTTCTCTAAATTGCTGATGTCCGAATAGGTTTTTCAACTTGAATCGGTTAATTTTGAATAGATAATAAAGGTACATGACAAATCGGTTAATCGCCCTATCCCTCACCATGTTGTTTATTTCTGCTTGCGGGAAAGATGCTTTCCAGTCAAAACCCATATTACAACTTAAAAGCGTTAGCTCAACCTTTGTGCCAATCGGATATGATCTTCAGATTATCATGCGACTTACAGACATGGAAGGAGATATTGTTGATACCATCTGGGTGATGAAAACAACGACTAGCTGTGAATCAAGTGATTTCATAGATTCTACCCTATATAGAATTCCAGCTGAGACTCCAAGAACAAGAAATTTTGATGGAGAGGTTATTGTTTCATTTTCATACCCTGTAGAACTTCAACCCCGTTGCAATGACTCTGACACAGCAACCTTTAGGTTCTGGGTTAAAGATGAAAAAAATAATAAAAGCGATACCATCAGTACTCCTCCAATTATCATAGAGCGATAATTTACACTGTCCATCATTTAAATTTTACCCATGGTCAAATCCACAAAAGGAAAATCAAAAAGATTTCTTACAGACGTTTCATATAGCTTTTTAAGAAACTACATCAATACCCCATCCCCTACTGGATTTGAATCAGGCGGACAAAAACTATGGTTGAATTATATTAAGCCTTTTGTTGATGAAACTTTCACCGATCCATACGGGTCTGCAGCAGGTATTATCAACCCATCAGAAAAATTTAAAGTTGTTATCGAAGCGCATGCCGACGAAATCAGTTGGTTTGTCAATTATATATCCACCGAGGGCCTTATCTACCTTAAAAGAAATGGTGGTATTGATCATCAGATTGCACCAGGAAAACGCGTGCTCATACATGGTAAGAAAGGTTCAGTGAAAGCTGTTTTTGGATGGCCCGCAATTCACACAAGAATGGGAGGCAATGAAAGAAAAGATCCTCAACCTAGTGTAGAAAACCTTTTCCTCGATTGTGGTGCAAAAAATAAAAGAGAGGTTGAAATGCTGGGCATTCACATTGGGGCGGTTGCAACTTACGAGGAGGGATATGATGAGCTTGCATACGACTACCTAATTGGCAGGGCAATGGACAATAGAATTGGAGGTTTTATGATTGCTGAAGTGGCCAGAATGCTGAAAGCGAACAAGAAAAAACTTCCTTACGCACTCTATATTGTAAATGCTGTTCAGGAAGAAATCGGCTTACGTGGTGCTGAAATGATGGCCAGAAGAATAAAGCCAGATATTGCAATCATCACGGATGTTACACACGACACAACCACTCCAATGGTCAATAAGATAATCGAGGGTGATGTGGCATGCGGCAAGGGCCCTTCGCTCGCATTCGGACCCGCTGTGCACAACAAACTACTATCTGTTGTAGAAGATGTTGCAAGCAAGAAAAAGATTCCTCTTCAAATGAGAACAGTGAGCAGAAGCACCGGAACAGATACAGATTCTTTCGCATATGCAAATGATGGATGTCCTTCAGTATTGATTTCACTTCCGCTAAAATATATGCATACAACTGTTGAGATGCTGCATAAAGATGATGTTGAGTCAACCATCTACCTCATGTATGAAACACTGCTTGCACTCAATCCAAAAACAAACCTTAGTTATTTCTAATCACTCTTTTGACTGAAGTCTGAAAGACATTGAAACTTGGTTTTGTGATAA
The DNA here is from genome assembly GCA_903920455.1 of uncultured bacterium. GTDB lineage: Bacteria > Bacteroidota > Bacteroidia > Chitinophagales > Chitinophagaceae > Pollutibacter. The sequence continues at coordinate 35,971 of CAIXLY010000079.1, read as the reverse complement.
GGAACTCTGATAATGTGATCTTGAAAAATAAAATTTCAACCGCTGCAGATTAAGCTGGAGGCCATAACTGAAGCCAGTTAGTCCGCTGGCAAGATTCCTGAGCCTAAGCTCCCTTCTTCTTAACACATTGTATCCAGCGCTGATTACGATTTTCTCCCCAATCAATAAGTCCGTTCCCATAATCAAATGGCTTAGGAGCTTTGTTCCGAAACCTGTCTTTTCCCTATTCCCGTAATTTTCCGATGCAAATAATGTATCGTTATAGAGTAGATCGAACTGATGAATTCGCTGTGCAGTAATCGAAAATCTAAGAGGCGCACCTTCCAGCTGCTTCGTTACCCCAATCAACATATCAAATGGCAAATCCTCTCCGACTCCAGAAAATGTTTTCATTTGAACCCCCATGTTTTTTGCAACAAATCCAATCTTCAACTGCTTCTCCTCATGATGGTAAGTTACCCCTACGTCGGATGCAACCGCCAAGCTTGAATATGCCCCATACCTAGAATTGATCAGTTTCATTGTTGTTCCATAACTCCAACGTTTGCCATATCTCCTTGAAGCAGTCAGCCCAATCATTTGGTCGTAGGCTCTAAATTCCCCCAACACCAGGCCTGCAGCGTCTGTTTGAAGCTGGCTTCCATATAGGATGTGTTGCAGCCCAAGACTGAATGTGGTTGCTGTCTTTTTCCAATGAAAGGCCCCAACACAGTAAAGTCCGGTGATAGAAGGTGCAAGAAATATAAAATTTGCAGAAAGACTGGAGTGATGCGACTTTGTTAATAAGGCAGGGTTTTCGGAAACGAGACCAAGATCTCCCGATATCATAGACAGGTTTCTGCCCCCAAGAGCCCCAGCTTGTGGATGGAGTTGCATGCGCAAAAAACTAAAGGTAGAATTTCCTCCTATGGTTTGACCATTAACCCCCGGAGAAAAGTATAGTAGAATGAGTGCAATGATGATAAGTGGCCTAGTCATCCGTCTAAATTAATCATACGTTCTCACAAATGAAAATCCCCCATAAAAATGGGGGAGATTCTGTAACCCTTAAAACAACCAACTTAAGAGCACTAGTCTCTTAGACCTATTAAACATCAGCTGCTTATAAAATGTTTGGCAATTCGATAAAAAAAATCAGACCAGGGCCAGCTCAAGAACTTGTTGCATATTTTTTACGTAATGGAATATTATCCCTTTTATAAATTCACTGTTAATCTCTAAGACATCTTTCTCATTTTGAGAACACATGATGATTTCTCTTAATCCCGCACGCTTGGCAGCCAAGACCTTTTCCTTGATTCCTCCAACAGGAAGTACCTGTCCTCTTAGGGTTATCTCTCCAGTCATTGCCAAATAAGGCTTTACCCTGCGCCCAGTAAAACAGGAAGCCAGTGCAGTCATCATTGTGATTCCAGCACTTGGACCATCCTTTGGCACAGCGCCTTCGGGAACATGAATATGAATATTCTTCTTTCTCAACTGCTCAGGATCAATACCACACTTTTTTGCATTGGCATTCAGGTAAGTCAAGGCCGTCATTGCACTCTCCTTCATCACAGTTCCTAAATTGCCAGTGAGCTGCAAGTCTCCCTTCCCCTCGCTGAGGGTAGATTCAATAAAAAGAATATCTCCTCCAACATAAGTCCAGGCAAGCCCAACAGCTACCCCTGGCATATTTGCCGTTTTATAAATCTCATTGCTGTATTTAGGCTTACCCAATATTCGAATCACATCATTCTGGGTGATGGTAGGCCTTATCTTGCCTTTTATGGCTACATCCTTGGCCAAACTTCTCATGATGCTGGCAAGTTGCCTATCCAATTCCCTAACCCCGCTCTCTCTGGTATAATTTTCGATGATATAGGTCATCACCTTAGTACCTATCTTAAGTGAATAATCCTTTAGGCCATGGAGTTGTTTTTGCTTTGGAAGAAGATGTGTTTGTGCAATTTTTTCCTTTTCTTCTACCGCATATCCCGTAAGATCGATTACCTCAAGCCTATCTCTTAGTGCCGGCTGTATCCCTTGAAGATCATTGGCAGTAGCGATAAAAAGCACCTTACTCAAATCATATTCCAGCTCTAGGTAATTATCATAAAAACTGCTGTTCTGCTCAGGATCCAATACTTCCAATAAGGCTGAGGAAGGATCTCCGCGAAAGTCTTTACCCACCTTATCAATCTCATCGAGTATCATCACAGGGTTTGACGACTTTACCTTTCTGATAGATTGGAGTATACGCCCAGGCATGGCGCCAATATATGTTTTCCTGTGACCCCTTATTTCACTCTCATCATGCAATCCGCCTAAACTAAACCTCGTATACTTTCTGCCTATGGCACTGGCAATGCTCTTGCCCAGAGAGGTTTTACCAATTCCAGGAGGACCGATAAAGCAAAGAATTGGACTTTTCATATCCCCTTTTAATTTCAGTACAGCGAGATATTCAAGAATTCTTTCCTTGATTTTATGCATGCCATAATGATCTTTATCAAGAATCTTTTTTGCTTTTCTCAGATCATAACTGTCTGCTGTATATTCTTCCCAAGGAAGATCAAGCATAAGATCAACGTGATTATAAACAGTTGAATAATCTGGTGTACTTGAATGCATGCGTTCCAGCTTCTCTATCTCTTTTTGGAAAAGCTCTTTCGCTGAACTAGGCCACTTTTTAGACTCAGCCTTTTTCTTCATTTGCTGCAGCTCACGATCGTTGGAATCACCGCCGAGCTCTTCCTTAATGCTCTTTAACTGTTGTTGCAAAAAATAATCTCTTTGCTGCTTATCCAACTCTGTTTTCGTCTTGGTAGTAACCTTGTTTTTTAACTCAACAAATTGGAGTTCCTTTTGAAGAAGATTAAGTAGCATTTCTGCCCTTTTCCGCATGTCATTGGTCTCGAGGAGCAACTGCTTCTCGGAAAGCTCACAATTCAGGTTGCTTCCTACGAAGTGAATTAAAAAAGAGGTGCTTTCAATATTTCGAAGAATAATCGAGGCTTCAGTAGGAATGTTTGGCGACAATTGAATAATCTGCCCCGCCAAATCCTTGATGGATGCAACAGTGGCATCAAACGACTGATCATCAGAAATTAGCTCTTCTGTTAACACCCTCACCTCTCCCTTAAAATAAGGATCCTCAGAGGTGACTTTTATTAGACTAAACCGCTTTTTCCCTTGCAGGATGGCAGTAGTGCCCCCATCAGGCATTTTAATCAACTTGATGATCTTTGCCACAGTTCCTACCTGAACGAGATCCCCAACACCAGGATCCTCAACTAGGCTATCTTTCTGTGAAAGAACACCTACCAATTTGTCAGTCTTGTACGACTCGGCAATGGCTTTAATTGATTTATCTCTTCCGACCGTAATCGGAATCACTACCCCAGGAAAAAGCACTGTATTTCTCAATGGTAGCAATGGCAATTCAGCTGGTATAGGGGTTTCATCTGCACCTTCGCCGTCGTTTTCATTTAACGCAATAATGGGCATGAAGTCCATCTCATCTTCCTGCTGGAGGTAATTCATCTTTAATTCCATAAATTTTTCATTTGCGACAATATGACACAAGTGTAGTATTAATCCATAAGATTATCTACTGTTAAGCATATATCACAAGTTTGATGCCAATAAAAAAGTCTTGGCAAAACCAAGACTTCTAAAAATGGGAATATGGATTTATAAAGCAAGCACGACACCAACTTGCAGGGCGGTACTTTTCCACTTATCCTGATTATCAATATCATTAAGATTGCTCAGCCCAATGGCATAACGACCGTAGACCCTTACAATAGGCAGGTTGATCTGTAGGCCCGTTAGAAGAGAAAAATCGCGAGCTTTAAATGCTTCCCCAGCATTGCTGGCGAGAGATTTTGTCTGGTTAAGCAGTATACCAAATTGTGGCCCCATTTGGACAGAAATCAACTTGATTGGTTTATAATTAAACAGTACAGGTATAGCCAAGTAGGTTAATTTGATATTGGTGATATTGGGCAATGCTTGTGTGTAAATATTTGAAAAATCATTTCCAGTCCTCAGCCTGTTTTCACTAAACAAAAACTCGGGTTGAATTCCTATTTTTTTTGTGAACATAATTTCTGATACTACCCCCGCATGATAGCCAAACTTAAACCCTTCTTTAAAAGATAATCCGGACATCCCAGAAATATTTGCACCTGCTTTTACGCCTAGCTTAAATCCTTGGGCATGGATTGCGCCAGCAAGAAGAAAGAAAAATGCTGCGAGTATTGCTGTTTTCATAAATAATGTTTTAAATATTCTAAATGATGATAAAGGTAGATGTCAGAAAAATGTAAATCAATGAATAGATGATAAAGAAATACTAAAACGTAAACCCAAGACCCACATTGAAAATATGAGAGAACTGGCTGCTTGCCGAACTATTAAAGTAATAACCAAGGAAATATCCTGTTGAAATTGAAAATGCCCCTTTATACCAACTGACATTGGTAGATAAAGCTGCAGTTTGAAGAGACATTGTTGATGAGGATGAGGATGAAACCTTATAACGCTTTCTTACCCTCCTGAGCTCATCCTCTCTTGAATGATCAAGCCGAATCAATGATTTGCTTGTTGCAGAATAATTTTGAATACCCCCAATCAAACTTAATTGAGGCACTATTGCAAGCAGTCCCTTTTTAGAGAATACCTTGGTAAAGGAAAATGAATGCGATAGAGAAGCACTTAAAGACAAATCTTTTAGTCGAACATCTGAAGTATCCACGACCAATCTCGGAGCGCCGAAGCGAGTCACAATGGTACTTGAAACATCCTGATACTTACCACTAGCCCAACCAACTGCTAGTGCAGGCTTCAACCATAGTTTTTTTGCCTGAACATAAGCATACCACTCATGATTGTAGGGCGTTGCTGAGGATGCTAAGTCTTGCTGCTTGATGTAATATGAATAGGAAATCCCATAGATGATCTTCTTTCCAATCTTATCATATGAAGGCGACAATGCCATCTGATAGAAAGCTGGTGAACCATCAATAGCCCTAACATAACCTGTTCCACTCAGACCAAAACCAGACTTATGAAAATAAGCAATGGATGGCATAAATGCAGTTACCCCGGAATTGGTTTGCTGTGAATTGAAGGCATTGTTTTTTGCACTGAAAAGACGGTTGCTGACTGAAGTAGTTACAGAAAAAAAACTGCCTTGCTGTCCCATTGAATCCAACAATAATCTTAATTCGGCAAGGAGTGTATCATTTCGTAATGCAGAAAAATCTTGCGCTGCAAAAAGACTGTCGTCTGAAATTACTTGCGCCTCAGAGGGATGATAAAAAGAAATTGAGAGGAAGATGACCAGTAAAGAAGTGATTATTTTTCTGTTCATTCCTAAGCGCATCTTTCGTTTGTATTCAATCATTGCCTCGATATTCTCAAGCAAAGTAAGCGGATTAGATTAAAACAACAGTTAAAAATTAGACAAGGTCAATGAAAGTTATTTCAGGTAAAATACCAACCCTTCCAGGATAGCCTAGAAAACCAAACCCACGATTGACATACAGATGTTGATGATGTTTTTTGTAAACCCCAGCCCAATGTTTGTAAACATATTGCACAGGGCTCCACCTGAATCCTGGAATTTCTACACCAAATTGCATTCCATGTGTGTGTCCAGACAAGGTAAGATCGATGTCTTTGTAATGTGGACAAACTTCTGCTTCCCAATGGCTGGGATCATGACTGAGCAAGATTTTGAAAGGATGTATATCACTACCCTCATATGCCTTTTTAAGATCTCCGTACCTGCTAAAATTTGCTTTTGCCCCCCAATTCTCAATACCAATCAAGGAAATAGACTGACCCTCTCTATCGATTGATACATTTTCGTTAAGCAATAGACGCCATCCCATTTCAGCATGTATTTGCTTCAGTCTATCCAGATTGGCATTTTTATCCTCTTTGGTTTTCCATTGATAATAATCACCATAATCATGATTTCCAAGAATACTGTATACCCCCATTGGAGCCTTAATTTTGGAGAAAACATCAATGAACCCTTCCATTTCTGAGGCTAAATTATTTACAATATCTCCTGTAAAAAAAACGATATCTGCTTGACGGTCTATGATCTTTTGAACACCCAATTCAACAGCGCGCTTGTCTTCTAAGCTTCCTGAATGAATGTCTGAAATATGAACAATTTTTAATCCCCTAAAGGCATCAGGCAGATTGGCAAAATTCAGTTTAATCTTCTCCACCTTGTACTTATACTTGTTTCCCATTCCATACACCAAGGAACCGAATAACCCTCCTCCAACGCTCACCCCAAGCCAGGATAAGAAAATTGATCTGGTAATTCCAACTGAATCAGCAGAGGGCCTATCTGATAACATGGAAATTGCCTTGCCTCCACTCCATTGAAGTACCCTTCTAAGATCATCCACTAAGAAAAACAGTGCTGCTAAAACTTTGGCAATAAAAAAACCAACCACAAAAGCAAACACATAGTTCCTGATAAATCCAGGAAGATGGTTGAATTGAATGTATGGCAGGGTCAAAAATATAATAACCGCCACTACTGTAAACGACCAATAAAAAATGTGTACTGCCCACTTCAATTTAACAGGAAAGGATGCAGTAACGACCCGTAGGGACTGAAAAACATAGAAATCAATCAAAAGCATAAATCCAATGAACATCCAAGAACCCAACAATTTTTTCATACTCAACAGTTAATAAATTCAGTTACCTGCTCATCTATAGATGCGGTTGTTCGAAGGTCATTAATTTCACCATCTGCTGACATGATTTTGTCAACTGCAGAAAGTGGAAGCTTATTGGGGTGAACCATAACTTTGATATAATTCAATACCCCGGTGACGTGATCCAAGCCCCTGATATTGCCGCCTCTCCCGGTGGCCACTCCCACCAAAAGCGCTTTTTTCCCTGGCCAACACCTTTTTATATCGCTCAAGTCAATTAGTGACTTAAACAGGCCAGGGTAGCTGCCATTGTATTCTGGCAGCACGAAAATGAACTTGCTACATGGAATAAGCACCTCATTTTCAAAGGCTATCATGCTTGCACTTCTTGAATTCAAATCCAGACCCTCTAGAGAAAAAACAGATGATTGGATACCCTTACTGAGCAAAACACTGCTGTAAATCTTCCCAATTTGAAGTGAATTGCTTTCCGCCCTATTCGTCCCTGCTATAATCGTATACATCAGCCTTTTTGTTTTGTAAGTAACATTATTTTAAGCATAAATGTTCCCAAAAATGGTGCCAAATCAGTAAATTTGTGATCCTGTCATTAATTCTTCAAACCGGCTTAAGGGAAGGATATCCGAGCGGGAATGGGAAATTTAGTTCCCTCCTACAGATTTGTATCTTAATGATCTAGGCACAACGGCAAATATTTGATATTTTAGGTAAAACTACAAGTGACATGGCTCGTATCATAGGAGTAGCAAATCAAAAAGGCGGAGTTGGTAAAACAACCACGGCAATCAACCTCGCAGCAAGCCTTGCTGTCTTGGAATATAAAACCTTGCTGGTTGATGCAGATCCACAAGCAAATACAACATCTGGTGTGGGATTTGACCTGCAAAATATACAACAGAGCATTTATGATTGCATGGTCAGTGATGTCAAGGCCAAAGATGTTATCCTAAAAACTGAAATACCAAACCTTGATCTTATTCCCTCTCAAATAGACCTGGTTGGGGCAGAGCTGGAAATGATTAATTATCCGAACCGTGAAAATGTCATCAAGAATATATTGGATGAGTTAAGGGATGACTATGACTTCATCGTCATTGATTGCTCTCCTTCACTCGGACTCATCACAGTAAATGCACTTGTGGCATCAGATTCCGTTGCGATTCCAGTACAAGCTGAATTCTTTGCACTTGAAGGTCTTGGTAAATTATTGAATACCATAAAAATTGTTCAAAGCAGACTAAATACAAACTTGGCAATAGAAGGAATTCTAATGACCATGTACGATGTCAGGCTCAGGCTCTGTAACCAGATTGTGAGTGAGGTAAGAAGACATTTTGAGGAGATGGTTTTTGATGTCCTCATCCACAGAAATTCAAAATTGAGTGAAGCTCCAAGTGTGGGGAAGCCGGTTATTCTGTATGATGCAGACTCAAAAGGTGCAATTCAATACCTATCGCTGGCGAAAGAGATTCTTCAAAAAAATAACATGACCAAGATCAAGGAAGCTGATCGCACATTAAATCTCGACAATGAGTAATAATTCTTCAAATAAAAAAGATGCGCTTAACAGGGGAATTCGTTCACTGTTGGGAAGCATAGATTCAGATATAAAAAATACTTCAGGGGGCTTACAGCCTGAAGCCGTGATTAGAACAACCGCCGTTTCAAGAATCCCTCTTGAAGACATCACCCCGAACGCAAAACAGCCAAGACAAGATTTTGATCCAGCATCGTTGGAAGAACTCGCGCAATCCATTCGTTTGCACGATATTATTCAGCCACTTACGGTAAAGAGATTGCCTTCAGGAAAATATAAACTCATTGCAGGAGAAAGAAGGTGGCGGGCAGCTAAGCTTGCAAAAATCAAAGACGTGCCCGTATACGTGCGTGAAGCTGATGACAAAGCCATACTCGAACTTGGTTTATTGGAAAATCTTCAAAGAGAAAACCTCAATGCGATTGAAATAGGATTAAGCTACCAACGGCTGATGGATGAATGTGCCATGACCCAAGAAGAAGTGGCAACGAGGATGGGAATGGACAGAAGTACTGTATCCAATTATATCAGGATGCTAAAACTTCCTCCAGATATTGTAATCGCTGTGAGAAATGGATCATTGTCAATGGGACATGCCCGTGCATTGATCAATGCAGGAGAAGTGGATAAACAACTCTATGTATACCAAACAATCGTTGCAAAGAAACTCTCTGTTAGGCAAACTGAAGATCTGGTAAAACAATTGTACAAACCTTCAAAAAAGGCTGAGGCAAAACAAACTAAACCACAAGGGCAATTCCAAAAAATACAAGATCAGCTCACCAATCATTTTGGCACCAAAGTAAAGCTGGAACATCATAATAGCGGGAGGGGAAAAATTTCTGTAGAATACTACTCTCTTGAGGAGCTGAATGGCCTGTTAGAAAAAATGAAAGTAAGCATACATTGACAAAGTCTTTGAAGAAGGTCATCCCCATACTGCATTTGTTACTCGCCTTTAGCCTGTTTGGACAAGTTGCTCAGGGGCAAGTGAAGGGTGACCCAAAGGATACTTTAAGTATTGCAAGCGATACTGGGATAAAAAAAAGTTCAACTGACACCACAAAAAAAGTAAGGTCTAACGCAAGCAAAGCCGCACTCCGGTCAGCCATTTTACCAGGCTTTGGTCAAGTATACAATAAAAAATACTGGAAGGTTCCTATCGTTTATGGAATCCTGGCCATTCCCATTAGTACTTTCGGGTACAACAGTACATGGTACAACAAGACACGTTTCGCATATACAACCAGGGTAACAAAAGATAGTGCAAACTTCCCCAACATTGCTCCAGAGCTGCAACCCCTTTCAACTTCATCACTCAAGTTGTATAGAAATGAATTTAGAAAGGGAATGGATTTTTCTATTCTTGGATTCTTGCTTCTCTGGGGAATAAATATCATAGATGCTACAGTTGATGGACACTTAAAATCATTTGACATCAGTGATGAGCTCAGTTTAAGGGTAGTTCCAACCATTTCTCCTGCGGTGGGACAGATGGGCTTTACAGCAACACTAAACTTTGGCCGCCAAAAGAGTTCGAAATGAGCTTTGTATTAACAAACAAAAAATTAACTTCATAGATAATTAAACTAGGTATATGAATATTGCATTGGTGGGATATGGTAAAATGGGGAAAATCATCGAGGAGGTGGCTTTATCCAGAGGACATCAGGTTAATGTCAAAATTGATATTGACACCCTAGCAGATTTCAATCCTGATAAATTTGCTCAGGTTGATGCTGCAATAGAATTCACAGGACCACATACTGCATTTCAAAATGTTATGAAATGCCTCAGCATGAATACCCCGATTGTATGCGGATCAACTGGATGGCTGGAACACATCAAGCAAGTCGAAGATAAATGCAAAGAGTTGAACGGAAGCTTCATTTACGCAAGCAACTTCAGCGTTGGAGTAAATATATTCTTCGAGCTTAATAAAAAACTTGCTCAACTCATGATGGGGCAACTGCAGTATGATGTCCGAATAAAAGAAATTCATCACACAGAAAAAAAAGATGCTCCCAGTGGCACTGCCATCAGTCTTGCAGAACAGATTCTAGAAAATAACAATTCAAAGAAAAAGTGGATTAACGGCAATCCTTCTCAAACAGACGAACTGCAAATCGAGAGTGAACGCATCGACCCCTACCCTGGTTTGCATGAAGTAATCTATGATTCTGCCATCGATGAAATTCGTATTGCTCATAATGCCCACAACAGAAATGGATTTGCACTTGGCGCAGTATTGGCAGCAGAATATATATATGGGAAAAAAGGCATGTTCACCATGAAAGATGTACTAGGCTTCGGAAACTAATCTACCATGTTAAATAAAAAAACACAATACGCAATCAAAGCCCTCATGTATCTTGCCGAACATAAGGATGATGGACCAGTCTTAATTGCAGATATAGCAAAGAAAAAAAAGATCCCTCTAAAATTTCTTGAAAATATACTCCTGGAACTAAGAAAAGCTGGTATTCTTGAAAGTAAGAAAGGTAAAGGTGGCGGGTACTTTCTTAAAATACCCCCATCAAAAATTGCACTGGCAGACATCATCAGAAAAGTTGATGGGCCGATTGCCATGCTTCCCTGTGTAAGTTTATATTTCTATGAAAGATGCAAGAACTGCGATGAAAAGAATTGTGGCCTTCACGACATCATGATTCTGGTCAGAGATGCCAATCTAAAAATACTTGAGAGCAAGACGGTTGCAGATTTGATAAAATAGCTTGCCCTGGTTTTTTTTAAATAATTGAACGCCTCGGCTGCTTTGCGAAGTTGAAAAATCGCTAACAAGCTATGCCTTTCCAACCAAATTCTACATCCTATCTCTCTTTAACAACTCCTTGAATGACAGAAAATCAACACATCGCCACAGGTTCTAAAGAAGAACAATATGAGGCCTTGCTACCTCAAATCAAGGCTCTTGTCGAGGGAGAGACAGACTTGATTGCTAACCTTGCAAATATTACTGGGGCTATCAAAGAGCAATTTAATTTTCTTTGGATAGGGTTCTACTTAATTAAAGACAACGAATTGGTCCTTGGTCCATTTCAAGGACCAATAGCCTGCACGAGAATTCAAAAAGGAAGGGGCGTTTGCGGAACAGCATGGGCTGAAGAGAAAATCATAATCGTTCCCGACGTAGAGAAATTCCCTGGACATATTGCCTGCAGCAGCTTATCAAAAAGCGAAATTGTACTTCCGGTAAGCAAAAATGGAGTCGTCTATGGGGTCTTGGACATAGACAGCACCACCCTTGACACATTCGATGAAATCGATGCACGATTCTTAAAGCAAATTGTGGAATTCATCCCCTGAAATCAAGCACTCAAGAAGCAGAATTTCTGGCATCTTGGTTTCGCATAGAATTAATGTTCCTTTTCCCACTGAAAACATCTGGATATTGTTTGCAAACAACCATTTTGGGCTAAAAGAAGTCTCTTATCTTTGCCGAATGGAATCATTTTTGAAAGACTTGTTTAAAGGCCAAGACTACGACGAAAAAAACTTTTTTTTAATCGCAGGCCCTTGTGTCATTGAAAACAAAGAATTGCTTCAACAAGTGGCAATAAGAGTTTCTGCTATTTGCAAAGACCTCGGAATACCCTTCGTTTTCAAAGCCTCTTACAGAAAAGCAAATAGAACCAGTGCGGCTTCATTCAGTGGCTTGGGAGACGAGACTGGTTTGACGCTATTAAAAAATATCAGGGATGAATTTCATCTTCCTACAACCACGGATATTCATTCTGCAGATGAAGCTGCTATGGCAGCACCTTTTGCAGACATACTTCAGATCCCTGCTTTCCTTTGCAGGCAAACAGACCTCCTCGTTGCTGCTGGTGAAACCGGAAATATAATCAACATAAAAAAAGGACAATTCGTAAGTGGCGAAGCGATGAAATTTGCCGTTGATAAAGTGAGAAAAACAGGTAATGATAAAATTATATTAACTGAACGTGGCACGACTTTTGGCTATCAGGACCTGGTTGTTGATTATAGAAATATCCCGATGATGCAAGCTCATGGTGTGCCAGTAGTCATGGATTGCACACACTCACTACAACAACCTAACCAAACTTCAGGAGTAACCGGCGGTAACCCTAAAATGATTGGAACCATCGCCAAGGCAGCCATTGCGGCCGGGGCTGAGGGATTGTTCATAGAAACACATCCAGATCCATCCAAGGCACTTAGCGACGGGGCAAATATGTTACAACTCGACCTATTGGAAGATTTACTGAAACAACTCGTTAGGTTAAGAAAGGCAGTCGTCTAGTTATACCTCAGGGGGTTTCTTCTGGCTTGAAGGATAGAACGCTTCAAATTGATCCAAAAAGCAAAAATGAAATAGAAGACTACGGGAGATCCCAGCGTCATGCAGGAGATGTAAATAAAGTACTTTCTGATCGTAAATGTAGAAATCCCCATAGCCTCTCCTATCCGGGTACAAACCCCGAAAAGTTGCCATTCAATGAAATGCTTCAGATTTCTCATACCCAAATATAAATAATCCCCTCATTATTTGTGCAACTCTTGGTAGGCGGGTTTGAATTAATTAATTTTGCTCAACTAAAAAGGACAAGACTGAGTCGCTTTTTCTCTATTCATACTTAAAGAAAAAATATTACCATGGTTTTTGATCTCGACCTCATCAGAAAAATATACACCGACATGCCGGCAAAAGTTGATGCCGCCAAAAAAACGCTAGGCAGACCACTAACCCTGGCTGAAAAAATAATCTACTCCCACCTTTGGACAGGCGTTGAAATACAAGATTTTGAGAGAGGAAAGGCATATGTTGATTTTGCACCAGATAGGGTTGCTATGCAAGATGCAACTGCCCAAATGGCCCTTCTCCAATTTGATACAACCGGACGTAAGCGAGTATCTGTTCCATCAACAGTACACTGCGACCACTTGATTGTAGCGAAGAATGAAAGTACGGTGGATTTGAAAAAAGCAATCACGGAAAATGAGGAAGTATATGATTTTCTTTCTTCCATCTCCAATAAGTATGGCATCGGATTTTGGAAACCAGGTGCAGGAATTATTCACCAAGTGGTGTTAGAAAACTACGCATTCCCCGGGGGCATGATGATAGGCACAGATTCCCACACGGTAAATGCTGGTGGATTGGGCATGGTGGCGATAGGCGTTGGTGGTGCTGATGCCTGTGATGTGATGGCCGGACTAAGCTGGGAACTCTTGATGCCAAAATTAATTGGGGTAAAACTTACTGGAAAACTCAGCGGCTGGGCATCACCAAAAGATGTTATCCTTAAAGTTGCAGGAATCTTAACCGTCAAAGGTGGAACAAACGCAATCGTTGAATACTTTGGGGAAGGCGCTATCAGCATGAGTTGTACGGGTAAAGGAACCATTTGCAACATGGGAGCCGAAATTGGTGCAACCACATCAACCTTCGGTTATGATGAGAGCATGAGCCGCTACCTCAAAGCAACAGGAAGAGCAGAAGTAGCAGAAGCAGCAGACAAGATTAGCAGTTACTTGACAGGGGATCAGGAAGTATACGATCAACCGGAAAAATATTTCGATAGGGTTATTGAAATTAACCTGAGTGAGTTGGAACCACATTTGAATGGTCCATTTACTCCAGACCTAGCAACTCCAATCTCACAAATGAAAGAAGCTGCTGCAAAAAACAACTGGCCTACTAAAGTGGAAGTTGGACTGATAGGAAGCTGTACGAATTCATCTTATGAAGACATCAGCCGTGCCGTTAGCTTGGCAAAACAGGTTGCTGAAAAGGGTCTGAAAACCAAGGCCGAATTTACCATAACCCCAGGCAGTGAGCTGGTTCGATACACCATCGACAGAGATGGATTTCTTGCAACATTCGCACAAATTGGTGCAACGGTATTTGCAAATGCATGCGGACCATGTATTGGGATGTGGGAAAGAATGGGCGCTGAAAAACAAGAAAGAAATACCATTGTACATTCTTTCAATAGGAATTTCGCTAAACGCGCAGATGGCAATCCAAATACACTGGCTTTTGTTGCTAGTCCTGAAATCGTTACTGCGCTTGCAATTGCGGGCGACCTCACCTTCAACCCATTAACAGATACCCTGATTAATGAAAAGGGTGAAGCCGTAAAACTTGATCCACCAAGTGGAGATGAACTTCCTTCAAAAGGATTTGCGGTTGAAGATGCCGGCTATCAAGCACCTGCAGAAGATGGAAGCAGTGTAAAAATTAGTGTGAAATCAGACAGCAAGCGTTTACAACTCCTTTATCCCTTCGCATCATGGGAAGGATCTGATCTCAAAGGCCTCAAGCTACTTATTAAAGCAAAAGGAAAGTGTACAACCGATCACATATCCATGGCGGGTCCTTGGTTGAAGTTTAGGGGTCATCTGGATAACATCAGCAACAACATGTTGATTGGTGCTCTTAACTTCTTTAATGAGAAAACAGACCTGGTGAAAAACCAGCTTACTGGAGAATATGGAACGGTTCCAAACACACAGCGCGCATACAAGGCTGCAGGTGTGGGCACCATCGTTATAGGAGATGAAAACTATGGAGAAGGGTCCTCGAGAGAACATGCCGCAATGGAACCACGTCATCTTGGTGTTCGGGTTGTCATGGTTAAATCGTTTGCACGCATACATGAAACCAACCTGAAAAAACAAGGAATGCTTGCACTCACATTTGCAAACAAAGAAGATTATGAAAAAATCAAGGAAGATGACAGCATCGATATTGATGGATTGGTATCCTTCACTCCAGGGAAGTCCCTACAGGTTGTCCTGAACCACAAAGACGGAAGCAAAGAAACCATTGAAGCCTTACACAGCTACAATGCACAACAAATAGATTGGTTCAAAGCAGGAGGTGCGCTAAATGTAATTAGAGCAGCTGCAATCAAATAAATATTCAGAACATTTAATTATTAGCATCTATTCAAGAAAGGGAAAGACATCAATCTTTCCCTTTCTTTTTTTTATACTCTTGAACTGCTTTGGGAAGAGCTGGTTTTGCTGGTACTAACTGAGATTGCGCTTGCCCTGCAGGCGTTGAGCCAGGAAGAGGTGTACTATTTTTCTTATCGAGCTGACCAAAGATGTAGAATTCAGTTTTTACAACATCCCCAGTTGAAGTATTGTAGTAGATCCATTTCCCATTCTTCACCTCAGCAGATTCATGCTTAATTACTTTTTCTATCAGCATATCGGGATGATCGATATCGGGCACTACAATAGTATCATATGGATTATCTGGATTGACAGATTTCCAGCTCTCCTCTCTTTGAAGATCACCCATGGTTGTATAATATTGCTGCTTGCCGTCTCGATACCCCCACTTATAAAATTCACGCGCGATAAGGTCTCCCATCAAGCTGTAACGAAGCCATGAACCATTTTTCTTATTGTTAATAAAGTATCCCTCCTCTTCATATCCAGGTTCACCTCGCACTTCATCATAACGTACAGACCATGGACCTTGACGCATTTTTTTTTGGTCGATGCGGTTGATCGTATCTCCTTTGGGTGTTAAAGAATAATCTGCCCAATCTTGGGAGAAAAGGATATGATTAATCAGAAGAAAAAATAATACAAGCTTGAGTTTGATCATTCTCATGAAATTAAAGATGAATTAGCGCAGTTCATTCTGCATAAATTTATTCAATTCGTGTGAATATTAGTAATTGGGATAACCCAAGTAATGCAGATTTAACTTTATGCTGTTAATTAGTATAGACTTGAAATTAAAAACCACCATATCCATCGAAACGAGGATTCACAAAATTGTTCAGAATGCTGCCAAACCGATAAGCAAGACCAAAAGAAGTATAATAATTGAAGGTAGAGCCCAGTTGACGCTGTCTGGTCAGCAATTCCTGCTCGGTAATATTTCCCTTAACAAGGTATATTTGATTATGAACAATATTAGCATTTAGATTAGCAAAAAACGATAGTCCGCTGCCTATTCTCACATCTGAATTGGCATTTAATCCCATGGTATATAATGCCCAATTGTAAAAGTAATTGGCATAATTTATTCCCCCATTAAAGGTTCCCCATTTCTTGTTTAGGGTTATTGCTCCTGAAAACCGATGACCTATATAGGTCTGATTAATTAGGTTGTAGATCGTCGTATCATAATAATCATTGTGACTTACAAAAGCCCCATATCGCAACACAAAAAAACGATCGTTAACCTCATTGTACTTGAATACATTGTATTCTATGGCAGGATTAAATGATAATTTAAGTTTGAAGTTATCAAAAGTGCTATTCGAAATTGTGGTCTGATAGCCGTAACTCCAATGATCTGTGAAAGATCGAACCAGCGTATGATAAACCCGATAATTACTATTTTTTACCCTGTACTTAGTGCTGTCGTACTTATAAAACGAATTGTTAAGGCTTCCATTTATGGATAACCCCACCTTGAGTTTTTTGGTAACCCGACTAGCAGTTAGGTCTGAGCCAACTACACTGTTTTTATACACCTGATCTGCATTCAATTGTCCTCTTGCTGCGATGCTAAATACCCAGAAATTCCAACGATCACTTGCCTCTTTCCCAATCGGAGCCACTCCGGTATCGCCTATCTTTTTTATGTCAATTTCCGCCTTTGACACATACGCGCTTTTAGCGATCAACGGAGAAAACCCCAGCATGATATATTGCAAAATGTTTTTGCGAACTTCAATTGCTGTTGCATTGGGTTCTGAAGTAAATACAAGTGTATCACTGTAATTTTTGTAAATACCCTGCCCATAAAAATTTAGTTTGTATTCCATACCTCCACCGCCCATAGGTTGGCCTGTGAGCAGTACATACGCATCAGCATCAGCCCTGTCTCTAACAAAATCAATGATGTTTATTTCGGATTTAAAATAACTAAAGTCACAGCCTATTCTGCAGTCAATAAATACTTTCAATCTCCCTGAACTGGCATTTTGGGCTGCAGCAGCAGAAAAAATAAACAAAGCCGATACTAATCCAAAGATTTTCAGCATATAAAAAACTGGCTAGGATTTAAAAGTAATTTAAGTTGAAAAACCCAGAATTTAAATGATGACCCAGCGTCATAGATCATGAGACCCTGAGTAAACTAAACCAAGTACAACTAAGCCTTCTCCGTTAGAAAATCGATGGCAAGTGAATATCCAGCAAGACCTAATCCGCAAATGGTTCCTTTGGCTTTGGCCGAAATATGAGAGATTTTACGAAACTCTTCGCGGGCATGCACGTTTGATATGTGTACTTCTATAACAGGTGCAGGAATAGCAGCAATAGCATCCCCAATTGCCACAGACGTATGGGTGTATCCACCTGGATTAATTACAATACCGTCGGCAGAAAATCCAGCTTTTTGAATAGCGTCGATTAACTCACCTTCAATATTGCTTTGGAAATAATCAATGATGACATCTGAATGCTGCTGCTTTAGTTTTTCGAGGTAAGAATCAAACCCTTCTGCACCATATACATCTGGTTCCCTCTTTCCAAGAAGGTTCAGGTTAGGCCCATTGATGATGGATATCTTTTTCACGTATTAATTATTGTTGATTAGCGCAATGAAATCATCGAAAAGATAGCGACTGTCGTGTGGACCAGGTGTTGCTTCAGGATGATATTGAACCGAGAATGCAGGGCGGTCTTTTACTTTGATTCCCTCAATAGAGTTGTCATTCAAATTCACATGCGTAATCTCGATAGATGGTGAGTTGCGAACTGCATCAGGATCTACTGCAAAGCCATGATTTTGGGTAGTGATTTCGCAAAGTCCGGTCATCAGATTCTTCACCGGGTGATTCAATCCCCTATGCCCATGGTGCATTTTAAAAGTTGGTATCCCATTGGCCAAAGCAAGAAGCTGGTGACCAAGACAGATGCCAAATACAGGCTTTTTCGTTTCAAGAATCTTCTTAACTGTTGCTACCGCATAGTCCATTGACGATGGGTCGCCTGGACCGTTAGAGATAAAAAAACCATGCGGCTCGAATTTCATGAGTTCCTCCATGCTTGTTTTAGCCGGATGGACACGCACGTATGTGCCACGATCAGCCATGCATTGGATGATGTTGCGTTTTACACCAAAGTCTAACACAGCAATGCGAATTGTAGCGTTGGGGTCTCCCATATGATACACTTCCGTGGTGGATACCAAGGAAGCCAATTCAAGACCTTCCATGGATGGAACCTTTTTGAGTGCTGCTTTCAGAGATTCAACGTCTGCAGTTTCTGATGAAATGATGCAGTTCATTGCACCCTTCTCCCTGATATGAGTAACCAATGCCCGTGTGTCTATATCCTCGATGGCAACCACTTTCTGCTCTATAAGGTAATTTTGAAGGGAGTCGTTCGCCATCAGCCTACTGAACTTTTCCTCAAGATTTCTGCCAATAAGGCCCTTTATCTTCACCGTACTGCTTTCTACATCTTCCGCCTTTACCCCATAATTTCCGGTGTGTACGTTATTCATGATAAGTACCTGTCCAAAATAACTTGGATCCGTAAACACTTCCTGATAGCCCGTCATTCCTGTATTAAAGCAGAGTTCCCCAGAAGTGGTTCCAACCATGCCGAAAGAACGGCCATGGAACACCATACCATCTTCAAGCACAAGTACAGCCGGGAGAGATTTAATTTCTTGATTTGGCATGGTTCTCAATTTAAGTGCAAAATAAAAAAGGCAGAGTCAAACGCCCTGCCTTTTAAAGAATTAATTTATCAACATTTTCTTATTCAGAGTCGGTTGAAGCTTCAGTGGCCGGTGAGGCATCAGCAGCAGGAGCTTTTTCTTCAGCAGATTCTGAAGCTTTTTTCTTGCTTGCAGCGCTTCTTCTAGTCTTCTTAGCTGGAGCAGCAGCTTCACCTTTTCCTTTTCCGTAGATTTCATTGAAATCAACCAGTTCGATCATCGCCCTTTCAGCGTTATCTCCCAAGCGAATTCCCAATTTGATGATTCTAGTATAGCCACCTGGACGAGCTGCCACTTTTGGACCGATAACGGTGAATAATTCTTTCACAGCAGCTTTATCCTGCAGGTGAGAGAACACCAAACGGTGGTTATGCATGATTTGCTCAGTACTTTCAACCTTCTTTGTTTTAGTAATCAAAGGTTCAACGTAAGTGCGCAGTGCTTTTGCTTTTGCGAGTGTAGTAACGATACGCTTATATGTAATAAGCTGAGTCGCCATGTTGCTTAAAAGGGCAACGCGGTGGGACTTTGTACGTCCTAAATTGTTGATTTTGTCTCCGTGACGCATGACATGTTGTTTTATAGCTGTACCGTGTCAGGAATTACAGCTGTTTAAAAATCAGGTTTCCCTGTGATTTACTAAAATTCTTCTACATCGATACCGAGCTTAGCAAGATCCATACCGAAGTGTAGACCTCTTTCTTGAAGTACCTGCTCAATTTCAGAAAGTGACTTCTGACCAAAGTTTCTAAACTTCATGAGGTCTTCTTGCTCGTATTGTACCAATTGGCTAAGACTATTGATTTTTGCTGCTTTCAAACAGTTAAAAGCACGAACTGACAAGTCTAGATCCTCCAAAGGTGTTTTCAATACCTTTCTCAGTTGAAGTGTCTGCTCATCCACCATGTCCTCTTTCTTCTCTTCTTTATTGTCGAATGTGATGTTCTCATCAGTGATGATCATAAGGTGTTGAATCAAGATCCTAGAAGCTTGTTTAACTGCTTCTTCAGGATGAATCGTACCATCTGTGACCACATCAAGCAACAACTTTTCGAAATCAGTTCTTTGTTCAACACGCGTATTTTCGATAGCGTATTTTACATTTTTGATTGGAGTGTAGATTGAGTCAATTGGAATATATCCAAATGGAGCTTCTTTTACCTTGTTCTCATCGGATGGAACATAGCCCCTTCCTTTGGTGATATGAAGTTCGATATTAAGTTTCGCTGAAGGGTCCATTGAGCATATAAGAAGCTCAGGATTCATCACTTGGAAAGTTCCAGTGACTTCATCGATCATACCTGCAGTGAATTCAGATTTACCCTTAATCGAGAGTGTCAATTTTTCACTCTGCACGTCATGATCAAGTATTTTCTTGAACCTGATTTGCTTAAGATTTAGAATAATCTCTGTAACGTCTTCAACCACACCTTTCAGGGTGGCGAATTCATGATCTGCGCCCTCGATGACAATGCCTGATATAGCATATCCTTCAAGTGAGCTAAGAAGTACCCTGCGGAGCGCATTACCAATGGTAACGCCGTATCCTGGTTCTAGTGGACGGAACTCGAATTGAGCTTCAAAATCATTTGCTTTCTGAAGAACTATTTTGTCCGGCTGCTGGAAATTTAAAATGGCCATATTTAAATTCCTTTTTGTTTGTTAGATCCCGAGTTATCGGGAAAACGGGTGATATGAAAAACCTGGATGCACAATGCATCAGGAAGATTACTTAGAATACAATTCGACGATCAACTGCTCCCTGATGTTCTCTGGGATGTTCTCCCTTTCAGGATAAGCAATGAACGTACCTGAAAGTTGAGCTTCATTGAAATCAACCCATCCAATTTTTGGATTTTTAGGCCTCATCAACGCAGCAAGACTTTCGTTTGCCCTACTCTTATCAGCCACAGAGATTACATCACCTGGCTTCAATTGGTAAGAAGGAATATTCACAACAACATCATTTACCATGATGTGTTTGTGCGCAACAAGTTGGCGTGCACCTGGACGAGAAGCAGATAGCCCCATACGGTAAACCGTGTTGTCAAGACGTGCCTCAAGCAACTTAATCAAGTTCTCTCCGGTAACACCTTTCAAACGGGCTGCCTCGTCAAACGTTTTACGGAATTGGCGCTCCAACAAACCGTAAGTGTATTTTGCCTTTTGTTTTTCTTTCAGCTGAACTGCATATTCACTCGGCTGTTTTCTCTTACGAGAAGCTCCGTGCTGTCCTGGAGGGACGCTGTTTTTGTCGAGATACTTCCCGTTTCCGAGAATTGGCTCTCCAAACTTTCTGCAGATTTTTGTTTTTGGACCTGTGTAACGTGCCATAATGTTAGGTTGATTTTTTAAAGTTGACAGAGGATTATTAAAAAATCATAAAACTGAATCCAATGCCTGTTATTGAAATATAAAATTAAACACGACGTTTTTTAGGAGGACGGCATCCGTTGTGAGGAAGTGGCGTCATATCCTTGATCATTACTACCTCGATTCCAGAATTTGCAAGTGCACGAATAGCACCTTCTCTTCCTGAACCAGGACCTTTTACATACACATCTACACGCTTCAAACCTGCATCAAGAGCAACTCTTGCTGCATCCTGTGCTGCCATTTGCGCTGCGTAAGGTGTGTTTTTCTTAGAACCCCTGAAGCCCATTTTACCTGCACTGCTCCAAGAGATAACCTGACCATTTTTGTTTGTCAAACTAATGATGATGTTGTTGAATGTGGCGCTGATGTGGGCATCCCCGAAACTATCAACCTTTACCACTCTTTTCTTTGCAGCTGACTTTCCGCTGTTTTGTTGTGCTTTTGCCATAAATTCTTAAATAGGTACTCAAAAAATGTGATCCTTTCAGACCCTGTTCAACCCTCGCTTGCACCCAGTTTCCGGCGCTGAACAGACAATATCAATGGTGCATATCAAAAAACAGAAAAGCAGCATAGGCTACTCTCCCGAATCTTTATTTCTTAGCTGCCTTCTTCTTACCCGCAACAGTCTTCCTCTTTCCTTTCCTTGTACGAGCGTTTGTTTTTGTACGCTGACCCCTAACAGGAAGTCCTTTACGATGGCGAAGTCCACGATAACATGCAATATCAAGTAAACGCTTGATTGACATTTGAACCTCAGAACGAAGCTGTCCTTCCACTTTGAACTCATTGGTGATGATGTTCCTGATTGAAGTCAGTTCCTCATCATTCCACTGATTTACTTTCTTGTTAAAATCAATTTCTGCTTTTCCCAAAATATACTGGGCAGTAGAACGTCCAATTCCAAAGATGTAGGTCAGACCAATCTCTCCTCTTTTGTTCTTCGGCAAATCAATACCTGCGATACGAGCCATAGATGTTTATTGTGTTTGTACTTTGTATTTATTAAATTAACCCTGACGTTTCTTGTAGCGAGGGTTTTTTTTGTTAATCACATAAAGTTTTCCTTTCCTACGCACGATTTTGCAATCAGCGCTGCGTTTTTTGATGGATGCTCTTACTTTCATATATCTGTTTTTGGCTCACGAGGAGCAATTATTATTTATACCTGAAAATGATTCTTCCTCTTGTCAAATCATAAGGACTCATCTCAACGCCTACCCTGTCACCAGGAAGAATACGTATATAGTGCATCCTCATTTTACCCGAAATAGTAGCAAGAATCTCATGTCCGTTTTCCAATTTCACTTTGAACATAGCATTGCTGAGTGCTTCTGTTATGTTACCGTCTTGTTTAATGAGAGCTTGTTTGGCCATACTTTTTGGGAGCGCAAAGATAAGAGAATCAGCATAATTAGAAAAATATCTTTCAGATATTTTAACCAAGTCGTGCCAGAGAATTGACGAATTGAAATTAAAAGGGACTAAAAATGTGATATTTAGCATATAAATAATTTAAATTCAACTAGTTATATACTAAATACAATCTTTTACATTCCAGGGAAAAGCGGCCTTCCAATGATATCACCCCTGAATGGCCAAGGTACCGCAGCCAAAATCAGGATCAGTGCCAAGACAAAATAGCGCAGCGCCTTCTTGAACTTCACCCCGTCTTCCACTTGTTTCTTAGACATTCCATAACCAAGCGTTATAAAAAGAATAGCAAGAAGCATGGATATGGGATGTTCAACCTGGAAAAACCGAAGAAAAGGGTCCTTCATGGTTGAGCTGCCTTCAGGCTTTATATAACTCAACACACCATATCTTCCCAATAACCACTGATAAAGGCCAAGCAATAAGGTAATATGCGAAGCAATCATGGTAAACAGCCAAATTTTCTTGTCAGAAGCCGTAAACTGCTTGTTGCCAGCCCCGCCTGCATAACTTTTGTAAATTGACACCAATAGCAATATTAATACTACCCAACGAAGCAAATTGTGCAAATGAAGAAGTCCAGTTTCCATAAATATGTATTTATTCAGACCAAAAGTAACAGTTAATGGCAAGAAACGAAATTGAATTTAAAAATTAATCATGCCCTTCATTCTCTTTATCTTGCAGCATGCCTGCACTCAGCTTTACTCTTGAGAAGAAAGACCCTTTGTCTCAGGCAAGGGCAGGGACCATCACCACTGACCACGGTGTAATCCAAACTCCCATCTTTATGCCGGTTGGTACCGCTGGAACAGTAAAAGCTGTTTCACAGCAACAGCTCGCATCTGATGTGAAAGCACAAATAATTTTGGGCAATACCTATCACCTTTACCTGAGGCCAGGTTTGGAAGTATTGCAAACTGCAGGTGGACTGCACAAATTCAATCATTGGGATAAACCAATTCTTACCGATAGTGGTGGATATCAGGTTTTTTCTCTTGCTGCAAATAGAAAAATATCGGAAGAGGGTGTATTGTTTCAAAGCCATATAGACGGATCCAAGCATCTTTTCACCCCTGAGAAAGCAATCGATATCCAAAGAGTAATTGGTGGCGATATCATCATGGCATTCGACGAATGCCCGCCCTATCCTAGCGAATATGGCTATGTAAAAAAATCGATGGAACTCACCCACCGCTGGCTAGACAGATGCTTTGATAGATTTCAAGATACAGAACCTCTTTATGGCTACACCCAAAATCTCTTCCCCATTGTTCAAGGTGGAACAGAAAAGGACCTTAGAAAAGCATCTTGCGAATATGTTGCTTCAAAAAATGCCGTTGGCAATGCCATTGGAGGACTCAGCGTAGGAGAACCGACCGAATTAATTTACGAATATTGCGGATGGTGTTGCGAACACCTTCCAGAAAATAAACCTCGTTACCTCATGGGAGTTGGTACCCCAGCAGATCTGCTCGAATGCATTGCCCTAGGCGTTGATATGTTTGATTGTGTTATGCCCACAAGAAACGGCAGAAACGCAATGCTCTTCACCACAGAAGGCATCATCAATATCGACAATAAAAAGTGGGAATTCGATCATGATGTGATAGACAAAAACCTAACCAATGAGGTCTCTTCCTATTACTCAAAATCCTACCTCAGACACCTGTTAAAAAGTAAGGAAATTCTTGGCCTTACCATTGCCAGTATTCAAAACCTCGCCTTCTACCTTTGGTTAGTGAACGAGGCTAGGGAAAGAATTCTGGAAGGCAATTTCACTGCATGGAAAAAAGAAATATTGCCTATCATTACAAGGCGACTATAACAATTGAATTTTGACTATTTTTAACTTGGAAAACACGAACCACAATACCGACCAATGAAGAAGTCTGGACTCATCATCTCATTACTGATCATGCTAATGACACAAAGCAGTGCACAAGAAAAAAACCTGTTTGAAAAACAACTTTTCATTGTTGGAGAAGATACCCTACCCTGCAGAATTCTTACCCCACTTAACTTTCAATCAAATAAAAAATATCCGCTAATCATTTTCCTTCATGGTGCAGGAGAAAGGGGCAACGATAATGAAGCCCAACTGACATGGGGCGCAGACATGTTTTTAGATTCTGCAAACAGGGCAAAGTATCCTGCAATTGTTGTTTTCCCTCAATGCCCAAAAGACGACAAGTGGGCAGAATATAAAAGAACATCGCAAAAAGACAGTACAGGATATGAGTATGTTGAAGATGCCCCAATGAGAAAACCCCTAAAACTTGTGTCTGATTTTATAGATACCTTGACAAGTTCCTCTCAGGTGGATAAGCGACGTGTATATATCTTCGGACTCTCCATGGGAGGTTTTGCCACAATTGAATTATTATGGAGAAGACCGGAAGTATTCGCTGCTGCAATTCCGATTTGCGGAGCAGGAAACCCAGCAAGGTTAACCAAGTACAGAAAAGACATGCCCATTTGGTTGTTCCATGGCGATAAGGATCCAGTAATACCTGTTTCAAACTCAAGACTAATCTACAATTCATTGCATACATCAAACACCAAAGTCAAGTACACAGAATACCCAGAGGTTGGTCATGACAGTTGGAGAAATGCTTTCATGGAACCGACATTGCTTCCATGGTTATTTGCACAACGTCTTCCAGTAAAAAAATAATTACTTGATATCAACCTTGCAGCCTATCAAAAGATTTCTGCTGGGAGAAGGATTATAATACCTTCCACCAAAAGCATTCAAATCATTGCCTAAACTGTATTTCACATTGGTAAGGTTGTCCACCAATGCATAGAACTCCATTGCTCTACCAGCCAACTTCCCGCGCCAGCCATACCTGACCTGCCACAAACCATATTCTTTTGCAAATACAGTATTTGCGTCGTTGAGTGGAATTTTTCCTACCTGAATAAAGTTGATGTTGGAAAAGAAATGGTGCAGAAAATGTATTTCAGCTGAAGTACTCAGCGTGATATCCGGAACGCCCGTAAGTTTTTTTCCGGCAAAATTATCAAGATTTAAAGTGTAGGATTCAAATCGAAAATTATTTACGGTGAGCGCACTCTCAATCTTTAAATAATTAAGGTTAGAAGACGCTTGCTTATTGATGATGACCCATGCAATCTCTTGCTCAAATCCTTTTTGCCTTACAGCACCGGCATTGCTAAAGTACTCTGCTCCAGAAGAATTTGTTTGCCTGACAATCGCATCTTGTATACTAAAATCAAAATATACAGAAGATGAATAGAGTCGGCCTCTTAACGCAGAAAGCTTAACGCCAACTTCACGGTTCCATCCATGCTCAGCCTGCAATCCTGCATAGACGCCTCCTGCAGAGGGTCTAACCTCTGCAATGGTTGGAGATGAATAGCCTCTTGACAATTGACCATATATGCTGACCCCTTCAATTGGCGCGATCAGTAACGCCAAACGAGGAAGAAAATGAGGATTAAATTCCACAGGAGTTCTAGCAGACAAAGGCAACCCAAAGGTTCTCTCAATGCTATAATTAAAGCGATTGATGCTAATCCCAGATTGTACACTGATATATTTAAATGGGTGAATACTTAACTGTGAGAATACAAACTGTTGATTGCTCGTGAGCTGATCTCTTACCCTATTGCCATCAGGAATGCCCTTGTTATTTCCGCTGCTGTCAATCTTATATGCCCCATGCTGAAGCTCCACACCACTCACCCACTGCAAGCCAAGTAACCCTTTCGGTTGATACATGAGTTTAGCGCGCAATCCAATATTTGCTTCGCCACGTTTTTCATAATTGGTGATGAATGGATTTTTATACTCCACCAATGAGGAACTTATTGAAGTTACTGTGCTCCATGCGGATGAAATACTAATATGATTAGATACACCAAACAAAACAGTTTTGTTGAATATTCCAGCGTGCTGTTCAACAGCAGAAGGAAACACAACTGTTGCTGGCCTTGATTGCCGTGGATTAGCAACAAGTTGATTGGCGTTTAGTCCACCTGGTGTTTGGTAAGACAAATCCGAAAGAAGCATAAAAAAATCTGTCCTTATTTTTTCACTACCCTTAAGTTTTAAACTAAACTGAAGGTTATCTTTTCTCATGCTGCTCTGATCCCTGAATCCATCTGATTCAACATGACCCTGATTGATTTGAATCAAGTACTTTTTTTTATTAAGCCTGTATTGCACCGATTCTTGAAATGTTCCAAATCGACCTCCTGACAACCTTAATCTCAATGTACTTGTGTCTATCCCCGCATGGTGTTCCATTGAAGATGAAGAAAGCAATAAACTACCCCCAGTTCCAGCTCCATAGATGCTTCCGGAGGGGCCTTTAACAAGCTCTGCCTTTTCCAGACTGTTCACATCCAATAAATTCAGATAGGTATTGCCGCCTGCATCGGTGAAAATAAAATCATCAAGATAAACCTTGATGTTGCGAACCCCAAAAGGTGAACGCAACAGACTTCCCCGAACAGATAATCGGTAGCTACCCGGTGATCTTTCTTCCATCCGCACCCCAGCAAGACCATTAAAAGATGGAAGCAACGAACTTGTTGAAACCTTGTGTAAATCAGAACCGGAAATCAATGAAATGGATGCAGGAACTTTCAACAATGTTGCATTGGATTCAAACCCTCTAACCAACACGGTGTCCAATTGCACCGGTACATCTTTCTTTTCCTGAGCGCCTGCAATAGAAAGTGATAAACTAAAGACAATAAAACACGATAGTTTTTTCATAGATAATTTTACTTCCTATTTGTCAAAAAAAAACCCGGAATTACCGGGTTTAGCGTAAAATATTTAAAATACTACTTCTTTGTATACATCACTTCCTTAACCAACCGAACGGTTCGAGCAACATCAGGAAGATAGGCCGCTACAAGATTTGGTGCGTAGTGCATTGGTGCATCAGCTGCAGTAATCCTTCTGATTGGTGCATCGAGGTAGTCAAATCCTTCTTTCTGAATTCTGTAACTTATTTCTGAGGATATAGAAGCAAATGGCCATTGCTCTTCAACAATAACCAACCTGTTTGTTTTTTTAACACTCTCTAGAATCGTCATCCAGTCCAACGGACGAATCGTACGAAGATCAATTACCTCTGCACTGATTCCTTCCCTTTCAAGTTCTTCAGCTGCGCCTAGGGCTACTTTCATCATCTTGTTGAAAGATACAATCGTAACATCCCTTCCTGCTCTCTTGATGTCTGACTTTCCAATTGGAATCAAATACTCTTCCTCAGGAACCTCACCTTTTTCACCATACATCACTTCGCTTTCCATAAACACAACAGGATCATCATCGCGTATTGCACTCTTCAATAACCCTTTTGCATCATAGGGATTTGAAACAGAAATTACCTTCAACCCTGGGATATTGGCGTACATGCTTTCAAAGGCTGTTGAGTGTTGAGCTCCCAGCTGACCAGCAGATCCATTGGCACCCCTAAATACAATTGGGCAACCAACTTGTCCGCCACTCATGGCAAGCATTTTTGAAGCGGTGTTGAGAATTTGGTCGAGCGGCAAAACTGCAAAATTCCAGGTCATGTACTCCACAATTGGCCTCAACCCGTTTTGTGCTGCACCAACAGCAATGGCAGTGAAGCCCAGCTCAGCAATAGGAGTATCGATAACTCGCTTGGCACCAAATTCATCGAGCATACCCTGGCTCACCTTGTAGGCACCGTTATATTCAGCAACTTCTTCTCCCATTAAAAATACCCTTTCGTCTCTCCTCATTTCTTCCTGCATCGCTTCCCTAAGGGCTTCGCGAAAAGCAATAATCCTTCCCATAAATACATTTTATTACTGGTGCAAAAGTATTGCATGAAGTGGACAACAGCAAAAGATGTTTCACCACTCAAAAGCCCCCTAAAGCAGGTTATGCTAGTCTTATTGGAGCTATCTTATCTGCCTCATGCAAAAATATCTTAATGTATCTCAGGTGCCAGAGACCAATGTTCCGGAGATCTCCAGAGTCCAGACAACAAGAGTTCCCTCATGAAAAAAAACTCTTTTGGAAGCCTGTCGAACATTCTGGAGAATAATTCCTCGTGATTCAAGATTTCATTTTTCCATGCCTCCCGGTCAACTTCCATCACCTGATCATATTGTTCCTCAGTAAAAGCAAGTTCACCCCATTCGATATCCTCATACTTGGGCATCCAGCCAATTGGACTTTCAATAGAAGACACTTCTCCTTCCACACGTTCTACAATCCATTTTAACATCCGCATGTTTTCTCCAAAGCCAGGCCACAAAAATTTACCATTGCTATCTTTTCGGAACCAATTTACCCCAAAAATTCTTGGGGGATTTGGAAGGTTACGCCCTAGCTGCAACCAATGATTAAAATAATCTGCCATGTGATAGCCACAGAAGGGAAGCATCGCAAATGGATCTCTCCTCACTTTCCCGATTTCACCAAATGCTGCGGCAGTAGTTTCTGAACCCATGGTGGCAGCCAGATAGACCCCGAAGTTCCAATTGAATGCTTGGTAAAGCAATGGGATGGTTGTGCTCCTTCTTCCACCAAAAATAAAAGCACTAATTGGAACTCCATTTGGATTTTCCCAATCCGGATCTATGCTTGGATTTTGGTGTCCCGGTGCAGTGAACCGCGCATTGGCGTGGGCAACAGGCTTTCCAGATGCTGGATCATGAAGTTCACCTCGCCAGTTCAATACATTTGTTGGAGCCTTTTCTGAAAGCCCTTCCCACCAAACATCACCTTCGGGCGTAATACCAACGTTGGTAAAAATGCTATTTTTTGACAGTGCCGCGATTGCGTTTGGATTGGTATCTGCATTTGTACCAGGAGCAACTCCAAAATACCCATATTCAGGATTAATCGCATGAAGTTTACCATCCTTCCCTGGCTTGATCCATGCAATATCGTCTCCAACAGTGGTGATCTTCCACCCTTTCATATCTGTAGGTGGTATAAGCATGGCAAAATTTGTTTTCCCGCATGCACTAGGAAACGCAGCAGCAACATAGGTTTTCTTTCCCTTCGGGTCTGCAACCCCAAGGATCAACATGTGTTCTGCCAACCAACCTTCCTCTTTCGCCATCGCCGAAGCTATTCTTAACGCAAAGCATTTCTTTCCAAGAAGTGCATTGCCCCCATAACCTGAACCGTAAGACGCAATAGCCCTGTCCTCCGGATAGTGTACAATATATTTTGTAGTTGGATTGCAGGGCCAGGAAATATCTTTTTGTCCAGGTTCCAAAGGGGCTCCCAAAGAATGCAAACACTGAATAAATTCTCCCTCGGCACCAAGCTGAGCCAACACCTTATCTCCCACCCGCGTCATGATGTGCATATTCACCACCACATACGCGGAATCTGTTACCTGAACACCAATCTTGGAGAGCGGCGAGCCCAAAGGTCCCATACAAAAGGGAATCACATACATCGTTCTCCCTTTCATTGAACCCTTAAACAACCCTTTGAGCATTGTCTTCATCTCTTTGGGATCCATCCAATTATTGGTTGGACCTGCATCTTCCTTTCTGCGGCTGCAGATAAACGTTTTATCTTCTACGCGGGCAACATCACTGGGGTCGGAATTACAAGCAAAGCTGTTGGGCCAGCGCTCTTCATTTAATTTAGTGAACGTGCCGTTTATGACTAGTTGGTTACAGAGTTTCTGATATTCTTCATCTGAACCATTACAAAAATAGACCTCATCAGGCGTTGCCAATTGAGCAATTTCCTCAACAAAATTAATGAGCGAAATATTCTTGAGGTTTGAAGGGATTATAACTGCCATATAACTCAAGTTTATTTAAATGAACTACTTACAAAATTAGCCATTAATCCCGGGCAGTTGATGAAAAGAAAAATTAGAAAAATATCATCTGACAACTAATAAACTCTTAAATTCATTCCACTTATTTTATTCTCTAACCGTAATTTCCCATCCTCATAATAATGGCTATCAATAAAAAGATAATAATAGGTATAAGTGCTTTGGTGGTAATTGGACTAGCTACTTATTTTGCTACTTCAGAAAAGCAACAACAAGAAGGTGGAGTTCCTGATGTGGTGGACTTCAATTATCATGTTCGTCCCATATTATCCGACAAGTGTTTCAAGTGCCATGGGCCAGATGCCAACAAGAGACAAGCCAATCTAAGGCTAGACTCAGAGCAGGGCGCATATGCGGCACTTAAAGAAGACGTTACTAAGCATGTTGTTGTTCCAGGAGACCCGCTCAATTCAGCGCTTTACCTTCGCCTGATAAGTACTGATACTGCAGAGGTAATGCCTCCCCCAAATGCAAATCTTTCACTATCCAAAACTGAAATAGAAATATTAAAGAAATGGATTGAGCAAGGTGCAAAGTATAAAAAACATTGGTCCTTCATTTCGCCTACAAGGCCGGCGGTTCCCTCAGTAGATATTGATGCTAAACCCTTGAACCCAATTGATAATTTCGTACTTGCGAAACTTAAAGAAAAGGGATTGCAGCCAAGTGAACAAGCCGACAAAGAAGCCCTGCTGAAGAGGGTTTCAATGGACATAACAGGCTTACCGCCAACTGTAGAACAACAAGAAAAGTTTTTGAACGATAATTCAGCAAATGCGTATGAAAAAGTCGTAGATGAATTACTTGCAAGCAAACACTATGGTGAAAAAATGGCCATTCAATGGCTAGACCTCGCAAGGTATGCTGATAGCCACGGCTACCAAGATGATAGCTACCGAACCATGTGGCCTTGGCGTGATTGGGTAATCCATGCCTTCAATCAAAATTATCCGTTCTCGAAGTTCATCACTTGGCAACTTGCCGGTGATCTTCTTCCCAATCCTACAAGAGAACAATTGCTTGCTACAGGCTTTAACCGCAATCACAAAATCACACAAGAAGGTGGTGTGATTGAGGAAGAATATAGAATAGAATATGTGACAGACAGAACGAACACTTTTGGAAAGGCTTTCATGGCCATTACACTTGAATGCTCAAAATGTCATGACCATAAATATGATCCGATATCCCAGAAAGATTATTACAGCATGTTTGCATTCTTCGACAGGGTTCCTGATCAGGGACTTGCCGACAACCTTTCTCTTTCCTCTCATGCAGATCCCCCTCTAATGAAAATTACCTCAAAGGAGGTTGACAGCTTGCTGACATTCATCAATAAGAAGGATACGGGTGAAGTTAAAGTAATGGTGATGCAAGACAGCGCCGATATTCGCAAAACCCGTGTGCTTAGAAGAGGTGCCTACGATCAGCCTTCAGATACGGTCGACATGTCAACCCCTGCATCTGTGCTTGCATTCAACACCAAGAAGTTCGAAAAAAACCGTTTGGGATTGACGAAGTGGATGCTTGATGCTCAAAACCCACTCACAGCTAGGGTCTATGTGAACAGGGTTTGGAATGAATTGTTTGGAAGAGGCCTTGTCAAAACCACAGGAGACTTTGGAATGCAAGGCGAGCTGCCTTCTCATCCAGAACTGCTCGACTGGCTTGCAGTTGAATTCAGGGAAAGTGGATGGGATATCAAAAAACTGGTTAAGTTGATCGTCACTTCAGCAACATACAAGCAGACAACGAAAAGATCTCAAAAAGTATATCAGATAGATCCTGACAACAAATATTACAGTTATTTTCCAAGATTGAGGTTAAATGCTGAGCTTCAACGAGATCTCATATTGAGTTCATCAGGTGTGCTAAATCCTGAAATTGGAGGTCCCAGCGTAAAACCATACCAGCCACAAGGGGTCTGGGAGGCCACTACATCAGGGCGTGGCGAATTGGCAAAGTATATTCAGGATAAAGCTGACAAATTATACCGAAGAGGCCTTTACACGTTCATAAAACGTACAGCTCCTCCACCAGCACTGCTGATCATGGATGCCAGTACAAGAGACCAGTGTGAGGTGACCAGAACCAGAACAAACACGCCACTGCAGGCACTTGTGCTGATGAATGATCCCCAAACGTTGGAGGCGGCCAGGGTGCTGGCACAAAATACAGCCAACATGAAACTTTCGAAAGAGCAAAAGATAGAAAGATTGTTCAGGACCGTATTGTGCAGGAAACCCAAGGAAAACGAGATTAAGATGCTCCTGGAATACTATCAACAGGAAAAAAATAAATTCACCCTAGATAAGAAAAGAGCTTCAAGCTACCTGGCAGTTGGAGAATTTGAACAGATTAACACCAAAGATATCGCTGAAACAGCTGCATTGATGCAAGTGAATCAAATGCTCTTCAATATTGACGAAACCACAGTTAA
Organism: uncultured bacterium; assembly: GCA_903920455.1. Lineage (GTDB taxonomy): Bacteria > Bacteroidota > Bacteroidia > Chitinophagales > Chitinophagaceae > Pollutibacter. The sequence goes on along the minus strand of CAIXLY010000079.1, from coordinate 2,970 downwards.
ATAATTCAAGTTGGAATACCTGAAAAGAATTTAGTAACATCTTTTCAGAATTGCATTGCCAAGTTTTGTTGTGTGCAATCTGTAAACAAAAAAGCAGTAAAAAGATGACAAAAAAACTGAAAAATGCATAAATTGTAGCTGATTTATTTAACAGGACCAACGAAACGCAATATCACATGAATTTATCTTTCAATAAAAAGGTTTTAGCAGGTACAAGCTTGGCATTACTCATAGGGTTGGTTGCCTACTTCACTACCTCTCAAAAGCAAGTTGAAGAAGGCGGAGTGCCTGATGTTGTGGACTTCAATTATCATGTACGTCCAATATTATCCGACAAGTGTTTCAAGTGCCACGGTCCAGATGCCAACAAGAGACAGGCCAATCTAAGGCTAGACTCAGAGCAAGGAGCATACGCAGCACTAAAAGAAGATATCACACAACATGTTGTTGTACCAGGAGATCCACTTAAATCTGCACTCTACTATCGCATAATAACTGCTGATACCGCTGAGCTGATGCCTCCTCCTAACAGCAATCTGGCACTTTCAAAAAACGAAATTCAAATATTAAAGAAGTGGATTGAACAAGGTGCTAAATACAAAAAACATTGGTCGTTCATCGCACCAGCAAGACCTGAAGTGCCAAAAGTAGATGCATCACTTGCGCCTCAAAACGCGATTGACAATTTCATTTTTGCCAAACTGGAAGAAAAGGGATTGAAGCAAAATGAACAAGCTGATAAAGAAGCGCTGCTGAAGAGAGTTTCAATGGACATCACCGGTTTGCCTCCGACAGTAGAACAACAAGAAAAGTTTTTGAATGATAATTCACCAAATGCTTATGAAAAAGTCGTAGATGAGTTGCTTGCAAGTAAACACTATGGTGAAAAAATGGCTATCCAATGGTTAGACCTTGCTAGATATGCTGATAGCCATGGATACCAGGATGATGGTTATCGCACCATGTGGCCTTGGCGCGACTGGGTTATTCATGCTTTCAATGAAAACTATCCTTTCTCGAAGTTCATCACATGGCAAATTGCCGGCGACCTACTGCCAACTCCAAACAAAGAGCAGCTACTCGCTACCGGCTTTAATAGAAATCATAAGATTACTCAAGAGGGTGGGGTAATTGACGAAGAGTATAGAATTGAATACGTAACGGATAGAACCAATACGTTCGGGAAAGCTTTCATGGCCATCACGCTAGAATGTTCTAAGTGCCATGATCATAAATTTGATCCGATTTCGCAGAAAGATTATTACAGCATGTTTGCATTCTTCGACAGGGTTCCGGAGAAAGGAATTGTTGGAACAATTGATGCCTCTCATGCTGATCCGCCAATTGTAAAAATCACTTCTAAAGATGTTGACAGTTTGCTAAACTTCATCAACAAGAAAGATACCAATGCGGTTAACGTCATGGTCATGCAAGACAGTTCTAACATTCGTCAAACAAGGCTACTGAGAAGAGGTGCTTATGATCAACCTGCAGACACCGTAGACATGGCTACTCCTGCTTCTGTTCTCACTTTCAACACCAAGAAGTTCGAAAAAAACCGTTTGGGATTGACAAAGTGGATGCTTGATCCTCAAAACCCACTCACGGCTAGGGTATATGTAAATAGGGTTTGGAATGAATTGTTTGGAAGGGGTCTTGTAAAAACCACAGGAGACTTTGGAATGCAAGGTGAACTGCCTTCTCATCCAGAACTGCTCGACTGGCTAGCAGTTGAATTCCGCGAAAGTGGATGGGATATCAAAAAACTTGTTAAGCTGATGGTATCATCTGCAACCTATAAACAGTCTGCAAAAAGAACTGCTAAAGTTTATCAAATAGACCCTGACAATAAATACTATAGCTTCTTCCCTAGACTTAGGCTTAGCGCAGAGTTGCAGCGCGACTTAATCCTCAGTTCATCAGGAATCATCAATCCTGAAATAGGCGGACCAAGTGTTAAGCCCTATCAACCAAAAGGGGTATGGGAATCTACAACCTCTGGACGTGGAGAATTGGCCAGGTATGTTCAAGACAAGGGCGACAAATTGTATAGAAGAGGTCTATATACCTTCATTAAACGTACTGCTCCCCCACCAGCCTTGCTGATCATGGATGCGAGCACGAGAGATCAATGCGAGGTGAGCAGAACAAGAACAAATACCCCACTTCAAGCACTTGTGCTGATGAATGATCCACAAACATTGGAATCTGCAAGGGTGTTGGCACAAAAAACAGCCAACATGAAACTTACGGAAGAACAGAAGGTTGAACGGGTATTCAGAACGATAGTGTGCAGAAAGCCTAAGGCCAATGAAATCGCCATGCTCTTTGATTATTACCAAAAGGAAAAAATCAAATTCAACCAAGACAAGAAAAAAAGTGCTGGCTATCTAAGTGCAGGAGAATTAGATCAAATTATCACAAAAGATATTGCTCAAGCTGCAGCACTGATGCAGGTAAACCAAATGCTTTTCAACTTAGACGAAACCACAGTAAAATAAAAAAGATGGATAACCACGAAAAACAATTTAGGCTCAACGTTACCAGAAGACATTTTCTTACGAAAGCAGGACTGGGAATCGGTAGTGCCGCTCTGGGAACTATGCTGTTTAAAGATCAACTCTTTGGTGCAGGCGGTATGCAAAATACTATGCCAGTTGGATTGGCGCAGTTTGCACCTAAGGCAAAGCGCATCATCTACCTCTTTCAAAATGGTGCCCCATCACAACTTGAGACATTTGACCACAAGCCGCTTTTGAATACCATGCATGGCCAAGATCTTCCTGCGTCCATACGCAATGGACAAAGGCTAACTGGCATGACTGCATTCCAAGACAAGTTTCCATTGGTAGGGTCTGCATTTGGTTTCAATCAGTACGGACAATCAGGTGCTTCCATATCAAGTTTATTCCCACATATCGGATCAATAGCAGACGATATCTGTATCATCAGAAGTATGAATACGGAAGC
>CAIXLY010000078.1 GCA_903920455.1 uncultured bacterium | reverse complement strand
GTTGATGAGTTTGTAAAAGAAGTTCAATCATGGAAAATTGGAGATCCTAATGAAGAGGGTGTATATATTGGCCCGCTCAGCAGAAAGTCGCAATTATCATACCTTGAAAATCAAGTTCAAGATGCACTTAAAAAAGTAGGTACTCTATTGACTGGAGGAAAAAGAATTGACCGCAAAGGATATTATTTTGAACCAACTGTATTGATCAATGTAACCCATGAAATGCAAGTCATGAAGGAAGAATCTTTCGGACCGATAATTGGCATCATGAAAGTTGAAAGTGATGAGCAGGCCCTGAAACTAATGAAGGATACGGCATATGGCCTCACTGCTTCTGTTTATAGTTCCAACCAATCACGTGCAGAAAATATTCTTAATGAAATAGATGCAGGAAGTGGCTATTGGAATTGTTGCGACAGGGTTAGTGCAGCACTTCCTTGGAGTGGCAGAAAGCACTCCGGATTTGGCGCAACCCTATCCCACGTTGGCATGAGGGCGTTCACCAAAACAAAAGGGATGCACCTAAGAACCCTATAGACTAAAGTCCCAAATAGTCTTTCGCATTCTTGTAACAAATATCAGAGACCATCTTTCCAATCCACTGCTCGTCATTTGGAAGAATTCCATCTGCCATGTCTTTTGCGAGCATGTTGCACAGTATTCTTCTGAAGTACTCATGACGAGAGAAGGAAAGAAAACTTCTACTGTCAGTAATCATCCCAATGAATGTGGAGAGCAGTGAAATGTCAGATAGCATATTCAAATGCTGCTCCATGCCGTTTTTCTGATCAAGGAACCACCAGGCCGGACCATACTGAACCTTGGCCCTAATCGACCCATCATTAAAATTACCGCACATGGAAGCAAACAATGCATTGTCTGCGGGATTGAGGTTATAGAGAATTGTTTTTGTCAACTGATCAGTTGAATCAAGTGCATTCAAAAATTGGGAGAGTCGCTCTGCTTGAGGATAATCACCAATAGAATCAAACCCAGCATCCGCGCCCAACTGTTGTTTCAATCTTGAATTGTTGTTTCGAATGGCTCCCAAATGGAACTGCTGTATCCAGCCCTTGGCATGATACATTTTGCAGAGCGATGACAATACATAAAAAACAAAAGATTCAGGATCAGAAAAAGGTTTCTCTCCATGGGTAAGCAAAAAAGTTTTGAACTCTGACTCAAGTGATGAAGTGAAACTTCTGTTCAGCGGCAGTTGAGAGAGGCCATGATCAGCCATTCTGCAGCCTGCATCAGCAAAGTAATTAACCCGCTGTTGAAGTGCCTCTAACAAGCCATCCATATCCTTAATGATCACGCCAGAAGCTTGAGATAGATGTTGCAAATAGGCTAAAAAGTTTACCGAATCAGTTATCGCAAAAGATTTATCAGGCCTAAATGAAGGGGTAACGGCAATAGCACAAGAACTATCCTTACTGATTTGGTGATGATAGGAAAGATCATCACATGGGTCATCTGTTGAACACAGATACTCAACACGATAACTTTCGAGAATAGCTCTTGTGGTTAAGCCCCCCTGAAGTATCCCATTGCACTGTTCGTAAACTGAAGAGGCAGTTGCCTCGTTTAGGTATTCTGATACACCGAAAGAATGCTTCAGCTCCAAAGCCGTCCAATGAAACAATGGATTCCTTAAAGTCTGTGGAACAGTTTTTGCCCATGCTGCGAACTTTTCTTCATCGGAAGCTGATCCGGTTATATATTTTTCATTCAGTCCAACAGACCGCATTGCACGCCATTTATAATGGTCTCCACTAAGCCACAGTTGGGTGACGTTCTTATATTTTCTATCCGAGGCCACCTCAAATGGAGAAAGATGAGAGTGATAATCGATAATGGGTTGGGGTGCGGCAAAATCAAAATAGAGTCTTTCTGCAGTAGCATTTTGCAACAAAAAGTTTTCTTTCAAAAAAGGTAAATTAAGCGTTGACATAAAAATTAAAATTCAATTTGATCAGGGCGTCGGTCATTCTCTGAAATATGGCCACGCTGATTCAAGCCTAAATATACAATAAACCCAAATTGATAAGATCACAAGCACTATAAATCGTCTATTTGCTTGAACTTGGGTACCAGTATTTTCATACATGCCCATGCAATAAGATAGGCAATGGCACAAAAAGAGAACATGATTTTATAACCCGTCTCAATATGGCCCAAAGATTTGTAATGATCAAACATAGCACCGCCAACTTTTGTAGTAATCACACCCCCTATTCCACCTGCCATGCCACCAATGCCCACCACTGAAGCAATTGCCTTTTTAGGAAACATATCCGAAACTGTGGTAAAGATATTGGCGCTCCATGCCTGATGTGCGGATGCACCAATGCCAATAAGCAAGACAGGGACCCAATGACTGATGTACCCAAAGGGTTGGGCAAATAAAACCACAAGAGGAAAAACAGCAATGACCAACATGGCTTTGAGTCGCCCTTCATATGGATTATCCCCATTTCTCATAAAAAAAACAGGGAACCACCCACCTGCCACACTGCCAATCATAACCATGCTATACAAAACCACCAGAGGCCACATCATCTCGGTACTGTTCATCCCGTAGGTCTCTTTTAAAAAAGCAGGTAACCAAAAAAGAAAAAACCACCAAACACCATCAGTTAGGAATTTTCCAAGTGAGAAAGCCCAGGTTTGTTTGTATCGCAATAGTGATGACCACTTGAATTTTGTTTGAGACTGCTTATCACCTTCAGACCATTCATCATCTTCCTGTTTTATATATTTCAACTCACTGGAAGAAAGTCGCTTTTGAAACTCTGGGGGATCGTAATAAATGATCCAAAAAATAAGCCAAATGAAACCAACAGCACCAATAATAACAAAGGCCATTTGCCATCCCCACTTTTCTGCTATCCAGGGTACACTTAAAGGGGCCAATACAGCGCCAATATTGGCACCTGAGTTAAAAATGCCAGTTGCAAAAGATCTTTCTTTCTTAGGAAAGTACTCTGCAGTAACTTTAATGGCTGCAGGGAAATTACCAGCCTCCCCCAATGCAAGTAGGGATCGAGAAACAACAAATCCAACTACAGATACAGGAACAGTTGCGAGTCCTACCCACCCCAACACTGGCAACAACATATTTCCGATTGGGATAGCAGCGGCATGAACAATTGCTCCAACTGACCAAATAATGATTGCTAAAATAAAGCCTCTTTTGGTACCTAACTTATCGATCACGCTTCCCGCAAATAACAAACAAATGGCATAGGTAAATTGAAATGCAGAGGCAATATTTGCATACTGAGAGTTCGTCCACTTGAATTCTTCCTGCAACATAGGGTAGAGCAAACTCAATACCTGACGATCAAGATAATTAATGGTTGTTGCAAAAAATAGCAAGAATGCTATTGTCCAGCGATATCCAACAGTTTTATGCCCCATTCTCTTGAAATGTATTTTGATAAATGAATTTGCAAGCTATTGAATATACTGATTTTTGATAGACGCTTAGACGTTAATACTGACAAATACTACCGACATTTCGTGCATAACTTTTAGTCCTAGAAGGCTTTTTTTACTTAATTTACAAGGAGAGGAATTCTATAAAACCAATGATAGAAAATAGGCTTGCTGTTGAATTGCTAAGTACACCTATTATACCGTCAAGAGCCAAAGAAATTCCAATTTGATTGATAGTGAAAAAAGCCAAAAACAATTTGCCACTATAATAATAATGCAACAATAGAAGAAAAATAATTTTAATTGATTATGAAAACTAAGTTTAACATGTTCGCTACCCTGACTTATCCTAAATGGATTAGTATTTTGATATTGCTTTTTTCTACTTCCATTTATGCCCAGGAGAAAATAAGTATTCATTCTCCCGATGGAAAAATACAGAGTGAGATTATGTTAACCGATGGAAAGTTGTCATGGAAAATGAATTACCAAGCCAAAGAAGTAATACTTCCATCCGCACTTGGCATAGGAAGGTTCTCTGATGGACTTCGATTGAAAGAAGTCATACGGAGTAGTAAAGATACAATATGGCAT
>CAIXLY010000077.1 GCA_903920455.1 uncultured bacterium | reverse complement strand
TGTAAAAATTGATGGCCGGCTCGTTCCAGTCAAGCACCTGCCAGGAGAGCCTACTAAACCCCTTTTCTTTTGCCTCTTCGATCAGCCTGTCCATCAACATCGTGCCAACCCCCTTTCCACGCATTGATTCAGTAACCAGGATATCCTCCAAATACATGACTTGGCCTTTCCAGGTGGAGTAGCGGATGTAGTAAAGGGCAAAGGCGATGAGGGGGGTTGAGGGGGTTGAAGCAGTTGAAGCGGTTGAAGAGGTTGAAGAGGTTGAAGCTTCAACTTCCTCTACAACATATGCCCACCAAACAGGATTTGGCCCGAAGCCGCTTTGTTCAAAATGAATAGGGTCAACAGTAACCTCATCAGGTGCTTTTTCAAAAACAGCAAGTTCTTTAATCAATTCAAGCATCGCTGGACAATCTTCTGCCGTTGCTCTTCTTATAATCATACTTATACTTCGGTTTTTGATGTGCTAAATTACAGCCGGATGTAGCCTGAGTGATTTGGTACTCTGTATATTAACGAGCAAGCGCCTGAGAGAAGTCATCCAGGATATCCTCAATATTCTCCATCCCTACACTGAGTCGGATCAATCCATCTGTAATTCCATACTCGAGTCTTTGTTCGCGGGGTATGCTAGAATGCGACATGGATGCGGGGTGCGACAATAAGGTATCACAAGTACCAAGAGATACTGTTCTGGTGCACAGTTGCAGCTTATTCATAAACTTCACACCGGCATCAAAACCATTCTTCAATTCAAAACTCATCATGGCTCCAGGATGACTCATTTGCTTCTGTGATACTGCAAAATCAGGATGCGCTGGCAACCCGTTGTAATTCACTTTTGCAATCGCAGGATGTGCATCGAGAAACTCTGCCACCTTCATCGCATTATCACAATGTCTTTGCATCCTCACTTCCAAGGTCTTCATTCCATTGATCAACAAAAATGCCTCAAAGGCATTGCTGTTGCCGCCAAGCAAACGATGTGTTTTTGTTGCCTTGGTTTTCATGAACTCAATATCAGTACCCAATAACACACCACCAATCGCGGTGCCATGTCCATTTAAAAACTTCGTTGTCGAGTGCACAATAAAATCTATGCCAAACTTAAAAGGCTGCTGCAGATACGGAGTTGCAAAGGTATTGTCGCATGCCGTTAATTTTCTATATTGCTTTGCAAGCTTCGACAACCCTTCGAGGTCAACACACTGAAGCGTTGGATTGGCAGGTGTTTCAAGATAGATCATCTTGATCTTGGCATCTTCTTTCAAATATTTTTCTGCTAATGAAAGATCCCTCAGGTCAACAATAATGGCTTCCACTTCCAACGGATCGAGAAGCGTTTTCATCAAATCCTGTGTGCCACTGTATAAAGAATAATGGGTTAATATTTTGTCGCCCTTCTTCAGCGTAGCAATAAACAAAGAACTGATTGCAGCCATCCCTGAAGCATGCAACAGCGACTTCGCTTGAAGTTGAACACCATTATTTTCCAATCCGAATGTTTCCATTGCGGCAATCTTTTCTTCCGCTTCATTCATGGTTGGATTGCCCCAACGGGAATAGATATATCCTTCCTCTTGTCCGGAAAACCTTCTTGCCCCCTGCTCAGCCTCATCATACACATAGGTAGAAGAGGCATAGATTGGAGTAATGTGTGCATACATGGGATCAGGGTGCTGACCTGCATGAATGGCGAGAGAAGAAAATCCTTTAAACTTTTTTTTATTGATCGACATAATTAGAAAATTAAATACAAACCCCCTGCCTCCTCAACTTCTTCAACCGCCCAGCCTTCGACTGGCAGGTTCAACCTCTTCAACCTCCTCAACTTCTCTCAACTCCTTCAACCCATAAACCATTTCACCCAGGTAGCTCCCCAGGTAAATCCTCCACCAAATGCCGCAAGCACAATATTATCGCCTTTCTTCATCTTATCCTGAAAATCCCACAAGCAGAGTGGAATTGTTGCTGCCGTTGTATTACCATATCGCTGGATATTCATCAACACCTTTTCATCCGGTAAGCCCATCCGTCTTGCTGTGGCATCGATTATCCTTTTGTTGGCTTGGTGCGGTACAAGCCATGCAATGTCATCGGCCGTCAGGTTGTTGCGCTCAATAAGTTCGTAACTCACATCAGCCATCCCTGTAACAGCAAATTTAAAAACAGGTTGTCCGTCTTGAAAAATAAAATGCTCTTTGTTGGCAACGGTTTCGGCCGACGAGGGCATCAAAGACCCTCCTGCCTTCATATACAAGTATTTGCCGCCGCTTCCATCACTTTTTAAAATACTATCCAGCACCCCATACCCTTCGTGATTGGGCTCTAGCAATACTGCACCAGCACCATCACCAAAAAGAATACAGGTGGTTCTGTCTGTATAATCAACAATCGAGCTCATTTTATCTGCACCAACAACCACTACTTTTTTATACCTCCCACTTTCAATAAGCGCTGCACCGGTAGTTAAGCCATATAAAAAACCTGAGCAAGCAGCAAGAATATCAAATCCCCAGGCGTTTTTAATGCCCAGCTTATCGCAACTCACATTGGCTGTGCTCGGGAAAAACATGTCAGGTGTTATTGTTGCTACGATCAAGCAATCAATCTCGTTGGGGTCGATTCCCCTCTTTTCACACAATGCCTTTACAGCAGGAACAACAAGATCAGAAGTTGCCTTGCCCTCTCCTTTTAAAATCCGCCTTTCATCAATTCCTGTGCGGGATTTTATCCATTCATCATTCGTATCCACCAACTTTTCAAGATCGGCGTTGGTCAGCTTATCCTCAGGAACATAGCCGCCAATTGCGGTGATGGCTGCAGTCGTCTTTTGCATATCAATTCTTTGGGATGTAAAGATAGGGAAAGGCAGGTTGATAGAAGTTTAAGAGGTTGAACCTGCCAGCCGAAGGCTGGGCGGTTGAAGGGGTTGAAATGATATCAAAAAATAGTTAACCCCCTTGGCTGAAAGCGTTACAAGTTCAGCACTTCACCAAGCCCACTCCCTAAACTTTATTTAGTATCTTCGCTACAGAATTTACAGCCCATGATAGCTAGTCTGACAGGCAACTTTACAATAAAAACACCCTCATACATGCACATTGATGTACAAGGTGTTGGCTATGAAGTACAGATTAGTCTGAATACCTTCACCAGGATACAGGATTTGAAGCAGGGCACACTACTCACTCACCTACAAATTAAAGAAGACGGTCATACGCTGTTTGGCTTTGCTGAACAGGCGGAAAAAGAATTATTTGTACAGCTCATTAATGTAAATGGCGTTGGTGCATCCACTGCCAGAATGATGCTTTCTTCCATGCAACCACAGGAGCTTAGAAATGCTATTGCATCGGGCAATGCAGTGGCACTTGAAAAAATAAAAGGAATCGGCAGAAAATCTGCAGAAAGAATCATCCTAGAGCTTCGCGATAAAATGGTAAAATCAGGTCACGAAATAATTACTGGCGGATTTTCACAACACAGCATTGATCATGATGCACTCAATGCATTGATTGCATTGGGCATACAAAAAAATACTGCAGAGTCTGCCTTAAAAAAGGCACGCACTGCTGATCCTGAAGAGAGCACCCTAGAATCACTCATCAAAAAATCACTCCAGTTTATTTGATTAGAACTCTACTCCAACAAATTTTATCGAATTCTTGAAACAGTTATCATTTAAGATAACATTGCTTACCCTATTAATTAGCGCATCTACCGGCATGCAGGCTAATGCATTTTCGCGTTGGCATAGCAGCCAAGTTCAACAAGACACTGTTCCTGCAGTTGATACACTTCGCTATCCTCTTCAAGACAGAAGAGGAGATAAGTTTTCAGTGAAATCAAAAAATCCATTTGATCTTAGAGACCCAGCCAATCTAAAAGATTCGATTAGCTTCGACCCAAAAACAAAAGAGTACTACATCGTTGAAAAAATCGGAAACAGCTATTTCAGAAAACCCATCTCTCTCAGCTTTGATGAATTCATGCGCCTACAAGCAAGAAAATCGGAAAGTGAATATTTTCAAAAGCGCGCCAACACAAGCAGCTTAATCAATAGAAAACTGGTTAAGCCCAAGATGAAGATGGGCGAGGACCTGTTCAACAGGTTGTTTGGCAACGGAAAAATTGACATCAAGCCACAGGGTGAAGTCAACATCACTGCAGGATACCAAGGGCAGAACATCAAAAACCCAACCCTGCCAGAAAGGGCAAGAAGAAACGGCGGACTTGATTTTGACATGGCGGCTAATCTTAATGTGATTGGTAACATTGGAGACAAGATGAAGTTTCCGATCAGCTACAATACACTCTCTACATTCGACTTTGAAAATCAATTAAAACTGGATTACAGCGGAGGTGCGGAAGACATCTTCAAAAAAATAGAAGTGGGCAACACTTCATTTGCATCAAAGGGCACACTCATACCTGGTGCACAACAACTGTTCGGAATAAAAACACAGCTGCAGTTTGGTAAGCTTTGGGTCTCTACTGTTTTTGCGAGTCAGCGTTCTCAAAGACAATCTGCCGGATTCAAAGGTGGCTCAAGCAGCACACCGTTTGAAATCAAAGCGGATGAATATGAGGAGAACAGACACTTTCTTCTTGCGCAACATTTCAGACGGGATTATAACAAGGCAATGAAAAATCTGCCCATCATCAACTCCCAGGTACAACTCTTAAGGCTTGAAGTTTGGGTAACCAACAGAATGGGGTCTACCACCAATGCGCGTGATGTAGTTGGATTGATGGACCTCGGAGAAGATCAACCCTATCAACAACCTCCAACCATCAATCCGAGGCCGGGAATCACCCTACCGTCAAATGGAACAAATGATTTGTACTCAAAAGTAATCAGCAATCCGAGCAGCAGAAACCCTGCTCAAATTGTAAATTACCTCAACAGCATTGGCCTACTTCCTGTACGCGATTTCGAAAAAACATTTGCAAGAAAACTCGACTCATCACAATATTACTTCAATAGGCAACTTGGTTTCATCTCCCTTAACGTCACACTGCAACCTGACGAAGTATTGGGTGTTGCTTATCAATACACGGTCAATGGAAGAGTTTACCAAGTTGGTGAATTTGCACGAGACATTCCCGTTGACACTGCAAGTGGAGTTCAAAATATACTCTTTCTAAAATTGCTCAAAGGAACCTCACAACGGACAGCATTGCCGATGTGGGACCTAATGATGAAAAATATCTATCCTGTTGGGTATGGTCAGCTAGAGCGACAAGATTTTCAATTCAACGTATTGTACCAGGAACCGGGAGGTGGAGAAAAAAGATACATCCCAGAGGGAGATCAAGCGGGTATTCCATTGATTACACTGTTAAACCTTGATCGACTCAACAACCAAAACGATCCTCAGCCAGATGGCGTATTTGATTTCGTTGAAGGCTTCACAGTGAACTCAAATCAAAGCAGGGTGATTTTTCCTGTGCTGGAACCATTCGGCCGTGACCTCGAATACGCATTTACCAGTGACCCTTCACTGCGAGACAAATATCTTTTCTACCCCTTGTATGATACCATCAAAGCCATCGCACAAACCTATGCAAACCTGAATAGGTTTATCATGAAAGGAACCTCGAAGTCGTCCGGCGGATCAACAGGGGAAATTTCTCTCAACGCCTTTAACATTCCACAAGGATCTGTAACTGTTACTGCAGGAGGACAAACGCTGCAGGAAAATATTGACTATACCATTGACTACCTTTCTGGGACCCTGCGTATTATTAACAGCGCCATCACCCAATCGGGACTACCGGTAAACGTGCAATTTGAGAACAACGCAACGTTTGGCGTTCAGCAACGTACCTATATGGGTCTTCGATGGGACTATCTCTTTAATGAAAAGTTTTCAATGGGAGGAAGTATGGTTAGGCTAAGTGAACGTCCATTCTTTACCAAAATGGAATACGGTTCTGATCCTATTCGCAACAGCATGACAGGATTAGACCTGAGCTACAATACAGAACTTCCAAGGTTGAATAAATGGCTGAGCAAACTTCCTTTTTATGAGCCAACCGGAACCTCAAGCATTAGCGTTTCAGCAGAGGCCGCAAAAATGACGCCAGGTCATGCACCACAAATTGGTAAAGGTGGACAGGGCCTGATATATCTGGATGATTTTGAAGGAACAAAGTCAAGCATTGATTTGCGATTCCCATTGATAAGTTGGGCATTGGCATCAACGCCGTTTGGTGCAACTGATCGGTCTGGCAACATTAAGTTCCCAGAGGCCAGCGCATTCGATAACCTGGATTACGGAAAGAATAGGGCAAAGCTCGCATGGTATAATATCGAGCCCGTACTTCAAGAAAAAAGGAATCAAAGCAATCCGGTTAGAAATGATATTGCCCAATTGTCTGATCCTCGTGTGAGAAGTGTTGGACAACAAGAAATTTTCCCAAGAAGAACACCAGACTTCGGACAAAGCCAGCTTGTAACATTTGACCTCTCCTATTATCCAAAAGAGAGAGGGCAGTATAATTATGACGCTGAGAATATTGAAACTGATGGAACACTAAAAAATCCAAGTCAACGTTGGGGTGGTATTATGCGGGGACTAGACCAAACGGATTTCGAAACTGCGAATATTGAATTTGTTGAATTTTGGATTCTGGATCCATTCATAAAAAACACAAACCCTGTTGGTGGATCACTCTATCTCAATCTTGGAAATATTTCTGAAGACATCCTCAAAGATTCTCGAAGGTTTTATGAAAATGGTTTGCCAACGCCGAGTATTCCTTCAATAACCGCAACATCCAACTGGGGTAATTCTCCACTCAATCCAATACAAGTTACGCAGGGCTTCAGCAATACCCCTTCAGATAGACCATACCAAGACGTTGGATTAGACGGACTAACAGATTCAGCAGAAACAAAACTAAGAAGTGGCTACCTGAGCGACCTTGCATCAAGATATGGGAACAACTCCAAGGCATACCAAACTGCAATCGCGGATCCATCGTCTGACAACTTCAAGTATTATCGAGATGAAACGTATGACACAGAGAATGCAGGAATTCTAGCACGTTATAAAAACTTCAACAATCCACAAGGGAATTCTCCAATTGCCAAAGCAGGTGCTCAATTTGCCTCTGCATTCACTTTATATCCAGACGGAGAAGACCTCAACAGAGACAATACACTCAATGAAGCGGAAGAGTATTTTCAATACCGCATCGACATCAAGCCTTCAACCAATCCAGCGATGCAGGTGGGGCAAAACTTTATTGCAGATAAAAAAATAGTCAATGTAACGCTGTCTGATGGAACAAAGCAAGATCAGATCTGGTATCAATTTAGGGTGCCCATTGCATCATACAATAATAAAGTTGGTGAGATTCCCGACTTCAAGTCGATTCGCTTTTTCAGAATGTTCCTGACAGATTTCGAGGACTCAACCGTACTACGTTTTGCAAAGCTTGATCTCGTTCGAAATAACTGGAGAAGATTTGGATACGACATAGACACCAGCGGTCTCTATAAACCAATCGATCTTGCCAATAGCAGCACCCGATTTAATGTATCGGCAGTCAATATCGAAGAAAATGACCGCAGGGGTCCAGTTCCCTATAGAATACCGCCTGGTATAGAGCGCGTTCAAACTTTGAGCAATGGAGGAATTAATATCCTTCAAAATGAACAGTCCTTAAGCATGAATGTCACAAACCTTTTGGAAGGTGATGGCAGGGCTGTATTCAAATCATTCAACCATGATCTTCGACAATACAACAGCCTGTCAATGTTCTATCATGCGGAGAGCTTACCAGAATACACAAAGCTCAACGACGGCGAAGTATATGCAGTGGTGCGCATTGGAAACGACTACATCAATAACTTCTATGAAGTAAAATACCCACTTAAAATAACACCATTTGGAACAACAGACGAAAAAGTAATATGGCCTGAAGAAAATGAGTTGAATATAGAATTGCAGGAATTGGTGAAACTTAAAAACGAAAGAAATTTATACAGCAACAACTCAACAGTCATCTATCGAAAAACCATCAATGGAAAAATCTATTCCATCATGGGAAATCCAAACCTCGGCGAAGTAAGGGGTGTACTCGCAGGGATTGAAAATGCAAAAGATCCTGGGGGAGGAAGAGCAGTAAACGTAGAAGCATGGATTAATGAATTAAGGCTATCTGGACTAAATGAAAAAGGTGGTTGGGCAGCAGTTGGTCAAATGAACCTTCAGCTTGCTGATTTAGGAAGCATTTCAATGTCAACCAACATTCATACAATTGGCTTTGGGCAACTCGAGCAAAGGGTAAATGACAGATATCGTGACGACTTCAAACAGTTCGATCTTTCTACGAACTTGCAACTGGGCAAACTCCTGCCAAAGAAACTGGGACTGGAAGTTCCATTCTTTGCGAATGTTTCTCAAATGATTAGTTCGCCTGAGTACGACCCATATGACAAAGACATTACGCTAAAACAAAAATTAAATTTATATAAAAACAAAAGAGATTCAATCAGACGTGATGCGGTTGATTTCACAGGTATCAAAACCTTCAATTTTACCAATGTTCGTTTTACTCCAAAATTTGACAAGAAGATTAGGCTTTGGAGCATATCAAACTTCGACTTCAGCTATTCTGTTACACAAACGAGTCAGCACAATCCACTCATTGATAAAAATCAGGTAAACAAGTCGCAAGGAGGTGTTGGATACAATTACAATGCACAGCCTAAATACATTGAGCCATTTAAAATAATCATCAAGGCGAAAACCCCTTGGCTTGATTTTATTCGGAACGTAAACTTTAATCCAGTTCCATCACTCATAGGCGTTAGAATGGATACCAGAAGACAGTTTGGCGCTATTAGGCCACGCAATATCGGTGGAGGTAAATTTTTGATTCCAGAGACCTACGACAAGTATTTTATCATTGACAGAAACTACAATCTGCGGTGGGATCTAACCCGTTCATTGAATGTGGATTTTAAAGCCTTGAATAATTCTAGAGTGGATGAGCCATTTGGAAGGATTGACACAAGAGACAAGATGGATTCAATCAGAAAGAATTTCCTGAAAGGCGGACGGAACACGATGTATACCCAAAGTGCAGACATCACCTACAATGTTCCTACGTCTGGCATTCCAATTTTGGATTGGACTACTGTTAACCTTGCGTACAGAACTACCTACAATTGGGTGGGCGCATCAAGGCTTGCAGTCAATCTTGGAAACACGATACAAAACAGCAATCAAATTGGAGGCACGGCAGAATTCAACCTCACACAGCTATATAACAAATCAAGGTTGCTTCGGGCTGCCGACCAAGTTGTACCTAGGGAAGAAGTTATTAAAGAGAAAAAGGTAAAGCAGAAAAAGGACAAAAAAGGAGAGGCTGAAGAAGATCTTGAAACAACAACTGTTGCACCACCAAAAGTCAAGAGAGCATCTTTAAATATTGATCCGTCTGGAGACAAGATTACCATGATCAATCCAACTGCCGTCATGCCCGGAACGATGGAATCCAACAACAGAAAAACAAGTTTCTCTGCGGCACAAATACCTACAGAAAAAAAGGAAGAGCCGTTGATGAAAAAAGAGAAAATAGAAAAAAAGAAAAAAGAAGATGTTGCGAAAGCCGACAAAGACAAGAAGAAAAAACCAGCAGTAATTGAAAGGGAAGTAAGGCAGAGGGAAGCAGTTGAATTATCAAAAATTGAAAAGGCACTATTCAAAACACTTACTGCAGTAAAAAGAATTGGCGTCACATACAATGAAGGAGGATCAACATTTCTTCCGGGGTATACCGACAGCACCAAATTTTTGGGACAGAACTGGAGAAGCATGGCTCCTGGTATTGATTTTATCATGGGCAAACAACCCAATCAAGCTTGGCTCCAAGACATCGCCAAAAAAGGATTGGTTACCAAAGACCCAATGCTGAACAACCTTTTTCTTCAGAACTATGATCAGAAGCTGAGCCTTACTGCCCAGGTTGAGCCACTGAGAGATTTCTTGGTAGACCTTAACCTCGACAAGAGCATCAGTAAAAATTACTCTACCTTATTCAAAGACACAGTAGGCACTGGAAATTTCAATACCCTAAGTGCATATGGCGGCGGGGGATTCAGCATCAGCTTTATTTCTTTTCAGACCCTGTTTGGTAAGTTCGACCCAAATGTTACCAGCGAGACCTTCAAAAAGTTTGAAGACAACAGAAAAGTATTATCAAAGCGATTAGGCGAGAAAAATCCATACAGCAATGTTGTAGGATCAGATGGTTATTACAAAGGCTATGGTCGATATGCCCAGGATGTATTAGTTCCGGCATTCATCGCAGCCTATACCAACAAAGACCCGAATAGCATTTCACTGATTGGCTCAGGAGAAACAGGTTCGGTGAAAACAAATCCATTCAAGGGCTATCTGCCAAAACCAAATTGGAGGGTGACCTATAGTGGACTGAGCAGGATTGAAGCTTTACAACCCTACCTGTCTAATTTTACATTGACTCATGGATACAATTCAACCTTGAGTATGAATAGCTTTAATACTGCGCTTCTTTTTCAAGATACCTTGATGTTCGGATTCCCTTCCTTCCTGGATACTGTTTCAGGAAACTTCATTCCTTATTTCCTGGTTCCCAACCTGTTGATATCAGAACAGTTTTCTCCATTAGTTGGGATTGACTTCACAACCCCAAGTCAATGGTCAGGACGAGTAGAATTCAGAAAATCCAGACAGCTGAGCATGAGTTTGATCGACTTTCAGCTCAGTGAAATAAGATCAACTGAAATAACTTTTGGGATGCGTTGGAGAAAACGAGGCTTCCCGCTTCCATTCAGATTGAACATTGGAAAAGAAAAAACTGGCAGCAAGGTTAATAATGACATCACCTTCGCATTTGATTTCAGCATCCGCGATGACATCAACTCAAACTCTCGACTAGATCAATCAAATGCATTTGCTACCGGCGGGCAACAAGTCATCAGCATACGGCCAACTATTGATTATGTATTAAGCAATCGAGTAAACCTGCAACTGTATTTTGATCAACGAAGAATGAACCCTTACGTTTCAAATGCAGCACCATCTGTAAATACAAGGGGTGGCGTTCAGGTTAGGATATCTTTGGCGCAGTAAGTCGATTGCCTTCATTAGAACTAACATCAAGAAATGAATACAACATGATTTGTTTCGCAAGCCAAAGGCTTGAACTGACAACCTTATTTATTTAAATAAAATGAATTGGCCTGTGCCGTGCATGTCATGACTACGCTGTTGATGCATACATGTTCAGGTAAACTTGCACAGTAGTAGACTGTATCAGCAATGTCTTCAGCTTGAAGCGGCTGATATCCTTCATAAACAGACTTTGCCGTTTTTTCATCTCCCTTAAAGCGAATGGTAGAGAATTCAGTTTCCGCAGCTCCTGGATGAACCACTGTCACTTTAATTTTATGCCTCAGCAAATCTATACGCAGGGCTTGGCTGATTGCATCTACTGAAGTTTTTGTAGCGCAATAAATATTCCCCTTTTCATATACCTCTTTACCGGCAGTTGAGCCAATATTAATAATATGCCCCTTGCCTCTTTTTATCATGACAGGAATAACTGCTTTCGTTACATAGAGCAATCCCTTGACGTTCGTGTCAATCATTGTTTCCCAATCATCTAAATCAGCATCATCAAATAAATCCCTTCCCAAAGCTAGTCCCGCGTTATTGACAAGAACATCAACATCTTCCAAATCAGCGTCATTTTGCAGCGCATCAAATACTTGCTTTCTGTCTTGTACGTCAAATACCTTAACAGAAACAGATACTTGAAACTCCTTCTGCAATTCCTCTGCAAGGCTTTCGAGCAGATCCCTGCGTCTGCCGGTGATGATTAGTCGATCGCCCTTGGATGCAAACTTTTGTGCCATTGCTTTTCCAAATCCTGAACTTGCTCCGGTGATAAGAACTTTTTTCATATAGAATTTAAATATAATCTGAATTCAACCAAGAAGTGCGATTGTTGAAATAGCTCTTAATCAGTTGTTTTATTATTGGTTTTCCCTCATGGCCCGTTATTCAATAATTGTTCAACACATATCACTGATCAATCGACACAATACTAAGGTCAGTTTTTTTCGGGAAAACCTTCGTGCCTAACCGATTCTATTTTCAGGTCTTTGGCTATAAACTTATTATTTCAACCTGAAAAAGGTTTTCTACATGATATCTTTGTACCAGACTATGGCATGAGGGGCATTTTAGACATAAGCTATCCAACATTGTACTGCTTAGTTGAGCTCAGCAGAAACAAGTGCGCGGTTTATAAAATTTTAAAATGAAGAAGTGTATACTTATTTTGTTCATTGCATTATTTACGAATGCACATGCCATTAGTCAAGTTACGCATAGTGATACAACACTGCATTTAACTTCTCCGATAGACTATCAGGTATTTCAAAGGTTTTCTGAGGATAAAGGAACAATCAACATTGAGGGATCAACAGAAAAAAGCGACATCACATCAGTTGAAATAAAAATTTACAAAAAAGGAGAGCCGGCTGACTGGAAAAATATATACGCTACCATAAAAGGGAAGTCATTCAAATCAATATACACGACAAGTTCTGGCGGGTGGTACAAATTTGAAATTAGAATTTTAAACAATAAAAAAATAATTGCAACAAGGTCGGTTGAACATGTTGGCATAGGAGAGGTGTTTGTTATTGCAGGCCAATCCAATGCTGCAAATCATGGCGAGGAAAAGCAACATACAAAAACAGATCTTGTCAGCACCTTGAATGGCAACTTCTGGCAATTGTGCAATGATCCCCAGCCGGGGGCAAGTGGGGATGGCGGAAGTTTTATCCCGCCTTTTGCCGATGCCATTGCCAGTCAGTACAATGTGCCTGTAGGAATAGTCGCTTGTGGAATAGGTGCAACCAGTATTCGCGAATGGTTACCAAAAGGTGCAACATTTAATATTCCACCTACACTTCTTGAGAGAGTGGAACAATTGCAAAATGGAACATGGCAAAGCAAAGGTGAGGCCTTTGAGATATTTATAAATAGAATGAAGGAGCTCGGAAAATTCGGCTTCAGGGCAGTATTGTGGCATCAAGGAGAATCAGATGCCAACCAACCAAGAGAAAGAAATAGTACTCTGCCAGGAAATCTCTATACGCATTACATGAATGCACTAATCACCGAAAGTCAAAAAGCGATCGGATGGAAAGCACCTTGGTTTTCTGCCATGGCAACCTATCATGTTCCGGGAGATGAGTTTTCGAATGATATCCAGGAAGCGCAGAAGGCAGTTTGGACTTCAGGTGTGGCAATGGAAGGGCCAAATACTGATGAGCTTAAAGGCGACATGAGAGATGATAACGGAAAAGGAGTTCACTTCAGTGGAAAAGGTTTGCAAAAACATGCTGAGTTATGGTTTGAGAAAGTTTCACCATGGCTTTCGCAACAACTCCTGAATTCAGCATTTTCAAAACAAACGCCACTGCCTTCTGAAATTTTTAATGTTGACGGAAATGTTGGATTTGTAATTTTCCCAGAACAAATTACTTTATCAAAACCTATTCCTTGGATCTGGTACGCGCCTACTTTAACGGGTTTGCCCGGTGCAGAAGAACTGTGGATGTTTGAGCAAATTAGCAATGCAGGTATAGCCATAGTAGGAGTTGATGTTGGCGAATCGTTTGGAAGTCCTGCCGGAAGAAAAATATTTTCTTCATTTTATACCTTGTTAACGGAAAATCTTGGATTTAATAGTAAAGCAGTTTTACTTGGCCGTAGTCGGGGTGGTTTAATGACGTTGAATTGGGCTGCAGAAAACAGCAACAAAGTTGCTGCATTCGCAGGCATTTACCCTGTTTGTAACTTAACAAGCTATCCGGGCATCGATAATGCCTGCGCTGCTTATCAGATGACAGCTGAAGAGTTAACAAAAAGTCTTTCAGAACACAATCCTATCGATCGCCTCGAACCACTTGCGAAAGCGAATATTCCGCTTTTTGCTATTCATGGAGACATTGATGTTACCGTACCGCTTGAAAGAAATTCAGGAGAAGTAAAAAAAAGATATGATGCTCTTGGCGGCAAAATGCAGCTGATTATTCCACAAGGACAGGGCCACAACATGTGGGAGGGCTTCTTCAAATGCAAGGAGTTGGTCCGATTTATAAAAAATAATGTTGATTAAGATTGATCATCCAAGCTGGTGCAATAGGTGCAATTTGTTTGAGTAGAACTTGATCATGTAAACACACAAGTGTTCTATCGGCGATCTGTTTAGCGGATCAAGGTAGTCTGACCTTTCCGTACTACCTCATTACCCAAGTAGTCGATTCCTTTGGCTTGCCAAACAAAAGATTCATTTCCCTGATCACGCCCCTTGTATACACCATCCCAGCCTTTTCCGATTTCTGTGGTGCTAAATACCAATTCGCCGAAGCGGTTGTACACCTTAAAATAGACAAGAGATGCAATGCCCACTGGAATTGGCTTCAACCTATCATTGAGTCCATCGTCATTCGGCGTAAATGCAGTTGGTATAAATATTTCAGGAGGGGTCTTGTAAATTTTTACCCTAACAGTGTCAAAGGCAAAACATCCTTCGATTGTTGACACCCTAACTACATAAGTGATGTCATCATTGAGCCTGGCAATAGGGTTTGCAATGACCGGACTGCTTAAAAATGCAGTTGGTTGCCAACTGTAATTTAGTGCCCCAGAAGCGAGCAGTTGCAATGGCTGGCCAATGACGGCAACCGTGTCATTTCCTGCAAAAGCAGTAACAGGTGGAATTACGGTAACAACAACTGTATCATAAGCAGGCTTTGGACATGCAGCATCACCATAAACTGCAACTACATAGTTTGTCGTTTGATAAGGCCTCGCAATAGGATTTTTTAAGGTTTGATCATCCAAGGTATTGCCGGGATACCAAAAATATTGTACACCCCCGAAAGCATCAAGCTGGGCTATTCCCTCTATGCATATTGAGGTGTCATTACTCACCATGGCATCAGGATATGGAGCAACATCAACCACAAACCCATCATTTGCCTGACATTTTCCTATGGTAGAAAAAAGAGCATAGCGAACACTTTCGGTAGGCTTAACCCAAGGATTTTTTATGAAAGGATCGCTCACTGTAGCAGCGGGGGACCAACTGAAAGTGAGACCGTCAGTGACTGGACTCAATAAGATGCTATCGCCCAAACAAATTGTTGTATCACTTCCTGCATCCAAACTGACAAAAGATTTTACATTTACAAAAACAGAATCTGAATTGACACAACCCGGGGCCTGCGTAAGGGTTACATAATAGGTTGTTGGAATATCTGGACTTACCAGAGGACTTGAAGCAGACTGAGCACTAATCATGTAATCAGGTGTCCAACTAAAGGTGCCAGTTCCGGTTGAGTTCAACTGAAGCGTATCAACTGCGCAAATGAGGGTGTCATTTGTAATATTTAAAATTGGTTTATCGCTTACATTAATTTGAGTGCTGATTGTATCACTACAACCCACACTCGTTGATACAATTAAGGAAACATCATAGACCTGGTTTTCTGAATAGATATATGAGGCTATAGACGTTATGGCAGTATCATCCGATTTAGCAGGATCCCCAAAATTCCACCTCCAGCCATCTACCACCCCAAATGTTGCAATTGATGTATCCGTAAATACATAAGGGATGCCCTTGCAGGTCTCAAAGACCTTAAATCCTCTAGTAAAGCCAGGGTAGACTTTGGCAACTGTATACACCGTATCGGTACATTGTTCGTTCTTATTTGTAATTAGCCTAACCTGATATGAGCCTGGGCTATCATATGTAAAAGATGGACTTGGCAATGTTGACACATCATCTGTGGCAACAAGCACCCCAAAATCCCAATCATAGGTTTTAACCAGTGGGCTTGTTGTAAGGCTTTTGAAATCTAAAGAAAGGCCATCGCAATTAATATAATCAGGCTTGAGCGCTGAAGTTGCAAGCACACAGTTAGCCACTTTAAGGTGAAGATCTTTCCGATGACGATTAATCACAATACCATCTCGTTTTTCCAACACCCCAACAGTAACAACATATATTCCGGCGACTGGAGCAATCCCTGAAATCATACCAGTATTGGGATCAATGGAAACATTAGGCCCTAATGGAAGCTGGGCAGAAAAACCGAAATTATATCTAACCGGGTCATAGGCCGGAGGTTGAGCTATCGTATCCGCCGGGTTATCTTGAGACAAACCCGAATATGCCGCCTCAAAGACGTATTCCAATTCATCGCCATCATCATCCTTTGCCCCAAAGTCATACTGAAAATAATTATTAGCACAGATTACACTTGTATCTGTCGTTTTAAATTTCGGAGTGTTATTTTTCGGAGCGGATGGACCAAGTTGAGTTCCGGGAATATATGCTACATAAGTGACGCCAGTTTCGCCTGAGTTAATCATGTTAAAAATGCCTTTAATCCTACAGCAACGCTGAAATGCAACAACATACCCTTTTTGAGTGTAGGGCAGTGTAACATCAAAAAAATAAGAACCAATCTCGTAACAGATTCTTGGTGGATTGCCAATACAAGGATCAGGATTTTGCAGAGATATAATATCACTGCTCTTCAACGACACTGCCCTATTTACATAAAAAATACCACTTCCAGTTGGGTATATTGTAATGGCCACGGTTGGGTCAAGCGGAGCGCCGTCTGAGTCACAATCCCTGTATAGCTTGAGCGTGATTCTATACCGCCCAGCGTTTGGCGTGCTTGCATTTCCCAAAAAAGTATAGCTTACCTCTCCCCCAGCGATATGATCTGCATAGGCACCATCAATGCTGAAGAGAAAAACAAAAAATATAAAAAGGGCTTTTTTCAATCGTTGAATTTATTCACGCTAAATCTGAAAAACAATGCCATAAAGTTAACCCTTTGTTTGCTCATTTACCACTGCCCGTATGAGCGTATCTAGGAGAGGTAAAATCAAGCAACCTTTTCACGACCAAGTATCCAGCAGCGGAATGAGATTGCGGCAATCAGAGGATACAATGAACTATTGATATACCCTGGTGAAAAAGAAGCCAGTACCAACATGAATAAGATCAATAGGCTATATACTTTAAAATATTTTTTGAGGAACTTATTGGAGGAAGGCAAAAGAAAACCCGTGACCAGGTGAGCTGGCATTGCCCATATGACATTGAGGTTGTTGCTAAAACTTTGATGGTCTGTGCCAAACCACATGAACAACAATAGCGAACCCAGCAAGCCTGATGAAATAAAAAGGATTCGATCCATGACAAGTTGAAATCCTTTGAGGTTTAACCCAGAAAAAAAAACTGGGAAAACACATAGGAGGGCAAGCAATGAAAAAAAGAAAACTGGTATTTGCCAGAATAAAAGCTTTTCAGGAGATGGCTGTGAATCGGGCAAGGGAACAAGCTCTTTTTTCATGATGGTATTATTTCCCCGAATCGCAAGCCTTACTCCAGTTGCAAGATGGTCTGGGAGAAACATAGACTCCCGGTCAGTCATGATCTTATCGGCACCAACACCCAACAACAAATCAACTCCTAGTGTAGTCCATTGCATCTCAGCCCTATTCAAATAACCATGCAAATGATCTCTGAATGTTTTTCTTCCAATATTTAATTGAGGAGGTTGAATTGGATTGTCTACTCTTGCCTTAAAAATAATATCCCTGAGTCTTGTGGTACAATTGTCAAAAAGAAAATCATACTTATAATATCTTTTCTCTTCGCTAATATTTTCAAAAAGCTCTTGCTGGATTTCCTTTTTCTCTTCTGGTTTCAAATCGAGTACTTGCTCAGTAATGCCTCGACTGTAGTACTTATATGAAAAAACAAAATCCGGATAGTATTCCTGGCTGAGAAAATACATCAACTTGCCTAAAACAAATTTGCTGTAGAAGTTAGGATCATCAAAATTGAAGGTGCCAAAATTATACACAACATCGGTACCCGCTGCTGAGTCCACCACACGCAATGCATTGTGTCCAAAAACTGAATAAAGCTCAGATCCGGGAGTGCATGTAAGTAGACTAATTCTCAGCTTGCTGCTATCTTCTTGAGAAGATGCCGCAATAAAGAACAGAAGAAATGCCAGAGCAGAAAGGATTTTTTTCATTCAGTTCACAGAAATGATTTAGCGGCTATAATTAGGTGCCTCTTTGGTTATTGCCACATCATGTGCATGGCTTTCCCTGATTCCTGCTGGAGTTATTTTGATAAATTGTGCTTCTTGCAATGAAAGAACATTCTCGGCCCCACAATATCCCATACCTGCTCTCAATCCGCCTACAAACTGGGTAATCACTTCACTTAAGTTTCCTTTGAAAGGAACTCTTCCCTCAATGCCTTCCGGTACGAGTTTTTTTATTCCATCCTCTACGTCTTGAAAATACCTATCGCTGCTGCCCAATTGCATTGCTCCGATAGAACCCATTCCGCGGTATTGCTTGAATTTTCTTCCTTCGTATATAATAGTTTCGCCAGGACTTTCCTCAACACCGGCAAAAACGCTGCCCATCATTACTGTTGATGCACCAGCAGCAATTGCCTTTACGAAATCTCCTGTATATCGAATCCCTCCATCAGCGATGATGGGAACATTCATTTTTTTCAAAGCAGCAGCTGCTTCCAAAATGGCAGTAATCTGAGGAATACCAGCTCCTGCAACAATACGTGTAGTACAAATTGAACCCGGACCAATGCCGACTTTCACACAATCAGCACCAGCTTCAGCGAGGGCTTTTGCACCAGCACCGGTTGCAACATTTCCAGCAATGATTCTAAGGTTTTTGAAATTTTTTCTAAGCGTTTTCAAAGCATCCACAACTCCTTTGGTATGTCCATGTGCACTATCCAGACAAACTACGTCGACCCCAATCTGCTGAAGCGCTGAAGTGCGATCCAACAAATCTTTGGTAATGCCTAATGCTGCACCAACACGTAAGCGTCCAAATTCATCTTTGACTGCATTGGGGAAACTGTGCAATTGAAGAATATCCCTGTAGGTTATCAAGCCCATTAGCTTTCCGCTTTTGGAGACAACTGGTAGCTTTTCAATTTTATAGTTCTCGAGAATTTTTCCTGCTTTTTTCAAATCGGTTCCCTCAGGTGCAGTGACAAGATTTTGACTTGTCATCACTTCGCTCACTTTCTTTTTCTTGTTGGTTTCGAAACGAAGGTCCCTATTGGTGAGTATCCCCACTAACTTGTTAGCTGCATTCACTATTGGAATTCCACCAATCCTGTTTTCTCTCATCAGGCGAAGTGCGTCTGCAATGGTGGCATCCTCCAGCAAAGTGATGGGATCGATAATCATTCCGCTTTCGCTTCTTTTAACGCGTCGAACCTGTTCAACTTGTTGTTCGATGGACATATTCTTATGCAAAATTCCGATGCCGCCTTCCCTTGCCAATGCAATCGCAAGTGTTGCTTCGGTTACGGTGTCCATTGCAGCAGAGAGTAGTGGGATATTGAGGGTAATGTCTTTTGTAAGTCTGGTAGAGATGTCAACTTCTCTTGGTAAAACATCAGAGTAAGCAGGTACCAGCAGTACATCGTCGAAGGTTAGTCCTTCGCCAAAAAATTTAGGAGCGTTTCCTGTTCTTGTAGCCATGTGCGAAGATAGGAAAATTTTAAAAAACCTCTTATCTGCCTACCAAGACATATAATTTCCCCGGAATTGCGCTTATCAGACCATGCATTTCCAGCGAAAACAGCAAGGAGGACACCATTGGCGGTCTGAACCCGGAAAGCCCAATTAATTCATCAATAGAAATCGAACCGGCAGATGAAATCAGTGATATTATTTTCTGTTCATCTTCGGATAGAGAGGGGAACAGATCAGCTTGAATGGGCTTTGTCAATCCTTTTTTAGGAACCCAGTTCATGTATTCCACAAGCTCTTCCCCCGAAGTAATTAGCCCTGCCCGATGGGTACGTATGAGCATATTACACCCTTTGCTAAGGGGGTCTAATGCCCTCCCGGGATATGCCAACACATCAACATTGTAACTGTTTGCAATTCCAGCAGTGATTATACTTCCCCCTTTTTCACCGCTCTCAAGGACCACAACGGCATCTGCCATGCCTGCAACAATACGGTTACGCCTGGGAAAATTTTGCTTATCCGGTGCAGTGCCCTGTACAAACTCGGTGAGCAAACCCCCACATGCTCTCATTTCTATGGCAAGCGATTTATTGGTAAAGGGGTAGACGGTATGCAGGCCATGCCCCAGGACCCCAATTGTTTCCAGTCCATGTTTAACAGCCTCACTGTGTGCCAGGGTGTCAATGCCATATGCCATACCACTCACCACCAATACATGATGGGCCGCCAACACCGAGATCAATTCTGCTACCCTTTCCTTTCCATAGGCCGTTGGCGCTCTAGTGCCGATGATACTCAACACTTTCTTATTGTTCATTCCAGCAGTGCCCTGGTAAAAGAGGACATGTGGGGCATCAACACATTGTTCCAATTTTTCAGGGTATCCGCCATTGCCTTTAACTAAAATCTGAATCTTATTTATAGCTGCGTAGTTGATCTCATCTGTGGCCCTTGCGAAATCTGAAAAACTCCGAATGGCATTGGCCCTGATCGAGCCAATCCCCTGAACGGCTTCAAGATCTTTTCTGCTAGCCCGAAAAATTTCTTCGGCATCAGAGAAATGAGCAAGCAATAAACCAATGTGGATGTCGCCAACATGAGGAATCATGGTTAGGGCGAGATGATGCAGGAGTTGATTGTCATTCATGCAATAATACTATTGCACGCAAAATAATAATCCCTTCAACTTAGAAAAGGTTTAAGCAACAGCGAAGTGCTGTATTAAGAACAGACCATAAGAGAATAAACTATTAATTGTTGGAGACAATCATCATTTCTGTTCTTCGGTTCAATGCACGCCCTTCATCAGTTCTATTGTCAGCAACTGGTGTTGATGCGCCAAGTCCCTTGAAGGTGAGGCGGGCAACTACAACACCCTTAGAAACCAAATATTCTACAACTGATTTTGCCCGTGCTGTTGATAGCACCATGTTATCGCTGTCCTTTCCAACATTGTCTGTGTGCCCCCTGATCTCAATGTGCAAGCTAGGGTTATCTCGCATGAGTGCAACTACCTTATCCAATTCCGTAATCGATTCAGGAAGAAGATCAAACTTTGCAGTTGGGAAAAAGATATTCCTCAAAACAATATTTGCGCCCTTGGTGATGGGCTGTAATGGGATGTTCACTTTGAATGCTGTTTCAACTTTATTTTCAGCCAGCATAAAATTCCCTGAGTGGAATAGATATCCTTTTTTATTTATTGAAATTGAATAATTACGGCCCACTGGCAGGGTTGCCAAGTAGTTTCCATCTTGATCAGACTCCGTAACAAAAATAACCCTGCCCGTTTTTATGTCAACCACTTCAACCGTTGCTTGAAGCCCCTTGCCATTAGCTGTGTCAGCAACACGGCCTTGAACCCAAGAGGTAGGAAGTGGGCGAAGATCTTCGCGTAAATCAAAAGAATAGATATCTAGGCCTCCTTTAGAATCAGCCCTGTCACTTGCATAGAATGCTTTTACACCCCCCGAACTTACAACAAGGCTGCCCTCATTATCAATGGTATTGATTGGATAGCCCGCATTCACTGGCTTTGAAAATCCTTGTACTCCTTTTTTTGTAACAAAAATATCTGTACCCCCATAACCCTGCAACCCGGAGGATGAGAAGTACATGGTTTCATTATCTGCATGCATATATGGACTGCTCTCATCGCCAGCGGTGTTGATTACAGAACCCAGATTTTCGGGTGATGCCCACCGGCCATTGGTAAGTCGCTTTGACACATAAATATCGCTGCCGCCATAACCCCCTGGACGATTGGATGAAAAATAGAGTTCGTTTTTATCTGGAGAAATGCATGGTGTTGACTCCCAGGATTCAGTATTTATTGTTTGGCCAAGGTTTTGTCTTGCACCCCAGCCATTTGGCGTGAGATAAGAAATATAGAGATCACAGCTTCCAACACCATCCGGAAAATTACATCCAGTATACACCAACCACTTGCCGTCTTGGGTAATTTGTTGACCACCTTCATTCAGCGGTGTATTGATTTCGCCAGGCAATGGCTTTGCTGTTTTCCATTCGTTATTTTGAAGATCAGTAGAAAAGAAATCTTCGTTGAGGCCACCATCTGCCCTTCGTGTAAAGACGAGTCGCTTACCATCAATAGTGAGAGAAGGAAAATATTCTGAATTGCTCGTATTTACACCATCCCCAGCATTCACAGGGTTGAATACATAAGACGAGTTCGTGCTCTTTTTATAATTGATTGCGAACTCAATACTTTTTTTCCTGAATTGACCTGCCTTTAGAGAAGATTCATTCAGTCCAGGAACAGCCAGAAATTTATTGACTGCACCAATGGCTTTATCAAACTCTCCATTGCCCGCAAGGTTGATGGCATAGGGCAAATAAAATTCTGCAGTATACTCTGGGTCTGCACTAAAAGCCCTTTCATATGCAGCAATGGCCTCAGGATATTTTTTCATTTCGCCAAAAATACCTGCACGCGAAAGCATCGCATCAACAAAGGTCGGACTACTCTCTAGTGCTTGATAGAGGAGATCAAGTGCTTCGCGCAGCTTGTCATCATCAGCTTTTTGAATGGCCTGGTCATAAAGGTTTCTAGCCTTTTTTGAAACCTTTGCCGGATCGTATTGTTGGGCGTAGGTTGACAAAAAAAGAACGAGGCATACCAATAAACTGATTGCGTATTTCATATACGATAAAATTAATCTTTTTTTTACCTCATGTATTCAGCAGGATGTTAATGCTACGACAAAAGAAAAGCCCTAAGGAATTGAAATATATTTATGTGTTTGCAAAGACAGAATCCATCGTGGATTTTCCTTGATATAATCAACAATCAGAGGTGTCATCGCTGAAGCCATACTCCACTCGGGCTGAAGATATAGAAGGCAATCATCCGAAACCATACGCGCATGTTCTTCTGCCCATTTAAAATCAGACTTGTTGTATACAACAACTTTCAATTCGTCGGCTGCATCAAGCACTTCCTTCAATGGAGCTTTAAATTTCTTTGGTGACAAACAGATCCAATCCCAAGATCCAGACAACGGATGCGCCCCTGATGTTTCAATATGTGTTCGAATACCTTGCTCTTGAAGTTGCGCTGTAAGGAGCTCAAGGTCATGCATGAGTGGTTCACCGCCGGTAATGACTGCAATCTTAACGCCGGAAGAAACTACAGCTCCAACCATATCTTCGGTTGATACCAAGGGATGCTTTGATGCATCCCAACTGTCTTTTACATCACACCATACGCAACCAACATCGCATCCACCAAGTCTAAGGAAATAGGATGCATGCCCAGTATACCTTCCTTCGCCCTGAAGCGTACAAAAGTCTTCCATCAAAGGCAATGAAGTAGCGGTAGATATTTCCATGTATTAGTCTTTGGCCTTGCAGGCCTTGAATGTATTCATCATGAGTGCGGCAATGGTCATTGGACCAACCCCACCAGGAACGGGAGTAATATAGCTGCACTTCGGAAAAACTGCATCGAAATCCACATCGCCCTTTATTGTAAAGCCTGACTTCTTTGTTGCATCAGGCACCCGTGTAATGCCTACATCAACAATTACAGCGCCCTCTTTAACCATGTCGGCCTTTAGAAATTCAGGTCGACCAAGTGCCGCAATGATGATATCGCCTTGAAGACATATCTCTTTTAATCCGGTTGTATGAGAATGGCAGACGGTAACAGTGCAGTTTCCTGGATATTCATTCTTGCTCAGCATGATGCTGATTGGGCGGCCAACAATATTGCTTCTGCCAATCACCACTGCATGCTTTCCTTTTGTCTCTATCCCATAGTGTTCAAGCAAAAGCAAAATCCCATAAGGTGTCGCGGGATAAAATGCAGGCAATCCCTGTACCATGCGACCCACACTTTCCGGATGAAAACCATCAACATCTTTTGAAGCACATATCGCTTCAATCACTTTTTCTTCAGAGATATGTTTAGGAAGAGGGAGTTGAACCAGAATTCCATCAATATCAAAATCTTCATTGAGCTCACCCAATTTGAACAGAAGATCCTGTTCGGTAACCGATCCATCAAGCCTAATCAGTGTTGACTTAAATCCAACCTCTGCGCATGATTTCACCTTTGAAGCAACATAGGTTTCACTGGCTCCATTATTCCCAATTAAAATAGCAGCAAGATGAGGCACTTTCTTTCCCTGAATGAGGCGTTCTTCAGTTTGAGTCTTGAGTCTGTCTTTTACTGCTTGAGATACTACTCTTCCGTCTAGCAACTTCATTGAACAAAGGTACATAGGGGAAAAATGACACCCAAATATGATGTTTCCACCTTGGAAGGGCCATAGGTCATGACTGATATTTGAATGATGAAATTGAGAAAATGCAGCATCCGCAGGGCAATCTGTTTAATTGCAGTTTTAGTTTTGATAGCAGCTGGAATATTAGAAGCCCAAACAATTGAACAAAGAAGCCAGATCATCCCCCTTGGCATTGGCTCATACAGAAAGGAACATAGTTCGCCGTTCGCTGCTGCCCTGATGCCCGCCTCCGGGCCATTTATGCCTAAGAAGAGTATTGGATTGTATGCAGAAAATCGATTTATGCTGAGAGGGGTGGCAGAGCTCCAGGGAGCAATAACCATTCCAATCCATTCTTCACTTTTTTCGGTTTCTGGCCACTACAGTGGAACCCGATTTTTTTCTACGCAATCCATAGCAACAGGAATAGGGATAAGGCTTTCAAATAGGCTAAGCGCTGGAATAAAAATCGGAAGCCACTGGATGAGGATAAGCGCTGCACCTGGCATCAATACCATTACTGCAGATGCAGGCCTGATGTATGCGATCAATGAGCGGGTCCTCTGGGGCATTCATGTCAGGAGAGGGATAGCCACCACAAAGTCATTTGAGAAATCAGGCATCTACCATGAGTGGATTGCAGGAATGGGATATACAATTAATAAACAATTATATCTCGCCTATGAGATATCGACTGCTTCAGGAAATCAACTAAGGTCAACTGTAGGCCTTGATTGGAAGGCATCTGAAAAGATTCAATTCAGTGGGGGCATAAATACACCCATGAGCAACTTTTTTTTCAATGCTGGCAGGAAGGGTAAGCGCGAAATGATTTCTGTTGGATTTTCGTCACATGCTATATTGGGCTATTCGGGAGCCCTTCTGATGGAATATGAATTGGAGTAAGCAACTATGTTCAGTGATGCTGTTCTTTATTTTAATTTGCCCAGTGGCAAAATCCCAAGAAGTGGAGGAGCAAATCTATGAAAGCAATATGGTAGAATCGGAAGATATTATACGCAATCCCAATGAGTCGATCGGATTCTTTCAACGCAAACAGGTAAACATCAACCACGCTGCAGCACAGGAATTAAATGAGATTCAACTGCTCACTCCAGAGCAGATTAGACAGTTTATTTTATTTAGAAACACATTCGGCAATTTCGTTAGCCTGGCTGAACTTCAAGCCATCCCTTATTGGGATGTATTCACAATCAAAAAGGTACTCCCCTTTTTATCAATTGAAAACACAACGCATTTTTTCCCCTCATTCAAAGAATTCGTCAACAAATCAGCATACAGTGTGCTCTATAGAACTGGGGGAAAAATGATTGATACCCTTGGAAAGCCTACATCAAATCAGGGAAAACCCTCCGACAATAAAAATAATTATGCCCAACTGATTAGCTATAGGCATAAGACAAAAAATTTACTTCAGTGGGGATTCACTACAGAAAAAGATGCGGGAGAAAAATATGTATTGGATCACACCAGTGCTTTTATTGCGATTGAAAAGAAGAAGCTGCTCAAACAGCTCATTGCGGGAGACTACATAGTAAACTTAGGTCAGGGACTTATTCATTGGCAGGGTCATGCATTTGGTAAAAGCAGCAACCTTATTCAAGGATATAGGCAGTCTCAAACCTACAAACCCCATACAGGAACAGATGAAAATATCTTTCATCGTGGCCTTGCCATTGTCTTAGATAAAAAAAATATCGAACTATCCTCCTTTATAAGCCTGATGCGCATTGATGCAAACGTTGTGACAGACAACATCAGTGGGCGCCGCACAGTGAGCAGTATACTGACATCCGGACTCCACAGAACCGAATTTGAATTGGAAGATAAAGACGCACTAAGACAAACAAGTTGGGGTAGTAGAATGGCATGGCATTCATCAAAAGGGAAAATCGCACTCAATCATGTGAATTTTCATTATGATCTCCCCATTAGCAAAAGACCATTGCCTTACAACCAATTTGCAATCTCAGGAAACGATTGGCGAAACACAAGCCTGGATTATGGCTGGAGCACACCGATTGGGTTTCTATTTGGTGAAATTGCAATGGACAAGCATTCAAATGCTGCACTCACTGCAGGAATTGTTAAAAGCTTGGATTCAAAATTCGACTTGTCTTTGATTCTCAGAAACATGTCATCTCGATATAAAGCGATTCAATCTAACACCATGACCCAACAAGGAGAAGCGGGAAACGAAAAGGGATTTTTTATTTGCTTCAATTTCATTCCAACTCAAAAAATTCGGATTGAAGGATTCGCAGATCACTTCATGAACAGTTGGCCCTTGTATTACAATGATGGAATCAGAAGAGGACAGTCCTATGCAATCCAATATGTGTGGCGTCCAGATAAAAAAAACGAAATCTATATTCGCTGGCAGCACAATCAAATAAGAAGCAACCAAGAGGTTGAGGAGAGTAGAACCAATTACCTTAACAACAACAGTTCCAATCGCATCAGGCTTCATCTATCTTCCATGATTGGGGATGCTTTAACGCTGAGATACCGCACTGAAATTATTTGGATGCGGAAGGAGGGCGGAGACCCAGAAAAAGGTGTCTTAACCTATACTGAAATGATTATGAAAACACCAAGAAGTCCGTTTTCAATCAGTGTCAGGTTCACCTGGTATGAAACGGATAGTTATGCATCCAGGCTGTATGCATATGAAAGGGATTTATTATCATATCATGCCGTTCCTGCTCACTACGACAATGGAAACAGGAGTTACCTGCTGCTTCAATACAAGCTTAACCGATCAGTACAGCTCTCAACAAAATGTATACTGCAGTACAGAAGAGGGGAATCTGCAGCTGATTATATCGCTACCAATCAAAAAATCAGACAAGTTGAATGGAGGG
This sequence comes from uncultured bacterium, assembly GCA_903920455.1. Taxonomy (GTDB): domain Bacteria; phylum Bacteroidota; class Bacteroidia; order Chitinophagales; family Chitinophagaceae; genus Pollutibacter. The sequence continues at coordinate 72,356 of CAIXLY010000077.1, read as the reverse complement.
TGCAATTGGTTTGGAAAATCAGATCGTAGACTGAAAGAATTTGAAAACGTATATTTGATGCATAAATTTATAGACATGAGTGAGCAACCACCCAACCAACTTAATATCGAAATATCAGAAGAGGTCGCCGAAGGCCAGTATGCCAACTTGGTTATCATTACACATAGCCATGCGGAGTTTGTATTGGACTTTGTCAATGTAATGCCAGGAACTCCTAAAAGCAAGGTAAAGTCGAGGATAGTACTTACGCCTCAACATGCAAAAAGGCTCTTGAATGCGCTATCCGACAACCTCAATAAATTTGAAGATGAACATGGACAGGTGAAAGATTATGAAGAAGTTCAAATTCCGTTTCAGTTCGGTGGGCCACCAGCACAAGCTTAGCTCAACAATTTAAAGCACCATTAAGCCAATCCGTTTGATCAGTTGATAGAGACTGCAGGTATCTCCTTGTTGATTTTAGCAATAAGTCCTTGCAATACTTTTCCTGGACCTACTTCAGTAAAACTGGTTGCTCCATCATGAATCATTGCATTGATGGTTTGGGTCCACCTAACCGGACCAGTAAGCTGTTCAATTAAATTCTGTTTGATTTCTTCCTGATCTGTTACGGCTTTGGCAACCACATTTTGATAAATTGGACAATTGGGTCGATGGAAGGTGGTTGACATGATGGCTTGTGCAAGCTCTTCTCTTGCAGGCTCCATGAGTGGAGAGTGGAAGGCCCCGCCTACAGGAAGCTTTAATGCTCTTTTTGCTCCTGCCCCCTTCATGCGTTCGCAGGCAATGTCAATTCCTGCAATGGAACCGCTGATTACAAGCTGACCAGGACAATTATAATTGGCAGGAACAACGATTTCACCCGTTTCCTTCCTGATTTCATCACATATATTCTCTGCCAATTCATCATCCAGCGCCAATATTGCTGCCATGGCAGACGGATTGGCCTCGCAGGCTTTTTGCATTGCTGAAGCCCTGATGCTAACCAGCCTTAGTGCCTCCTCAAAAGGAAGTGTGCCATTGATTACCAGTGCAGTAAACTCCCCAAGAGAATGTCCTGCGACCATATGTGGCATCGCCCCTTCAATCATTTTGAAGGCCACAAATGAATGTAAAAATATGGCAGGCTGCGTGACCTTTGTTTGCTTTAGGTCTTCCTCAGACCCTTCAAACATCACATCAGAGATTTTAAAGCCTAGTATATCGTTGGCCTGTTCGAAAAACCTTCTGGCAAACGCATTGCCCTCATAGTGAACTCTCCCCATTCCTGGAAATTGAGAGCCCTGCCCCGGAAAAACATAAGCATGTATCATATCAAAACTTGAGGGTGCAATTTAAAAAAAACCAATGAGGAATCCGATAAAAACAACGCCTAATTGGTATACAGTTTTACACATATATAAATAATAAGAATATGTAAGTGGCAATAAACAAATGCCTGACGTAAAGCCAGGCATTTTCAATCGTATAAAAAATTTGATTTAGTGAAGCTTTGATCCAATGAGCCTGATAAATTCGCTTCTTGACTCATTTCTTTCAAATTCACCCCAAAACGCTGAGGTTGTGGTAACGGAGTTTTGCTTCTGCACTCCCCTCATCATCATGCACAAATGTGAAGCTTCGATAACAACAGCTACACCCAACGGATCAAGGGTTTCTTTGATGGCATCTAAAATTTGGGTAGTCAAGCGCTCCTGAACCTGAAGGCGCCTGCTGTAGGTGTCAACCACCCTGGCTATTTTGCTGAGTCCGGTAATCCATTTGTTTGGGATATACGCTACATGTGCTTTGCCAAAGAAAGGCAACATGTGGTGCTCGCACAAACTATATATCTCGATGTCTTTGACGATGATCATTTCACTTACATCCTCATGAAACTTCGCAGAATTTAAAATAGCCTTAGGGTCAACCTGGTAACCTTGAGTCAGGAACTGCATCGCCTTAGCAACTCTTTCTGGGGTTTTTTGCAACCCTTCCCTCTCCGGATCTTCCCCCAACAATGATATGGATTGCTTATAGGAATCAATTAAACCAGATGTAATCTTTTCGTCGTAATGCTCAACCTTGTGATAGGCCATGGTAAATATTTATTATGAAGAGGCAGGATAATCCACATAGTTACGTGGTGTTTCAAATAAACGTATCTGAAGCGCCAAATGTTCATCAATAGCAGGTCTTAATAGCCTGAAGATCACGACAGCAATATTTTCAGCAGTTGGATTAAGCTCCTTAAATTCAGGAACATCCTCATTCAAATTTCTGTGGTCAAATCGCTCAAGTACTTGTTCAGAGATGATATCCGAGAGCACTTTCATGTCCATCACATATCCAGTAGCAGGATCAATCTCTCCGGTTACTTTTACAATTAACTCGTAGTTGTGCCCGTGATAATTTGGGAGATTGCATTTACCAAACACCTCTTTATTCCTTTCTGGAGTCCATTTAGGATTATTAAGCCTATGGGCTGAGTTAAAATGCTCTTTTCGGTATACGGATACTATTTCGGACATCAATTGCTATTAAATCTGTTTAACAAGACTACTAACATGAAATCAACCTGATTGTTTCAGGCGACTGTTTATTCTCCATAGTATTCTACATAAATACGGGGAGTTTCTACTAGCTTGATGCAATATAGGCTTACGCCCAATGGCATTTTCGCATTCAATTGTCCCCATATTTCAAAAACAAGATTTTCTATGGAGCAGATCTTGTCTTTCATGAAAGGGATATCAAGGTTCAGGTTTCGGTGATCAAGAACATCCACAACATGCTCCTTGATTAACCTGCTAAGCAATTTGGCATCCACAATAAACCCGGTATCAGGATCTGGTGAGCCTTTCACAGTGACAAAAAGTTCAAAATTATGCCCATGCCAGTTTTCGTTTGCACATTTTCCAAATACCTCATCGTTCTTCTCTTTGGTCCACGAAGGGTTGTACAGCTTGTGTGCGGCATTAAAATGTTCCCTGCGTGTAAGATAGAATGTTGGCATAGTGTATGAACGGGCAACAAAGTTACGGCGGATGAACAAAATAACCTCCTAATTTAAACCAAAGGACTCTCTTTTATCATATGGTGTTAATTTCAGACCTTTGCAGGATGAAGATTGTGATTGTCGCTGCCACCAATAAAGAGCTTGAACTAATTCAGCGTGCCCAATTTACAACGAGCTCCAATCTGATTGACTTTGAAACTACAGGGGTTGGCTCCATAGCCACATCATTCGCACTATCTGAAATCATATCAACTAAACGTCCTGAACTGATTATTCAGATTGGAATTGCCGGCTCATTTTCCACAGCACTTCAGCTGGGATCAGCAGTGGTGATAGACAGGGAGGTGATTGCAGATTTGGGCGTAGTTGAGGCCGATGGATATAAGGATATTTTTGAACTTGGACTTGCAAAAAATAATTCATTCCCCTACTCCAATGGAAGCCTAGTAAACATGAATGAAAAGCTGCTGGAGATGCCCAAGCTGCAGACAGTTGCAGGATTAACAGTAAATGAAGTGAGCACAGATCCAACCAAGATTCTTTTATTCAGGAAAAAGTATGCTGCTGAAGTTGAAAGCATGGAAGGTGCAGCACTCCACTATACCTGCATCATGAAAAAAATTCCCTTTGTACAGATTAGGGGCATTTCAAATCTTGTGGGAGAGCGAGACAAGTCTTGCTGGAAAATAAATGAAGCAATCGCATCCGCTTCGGAAAGCTGTATTCAACTTGTCAACAACCTGATTAACCCCTAATGAAACTCACCATAGGCATATCTCCTTGCCCAAATGACACATTCATCTTCGATGCAATGCTAAATGGTAAAATAGATACAGAGGGTCTAACATTTGACTACAGGCTTGAAGACGTGGAGAGGTTGAATACCCTTGCCAATTCAGGATCACTCGACATTTCAAAAGTAAGCTATGGTGCAGTGCATAAATTTTTACACAACTACATTATACTCAACTCAGGGGGGGCACTAGGCAAAGGTGTTGGGCCATTGTTCGTATCCAAGAAATTTAGCGAAGATGCCACCCCGCCAAGTGAGATTGGTATTGCCTTGCCAGGAATCAATACAACAGCGCACCTTCTTTTTTCAATGATCTATCCACTGCACAACAATAAGATTTTTATGCCTTTTGAATTGATAGAAGAATCCATAATCAACGGAGCTGTTGACGCAGGTGTAATCATCCATGAAAACAGGTTCACTTATCATGAAAAGGGATTGAATAAAATTGCCGATCTGGGAGATGCATGGGAAAAAAATACCGGGCTCCCAATACCACTCGGAGGAATCGTAGCAAGACGAGAATTTGATAAGTCAGTATTGAAAACGATTGACCGTGTAATTGGCAGAAGCTTAGACTATGCTTGGGCACAGGAGCAACCGCTGCCATCATTTGTGATTGAACATGCACAAGAGATGAGTGATGCTGTAATGAGAAGTCATATCAACCTCTATGTCAATGAATATTCTTCAGCGCTGGGATTATTGGGAAAATCTTCGGTACTAAAACTTATTGAAGCAAGCATTGCAAATGAAGAAGAGGCAATAAAAGTGACTGATTTTTTTGTTGATTAACCTCTAGAATAACCCATAAAGTTCAGCATCTACCTTAGCGATAATCTGACCAAGGTCTTCTTCGTTTTCAGCAAACTTATTGGTATCGACATTGATGATTAATAAAGGCCCTTCCTTGTATCCATCTACCCATTTATTATAGTACTCATTAAGGCGTTTGAGGTAATCCAATCTGATATTTTCTTCATATTCCCTTCCTCTTTTTTGGATTTGTCCAACCAAGGTAGGAACAGAAGCCTGCAAGTAAATCATGAGGTCTGGGGGCTTAACCATCTGGCGAAGGTTCTGGAAAAAATCAAAGTAGTTATCAAAATCCCGCTTGCTCATCAACCCCATCTCATGCAAGTTGGGAGCAAAAATATAGGCATCTTCGTATATCGTTCTGTCTTGAATTACGGTTTCTGTTCCTTTACTTATTTCCAATAACTGATTGAGGCGGCTATTCAAAAAATACACCTGAAGATTGAAGCTCCACCTAGGCATGTCTTCATAGAAATCATATAGGTATGGATTTTGATCAACATCTTCAAACTGAGGAATCCACTTGTAATGCTTGCTTAGAAGTTCTGTCAACGTTGTTTTTCCGGCACCAATATTGCCTGCAATCGCTACGTGCTTGGGTTTTCTGACTTTGGCCATAATCGAATTTAGTACCTTTTTCTATATTGAGGCTGGCTGTCAAAGTACATATTCATTTTGACATAGACACATCAATATGAATATTTTTTTGATCCAGCTTCTTCCTACCGAGTAAAAATTAATAGTTAAGCCCCATCACCTCTCTAACCAACCCCATGGTGGCTACTGCGCTTGCCCTTGCTTTTTCGGCACCCTGATCCATTACCTTTTTGAGGTAATCGTGATCGGTGCGAATGGCCTCTGCCTTTTCCCTGATTGGAGCAATAAATTGCACCATATCCTCAGCCAGTTGCTTTTTGAGGTCGCCGTAGCGAATAGTGCATGCCTGATATGCCACCTCAAAGGAGTCAACAACCTCAGAATCACTAACTAGTTTCATCAATTGAAAAATATTTTCGATGTAATCGGGCTTTGGCATATTGGGCGCTGTGGGGCCCGAGTCGGTCTTGGCTTTCATCACCTTTTTGCGAATAACATCATCACTATCAGCCAAGTAAAGCGTAGCGAGCTGGTTTTCGCTCTTACTCATCTTGCCAGTACCATCCAGACTAGGCACCTTAACCAGGTCTTTCCCAAAATTATACGCCAGGGGTTCAGGGAACACCTCGCCGTATCTGTGGTTAAAGCGCTTGACAAAATTCCTCGACATTTCAAGATGCTGTTCCTGGTCTTTGCCAACCGGTACCCAGGTAGCGCGATGAAGGATGATGTCAGCCGCCTGAAGCACTGGATAGGTGAGTAAGCCGGCATTTATGTTATCGGGCTGAAGCCTTGCTTTATCCTTAAATGTAGTGGTCTTTTCTAGCTCACCCATATAAGCCAACATATTCAAGTATAGGTACAACTCTGAAGTTTCCTTAATATGACTTTGGCAGTACAGGGCCGCTTTTTCCGGGTCTATACCACAGGCAATATTTTCTGCAATAACCCTATGCACATTGTCTTTCAGCTCTTTGGTATCAGGATGCGTAGTCAGTGCGTGAAGATCCGCCACCATAAAAAAACAAGTATACTCATCCTGAAGCTTCACGTAATTGCGCATTGCACCAAAATAATTACCGAGGTGCAGAAATCCGGTCGGCCGAATCCCACTCATTACGATAGCTTTTTTGTTAGTCATGCTGCGAAGATAATAATTTAGGAATGCCCTAGCAAGGAAGCCAATATTGGATTCTCGCATGATTAGACAATAAAATTAACCCTGTGCCGGTAGAATGGTTAATTTCGCAGAGAAATTATTCACCCATGGAACTCAATAGGGCAATAACAGAAAAACTTGCTGAACTGGCCAAGCTGGAATTTAGTGGCCAGGAACTGGATTCAATCCAACAAGATCTTCAACAGATGATTGGCTTCATAGAAAAACTCAATGAGGTAGACACTACAAACGTGGCCCCCCTTACCCATATTGGAACTGAAGGGAACCTACTACGAGAAGATGAAGTAAAGGGCTCCATTAATAATACAACTGCACTTAAAAACGCACCAGCACCAGAAGGAGATTTTTTTACTGTTCCAAAAGTGATCAAAAAATAATTGCATGGCAGATACGGTTATCCACCTAGAGGAAATAAAGAAAAGCTACTTGATGGGCAAGCAAGATCTCCAAGTACTTAAGGGAATCTCAATAGACATCCTTCGAAACGAATATGTGGCACTAATGGGACCATCAGGTTCAGGTAAGAGTACACTGATGAATATCCTAGGCTGCCTTGACTCGCCTACTTCAGGACTCTATATTCTGAATGGCCACGATGTCAGCCAAATGGAAGACAATGACTTGGCTGATATCCGCAACAAGGAAATTGGATTTGTATTTCAGCAGTTCAACCTCCTACCCCGACTGAGTGCACTTGAAAATGTTGCGCTACCACTGGTTTATGCAGGAATTCCAAAAAAAGAAAGAATGGAAATGGCGCATGAGGTACTTAGAAAGGTTGATCTTACCGATAGAAGTCATCATAAGCCCAATGAGCTTTCAGGCGGACAATGCCAGCGTGTGGCCATTGCAAGAGCGCTAGTTAACAACCCCTCAATAATACTGGCAGACGAACCAACAGGAAACCTCGACACGAAAACCTCCCATGAAATCATGAATATCTTCGCCAAAATTCATGACGAGGGCAATACGGTGGTGTTGGTAACACATGAAGAGGACATTTCCAATTACGCCAAAAGGGTTATCCGGCTTAGAGACGGAGTATTGGAAAGCGACAAAACCAAAGATGCCTCAAGCGTTATTTAAAAAAAATAACAGGATGAATTGAACAATTCATCCCCCATCACATTATCCTTATTGAAATAACTTCGCCCAATGTCAATGAAAATCTATACCAAGACAGGAGATAAAGGAACCACCTCATTAATAGGCGGAACCAAAGTGCTAAAATCGCATGAAAGGATTGAAGCCTATGGTACAGTAGATGAGCTGAATTCATATATCGGGCTTTGCCGTGATCTTGTTGAGCAGCAAGAAATAAAAGATGTGCTTAAGGAAATCCAGGATAGGCTTTTCACCATAGGCTCTTCACTTGCCTGTGACCCTGACAAAGAAACCAAAATGAAAATTCCTGATTTGAAAGAGCAGGATATTCTTTTTCTCGAGGAACAGATGGACAAAATGGATGAATCCTTGCTGCCATTGCAATATTTTATTCTGCCTGGTGGACATCCAACTGTTTCACACATTCACATTGCGAGATGCGTATGCAGAAGAACTGAAAGATTGATTGTTATGCTGATTTCCTCTAGTGAGGAGCATGATGGCTCGATCATCAAGTATATCAATAGATTAAGCGACTACCTTTTTGTATTATCTAGGTATGTTTCATCGTCGTTGCATGCGGAAGAAATTCCTTGGAAGCCAAGAATTAATTAATCTCTGGATCTGCCCATCGGCCATCTTTCATGTGCAATACCCTATCACTCATTGATGCGAGCTCTTCGTTATGGGTTACAATTACGAAGGCTTGATTGAGCTCATCCCTTAGCTGTTGAAACAATTTATGGAGCGAATTTGCATTTGCCGAATCCAGATTGCCGGTTGGCTCATCTGCAAAAATGATCCCAGGGTCATTAATCAGTGCCCTAGCCACTGCTACACGCTGCTGTTCACCACCTGAAAGCTCTCCGGGCTTATGATCAGCCCGATGCCCAATGCCAAGTCTTCCCAACAATTCGTTTGCCTTTTTTTCTAGCATCAACTTCGGCTTACCTGCAATCCATCCAGGAATACATATGTTTTCCAATGCCGAAAATTCAGGAAGCAAATGGTGAAATTGAAAAATAAAGCCAATATGCCGATTTCTAAAAGCTGCTAGTGCTTTTCCGGCCAGGGTATCTACCCTTATTCCTTCAATGTGTAGCTCACCTTGATCTTGATGATCCAAGGTGCCCAAAATATGCAACAGCGTAGTTTTGCCAGCACCTGAAGATCCTGCAATGCTGAGTATCTCTCCGCGGCTGACTGACAAATCAATGCCCTTCAACACCTCTAGTGTTCCATACCTTTTGACTATGCCCTTTGCCTGCAACATGCAGTTAATAATTTGAAATGAAGGTAGCTAATGTAGTTTTCCCTGTCAAAAGGAAAATTTGCATTTTACGGTTCGATAATTCTGTTGATATCTTGGCATTTGGATATATCGAATTAACCATTACTTTTGCCGAAAATCTAAACATAGCACTATGTTCTGGACACTTGAACTTGCCTCATACCTAGAAGACGCTCCTTGGCCTGCGACAAAAGATGAACTCATCGATTTTAGCATCCGGAGTGGCGCGCCAATTGAAGTAATTGAAAACCTACAAGAACTTGAAGACGAAGGTGATATCTACGAGGGGATAGATGATATCTGGCCAGATTACCCAAGCCAAGAAGACTTCTTCTTCAATGAAGATGAATACTAAAAATTGTACATAAGAAAGCCACCGATTGGTGGCTTTCTTATTATTTCTTGAAAGTAAGTTTGAAGTAAAGCATCACTAACGCCAGGGTTAGAATGATCGAGTTGGCTAACTCCATCGCGAAATCATCTTTGAGAATTCCGTACACCAACCAAATCGCTACATTAGAAATAAGAATAAGAACTGTCCAGATAGAAAGATCCCCCACCGACTTTGATATCCAAGCCTTGTAAACCTGCGGCACAAAAGTCAGCGACCCAGTGACAACGCCCAATAGCCCCAAGTAATCAATCCAGTTCATGTATATTATTTTCCATTTGTTCAATAACTGCATTGGTAACCCCAGTAAAGGAAAACCCTCCATCGTGAAACAGATTTTGCATTGTTACCATCTTGGTCATATCAGAAAACATGGTCACACAATAGTTAGCGCAATCTTCCCCTGAAGCATTACCAAGTGGACTCATCTTTTCAGCATAGGTTACAAACCCGTCAAATCCCTTTACTCCACTACCTGCAGTTGTACGGGTAGGTGACTGTGATATGGTGTTGATCCTAACTTTTTTCTTAACGCCATAGTGGTAACCAAAGCTGCGCGTAACACTTTCCAACAGTGCCTTAGCATCAGCCATTTCGTTATAGTCGGGGAATACACGCTGTGCAGCGATATAGGTAAGTGCAACAACACTACCCGATTCATTCAGTGCGTCTAAGTCCCAAGCTGTTCTCAACACACGATGAAGTGACATTGCAGAGATATCAAGCGTCTTTTGATTGAATCCATAATCCATTTCAGTGTAATGCTTTCCTTTTCTAACATTCAAGCTCATGCCGATGGAGTGCAGGATAAAATCAATCCCACCACCAAAATGCTTCATGCTTTGCTCAAAAAGGTTTTTGAGATCATCCATGTTCACTACATCTGCTCCAATTACAGGGGCATTTACCAATTCAGCAAGTTTATTGATTTCACCCATCCTTAGGGCAACTGGTGCGTTTGTTAAAACAAGCTGAGCGCCTTGTGCATGACACTCAAGGGCAGTCTTCCAGGCAATTGATTTTTCATCAAGGGCGCCAAAGATGATTCCTTTCTTTCCTTTAAGCAGTTGATTGGACATGGGAGAATTATTTTGGGGGTAAAGATAATGAGAAATCAGACGTGAGACGTCTTGTTATCCTCATCTCATTTCATCATCTCTCTTGCAGTAGCCAATGCAGATTCGCCAGGCTTCTCTCCAGACAGCATCTTGGCGATTGCCATCACGCGCTCTTCCGCCTCCAATACCTTTATACCAGTTGTAATTGTTTGATCACGCTCGTGTTTGAATACATAAAGATGTTGATCTGCCCTTGCAGCAATCTGAGGTTGATGGGTAATGGCAATAAGTTGATGAACATCAGAAAGCTCATCCATAAGTACACCAACCTGCTTGGCGGCCTCCCCACTGATTCCGCTATCAATCTCATCAAATATAAGTGTTGGCGTCTCCAAAGAGCCAGCAACAAGCGATTTAAGCACCAACATCAGTCTACTCAATTCACCGCCACTCGCAACCTTCTGAAGCGGCTCAAATTGTCCACTTTTATTGGCGTCAAACAAGAATGAAACTTCATCAATCCCTGCAGCAGATAATGCCACCTGCTTTAATTCAATCTTCAATACTGCATTGGGCATCCCCACCCTGGTTAACAGCTCCTTGGTAGACTTCTCTAAAATTGGAACCTGCTTTTTTCTTTTTTCATGCAGCTGCTGAGCCAAGTTAACAGCAGCAACCTGTAGTGATTCTATTTCTTTCTCAAGTGTTATCAACTCATCCCTGCTTCCCTCAAATTGATCAATCACAACTCTGAGAGATTCTCTTGTTTCCACCAACTGATCAAGATCCAACAAACCATGTTTTTTCGAAATGCGTTGGGCCAGTGCAATGCGTTCATTCAACTGCTCAATTTTCTTTTCATCCACAGTTATTCCATCAAGCAATGATGCTAGCTCACGATGAATATCTTTTATTTCTACATAGGAAGATTCAAGTCGGTCAATCAACGATGGTAGCAATGGGTGGTATGGCGCGACTGCTTGTAGCTGAGACACAAGTGATTTGAATTGGGGTATTAATGGAAGATCGCCTTCACTCAAGGAAAAAGAAACCTTGCCTATACCTGACTTAATCTGCTCTGCATGAGAAAGTATATTCAGTTCATCCTCCAACAACTTACCCTCACCTACCGACCAGTTAAGGTCTTCCAGTTCTGTTAAGAGAAACAATTTGTACTCTTTTTCCTCCTGTGCTTTGAGAAGAAGTTGGGCCAGTGCTTGTATTTTTTTTTGCAAGCCACTATAGCGAGAATACAATACACCATATTGATCCATGAGTGTAAGCGCATCTGCCCTGGCATCCAGCAACAACCTCTGAAAATTTTTATTGCCTAATTCTAGTGTATCAAATTGCTGATGAAGATCAACCAACATTGAAGCTACCGCTTGCACTTGGGAAAGACTAGCAGGTGTATCGTTGATGAAAGCCCTTGACTTTCCACCAGATTGTATTTCTCTTCTAATAATCACCTCGTCGTCAAGATCGATATCTGCTTCGGAAAAAATTTGTTTGAGCGAAGCGGGGGGCATTAACTTAAATGTGGCTTCAATAATTGTTTTCTTTTCTTTGTCACGCATCTGCGCCAAATCTGCCCTGTCGCCAAGTGCCAAGCCAAGAGCCCCCATCACTATACTCTTGCCCGCACCAGTTTCTCCAGTGATGATGATCAATCCATCTGCAAAAGAAATTTCAAGCTGTGAAATGATGGCGTAGTTCTGTATGAAAAGCCGGTGCAACATATTCCCAAAAGTAATATGATTGAAGCTAGAATGAACAAATCATTTTAAAGAAAAAACACCTCCTGTGAGCTTTTTTGCCCCTTGATAATTGACGAAGAATGCTTGATTTTTTTTAAAATCATTAACTTCCGCCCAGAACTCAGCCTTATGTCACCCATCCTACTTTTTATCTTCGTCATCGGATATTTTTTACTACTCCTGGGCGTAGCCTATTATACCTCCAGGAACGCCACGAATGAATCGTTTTTCATCGGGAACCGAAGCTCAAATTGGATGCTGGTTGCCTTTGGAATGATTGGCACCTCACTCTCCGGAGTAACTTTTGTTTCGGTACCAGGAACTGTAGGCAACCTTAGTGGAGCTGGATATCAGGGATTTGGCTACTTCCAGGTAGTCTTGGGTTATATATTTGGCTATGCCGCCATAGCCTTTATCCTGATCCCCATCTACTATAAACTGAGACTGACCTCCATCTATCATTATTTAGAACAGCGCTTTGGAAAGGAGGCCTACAAAACTGGAGCACTGTTTTTTATTCTATCACGAACGGCAGGCGCTACCGCCAGGTTATTTCTTGTGATCAATGTGTTGCAGATTTTTATCCTCGATCAAATGGGTGTGCCTTTCATTGCCACAACAGCGTTGATATTGCTCATGATCCTGCTCTATACTTTCGAGGGTGGTGTAAAAACAATCGTTTATACAGATATGCTTCAAACAAGCTTTATGCTGATTGGATTGGTCATCTGTCTTGTATATATTTTATCAACGATGGACCTTTCCATGACCAGTGCTTTTTCGATCATGAATGAAAAGGGACTAACCAGACTCTTTAATTATGATATCAACAGCAAATCATATTTCCTGAAAAATCTTCTTGGCGGGGCAGTGATTGCAATTGCCATGACTGGATTGGATCAAGAAATGATGCAGAAGAATATCAGTGTAAGCAACATGAAAGATTCACAGAAGAACATCATGACGTTCACTATAACCATGGTGATTGTGAATTTGCTCTTTCTTTTCCTAGGTGGACTCCTATATTTATACATGCTTGACAAAGGCGCGTTGTATGATGGGAAGCAACTGCTGTTCCAAGGAAAGAATGTCATTGGAGATGATCTTTTCCCAACCATTGCCCTTTTTCACCTCCCACCGGCAATTGGTATAATATTCATCATTGCACTCATCTCTGCATTATTCCCTAGTGCGGATGGGGCGCTCACCGCGCTAACCTCTACGTTTTGCATTGATATCCTAGGCATAAGAAGAAAAGAAGGCCTCTCCGAAGCAGCACAAAAGAAAACCAGAATTTTTGTACACCTGAGTTTTGCAATAATTTTTTTAGTGTGCATCATGATCTTCAAGTGGATTGACAACAAATCTATTATCGGGATTATTCTGGATCTTGCTGGATATACTTATGGTCCGCTGCTCGGCCTGTTTGGATTTGGGATATTGACAAAAAGAAGATTGGCCAGTGGATATAGGGTTACAGCAATTTGTCTAATTGCACCCGCCCTATGTTATATACTTTCAAAAAATGCAGCCACTTGGTTTAATGGGTATAGCATAGGGTTTGAAATGCTGCTGATTAATGGGCTACTCACGTTTTTAGGACTATTCATGATCTCCACAAAGGAATCATAACTGAAATTTTGTCTTTTTGACAACAAAACCGTTTTGCCTCTACGGGATGAAGGGCTTAATTTTACAATATTCTTATGGACTTCATTCTTCAATCAGCCAATGACTATGCACTCAGACACAGCCCTAACAAGGATGAGCTGCTGAATGAGATCCATGCTGCTACCCTGCTGGAACACCCCGAAGCGCATATGCTAAGCGGTCCGCTCCAAGGAAACTTATTGAGCATGCTCAGTAAAATGATCAAGCCTAGAAGGATTCTTGAGATTGGAACATTTGTTGGATATAGCGCCCTTTGCCTCGCCAAAGGACTTACTGAGGATGGTGTACTCCACACCATTGAGAAAAGGGAGGAAGATGCTGCAGAAGCCAAACAGTATATTGAACGAAGCGATTATCAAAAAAAAATCATTGTACATGTTGGAGAAGCCTCAGCAATACTTGAAACCCTAAACGAAGAATGGGATCTTATTTTTATCGATGCCGACAAAACGGGATACTTAAATTATTATCAGCACCTAATCGAAAAAGTGCGATCAGGGACATGGTTCATTATTGATAATGTGCTTTTTCACGGAGAGGTCTTAAAAGAAACTATTACTGGCAAGAATGCAAAAGCGATCACTGCATTCAATGACTTTATTAAAGAAGATAGCCGAGTTGATAAGGTAATGCTCACTGTTAGAGACGGCCTTACCATTTTGTATAAAAAATAATAGAAATGAACACGAAGAGAATGCCAATAAAATTTATTCAAATAGCCATCTTCTGCCTGAGCATGTTTTCAGGAAAAATGGCTTTTGCTCAACCAGAGTCATCTGAAGCCATCGTCAAGTACATCAAAACATATGCCCCTCTCGCAGCAAAAGAAATGAACAGGACAGGAGTTCCTGCATCAATCAAACTAGCCCAAGGGCTTCTGGAAACTGGAGCTGGACTAAGCGATCTTGTTTTGAGATCAAATAATCATTTTGGGATTAAATGCAAAAGCAGTTGGACTGGCGAGAAGGTGTATCATGATGATGATGCGGAAGGCGAATGCTTTAGAAAATATGACAATGCGGAAGCGTCCTATCTTGATCACTCTAATTATTTGAAGTCGCAACCCCGTTATGCATTCCTTTTTGAATATGATCAAGATGACTACAAGGCTTGGGCTTGGGGATTAAAAAAAGCTGGCTATGCAACCAGTCCTACCTATCCACAACAACTCATCAAGTATATCGAGAATTACTCACTCGATGCAATCAATAGTATCGCTGAAGAAAACGATGAGGAAAAGCTTAATGAATATCTTTCAAAACTCAGCACCCAGGTTTCACCTCCGCTATCCAACAACAGCGAGAAAGAGGATGCTTCTGTTGGTGAAGAGCATGCCAGAAAAAATATACTGAGCAAGTTTCATTTTAAGCGCAATCAACGCCACAAAGTGCATATTGTAAAAAAGGGTGACTCCCTCTCTTCCATTTCACAGAAGTATCATGTGAGCATACCCGCGATTAAAAAAGCAAATTCGATGAAAAGCGATCGCCTACAAGTGGGACAAAAAATAAAGATCACAAAATAAGATCATGAATCAGTTGATCCTTGACAAGAATTTTACACCCTATATTTCCAGAGAAGAGATCAGTAAGAGAGTAAATGAAATAGCAGCATCAATCAATGAAGATTACCGGAACAAGCAACCCGTTTTCATTGCGATATTAAATGGGGCCTTTGTTTTTGCATCAGACTTATTCAAACAGATTACCGTTCCTGCTGAAATCAGCTTTATAAAGCTGTCTTCATATGACGGCACCTCCTCAACAGGAAAAGTGACTGCAACGATCGGACTGGAGAATAGCCTTCAGAACAAGGATATTATTATTATCGAAGACATTATTGATACCGGTGAAACCATGCACTATCTATTGCCGGAACTACTCTCGCAGAGTCCGAGCTCGATAAAAATATGCGCCTTACTGCATAAGAAAGAAGCCACCCAGTACCCGATACAGATCGATTACCTTGGATTTGAAATACCGGACCTTTTTGTAGTTGGGTATGGCCTGGATTACAATGGATTGGGCAGAAACATGAACGAGATCCTACAGATTACAGAATAAGATTATTCAGAGATCTCCTATCCAAACATCTCTTTCATCTTAGTGAAAAAGCTCTTTTCGTTTTTTTCTGGATGTGGTTGAAAATTCTTGGAATCCTTCATCTTCTCAACCATTACTTTTTCATCTGCAGACAACTCTTGAGGAGTCCATACATTCACATGAATCAACTGATCCCCTTTCTCATAAGAATTAATTGAAGGAAACCCTTTGCCCTTTAGTCTAAATATTTTTCCACTTTGCGTTCCTGGAGGAATTTTAATTTTAGCCCTGCCGTCAATGGTTGGCACTTCAAGATTTGCACCAAAAACAGCATCAGGGAAACTGATGTGCATATCAAAAATAACATTGAGACTATCTCGCTGCAACTCTGCGTGGGGCTCTTCTTCAATCAAAACGATTAGGTCGCCAGGAGCTCCCCCACGTTCGCCTGTGTTTCCCTTGCCGCTTAAACTGAGCTGCATTCCATCCTGAACGCCTGCAGGGATATCGATTGAAATGGTCTCTTCTGTATATACCCTCCCCTCACCTTTACAATTGGTACACTTGCTGGTGATGGTTGATCCTTCCCCGTTGCACGTTGGGCAAGTACCTACTGTTTGCATTTGACCAAGAAAGGTATTGGTCACTTTTCTCACCTGGCCGCTTCCTCCACAAGTTCCACAGCTCTGCACGGAACTTTTATCCTTAGCACCTGAACCCCCACATGAGTTACATCCAGTATATTTTTTAACTTTTACCGTCTTGCTTGCACCCTTTGCAATCTCCTCATAATTCATTTTAAGTTTGATGCGCAGGTTGCTTCCTCTTGTTCCTCTAGACTTACCGCCACCACTACGCTGACGGCCGCCACCGAAGAAACTTCCAAAAATATCATCGCCAAAAATATCTCCAAAATTGCTGAAGATATCATCCATGTTCATTCCCTGACCCTGACCGCCACCAAATCCTCCACGCGAGTTTACTCCAGCATGGCCATAGCGATCATACTGTGCTTTTTTTTCTTGGTCGCTTAGTACCTCATACGCCTCAGCAGCTTCTTTAAATTTATCCTCTGCAGACTTATCGCCTGGATTTCTGTCAGGGTGAAACTGCATTGCCACTTTGCGGTAAGCCTTTTTTATTTCGTCTGCCGAAGCAGATTTAGCAACACCAAGTATCTCGTAATAATCTCTTTTAGCCATATGCTATTTTTATTGCTCCAAGGGAGTCTATTTTCCAACCACTACTTTCGCGAAGCGAATTATTTTATCATTCAATGTGTATCCTTTCTCAACTTGGTCAACAACCTTGCCTTTCATGAATTCATCCTGTACAGGAATTTCAGTGATGGCCTCGTGAAAATCTGGGTTAAACTCCTCCCCAATTGATTTCATTTCCTTTAGCCCTTTCGAGTGCATGATGTTTCTAAATTTTGCAAAAACAAGTTGAACACCTTCTCTGATTTGGGCAAGGTCCTCTGTTTTTTGCAGTTGGCTTTCAGCCCTTTCACTGTCATCCAATACTTCCAAAAGAGATTGGAGCACCTCACGCCCGGCAGTTTGAATAAGCTCAACCCGCTCTTTAGCGCTTCGCCTTTTGTAGTTATCAAATTCAGCATAGATCCTGATAAACTTCTCTTTTTGCTCGTCCAGCTCTTTTTTTAACTGATCAATTTCAGTTCCAGCTTCTGGGGTAACCATTGTTTCTTCTGCTTGAGAATCTGACAATTGTTCCTCCTTGTTAAGGTTTTCTTGTTCTTCCATAATCTAAGAATTTGCAAGTTTATTCGCTCAAATGGCCTGCCATCCTAAGAGAACAAGCCAAATTGTCGGGTTTTTCACTCTAGAAATGCAAATCTCCGGCTTTTAAACGAAAGTTTATCTTTGCAGCATGAAGAAAGTGGTATTGAAAAGAAAGATCAGCACAAGGGTAGCTTACGGACATCCCTGGATTTATTCAAATGAGATAGATCTGATGGACGATGAGTTGAAAGCAGGGGAGATTGCTGAAGTACTAGGATACGACAGGAAGTTTATTGGCAAGGGCTATGTGAATCCAGTGTCGAGGATTCCGGTCAGACTACTGACAAGAGATAAAAACGAGGAAATAAACAAGGATTTTTTTTACAGAAAGATTCTTGGCGCCTGGGAGTATAGAAAAAAAATTGGCTACACTGAAAACTGCAGATTGGTATTTGGAGAAGCCGATGGACTTTCTCAACTTATTATTGATAAGTTTAACGACTACTTTGTGATTCAGACATTGGCGCTTGGGATTGATGTTTGGAAAACAGAAATATGCGAAGCCATTGAAAAAATATTTTCTCCAAAAGGAATCTATGAGCGCAACGACGTTCCGATCAGGGAGCTGGAAGGAATGGAGCAAAAGAAAGGATTTCTCTCTGCCCCCTTTGACACCAAGGTTCCTATTGTTGAAAATGGATTGAAGTTTATTGTAGATATTGAAAATGGACAAAAAACAGGATATTTTCTTGACCAACGAGACAACCGAAAAGCCCTTGAACATATTGTAAAAGGAGCTGATGTGCTGGGTGCCTTTTGCTATACGGGTACATTTGAAATCCATGCAGCACACTACGGTGCCAAACAAGTACTTGGACTTGATATTTCAGAAAAAGCAGTGGCACAGGCCAGGGAAAATGCGGAATTGAACAACTTGACAAACATTAGCTTTCAGGCCATCAATGCTTTTGATGCGCTGAAACAATGGAGTAAAGAAGGAAAACAATGGGATGTGGTCATGCTAGATCCCCCCTCATTCACCAAGACAAGAGAAAATATCCAAAATGCAATCAGCGGATATAAGGAGATTAATCTGAGGGGTATGAAACTTATAAAACCAGGAGGCTTTCTTGTAACTTCTTCATGCACCAATTTGGTTACACCCGATATGTTTTATGAAGTCATTGAGATGGCAGCAAGAGATGCGAGAAGAACACTGAGACAAGTGGTGTATCATTCACAATCTGCAGATCATCCGATAATGCGCAATTTGGAAAACACCAACTACCTAAAATTTTTGATTGTTCAGGTTTTGTAGAAGCTACTTCTCAACCTGAAATTTTCCAGAATCGATGATGCGACCATTGCTGTCGCGAAACTGGAAAATATAAATCCCGCGTCTAAATTCTGCAAGATCAACATACACATTGCTTGTAGGCTTGGAGATCTCTAGCTGCTTTTTACCTAAAAAGTTATAGACAACCAGAACATAAGGCAATTCAGAAGAGGGCTTGTATTGTATCTGCAAAAATGAACGGGCAGGATTGGGATAAATGCTTGTTCTCCGAGTATGGTCATCAAAGTTTACCTGCTTAATCTGGGACTTTCCCTCAAGCACAAACAAGATGAATAATATGGAAACAAAAAGCCTCATGTAGATTATAATAGAGCGAAGTTATGGTTTTTTAAAAAAAGAAAGCCGTACTGGACAGCACGGCTTTCACTAAACTACATTTAAGCATCAACCCAAATCAGCCAATGCCGCTTTAATTGACTCAAAATTTGGTAGATCTCCTGCACTTTCAAGCACTTCAGCGTACTGAACAATACCTTGCTTGTCAACCACAAAGGCAGCCCTACGAGAAACTCCTTTCATGTCAAAAACGAAATCATCATAGAAGGCACCATATGCCTGTGAGATCTCCTTGTTAAAGTCAGATAGCAGAGGGAAGTTTAACTGTTGTTCTTCTTTGAATTTAGCCAATGTAAACAAAGAATCTACAGATATCCCAACTACGTCAGCATGTAGGTTGGCATATACATCAAGGGAATCACGAACGGCGCAAAGCTCTGTTGTGCATACTCCGGTGAATGCCTGAGGAAAAAATAGAATTAAAAGGTTTTTGCCTTTGTAATCAGCCAAACTCACCTTTGTTTTTTCTGTGTTGTAGAGGCTGAAATCTGGAGCCGCTTGTCCTTTTTGTACTTTCATAATAATGATATTAAAATTTAAATGTTAAACTGAATAATTGATTAGACGCACGAAAGTAAGAACAAAAAACTACTTCTTTGGTTCATTGACCTCCGAATAGACACAACTGGCAATTGAATGGGATCGGTGCTTTTAAAATGTTGGGCAATGAATGGTCTGTGCCTTACGTGGTCTTGAAGTGATATACGACAATGAAAGCTCAAAGCCACCTCTGTTTTTGCTCGCTGAAGCCAGTGAAGACGTATTGATGTCATAGGTAATGCCCACAGATATTTTATGCACATCAAATTTCAACATCGGAACTAATGCATCGTTGTATCGATAAAATAACCCTGCATGAACCGTATAAAAAGATTCAGCAGGATCTCCAATTCGCTTTGAAAAAATTCCACCCCCTACTGCCTCCTTAAAAGGATTCTGACTACTCAGGTCACCATGGAGTGTAAAGTAACTGTACTCATCAATATTGATTTTCAAACCGCCAGACAACACAAATTTTGGAAGATGTGTTACATTTTTATAAAAGGAACTTACCGGCTTGTTGAAATGATGATAGGCAATGCCTACAAAAAAATTATGTTGATCGTCTGCGCCCAAGGTACTGTTAAAGCTCATCCCAACAGACATATCGAGGTATGAGTACGTAGCTAAAAAAGTTTCCCCATCGGGCAGTGCCCCATTAAAATAAAATCCATCATACTGACTATTTGTAGTAACCCTTGAGCGGTCGAGTCCGCGTCTTACCAATCCCCCCATAAATCCAATTGAGAGATACGTGTTTCTGCGTTGACTGAGCGACTTATGAAAAGTTAGTGCTGGAAGCATATGCACTGTTTTCAATTGCACAGTACCCGCCTTGTCGAGCATGGCCTGTCCACCAGCGGTCATAAAATCCTCACCGCTACCCAAATGAAACTTATACTCAGCGTTGATTGAGCTGGTTTGAAATGGATAAGAAATGCTGTTCCACTGGCTCCTATGTACTCCCTGCACCCTAACATCCCCTTCAAACAAACCTGCCAATGCAGGATTTCGAAGCAATGGCGCCTCAAAAAATTGAGAAAAGTGAAGGTCTTGTGCATGAAGCTCATTACCGACAAAAAAGATACTCCCCATGAGAGCGAGCATTAAATACCTGATATGTTTTCTCCCTATCATCATCTTACTAATGCAATATCTCCTTTTAATGTGATGATATTTCCATTTTCGCATACCAAGTCAATCATATAAACATATACATCAGTTGAAACATCCAGCCCTGAACGCTTCCCATTCCATCCCGCACCTTGGTCATTGGCAAAAAAGTTTTCTTTGCTATAGACCAGCTGCCCCCATCTGCTGAATATTTTTAGTGACTTTATTTTTTCTATGCCACGTCCCCTGGGAAAGAACACCTCATTTACACCATCACCATTTGGAGAAAAAGTATTGGGGATGAAAAGATTCTCTCTAGTACATGTTGCAAAGACATTGATTACATCTTTTGAGACACACCCAAAATCATTGTATGCAAAGAGGGTATATGTTGCAGAGAAGGAAGGATTACAAATCGGACTCCTGCAGTCAGAGCAGTTCAAGAAAGTTGAAGGCTCCCACTGAATCTTTGTTACATCATTAGAGAAAACCGGACGAAGTTGAAATGGATACCCTGCCATCATGGTGGTGTCTGCACCTGCATATACTTCTGGAATCGGATTGACCCTGACTTCCACTTCATCTGTTGTAACAAAACAATGATAAGGGTCGGATCCCGTGACCGTATATATTGTGTTTTGAAGTGGGCTAGCTTTAGGATTGGCAATATCAGTTGCACTTAACCCAACTGCTGGCGACCAGCTATAGTTGGCTGTTCCAGTTGCCCTAAGCTCTAACTCATCACCAAAACATAGCACGGTGTCGGCAATGGCAGAGACTGTAGAAGGGCCTACCACTTCAACATATATCGAATCGTAGCTAATACATCCATCGACGGAAGTTCCCTTAACGAAGTACTTTGCATCATCTGATGGATTGATGAAGGGATTTTCACAATCAGTACAACTTAGTGTTGGTCCTGCAAACCACTGATAAATTTGAGCACCGGAGGGATTCAATTGCAGAGGAGTGCCCAAGCACAATTGTATGTCAGCCCCTGCATCCAGTTCGGGCAATGGATTGACTTGATAATCAATCAATGCTGTATCTCTGCATCCCTCTGCGTCAGTCACATAAAGTCGAACCGGATAAATTCCCTGTTTTCTGAATGACTGTGAAGAAGGTGCTTGAAGGCTAGAACTATTCCCATTGGTAAAATCCCAAAACCAATTAACAATTGGACTGGCAGATGATATTTCTTGTATTGTGAATGTGACGGCTTCGTCTTCACAAATAATCGGCCTTGAAACAATGATGTCTACTTGAGGATTTTCCTTAACCTTGATGAGTGCAGTACGCGCAACACTGCCAACACAACCCAACAGCGTTTTCACCACCAGCTTCACATCATAAATACCCGGTTGATTATAAAAATGAGAAACATTTTTTCCTGACTCAGTGGCTCCATCCCCCATTGTCCAATCCCACGAAACAAATTGATCATTTGTAAGTGAGAGATCAGAAAAACTTACATTTCCACTTTGGCAGAAGATATTATTATCGGGCTTGAACACTGCTTGTACATCAACAGTTTTGATGCCATTGTTTACTGGGAGACGAACAATGCAGCCTTCATTATTTGATAAGAAAACTTTCGGTTGAAAAAACCCTGTATCGGTATATCGATGAGAAAACTGAACTTGATAAGGCAAGCGATCCGTCACTTCCCCATCCCCATAATCAATAATGACAAATTGCGCTGAGGTTGAGGATACGTTAAGCAAAGCATCAAAAGGTTCACAAGAAAATGCATCAAACGAAGCTGTTCCAACAGGGCCACTTACCTCGATTGGATACGGGGCGGAAACTGCCTGACACCCACCCGGACTTACTACCTTGAGGATTACAGAATAATTACCGCCACTGGTATAGATGTGATTGGGATTTGGAAGCGTTGACCTTGAGCCATCTCCAAAGGTCCATTCAAAACGCTCTGCATATTGACCCTCAAAATTAAATTGTGCATCAAAGGGTGGACAGTCTGCAGTATTCGTTACTGCAGAAAAGTTCGCAACCGGCATATCTATTTCAATATAATTATCCTTAAAGACTGTAGCCTCACATCCATATCCATCTCTTACAGTTAACCGAACAGACTTTCGTCCTGATGCAGCATACGCAACTTTGGGACTAGACAATGTTGATGCCCATCCATCGCCGAATTCCCAGTTATAAGATGTTAGTGGATTTGGAGTTATTGGTTCAAATTGAATATTCTTGTCAATACAACTGGAAGTTTGTGCTGCACTGAAATCTATATCTATCCTCGACGTATTCACTTCGAGTATACCACTGGTAGATGAACACCCTTGTTCATCTGATACTGTCATGCTAACGGGCGAAGTACCAAGATTTGAAAAGACATGGGAGATAGGCCCTGATAAAATATCCTGACTGGTACCATCACCAAAATTCCATATTCGACTTTGGATTTGTACGTTAGGATCAACATCGGAATTGTCCTCAAATTTTACCGTTAAATCTTCACACCCAGAAAGAGAAGTAATTTCAGAAATTTTTGCAATGGGGCCTCCGATATATACATCTTTAATTGGGCTTTCATAAATACATCCATTGACATCAATGATTTTAACCCGCATCGGATAGCTGCCCCTGAGGTAAGTTGGATCAGATCCGCAGGGTCGAGCAAACATCAACTCAAAATTATCTTCATCTGGAACAGGCCTATATTCACAACCCAAATCCCAATAATAATCCTTGACAAAACTTGGACTATTTTTTGTGGCCTGCAAGGTAGTGGACCCAGCTGAAAGACACACTGGTAGTGTTGTGGAAAAGTCGATCGCCTTTTCATTGGCCACTGTAATATTTAATGATTCGCTAAAAACACATCCCTCTCCAGTTACAGTAAGTGTAATCTCATACTTGTCGGGGTTAGTGAAAGCATGTATAAATGGCGGCTCATAGGCAGTATATTCTTTCGCAGGCGAACCATCTCCAAATGTCCACTTCCAAGTTTCAATATTGCCTAAAGACTTGTCTTCAAATTGAGGCTCCAAAGGATTAGCACAATCGTTGTTGACTTTAAAGTCGCCTACAACTCCTTTAATATTAATCATTCCAATTTCAGTAACAGACAAAGGGCAGCCGTTGTCAAATACAGTTAATGTTACATCCTTTGGACCGAGCTCCTTAAATATTCTTGAAGGACTTTTTTCAAAAGAAGAGTCTGATGATGAAAATTTCCATTTAAAGGTTGTGGGCTCTGGACCAGTGCCGTCGTAAAAAAATTTGAACGTTGAATTTGCGCAATCTTCAAGTTTGTCGGGATAGATGGTGAAAGGTTGGGGCTGAATGCCGACTTTAACCGGCCAGCTGTAGGACTTCTCACAGAATTGGGATGCCTTGATTGTCAAATTAACGGTATAAATACCCCTATCATCAAATCGAAATGAACCTGGACTTTCTAGTGTACTTGTATATACATCTACTCCATTTTCATCCACTACTTCCCAAATCCATTCAGTGATATCAGCTTGGATGTTAAATGTGACGTTGGGGGTGATTTCCATTCCAACACATCCACTGTCCGGAAGATTACTACTGATAATTTTAGGCAGTTGAATTAAAATTGGTGTGCTGGACATTTTTTTTACTCGACAAAGCTTGTCAGTAATTACAGTTAACACAGGATAGTACGACCCAGTTTTGTAATAGGTATGCGTTATCTCATTTGATGTTCTTTTATATGGTGTAATCTGATCGTTAAACTCCCAAATCCTTTCAACAATGTTTCCGGGTGTCAAGTCCTTAAATTTCACTACTAGTGGAGTGTTGCAGCCTGTATAGATATCTGCTTCGAAATCCACAACTGGCACTGGATAAATTTCAATGTCCTTTTCAAGGGTATACTGACAAGAACCGATTAAGGATTCAAGACGAACCTTGTTTATACCATCAGTATTAAACTGGTGGGTTAGATTTTTTGAAGTAGCGACCAACACATCATTTACATACCATGCATTGGTAATCGTTGGAGCGGTGGATGTATTGATAAATGGTACGTTGGTATTTGGACAGGCCGAAAGTGGGCTGCTAAATTGAGCTGAAGATGGACTTGGTGAAATAACATAATCAAGTTCATATACATCACCACAATTATTGGCTCCTGTTGCTTCCAACTGCACTTTGTAGGTTCCCGGTTGCGAAAAACTTATCTCAGGCTCAGCAACCGCATCATCAGACAAATTGGCCAAGCCTGGTCCAGTCACATTCCACTTATAGGAAATTGCACCTTCCGAGAGGTTGGAGGCATTTACCTTGACAGGAAATTTACAGATGTCGGGTACTGGCAAGTAAAAGTTAGCTTTTACTTTTTCTTCAACTTGTATAAAATCAGGAGCAGATTCACCGAATGCCTTACACCCGCCTTCAGTTTCAATGAAAAGCCTCACTCTAAAATTACCAGAGTTGGTGTAGGTATGTGAAACAGTGCTGGTCAGCGTATTGCTTTGAACTCCATCACCAAAATCCCAGGTCCAATTTTTTATTTTATTAATATAGGAACTGCCAGTTACACCATCTACTAAGGATTCAGGAGCAGATAAATCAGACAATAACACAGTAAGCGGATTACATCCCACATTGATGTTGGAACTGAAGTTTACGATGACAGGAGGATAAACAAGCACCAGTTGAGTAATGAACCCAGGCTGGTCATTGGCAAGATTTCTCACAGTGAGCGTCACACGATATACTCCAGGATTATCGTATGTCCACTCCGGTGATGGGTCTTTCTTGTTAGGCAAATCAGGACTCCCATCGCCCTTATTCCATACCCATTCAACTATTGGATAGCCATTCAGAGAATAAGACTCATCCTTGAACTTAACAATTACCCCTGCGCCATCAATGAAACAAACTGGTTTTTCATAAGAGAAATTGGCCACTACCTGTGCGGATGCATCTTGCGTGCTGAGCAATAATAATATTGGAATGAGCCGAAACAGAATAAGTTTCACAGGCTTGATAAGCTGCTTAATATGGGGGTAGTTGATCAAAAAAAATAACCTGATATGAGCCCCGAATTTAAGGCCGTTTTCACACCTAAATTACATAAAATCAAACAATTAAGAGGAAATTATACTAAATCACCTTGCGGTGAAATCCCAGCCCTGATATGATCCTCCTGATTTGAGGGCTTCATTGAATAAAGGGATGAGACTATTTTCAATCCAATCATATCCGGGTTTTTCATTTTTCTTCAGCACCAAGCTATACTTCCCTGTTTGACCATCCGCCTGAGATGGCATGGATACAAGTGTAGTGCCTGAGGAAAGCGGGGCCATCAGGAACTTCTTTCGAGACTCATGATCAGAAAAAATAAAATAGTGAAAAACATCTACCGAGCCAGCACCCAAAGTGCCTACCCTGGCCATTTCACCCAACCTTCTTCGGCTGTCGATCCTGATCTTATCAGGACCTGAAGGATACAATACAGTGAGATAGTTTTCCCATTGTTGATCATTTTTTGCAAGACAAAGAAATTCAAAAGCAGGAAATTCAATCATGGATTCATTAATCGCTTTCAAATAACCCAATGTGTCTGGCCCATAAAAATAAAATTCTCTTAGTCCCCTTTGAGTAAAACGGCCGGCGAATAGCATGCCATTCTGCCGGGCAAGCATTTCTACCAGCTTGTCTTCTAGCTTGACTAATTGATCAAGATCTCCTCCTTGAGGCATACCCTCTGCATTGGGATTGTTCAATTTCAGCCTGAGCATGATTACAAAAGGATTGTCCCTCATAGGAGCTAGCTTCTTCAATCCAAGGTCAACATTAATTGACACGGGCTTCCCTTTTAAGGAAACAACATAGTTCTCCCAATCGCTAGTCACCTGTTGGGCATTGGCAAAACCAGTTAGGGAAAGAAGAAGAAGGAACAAATATCTTTGCATCAGTATTAGGCTGTTAAGAAAGTAAAGTAATTTCAATTAATAGAAATAAAGAAATAAATGCAAAGCATAGGAGACATTATTAACGTTTTAGAAACAGAAGCCCCGCTTTTCTTGCAGGAAGTGTATGACAATTCCGGACTGGTATGTGGTGATGCAAATGCCCCTTGTTCAGGCGCTACCACCGCACTAGACCTTACTGAAGCAGTCATAGACGAAGCGATAGCCCGTAAGCACAACCTCATTGTTGTTCATCATCCCCCCATCTTTGCACCACTTAAAAGAATAGCCAAAGGCGAATTCGTTTCAGACCTGTTGATTAAGGCGATTGTAAACAACATCAACATCTATGCTTGCCACACCAATCTCGACAATGTGCTTTGGGGAGTAAACGGAGAGATAGCAAAGAGGTTAGGTGTTACCCAAACAAGGGTATTGGTTCCAGCTGCAGATACCCATAAAAAGATCACCACCTTCGTTCCTGCCTCCCATCTAGATTCGGTAAGGGCTGCACTCTTTGCCGCAGGGGCTGGAAAAATTGGAAAATACGAAGCCTGTAGCTTCAGCGCTAGTGGATCGGGAAATTTTAAGCCCCTCGCAGGTGCAGATCCATTTATTGGAGAAATTGGAAAAATACATACTGAACCTGAGGAAAGAATAGAAGTTATTTTTCCTTCCCATTTAGAATCAGCAATAACTAAAGCCCTTTTCTCGAGTCATCCGTATGAAACGCCAGCCTATGATATCCTTGGCCTCGAGAACAATTTTCATGAGTTTGGAGGAGGATTGATTGGTAACCTGGAGAACCCAATGAAAGAATCGGATTTTCTGTCGCTGATCAAGGCCACCTTCTCTACAGGAATTATTAGGCACAGTCCACTTACCAACAAACCCATCAAAACCGTTGCAGTTTGTGGCGGATCGGGTAAGTCTATGATTTCCAGTGCATTAAGAAATAATGCAGATATTTTTCTAACCGGGGATCTTGGATATCACGACTTTTTTAGCCCTAATGGGAGGATGCTGCTGGCTGATATTGGGCATTTTGAGAGTGAGCAGTACACTTCAGACCTACTGGCAAGGATGATAAAAGAAAAATTCCCTACCTTTGCCGTCCTAAAAACAGGCATTAATACCAATCCTGTCAACTACTTTTTATAACTCATTATGGCAACAGTAAAAGAATATTCCGTAGAAGAAAAACTCGCTTCCCTTCTTACTCTGCAAAAAGTAGAAAGCAAGCTAGATGAGATAGCAATCCTCAAAGGAGAACTTCCAATTGAAGTACGCGATTTGGAGGATGAGATCGAAGGACTCCATGCCAGGGAAACCAGGCTAGAGGAAGAAGTGAATGGCATCAACGAATTTATCAAACAGAAAAAAGAAGCCATTGCCCATTCTGAGGACTTGATAAAAAAGTATGAAAAGCAAAGTGATAATGTAAAAAACAATAGGGAATTCGAAGCCATCAACAAAGAGCTTGAAATGCAAACCCTAGAGGTGAAACTTTGTGAGCGTCACATTAAAGATGCTAGTGAAGAAATTACTGAAAAAGCAAGAGTCCTTGAAGCGGCAAAAAAGAATATCGCTGCAAAAGAGGCGAACCTGAAAGTTAAAAAAGGTGAGCTTGATAAAATAGTTGCTGAAACCGAAAAAGAAGAAAAAGAATATAGGGCAGTGGCCGACAAAGCACGTGTTGCAGTTGACCCTAGATTGCTAGCTTCCTTTGATAGAATCAGAAAGAATTTCCACAACGGACTTGCTGTAGTACCTGTAGTTCGTGATGCTTGCGGAGGATGCTTTAACTCCATCCCACCACAACGTCAGAGTGAAATTCGTCAGCACAAGAAAATCATTGTTTGCGAAAACTGCGGACGTGTTCTTGTTGATGAAGAAATCAGTCCTGCTAAATAAATTCCTCAACGAATATATAAAAGCGATTCATCATCAAGCTGAGTCGCTTTTCTTTTTTAGGCTACACCCTTTGATGTCTGACAGCAGCCTAAGACAATCCATCTCATTTATTTTCGGTATCCCAATTTCGTATATGCAGAACAGTTGCATCTCCTGCTTGGTGATGTTGCAGTTGAATCTTTTTATTGTCTTAATCACATCATTCACTACGGTGTAATCGAATTGAAGTTCATATGAAACTTCGACTGCTTTCCTAATCGCAGGAGTCAGTTGTAAGGCCATAGATGCAGCGCTTTTGTAGGCGTTGATCAAGCCAGGTACGCCAAGGAGTGTTCCGCCAAAATAACGCACAACGATAACACAGAGATTGGTCAACCCCTTGCTATCGATTTGCCCAAGTATTGGCCGTCCTGCTGTGCCAGAGGGCTCACCTGCATCTGTAACCCGGAACGTCATACCCTCCGCACCAATACGGTATGCAAAACAGTGGTGCGAAGCCTTGGGATGCTCTTTTTTCACGTCATTCAATATCTGCTTGAAAGAATCAATTGATAACACAGGAAATGCAAGTGCAACAAATCGGCTTCCCCTATCCGTAAACTCGGCTACAGAAGGACTTTCTATTGACTGATAATAATTGGGGTCATGAATCATTGGTTGCTGTTGTAATAAATATGTAGCAACTCATTTCCGATCTGTTGGTGATCTGTTTTGCTGATGTTGTGTGGTAATGTTGGTGCGGAAATACCGCTGACGATTTTTTTTGTTGGATTGATGAGTACACGGATTTCATCCCAATGTCCCCCTTCAATCATAGAAGAGATTAATTGTGCTCCGCCCTCTACCATCAACCCCTGAATGTTTAGTTCATGCAGAAAAATGAAAAGGTGCTTCCAGTAATTGATGTCTTTTTCAATTTTCTTGTAGCGCAGGTTCCCTTCTTGTAAGTCTTTATGACGACTGATTATAACTACAGGATTCCCATCATTGAACATCTTTAGTGTTGTTGGCAGGCTGTTGTTGCTATCCAATACAATGCGGAGAGGCGACGGCCCGTCATTATACCTATTGGTGAGTAAGGGATCATCCAGCAATGCAGTTCGACTGCCAATCATGATCGCATCCTCCTCCGCTCTCCATTGATGAACAAGAATATCAGTTTTGTGCGAGGTGATTTTCAATCGCTCAGCAGTACCTGAGGAAATAAAACCATCTCCTGTCTGCGCCCACTTCAATAGAATATAGGGCCTGCCCTTTTGACAAGAGGTAAAAAACCTGCGGTTCTGAAATTGTGCAGCCTGCTCCAATACCCCAATCCTAACTTCAATGCCAGCCTTTTCTAGAATTGCAATGCCCTTTCCATTCACCAAAGGATTTGGATCGGATGTAGCAATCACAACAGTTTTCAATCCCTCCACAACCAACCTATCTGCGCATGGCGGTGTTTTTCCTTGATGAGCACATGGCTCCAAGGTAACATACATGGTTGATACAGGAATGAGATGCCTTAATTCATCCTTAACAGCATGCAAACAATTGATCTCTGCATGTGACTGTCCGAATTGTTCGTGATACCCTTCACCAATAATTTCTCCATCATGAACCAGCACAGCTCCCACCATTGGATTTGGTGAAACATGACCAGCACCCTTGGCGGCAAGGTCCAGCGCACGTTGCATAAAAAAAATATCGGTTGAAATCATATTGAGGTAAACATTCCAAATAAAAGGATTTATCACTTTTTAAATGACCACTCCTCACTGGCTTGCTACTACAAAGTTAATTGTTTTACATTTGACCATGCGCATCAAAGAAGCCTATCAGCTATTGAAATCAAGCATCGCCCATTACTATGATAACAGAGAAAGTGCAAATATTGCCGACTGGGTGATGGAGGAATTAACCGGATGGGAAAGGTCAAAAAGAATCATCTACCATGACCAAGAAATGAATCAGGATCAAATTGAACGATTTGAAACTATTAAAAATGCACTAGTCGCAGGAAAGCCCGTACAATATGTATTGGGGTCTACATGGTTCAGTGGGATGCGCTTTCAAGTTGATGAGCGAGTGCTTATACCAAGGCCCGAAACAGAAGAGCTGGTTGAAGAAGCAAGAAAAACCATGGCCGAATTATCACAGAAGGATGATCATGTGTTTAAAGCAATCGATATTGGTACCGGCAGTGGATGCATTGCAGTTGCACTAAAAAGATATTTCCCTTCCTGGGAAGTATGGGGAATTGATAACAGTACAGGAGCGATAGAGCTTGCAGTAAAAAATGCAGAAGCAAATCAAGCAGATGTGATTTACAAAAGACTTGATATCCTTAAGGAGAGCAAAGACGATCATCTTCCTGCGTATGATGTGATCATTAGCAACCCCCCATATATCCCCCATGCTGACAAGTTGGATATGGCACCAAACGTACTGGAACATGAACCGCACGAAGCATTGTTTATCACCAATAACGATCCGATGCAATTCTATAAATCAATCATCGAATTCTCTGCCCACCATCTGTTGAGGGGCGGTAAGATATTTTTTGAGACCCATGCTGACTTCAGCAATGAAGTTGCAGCATTGTTGGAAGAAAATGAATTTGAAGATGTTCAGGTAAAGTCAGACTTACAAGGAAAGGAAAGAATGGTGGTTGGCAGAAAAATTGGAGCCTCTCTCTAGGCTTACTACTGCTTCTCGACAGAGAGTACCGTTTTTGCACCAAGTTCTTTTGCAATACGCATGACTGAAACAACTGCATCAATGTCGACGGACTTATCAGCATTGATCACAATCGTGGGAACCTCGGTTTTTTCTTTAGCAATCACCGGAACCAACATAGCCTTTAGTGAATCGATACCAACCGGTGTGGTGCCTATATAAAATTGTTTATTGGCATCAATGGATACCACTACATTTTGTTTTGCCTTTGTGTCACCTTGTGACTTTGGCTGAGAAAGCTTGATTACATTGGGATTGGCCAATGTAGACACAATGAGAAAAAACATCAACAGGATGAAAAGAATATCATTTAGGGCTTCTGTGAAGACCTCTGCATCAGCTCGGTATGTTTTTCTTATTCGCATTTCTACTTATTCTACTTTGTGGGCTCTTGAAGGATATCTAAAAAGTCTGCAGCAGCAACTTCCATCTTGTTGGCAGTCTTATCAATTTGTGTATGCAAGAAACTGAAAGACAGAAACGATACTAGTCCAATCAACAACCCTGAGATCGAAGTAACCAGCTTCACATACAATCCACCCGCAATGGTATTCAACACAAATTCACCGGTTGTGTTGATATCAAAAAACAGTTGCATCAATCCGGCAAGTGTTCCTACGAAACCGAAAATCGGAGCTGCCCGAGAGATTACGCTCAACACACTCAGGTTTCTTTCAAGGTTATACATTTCCAGTCGTGCAATATTTTCCATGCTGCGCTCAATCGCATCGATGGGCTTTCCAATGCGTTGAACTCCCTTATCAATAATACGTGCAACAGGATTATCAGTATTCTTAGTCATTGCACGGGCAGCTGTAATATTGCCGTTAACAATATGATCACGAATGATGCGCATGAAATTATCATCAATTTTTCCAGCCTTTCGGATTGCGATAAATCTTTCAAAGAAAAAGAATATTGCAAGTACAAACAATACCCCAAGCGGTATCATCAGGGTTCCCCCAGACTGTAAAATATCCCACAACTGCATTGGCTTTGATGCTTGAGCAACCGCAGAAGTATCCTGCAATGCCCCGGCTGAATTGATCTGAAGAAAACTTGCTATCATGTTAGTTTATTTGTACAAATGTAAAATAATTTTCTGCTGGCCAATGCCATGAAGTTGCAATATTATTTACTAACAACATGATAAAGTTCCAAGCCTTAAACTGACGCTTCCCAATTTTGAAGAAGCCTAACCAACACCTCTACTGACTTCTCCATATCTTGAACGCTCACAAACTCATGCTTAGAGTGCAATGCCATTTCACCAGTGAAAATATTTGGACATGGAAGGCCCATGAAAGAAAGTCTTGACCCATCCGTGCCTCCTCGAACTGGCTCAGTTTTTGGAATCAACCCACACTGCTCAATTGCTTTTAGTGCATGCTGAGTAACTTCAGGATAAAGATCCAACACTTCCCTCATGTTGCGATACTGCTCCTTGATCTTAAACTCATATGATGCCAGTGGATATGCTTGCATGACATCTCGAAGAATAGACTCCAATTTTAGCTCGTATTCAGCGAGCTTGGCAGTATTGAAATCCCTGATGATGAATTTAACACTTGCTGTCTCTGCTCCACCCTTAATATCGGTGGGATGAAAAAAACCCTCCCTGCCCTCAGTCAGTTCCGGCGCCATTTCATCTTTGGGTAGCGCGGCAACAAATGCTGATGCAATTTTTATTGCATTGACCATCTTACCCTTTGCTGTTCCCGGATGTGCACTCACACCATGTATAATTACCTCAACACCATCGGCAGAAAATGTTTCAAACTCAAACGATCCCAATTCACCCCCATCAAGCGTATACCCAACATCAGCAGCTAACTTATTCATGTCAACATGCTCCACGCCCCTTCCCACTTCCTCGTCGGGGGTAAACAGAATTCTGACATCGCCATGAACAATGGCTGGACTATTCATTAACCGCTTTGCCAGCTCCATGATAACCGATACCCCGGCTTTGTCATCTGCACCAAGAAGTGTTAAGCCACTTGCCGTGATGATGTCATCTCCAATTTTTTCGAGTAAGTAAGGATGCTCTGCAGTGGTAATGACCTGAGTTGGATCATCTGGAAGTATAATAGCCTGTCCTTGATAATTTTGATGAAAAATCGGCCTGACATTGCTGCCGCTGCAATCAGGTGCTGTATCAACATGAGAGCAGAAGCAAATTACAGGTAGCCTTTTGGTTGAATTTGAAGGGATCGTGGCATACACATAGCCCCATTCATCGATATGCGCATCGGAGACCCCCATCTGCAAAAGCTCTGCCACCAGCAATCTTGAGAGGTCTTTCTGTTTTTCAGTTGACGGGAAAGATTCACTTTCAGGATCACTCTGTGTATCAATACTTACATAGCGCATTAAACGCTCAGCAATTGGACTCATCATTTATTTTACCCCCATACAATTATTAACTAAGTAAACTACTTGATTCTGTACCCCCTAAGAAAATCCTCAATTTTCATTCTTTTCTTTCCTTCAAGCTGTATTTCCTTTACGTACACCCATCCATCTTTTGCAGCAAAACGAAGAAACATTTTTTGATCTGTGTCGTACTCGCCGACAGCAATATGTGGAGCCGCTGCTTCGAAAGAAGAAGAATACACTTTAAGCATCTTACCGTCAAGTGTTGTAAATGCACCAGGATAAGGTGACAGTCCTCGTATTAAATCAACCACTTGCTTAGCAGATAAAAACCAATTTATTCTGCACGTATCGGTATTGATTTTTGGTGCAGTTGAAATTGATGCCTCATCGTGTATGGCAGACTGAGGAATAGGGGCAAGCGTTCCTTCACAATATTTTTTCAGGGTCTCAAATACAAGTGCTGCGCCAAGCATTTTCATTTGATCATGCAACTCACCCGCCGTTTGGTCTTGACGAATAGTTATCGGCTGCTGCATCAATACATCACCAGTATCAATGGCATGTTGCAGCTTAAATGTGGTGATGCCTGTTTCTGTCTCCCCATTAATAATCGCCCAGTTGATGGGTGCAGCGCCTCTGTATTTTGGCAGCAATGATGCATGAAGATTAATGGTACCCATGGGTGGCATGTTCCACACCAGTTCAGGAAGCATTCGAAAAGCAACTACCACCTGCACATCTGCATGCAGTGATTCCAACTGTGCTATGAATTCAGGATCTTTTAATTTGATGGGCTGAAGAATATGCAATCCTTTATCCACAGCATATTTTTTTACCGCACTCTGAGAAAGTTCCATTCCCCTTCCAGCAGGCTTATCGGCAGCAGTAACAACACCAACAACAGCACAACGCTCCTGCACAAGTCTATCGAGTATGGCTACAGCAAATTC
The DNA here is from genome assembly GCA_903920455.1 of uncultured bacterium. Lineage (GTDB taxonomy): Bacteria > Bacteroidota > Bacteroidia > Chitinophagales > Chitinophagaceae > Pollutibacter. The sequence continues at coordinate 37,691 of CAIXLY010000077.1, read as the reverse complement.
TGGAGTACCCATGAAAACAATACGGCAATCTTTAAGGTTTGGCATAGCGCAAAAGTAATCAATATAAGTGCTTAGATGCGTTGTCTATTTGTAGATGAGGTATTTCGCTCTAACGCGTTTAAAGGCCTTCAGGCTAGGCTTCCAGCTTTCTCTTATCTCCTCTTCTTTCATCCCCCTTTTGATTTGATCCATCAACACTTCATTGCCCGCAAGTTTATTAAAGAACGCACCGCGCGTATTGCCCGACTTTGGCAGAATGAAGAATTGATCCTTCGCTGGGAAGAGGTTGTAGGCTGTCAGCAGATAAGAAAGCTGAATCCTTCCGTCCACTTTAGTCCTAACCTCCTTATCGCCTTCTGAAAGATCCCATCCATAACATAACCTATCCTTCAGCTTTGGATTGTTGGCTCCCGGCATGGAGACTGGTGTAAAAGAAAATAGGGTATCTGGAAGCGAGGGATGCCCTATCAATTGAAAAGGTTTTTCAGTACCTCTTCCTTCACTCAATACGGTGCCCTCAAAAAAACAGATGGAAGGATACCAATATATTGCGCTCATTGAAGGCAGATTGGGAGAAGGTTTTACTGGAAGACTGTATACACTCTCCCTTGAATAATTCCCACATGGGATTACAGACAGTAGTTTATCCCCCGCTTTTTTCATTTCGTCAAAGGCCTTATTCGCTTGTATTGATAACCACTTCTCACCAACAAGCATCTGGGCATACTCGCCTATAGTCATTCCATATACAACCGGAATAGGTTGCATACCCACAAAAGATCGAAAGGCAGTATCGAGAACTGGGCCATCAACATAATGAATATTGGGGTTGGGACGATCAAGAATAATCAGGGGTTTTTTATTGATGAATGCCGCTTCCATATATTCCTCGAGTGAAGAAATGTAGGTATAAAAACGAACACCCACATCCTGGATATCAAACAACAAGAGATCAATGTCTTTAAGGTCTTCATGCGAAGGCTGATGTTTGGCGCCATACAATGACACAACCGGTATGCCGGTTTTTAGATCTATATAGTTACCGATTTTTTCACCGGCATCTGCAGTGCCACGAAATCCGTGTTCTGGACCAAAGATCACACCAACCTTTACCCCATGCTTTATCAACACGTCGACCAAGTGTTCATTGCCAACCATAGAAGTCTGGTTCGCAAATACGCCTACCCGCTTGTCCTTCAACAATGGCATGTATTGATCAAGTTGCTCTGCACCAGTAAGGATAGGTTGAGTCCAACTTATTTGGCAAGCGACGAGCAAAAACAGCATTAGAAAGTGGACTTTTCGCATGGCTTTTAACTGATTATTTCAATAAAAATAAAAGAATAAAGGTAGTTTTGCACATACTTTACTGTTTCATCTTCCATAAAATGGCATTCAGTCCATTTCAGGTGGGTTCACCAGTGAGCAATAATCATTAAAAAAAACATTATGCAAGTTAAAAAAGGAGATGTAGTAAAAGTTCACTACACAGGCACATTGCTGGATGGTGAGCAATTTGACAGTTCAGTGGGTCGTGCACCATTGGAATTCACTGTTGGCGCAGGACAAATGATCGCAGGATTTGATGCCGGCGTTGTTGGAATGGCAGTTGGTGAAAAGAAAAAGATTGACATCACCCCTGATCAGGGATATGGACTTAAAAATCCAGAAGCGATCATAGAATTTCCAGCCTCAAACATTCCTGAAGGAATGAAAATTGAACCAGGAATGAAATTGAACCTTCAAAATGAACATGGCCACCCAGTTCCAGTTGAAGTTGTAGAAGTGAAGGAAGACGTTATCATCATGGATGCCAACCATTTCTTGGCTGGCAAGGACCTTGTATTTGACGTTGAAATCGTTGAAATTATAGGTGCCTAAACTTTTCAGTTAGCCTTTATCTCATAACACCACCGCAGCAGCTTCCCCTTGAAATCAAATGGAACAGTTGCGGTGGTTATTTCTTTTACAGCCCCCTTGATTCGATCAGTCTCCAATTCGAATTTCCTTGCATTGGTGCTAAAATAGAGTACCCCACCACTTTTAAGCTTACTCATGCATGTATTGATCATACTTACATGATCTTGCTGAACATCAAATATTTCTTTCATCGCCTTACTGTTGCTAAACGTAGGAGGGTCCAATACAATAATATCAAAACTAGCATCAGGAATGGTTGGTAAATATTGGAGTACATCAGCCCGCTCAAAAATGTATTGCCCTCCTAAAAATCCATTCAACTCCATATTCTCCTTAGCCCATGACAAATATGTATTTGATAAATCTACAGACACCACTTCTTTTGCTCCACCAGCAGCAGCATAAACTGAAAATGATCCCGTATAACAAAACAGGTTTAATAACCGTTTGTCGGCAGCTTCCTTACGAACCAAATCACGGGTAATCCGATGATCAAGAAACAAACCTGTATCCAAATAATCGGTCAGGTTAACTAAAAATTTCAGTCCACCTTCCTCCACATGTAAAAACTCTTTCTGCTCGCCGGTTTTTTGGTATTGATCAGACCGATCTTCTTTTCTCTTTCTTTCTTTCAAGTGAAGTTGCTCTGGCTGACGACCCAACACATGCTGAATCACTTCCATGCTATCCTTTAGCCAATCTTCGTACTCCTCAGGAGAAAGATGATGATTACTTCTGTATTCGGTCACCAAAATTTCCTCGCCATAAACATCCACGATCAAAGGAAATTCAGGGATATCCCTATCGTAGAGTCTATAACATGAAATTAATTGTTGCTTAGCCTGTTTACTAAGAATACGGTAGACCTTTTTTAGGCGGTTATCAAACATCACTAGTTTACCATCAGACATGGCAGCAAGATAAGCCAGAAACCATATATGAGGTACGATAGAAGTGCTAAAAGGTCATTAGGTTAGATGCCCAATCAACAGCTGCTTATGAGAGCATTGACAATAGGAACAAAATCTTTATAGTAAATTTGTACAAATACCTGCCAACATGAAATTCCTATTTACATTCCTGATATCATTACTCGCAGCATGCACCATGAATGGCCAACAAGCCGGCACTGCAAGTACAGCAGAGTTTGAAAAATTAATTGCAGATCCGAATGTGCAAGTGCTGGACGTTCGAACAGCTGAAGAATATAAAAGTGGGTACATTGAAAATGCCCTTCAAGCCAATTGGCTTAATAAGTCAGAGTTCTTTGACAGAACCGCGCATCTTGACAAATCCAAGCAGGTCTATATTTATTGTTTGAGTGGGGGAAGAAGTGCTGCAGCGGCAGACGCATTAAGGGAAAAGGGATACAGGGTTACCAACCTAGAAGGTGGAATAACCGCTTGGAAAAAATCGAATAAGCCCCTCAAAGGTGTTGATCCCAATGCCAAACAAACAAGCATTGCATCGTATCAAGGTCAGGTGCAAAGTACAACTTGGGTATTGGTAGATTTTGGTGCAGCATGGTGCCCGCCTTGCATTAGAATGGAACCAGTGATTCAGGCGTTTATGAAAGAAAATGCAAACAAGCTAACCCTTATAAAAATGGATGGTGGAATTGAAACCGAGCTCATGAAATCATTAAATGTAGAAGCCCTGCCAACTTTTATCCTCTATCAAAACGGGAAAGAGGTTAAAAGAAAACAGGGCTTGGTGAGCAAGGAAGAATTTAATTCCTGGCTTACACGCTAATTATTTTTTTGCTTTTTGCATTGCATTGCCACTACCGCTTGTGCCTCGTGGGGAATTCAATCCACTTTTATACAATTGAAACTTGGTTGGCATTTCCTTCAGTGGCCACATGCCATTTGACTCATTGATGTCAGCAGTTTCTCTCATTGGATCCAGCTTAATCGATGCTACTTCCTTGTCTTTCAAGAAAAGCTTGGTCACATTTTTCTCATTCGAGCGCCAGATGGAGACAGGTATCTTTTCAACCTCTTTACTGCCATCCTTGAAGGTCCACTCCACAATAATAGGCATCACCATACCACCAAGATTACTGAACTTGAGTTCATATAAATTTTTATCTGCCCAGGCTGCATAATTATCCTTGTCTTTTTGTGCATCCAATTGAGCCTGCGCCATATCCTGATTCATTTTCACATCGGCACCTCTGTTGTAATAATAAAAATCTCTTAGTGTAGTATCCCGATCGGTATAGAAATTGATTTTTTTGGACTCCCGATTTCTAATCTTACTGATGTTTTCAAAATCAGGGGACTTCATTGCTGCCAAATTCTTTTCAGCGTCGAGCTTGAACCACTTTACGGAATCAAGAGAAATATCTACAGGCTCCGTGCCATAGTACCAACCCCTCCAAAACCAATCCAGATCCATTGCACTGGCATCTTCCATGGTCCTGAATAAATCAGACGGCGTAGGATGTTTGAAAGCCCATCTCCTTGCATACTCTCCAAAAGCATAATCAAATAACTCTCTTCCCATGATTGTTTCACGGAGGATATTAAGACCTGTTGCAGCTTTTGCATAGGCATTTGATCCAACGTTAACTACATTGTCGCCTTTGGTCATGATGGGCTCTAAAAGATCTTTAGGCAGCTTCATGTAATCTGTGATCAGATGAGCAGGACCTCTTCTTGATGGATAGTTATTGTCAAATTCCTGCTCTGTCAGATATTGGCAAAAAGTATTCAACCCTTCATCCATCCACCAATATTGTCTTTCGTCAGAATTAATAATCATGGGAAAGAAATTGTGTCCTACCTCATGAATAATTACACCAATTGCTCCGTACTTAACTCCTTCGCTGTAGGTGCCGTCTTTTTCTGCTCTGCCATAATTCATGGCCAGCATTGGATACTCCATGCCTATTGCTGCCTCAACAGAAATGGCAACAGGGTAAGGATATGGAACAGTATATTTTGAATACACATCGATAGTATGCGCAACCGCCTTTGTTGAATATTTGCGATAGATGGGATATGCTTCTTTGCCGTAATAGCTCATGCACATCACCTTGTTGCCATTTACAGCAACTGCCATTGCGTCCCATACCAATCTTCTAGATGAGTTAAAAGCAAAATCACGAACATTCTGTGCTTCGTAGATCCAAGTCTTTTTCCCATTGGATTTATCTTTTGCATTTTCAATTGCTTCATCCAATGTTACAATCTCAATTGGATCTTTTGCTGTTTGTGCTTGCTGCCAGCGAGACAATTGCAATGGTGTCAGTAAAGCGCTAAGGTTTTTACATTCTCCAGTTGCTGCAACGATATGGTCTTCCGGCACTGTAATCTTTACCTTGAAATTCCCAAACGTAAGAGCAAATTCTGCACCGCCTGTAAACTGCATATTTTGCCACCCTTGAAAATCACTATAAACAGCGAGTCTTGGATGCCATTGTGCTATGCTGTAAAGATTGTTTCCGTCTTCAGCAAAGTACTCGTATCCACCCCTTCCATTTCTGGTAAGCTTATCGGGAATCTTGTAATTCCAATTGGCCCTAAACACAAATTTTTGTCCCGGTCTCAATGGCAGAGGCATCTCCACCCTCATCATGGTTTGATTGACGGTGTATGAAAGTGGTCGGCCTGCTGCATCAGTAAGTGCGGTAACATTTACACCATATCCCTTCAAATGTTCTTTGGGATCCATCTGCAACAACTGATCGTGGGTCATGCGACTTCCCATTGAAGATGGATCATCGTAATTGTTATCGCTATTGGGATGATGAAAATTCTCATCTATCTGTAGCCAGATATAGGTAAGTACATCAGGAGAATTGTTATAATAAGTAACTACTTCTGTTCCAGTCAACACATTGCTCACCTCATCAATCTCTACATTGATGTCGTAGTCGGCCCGCTGCTGCCAATACTTTGAACCAGGAGCCCCACTTGCTGCCCTATATTCATTGGGGTCTTGAAGTAGATAATCCAATTGCTCAAACCTGTTTCCATGGTTTGAACCCGGATTTCTCAGCAGTTGAGAAAATGCTTGACTAGAAAGCAAGAGTACAAGAGAAAGCAATAAAAGCAGCTTTTGCATAGTATGTTTGTTTATTGTATAAATGGATTTCTTTCAATTGCGATTTGAAGGGCCAGGCCGAGTATAAATGAGGAGTAGATTAGTACCCACTCTCTGCGCGTTAGTGATGTGGCAGCCGAAACCAACAAGCCTAAAGAAAGCATTAACAATACTACGAAAATTTGACCTATTTCAAGCCCTATGTTGAAACTTAACAAACTCCATGCTATCTGCTGATCTGAGGAAAGCATAAATCGGATGGCATTCGCATAGCCCATTCCATGGACCAAGCCAAATGACAGTGCTATTGCATATTGGATTTTGTCTGCATGACCTGATTTCCCCCCCTTTCTAAAATTGAGGATGGCCGAAAGCATGATTGTACAGGGGATGGCAAATTCTACTGCTTGATCCGGTAACCTAAATAGGTCCATAGCACTCAAAAACAACGTGAGGGCATGCCCAATGGTAAATGCAGTAACCAATATCAAGACTTGTTTCCACTCCCGAAATTGATACACTACTGCAAGCACAGAAATGAAGTATAGGTGATCCAATGCATTGGCACTGATGATATGATCCCACCCCAATCTGAAATAAAACATAAAATTGCTCATATAAGATAAAGGTGAGAAAATAAATCAGACTTTTGTGCTTTATGAAAAATTCTGTTTACTTATTATTGTTCGCTGCAATGCCTTTTTTAACAGGGGCAAATCACCCTTTTTATTTCTCAGTAACTGAACTTGAATACAACAGCAGCAGAAAGGAAGTAGGCATTTCGTGCAAGGTATTCCCAGACGATATGGAAGAGGCGCTTAGACTTTTTACAAAGAAGAAATTTGATTTGAGCATTGAGAACAATCAAGAAATTAGTGCTGCTCTGGCATCATATTTTAAAAAACATCTTGGAATAAAAGTCAATGGAAAATCCAAAGACATTATTTTTCTAGGATACCAGAATGACAAAGAAGCTACATGGATTTATTTCAATATCCCCAAGCTTACTAATGTAGCATCCATTGAATTATCTACAGACCTCATGTATGAATACCGAGAAGAGCAAACCAACATCATCCATCTAAACATTGATAAAAAGAGAGAGAGTTTGAAATTAACAGCCCCCAGCACTACGGTTAGCATAACCAAATAACTCGCGGAAAAAAACAAGAATGCCCCTTTCAAGGATAGCATAAACAAAAGCGCCAAGGCAATACCCTTGGCGCTTTGTAATTGTATAATCTGTTAAGCTTATCCCTTTTCTGCTGCGTTAGAAGCATTTGCAACAGCAATCGCCCTGATTGTCTCAGCAGCAAACAAGGAAAAAGCTTCTTTAGTGAGGATATCGTCTGATACCATTGCCGGCACCCCCGCATCGCCGCCCTCTCTTATACTTTGCACAAGTGGAATCTGTCCAAGAAAATTAAGATCGAGTTGATCTGCAAGATGCTTTCCTCCATCTTTTCCAAATATGTAATACTTGTTATCCGGCAACTCAACTGGCGTAAACCAAGCCATGTTCTCTACCAAGCCAATAATGGGCACCCGTATTTGCGCTTGGGCAAACATCGCAATTGCCTTTTTTGCGTCTGCTAGTGCCACTTCTTGGGGTGTGGTGACTACTACAGCGCCAGTAACAGGTATTGTCTGCACAAGCGTAAGATGGATATCACCTGTTCCCGGAGGCATGTCAATCACTAGGTAATCCAATTCACCCCAATGAACATCTGTAACAAACTGCCTGATGGCACTGCTTGCCATAGGCCCTCTCCACACTACAGCACTTTTTTCGTCAACCAACAATCCAATGCTGATAAGTTTGATGCCATGCTGCTCTAAGGGAACAATTTTATCCTTGCCATCAACGCTTTCCATCAATGGCCGTTGACCCCTAACGCCAAACATGATAGGAACACTTGGGCCATAGATATCTGCATCCATTAGGCCTACTTTTGCTCCCTGCTGGGATAAGGCTAGTGCCAGATTGGCTGATACTGTTGATTTTCCAACGCCACCCTTTCCACTGACTACAGCGATAATATTTTTCACGCCAGGCAGAACAGCATGAAGATCTACCCTCATGGTGCTGGTGTTTGAAGTGAAATTAACGATCACTTCTACTCCCTCATCCACGTATTGATGAATTGCCTTTTCGCAGTCGCGCCTGATCTTTTCTTTCAGTGGACAAGCTGGCGTAGTGAGTACAATTGAAAATTCTACCGACTTTTCTCCGATAATAATGTCTGTTACCATATTTAAAGAGACCAAATCCTTCTTCAAGTCAGGTTCTTCAACATTTGCCAAGGCTTTTAAAATCTCTTCCTTCCCCATATTTTACGAATTGTTAAAAATTAATTAGATCTGTAAAAATAACCAATCATATGCTACTTTGTTTATCCAAAAGATGGACTTAATTTGTGCAAGAATGAATGTGATGAAAAAAATCCTGAAACAACTCGTTGTGCTAGTGGCTTTTATGCCATTTTCAGCCAAAGCCCAGTTTGAAACCTTCAAGGATTCTGTTGTACAACTTTATGGAGTTGTTATGACTGCCGATAGTCTACGTGGCCTTCCTGCAGTGAGTATTGTGGTAAAAGGAACTGGCAGAGGAACCCTGAGCAACGGCCAAGGGGTGTTTTCTATTGTTGTTTTAAAGGGGGATGAAATTGAGTTCACCTGTGTTGGATTTAAGGATAAGATCACTAAAATTCCTCCCCAACTGGAAGGAAACCAATACAGTATTATTCAACTTATGGTAAATGATACAGCCTTTCTGCCGGCTGCCATCATCAAGCCAAGGCCCACTAGGGAGCAATTTGAGCGAGATTTTGTTTCTGCTGATGTGCCAGACGATAACATAGAAATAGCAAGAAAAAATACTGATGCAGCAACCAGAAGAATCCTCATGCGAAGCCTACCAAGCGACGGAAAGGAATCAGTCAACATGAGCCTCGCCAAGAGTGCACAAAAGTATTATTATACAGGACAAGCACCTCCCATGAATATTTTTAACCCAATGGCTTGGGGGGAATTCATACGCTCCTGGAAGCGGGGTGATTACAAAAAGAAATAATTGCACTGAAAACCATGAAACCAAGCAGGGGCTGGTTATTCTTTAGATATCAAAAATCTTTCCTGCATTTAGGATGTTATTGGGGTCAAATATCTTTTTAATTTCTTTCATCAAACGAAGCTGGGTTTGATCAAAAACTATATCGAGAAAATCTTTTTGCACAAGCCCGATGCCATGTTCCCCACTGATTGTGCCTCCAAGATCTTTTACTATTACAAACAAAGCACGTAGAATCTGTTTCATCTCTGGATTGCCATGGCTATTGGGTATGCCTTCCTTTTTTATTCTTACATGCAGATTTCCATCCCCTGCATGACCATAACAAACCACTTGAAAATTTTTTTCTATGCCCAGCTGCTTTACTCCGCGGATGAGTGCAGGAAGCGCAGCGCGGGGAACAACTGTATCTTCTTCAATCGTATACCCTGCAATATTAACTGCTTCTGCAACTCTCCTACGCAGTTTCCATAATTCGTTCTTTTGTTGGGCATCATCTGCAAAATACAATTCGCCACAATCGAAATTCAACAATAGTTCTCCGATTGCTTCCATCTCCGCCATCAACGTATCCATATGATTTCCATCAACTTCAATGATGAGATGGGCTGCGGTACCTTCAGTCACGGGAACAGCAGAAGAATCAACAAATCGACTAACAATCTCTAAGGCTTCGATCTCAACCAGTTCTAATGCAGAGGGAGTGAAGCCTGCACGAAAAATAGCACTTACCGCTTCTCCCGCCTTTTCTAGAGAGTTAAAAGGTGCGAGCATCAGCAAATCAAACTTTGGAAATGGTATTAATTTAAGAACGATTTTTGTAACGATGCCCAAAGTGCCTTCACTTCCCACGAGCAGATGCGTTAAACTATAGCCAGTAGAATTTTTTAGCACATTGCTGCCCGTCCAAATCACCTCGCCAGTCGGGAGTACCACTTCAAGATTCAACACATAATCCCTTACTACACCATACTTAACTGCCTTCGGACCACCGCTATTCTCTGCTATATTTCCACCTATAAAACATGAACCCTTGCTCGAAGGATCGGGTGGATAAAAAAGTCCTTTTTCTTTTACTGCCAGCTGCAGCACTTCAGTGATCACCCCTGGCTCAGTGGTCACTTGAAGATTCTGTTCGTCAATCTGTAGTATTGTATTCATCCGATCTGTAGAAAGCAATACACCGCCCAAATGCGGAAGCGCTCCGCCACTCAATCCAGTTCCTGCTCCCCTCGGAGTTACATGAATTTTTTCCTCATTACAAATACGCATGATCTGGCTAACTTCATCTGTTGTTCTTGGTCGAACTACAACATGAGGAAGAAAAAGCAAGCGCTCAGTCTCGTCATGCCCGTATGCATTTAATGATTCCTCATCAGTCATCACATACTGATTTCCGACAATTTTCCTAAACTGCTCATATACATGCACCGGTATAGAAGTATCTGCCATTATCGTTTTATTTCATACGAAATTCGGCATTCAAGCTGAGCAATTGAAATTTAAATAGTGGAGTACACTTTAGTTACCAAAACTTGGGCAATAGCTTTGACGTCTATTCCCGTAAATCGTGTTGTAAATGCCATCATATTGCAGGAAGAGTTCGCTGGCGCCACGGCTTGAGTTATTGAATTTCAGAGAGGAATTTGTTACATCAAAACTAAACATGAATTTGAAGCTTTTCCATTGATAGCCAACCATGGGCAAATAAGCATCGCCAGGCCGATAATAAACACCTGCAATCAGCTGCTGATCTCCATTTCCAGATAAGTTATAATTAATATGCAGCCCACCAACAAATTCAGAAGCAGCTGCTTGCCTTGAGTAGTAAATTCCTGGAGAAATGATCACCTGATTGTTAACCTTAATCATTGCATCGGCAAAAAATATGGAGCGGGGCTTAATCCTGTTGTCGTATCCTGGAGTGAGTGCAAAAAAAGTTTCTTTTGGTTTATTGAGGTGATGTACGCTAAAGCCTCCATGCATATAGAGGTTGTCTGAAGGAAAATAGGCGTAGTTGAGCCCTGCCTGAACATCAATATATCCTATGGAATTATTCTGAAACGTTTCGCCACTGGGTACAGCTCCGTCAAAAAACCTTCCGTTCCACTGGTTATCAAATGTCAATTTGGTGAGATTGATTTGCTTACCTGCGTATCCAAGATTAAATCCTGCAGACAATAGCCCAGTACTCCCCAGCATCTGGTGATAGGCTATGGAGGCATATACTTTTGTTGATTTCAGATTTCCGGAGCCTGCAACATCCTGAAGGATGAGTCCACCGAGGCCCATCCATCCACTTGGAAAACGGTCACGCAAAAATTGAAAATCCCCGAAAATACTCGTGGTCTTGTAAGGAACAGGAACACTTGACCATTGATCTCTGTAATGAGCTCCTATCCTATAATCAGATGTAGGAATAAAGCCAGTATTAGCAGGATTGGTAGAGAGCGGAGAATTGAAGAATTGAGAAAAGTGAAGATCCTGCGCAGCCAATCGCGATTCTTGAAACAAAGCAAAGAAAACAGCGAGAGCAACAGTAAGTGTAGCCCTCGCATGCCTGTTAAATACTATATTATGTTTTCTTTTCACTGTTTTCAATCTTTCAGTTGTTGTATGCTTCACAAGGCCAAGCATCTTAGACCAAACTACCTTATCAACGTAATATCTCCTTTCTTGTTCACTGTGGTATCATCGCCAAACAATATACTTAGTGTATATGCATATGCATCCATCGGCTGAAGTACTCCCTTGAATTTTCCATCCCAACCATAGTTCGGACTTGAAGACTCAAAAACCAGTTGTCCCAGCCGATTATAAATTCTCAGTGCCATACTTTTTATTCCAAATCCCCTGACATACAAGATATCATTAATGCCATCGCCATTAGGCGTAAAGGCATTGGGCAAATCTACCAAGGGAAATATGAGCGTCTCCACAACATCACAAGTTGTGTCTGCGCAACCAAACTCATTGGAGGCTGTTAGGCATACGTTGTAAGTTCCGGTTTCTTGGTAAAGATGTGAAGTGTCTTTGCTGGTCGCATAGAATCCATCACCAAAATTCCATAGGTAGGTGGTTGCTCCTGTTGATTGATTGGTAAACTCCAAGGGTGTATTTTCTTCTGGAGGATCAGGCCTAAAGGAGAACGAGGCAACAGGATTTGGTTTAACAGAGATCGTATATTGAAAAGTATCCTTGATGTTACAGGTTCCTGAATCGGTTGCGATGAGCATCACATTATAATCGCCTACCGAAGATCCGTAAGAATGGGCAGGTGGCCTGAAACCATTAAACACAGGCGATCCATCGCCGAAAGACCACTGAAAGTCTATTCCCGCAGTACTGGTATTGATGAATTCAGCGGTGTATGGTATGCACCCAATCTCCGGACTAATAAATTGTGCTTTAACGAGAGGAGAAACAAAAACATTGAATTCCAAAAAGTCTGACTGATTGCAATAGTTATCATCAATGAGAAATAATTTCACTTTGTATGAACCATATGCAGGAAAGGAGTGATAGACGTCTTGGAGCCCTACCGTGTCAACTTGCCCATCATGACCAAAATCCCACACAAAAGATTGACCGGTAAATAGTGAACCCAATGGAGCAATAGATTCATTGACAAACTTAAAGAGCAAGCCATCGCATGGCAGCTGTTTTTGAGCATTCGCTTTTATGATGGCTTTATTTGTACTCACCTTAATGTTCACATAGGAGGTATCCCTTGTAATGCACCTGCTCTCATCTATAGCAATAACCATTACACTGTAAAGGTTTGGCTGGGTGAAAATATGTGATGATTTAGCAGTGGTTAATGTATCATTAGGTGTGCCATCACCATAAACAAAGACATACTCCTTACCAAGGCCAATCGTGTCAACAAATTCAACTTCCAGAGGAACGCAGCCTGAGGTATCATAGGCCACCCCATTAATGAGAGACTTGATTCCAGCCTTGACACCATCAAACTCAAAGTTGATCTTGAATGCAGCCAAATTGCATTCTCCAGGAGTTCGAGATCCCAAGGCGCCATTCACGGGTGCAACAACACCCGGTGTAATGATCATTGGTTTTGTTATGGGGTCAGTTCTGCAAATTGAGCTGCCTCCACAATTAGCGCAGATGGCCTGGTAGATTGCTCCTTTATTATCAAACCGTGAGGTGCCGCCATCCACATGATCACCTTCCCCACCCTGCTGTCCAAAAAATGAACCATAGAGCTGATCAGTTCCGTTCTTCTTTAACACAAAAAAATAAAAATCCTTATTGTCCGTATAATTCTGAATTGGCGTTCCTGCAAGTGGAAGACCAGTAGTACCTGTGGTCTTTGCATCAAAAGCACTGCTATAACATGAATTCAACCTGCCTCCCCAGCCAGATACATACACATTTTCACAACGATCAACCAAAAAGGCGACTGGAGAAATATTTGGTATTGTCGCCTTTTTACCAAATACAGTAGAGTAAATATATCCACTAAGATCTGGCTTTAGTTTTGATATGAATTGATGTGATCCATCATTTTTATATATGCTGCTCTGTCCTGGTGCGTTAACAACAGGCCATGTACCGCGCGAAATTCCCATGACATACGGAAATCCTTTTTCATCAAATTGAATTCCGTAAATAATATCCAAATCTGTTGTACCCAAGTAAGTAGACTTAGTGATGTTGCCGGCATTGTCTATTACTGCAACAAAGCCATCTACACCACCCGCATTGGCCGTACGCATAGAACCATTCTTATCACCAGGAAAATTATTACTGGCAGTAGCTCCAGCAACATAGAGTTCATTTGCAAGTGGATTTAGTGCAATCACAAATGCTGCATCATCCAGCGCTCCTCCAATCATGGTAATAAAGATTGGAGTAGAAAGGTCAGGTGAAAACTTCATAACCACACCATCTTGTTGACCAGCAAGATTATTTCCAGCAGGGAAATCAGATGAAGAGGAGCTTGATGCGACGTAAACGTTGTTTGAATTGTCTAGGATGACTTCACTCCTTGCATTATCCCCGTAATTATATAACAGGGACCGAGGACCCTCTGGACTCATATTTTCATCGATGTTCACTCCGTCATTCCGGCTGCCACCGACCACAACACCACCCAACATTATTCTGCCGTCTGCAGACAGCTTTGTAACAAAAATATCTGTCTCTCCCAAAGAACCAATACGGTTTTGACCAAGAACCGGAAAGTCTCTCAAAGATGTAGTTCTACCGAGAATAACAGGATTCCCTATCGGATCAACAAATATGCTATGTGGAAATTCATTGCCATTGCCCCCGAGGTAGGTGGAGAACAACCTTGCTTTTCCATCATTGCTAAATCGGGTTATCCCAACATCAATACCGCTACCATTATTGGAATCGGTTCCACCTAAAAAATCAGTTTGAAAGGCCCCGATTGAAATTGGATAGCCCGTTCCAAATACTATTCCTCCAGCGTATAGGCTTCCATCAGGACCAGGAGCAGCAGTGAACCCCCAATTGCTTGCCTTACTTCCGGTATAAGTTGAAAAAACCAAGACTGGGTCAATTATAAGCACTGCCTTTTTATCATATCCTCTTACTCTAAAACTTACTAACTGATCTTTCAGTTCATAACTGCAAGTCACTTCAATCTTCTCCCCATTCACGATCTGATACGCATAAGGCGCCAACTCTTTTGATTCGCCGACAGAAGTTTTAATGATTAACTGTCCATCACGAAGTGAGATTTTATCTACCCCATCATAGCGCATGGATATGCCAGACAGGTCTGCGCCTGGTTGCACAACAAGGTCATACTTAAGTTGATCCCCACTTGAATAATATTTAACATCCACACCGGGATATACCTCCTTGGCAATTACTGTTCCAAAACTTCCAACATCAGTTTTCCAATTTTGAGGATTAAACCCTAAAAAATAATTAGACAATTCCCCCGTGGGCTTTTCAGAAATAAATTGGGCCTGCCCCTTAGCCCCAATAAATCGAACAGTGTATGCGTGCGAACGAATTGAAATACGATTGGCATTGTTATTGCCATTCCCTTGACCATCTTTAACTCCTGTTGTGATTTTTACAGGGGGCTTAATTTTTTCTATACTGTGTCCATGCATAAATTCAAGAGCAGCAGCATGATCATCAGGATGATGTTTAACAATGGTATAGCCATCTGGACCAATAAATAATGAGCCATCCCCAACTGTACTTTTATAGTTGAAATTCCCTTCCCACTGCCCTTTGTTCTCAATAAAATCTAGGGCATAATACGACTGTGAAAATATGCTGGTTACATGAAATGTAAGAAGGAGAGCAAGAAATATGTGAATACGGTTTTTCATTGCTTTAGTTAAAACTAAAGTAGGGATTAAAAGTTATACAACTTGTTAATTATTCAAGATATCTTACCCCAGGTCGTAAACCCCTTTTCGACCTGCAAAAATTCCTTTAAAGATGAGTTTTCCTGTTTTTTTATGTCAGGATCTGATACAAAGATCTGCTCTGCATATTGCTTTGATTTCTCAAGCAACAACTTATCCTGAACAAGATCTGCCAACTTAAAATCAAGGGTTCCACTTTGCCTTGTGCCTTGGATATCACCAGGACCTCTTAGTTCAAGATCTTTTTCTGCAATTTTGAATCCGTCGTTGGTTGAACACATGATAGATAGCCTGTCTTTCGCATCTCGTCCAACCTGACTTCCAGACAACAAAATGCAGTAACTTTTTTCACTGCCCCTCCCAACACGTCCCCTCAATTGATGGAGCTGACTCAATCCAAATTTTTCTGCACTCTCAATAACCATTACCGTGGCGTTGGGAACATTTACACCCACCTCGATTACCGTAGTCCCTAACATGATTTGGGTTTCTTTGTTTATGAATCTGCTCATATTTACATTCTTCTGTTCAGCAGTCATCCTTCCATGCACCATGCTAATCCAATATTTGGGCTCAGGAAACCAAGCCTTAACATTTTCAAATCCTTGCATGAGGTCTTCATACTGAAGCTTTTCGCTTTCCTCGATGAGCGGAAAGATGAAATATATCTGACGACCCAGAGCGATTTCCGACTTGATAAAATCCATTACCTGTGGTCGGGCATCATCGAGCCGGTGTACTGTAAGAATTGGAGTTCTGCCGGGCGGAAGCTCATCAATCACACTATAATCAAGATCCCCGTAGGCAGTCATGGCAAGGGTTCTGGGAATTGGAGTTGCAGTCATTACCAGCATATGTGGCGGTATGCTGTTTTTTTGCCAGAGTTTGGCACGCTGGGCTACACCAAACTTATGCTGCTCGTCAATAACAGCAAGTCCGAGATTTTGAAACTTTACGGTCTCTTCAATGAGAGCGTGTGTACCTACTACAATCGATACTTTTCCGCTTTCAATAGATTGTAATATTTTCTTTTTTTCGGCAGACTTAACAGATCCTGTCAGCAGAACAACCTCCATGCCCATTGGAGAAAGCATGGCAGTGAAATTATCGGCATGTTGTTTTGCCAGAATTTCGGTAGGCGCCATGATACAGGCTTGAAAACCATTGTCAACTGCAATCAGCATCAGCATCAAAGCCACAATGGTTTTACCACTTCCAACATCCCCTTGCAAGAGCCTGTTCATCTGCTTTCCAGTTGAGGTGTCTTGCCTAAGTTCTTTCAATACCCTTTTTTGTGCACCGGTTAGGGGAAAAGCGAGATGCTGGTGAAAAAATGTATTGAAATTGTCACCTACTTTAGAAAATACATGTCCTTTTGAAAACCTGTGGCGAGCGGACCTGAGCAAACCCAACCTCAATTGGGCGATGAAAAACTCTTCAAACTTCAATCTTCTAATGGCCTCGTCTCGAAGCTGTTGTGAAGTAGGAAAATGAATGTATAAAAATGCCTGCCATCTTGAGATGAATTGTTCAGCCTGTATGATTTGCTGGGGCAATATCTCAGATATTTCCTTTTCCCCAAGCACCATAAAAAGTTGCTGGGTTAACTTGCTCCATGCCCTGCCATTTAAACCCCTTGCCTTTAGCTTTTCAGTAACAGAATACACTGGTTCAAGAAAGTTTTTTCCTGCATTGGCATTGTCCTTTACTGACTCAATCTCGGGATGATTCAACTGGGGTTTACCTAGAAAGAAGCCAAGCTTGCCAAACACTAGATATTCGTTGCCTAATGCCAAAGATTTTTGCACCCATTGAATTCCCTGAAACCATGTCAGTTCAATTATTCCAGTCCTGTCCCTCAACTGAGCTACCAATCTTCTTCCACGCCTTTCGCCCAAGACTTCCATGGAGATTAGTATCCCTCTGACTTGTACATGATCCATAGAGGGATTAATCTGACCAATAACCTGAATCTGTGTTCTGTCTAGATGTCTAAATGGAAAGTGATTGAGCAGGTCTCCAAATGTAAAAATTTGCAATTCCTTCTTGAGCATATCTGCACGCAAAGGCCCTACCCCTTTTAGGTATTCAATTGGATTGGATAGTATGGAAGAATTAGTAGTTATAGATTTATCACAAATTTAAATATATTAATAGCATATTAATCTTAAGTAAAGTTTCAATTGACTATTTTTGATTCATAACCTATTGACAATTCACGGTTTCATAACTCATTCCAACCATACCCTTACATCACCTAATTAAAGTGGAAGAAAAGATTATCTGGACAATCAAACCATTCCACGAACTCTCAGGAGCTGAAGTATATAATATCCTCAGGCTAAGATCTGAGGTATTTGTGGTAGAGCAGCAATGTATTTTCCAAGATATGGACAACCTTGATCAATCAGCACATCACCTTCAAGCAAAGATTGGGGAAGAATTGGTAGCAACCGCAAGAATATTGAAACAGGGCATTGCCTTTGAAGAAGCGTCAGTTGGCAGAGTGGTGAGCTCGCCCCGATACAGAAAAAGAGGAATTGGTATTGCCTTAATGGAAAAAGCTATCCAAGAGTGTATCAGGTTAAACGGCGAATTGCCAATCAAAATTGGAGCGCAACTCTACCTAAAAAAGTTTTATGAAAACCTTGGCTTTGAACAATGCAGCGATATGTACTTGGAAGATAATATTCCTCATATTAGTATGATTAGACTAAAATAATTAAATGACATCAAGCCCAATCCATAACCCTTTGAGGACGTTCCTATCAATAATAGCAATAAGCGTACTCCATTTGTCTGCATCCGCTCAGCTGCCGAAAATGGAATTTGGGGTCACCTATGGACTATCTAATTTTCTCGGTGACCTGGGTGGCAATGCAGGGAAGGGTGGTGCATTCCTGAAAGACAATCAACTCTCTTTGACAAAATCATTGACAGGAGTATATCTAGCCTACCGTCCATCAGAGCATTTGAATATTCAATTCGCAATCAATGCGGGTAGGGTTGGTGCAGCCGATAGCCTAATCAACGGCAGAGGAGGTATTGAAGATGCCAGAAGAAACAGGAACCAACACTTCCGATCAAATATCAGTGAGGTCTATCTTGCATTAGAATTTTTTCCCACAGTATTTCTTGAATATGACCCCAACGAAGTCTACCACCACATACATCCTTATTTTCTTATCGGCATTGGTGCCTTTCACTTCAACCCCCAAGCTCAGTATATTGATGAGTCTGGCTCAAGCAGATGGGTTGATTTAAAACCGTTGCGCACTGAGGGTCAGGGCATGCCAAACTACCCTGAAAGAAAAGAGTATAGCCTTACTAATTTTCATATGCCTTATGGTTTTGGCTTAAAATATTTTGTCAACAGAAGCCTTGCCATCGGATTAGAAGTTGTCACGCGCAAAACATTCACAGATTATGTGGATGATGTCAGTACCAATTACATCAGCAAACAAGATTTTGAAAATTATTTTGGTGCCAGCAGCGAAGAAGCAAAAATCGCATTTCAAATGTCAAATAAGGCTGCGTTTAAAAATGGAGGCAGTTATCTGACCAATTACTTTCCTGGATCACAAAGAGGACAACCGCGAAACAACGACTCGTATTATTCCATCAACTTAAGAGTAAGCTTTAGGATTGGAGACCTTAAATACTTTGGTCGAAACCAGGTTAAATCAATTCAATGTCCGTCGACATTTTAGCAACACGCTACTCGATCTTCTTTGATATCCTACCCAAGCTCCTGCTTTAGAAATTTGGCAGTGTGACTAGCCTTTACTTTTACAAGTCCTTCAGGAAGCCCTTCATAGAGAATGGTACCGCCTCCATCCCCACCTTCGGGACCAAGATCAATAATATAATCTGCTACCTTAATGACATCCATGTTGTGTTCTATCACCAACACTGTATTTCCTCGATTAACGAGTTTGTTCAATACGTTCAACAACAAATTGATATCTTGAAAATGGAGTCCGGTAGTGGGTTCATCAAGGATGTAAAATGTTTTACCAGTATCTCTTTTAGCCAATTCTGTGGCAAGTTTTACGCGCTGTGCCTCACCGCCACTAAGGGTTACAGCTGATTGCCCCAATGTGATATAACCTAACCCAACCTCTTGCAATACCTTGATTTTTCTATAGAGATAAGGAATCTGTTGGGAAAACTCTACTGCCTGATCAACAGTCATGTCCAATACATCACTAATCGATTTCCCCTTATACCTAATCTCTAATGTTTCTCTATTGTATCTTTTGCCATTGCACTTTTCACAATGCACATAGACATCCGGCAGGAAGCTCATCTCGATTACCCTAAGTCCACCCCCTTCACACACGTCACACCTACCGGCTTTAACATTGAAAGAAAACCTGCCAGCATTATATCCCCTGATTTTAGCTTCTGGAATCGAAGCAAACAACTGACGAATATCCGTAAAAAAATTACAATAGGTTGCAGGATTACTTCTTGGCGTTCGGCCAATAGGAGATTGATCAATCTCAATCACCTTATCAATAAATTCTAACCCATTGATTTTTTTATATGGCATAGGAGCTTGCTTTGAATCAAAGCAGTGCTGGCTCAAAATGGGATATAGGGTTTCGTTGATGAGCGTAGATTTTCCACTGCCACTTACCCCTGTGACCAAAACAAAAGTGCCCAATGGAATATGAACATCAACCTTCTTTAAATTATTTCCACTTGCACCAATAAGCGACATGATGTTGCCTGTTCCTTTTCTCCTCTCCTCCGGTAATTCTACTTTTTTCTTGTTGTTCAAGTAGAGGGCAGTATCCGAATTTGACTTGCACACGTCCTTGGGTGTACCCTGTGCCACAATTCTCCCACCATGAATACCTGCACGCGGACCAACATCTATGAGATAGTCTGCAGCTAGCATGATATCCTTATCATGCTCTACCACCAATACACTATTTCCAATGTCACGAAGATTCTGTAACGCAACAATCAACTGCTGATTGTCTCGCTGATGCAATCCAATCGATGGTTCATCAAGAATATAGGTGATGCCCTGTAATTGTGAACCAATTTGGGTTGCCAGCCTAATCCGCTGAGACTCACCGCCACTTAATGAACGAGTGGGTCTATTAAGCGACAAGTAACCAAGCCCAACATCCAGCAGAAATCCAAGTCGACTTCTGATTTCTTTTAGAATATCTTTTGCAATTAAGTTTTGTCTTGATTCCAACCTTTCTTCAACCTTGGTAAACCATTCATTCAAGCGTGCAAGGTTCATTTCAGAAAGCTCGGAGATATGCTTTCCGTCTACCCGAAACCATAAACTTTCAGTTTTTAGCCTTGCACCATTGCAGTCAGAGCAGGTCTTGAGCATCATGAACTTTTCAGCCCACTCTCTCACTGAATCGCTCGATGAGTCAGTAAACCATCGGTAAATCATGCTGGCAATCCCTTCAAAGGATTCTTTGTTTTCTGCAGCGGGTGATTCATCTGATTGATCCTCGGTAACCAATCCGTCTTCGTTGCCAAACAGTATAAGGTTAAGGTTCTTTTCAGACAAATTACTGATTGGAGTCTTGAGGCTGAATTTATTTTTTTTCGAAAGCTGTTCTACCATTTTATAGTAGTGCCCATCCTTTGATTCACCTAGGGGTACAATTGCACCATCCGAAATTGAAATTGTTTTATCGGGAACAACCGCATCGACATCAATGGCATGTTGCTGACCCAGTCCTTTACATACCGGGCAAGCCCCATAAGGAGAATTGAAGGAAAACGTATTGGGCGATGGCTCCTCATAAGATAATCCAGTATCTGCACACATCAACTTTTTACTGTATTGAATAAGCCTGTCGTTATCATTCTCCAAAATGAATATCAACCCCTTTCCCAATATCATTGATTGGTTGATGCTTTGGGAAATCCTAACCTTCATATCGGGTGTAACTGCCAACCGGTCGATTACAACCTCGATGTCATGCACCTTATATCGATCAACCTGCATTTTTGGAACGAGGTCTTTTAGCTCACCATCTACACGTACCTTGACAAATCCCTTTTTTCTGATCTCCTCAAAAAGTTCTCTGTAATGACCTTTTCGTCCTCTCACCAGCGGAGCAAGAATGGTTATTTTTTTTTCTTTAAGCTTTTTGAATACATCCGCTACGATTTCCTCATCGGTGAACTTGACCATCTTCTTGCCGGTATTCAAAGAATATGCATCACCAGCCCTTGCAAAGAGCAAACGCAGAAAATCATAAACCTCAGTAACCGTGCCTACTGTTGACCTGGGATTCCGATTGGTTGTTTTTTGCTCAATCGAAATAACCGGCGAAAGTCCAGTGATTTTATCTACATCGGGCCTCTCCATCTCGCCCATAAATTGGCGGGCATAGGTGCCAAAAGTTTCCATATATCGTCTGTGCCCTTCTGCGTAAATCGTATCGAAGGCAAGGGATGATTTTCCGCTACCGCTAATACCAGTAATTACAACCAATTTATTTTTTGGAATATTTATATCAATATTCTTCAAATTGTGTGCTCTGGCACCTACTACCTCTATAAAATCATCCTTTATCCCTAAATCGCTCATTCGTTTATTTTAATCTGACTCCACTGCAAATTTAACCATCCCAAACCGCTTTGGTTCAATAATTTACCCAATAGTACTTACCTGTTTTGTTATTTCTTTCAAATTGGTTAATTTTACAATAGTTCTTTATTTTTCTTATCCAGAAAGGCAGAGGGATCGGCCCAATGAAGCCTTGACAACCTGTTAGCCCAAAAGCAATAAGGTGTCAACTCCATCCACGCAACAGCGTGGACAGATAAGTCAGATATTTTCTATAGACAAGTTCAACACTTCATATTGAAAACCCATCCGACTTATGATGGGTTTTTTTATGCGAAACCGGATGGGTCATTTATCAATGAAATCAATATTATCAACATATCAGCACAAGTCCCCGCTTCAACTAGAATCGGGAAAGAGTATCCGAGATTTTCAACTCGCCTACACTACCATTGGTGCGCTGAATGCAAGCAAAAGCAATGCCGTCTGGATATTTCATGCAATGACAGCCAATAGCAACCCTTCGGAATGGTGGCCTGGCATGGTGGGTGAAGGCAAGTTTTTTGACCCAAATAAATATTTCATTGTCTGCGTAAACATGCCGGGAAGCTGTTATGGTAGCGTTAGCCCTTTGGATCATAACCCTGAGACTGGTAGACCTTACTATCATTCCTTCCCTTTTTTCACTCCACTCGACATGGCCAAAGCGTATGATAAACTTAGGCTGGAATTGGGGATTGAAAAGATATTGTTGGGCATCGGTGGCTCAATGGGAGGCCAGCAATTGTTGGCATGGGCAACGGCTCAACCATCGCTCTTTCAATACATCGTACCCATTGCTACCAATGCCTTTCATTCTCCATGGGGGAAGGCATTCAATGCTTCCCAAAGAATGTCAATTGAGGCAGATAGCACCTGGCAAGAAGCCAATCCAAAGGCTGGCAGAGAGGGGATGAAAGTGGCGAGGTCGATTGCCCTAATCAGTTATAGACACTACGAAACCTACGACCAGACTCAGCAAGACCTTGATAAGCAAATTGAAAATACAAGAAGTGAATCTTACCAACGCTATCAGGGAGAAAAACTTGCAAACCGATTCAACGCTTTCAGTTATTATATGTTAACGAAGAGTATGGACTCACATCATATTGGAAGAGGGTTATTGGAGGCAGAAGAAAAGCTACAGCAAATACAATCAGCTTGCCTTGTGGTTGGTATATCTTCAGATATACTTTATCCAACAAGCGAACAACGATTTATTGCCGCCCACGTACCAAATGCAAAATTAGAAATCATTGAATCTGTTTATGGTCACGATGGTTTTTTACTTGAGCATGATAGGCTGACAGAAGTACTTGAAAAATTTATTCATCCAAACAAATAAAATTGAGATGGCATCAGAGAAAAACCTAGTGATTGGAATGTTCGGCTTTGGTGTGGTAGGTGAGGGCCTTTATAAAATCCTTAAACAAACCCCTTCGCTAAAAGCTTCAATAAAAAAGGTTTGCATAAAGGATACTAAAAAGAAAAGAAATGCTCCTGCAGAAATATTCACTTCAGAAAAAGATGATATTTTACTAGATCCTGAAATCAATGTAATTGTAGAGGTAATTAACGACAGCAAGGCTGGTTATGAAATTGTAACTACCGCGCTCAAGAATGGCAAAGATGTGGTGAGTGCTAGCAAAAAAATGCTGTCAGAACATTTGGCAGAACTAATAGAATTGCAAGAGTCTACTGGAAGATCACTACTCTACGAAGCTTCCTCATGTGCTTCGATTCCTGTAATCAGAAATCTCGAAGAGTATTATGATAACGACTTGCTTCATTCCATCAAGGCAATTGTAAATGGTTCAACCAATTTTATCCTCACAAAAATGTTTGAGGAACATCTCAATTTTAAAGAGGCATTGCTGCTCGCACAACAGCTTGGTTTTGCGGAGTCTGACCCGAAACTAGACATAGAAGGATATGACGCTGCACACAAATGGGTTCTTCTTCTTGCACACAGCTATGGCATCATCACTTCCATAGATAACATGCTATTCAATGGCATTACCCAAATCAATGAATTGGATGCAAAAGTTGCTCAGTCGCGCGGACTCTCCATCAAACTTGTTGGACAAGCAAAAAAACTCTACAATGGCAAAATCGCATCGTTTCTCTTGCCACAGTTTGTTGAACAAACCGACCAGCTTTATTTTGTAAAAAATGAGTACAATGGTGTTGTCATCGAAAGCGGATTTTCAGACAAGCAATTCTTTTATGGCAAAGGTGCTGGCAGTTTTCCAACAGCATCTGCAGTATTGAGTGATATTGGCGCTCTTCGCTACGGATACAGGTATGAGTACAAAAAGAAAAATCAGCATACTGCTGCTCAATTGAGCAACGACTTCCATCTGCGGGTCTTCATCAGCTTCGAAGACTTAGGCAACATCCCAAAAGATGAATTCGAAAGTATTGAAGAATGGCATTCTGGCAATGAAAGGAGTTACCTCATTGGTACAATTCCATTTACAGCCCTCTATAAAAAAGATTGGTGGAAAACAAATAACACTTCGCTTATTCTTATGCCAAACAATATTGTAGAACATACAGAATTAATTGAGCTGAAAAAGATGAGCCTTTCGCTAGCAGGGTTGGAGATCTGAGACGAATAGCATTAGAGAAGTTATTTGGTCAGCTCACCTGGACCTCTGCGTCCGGAGCCAGGTGATTTCTGGAGATCATCCCCAAGTTCTTTTCTTGCTTCTTCTGCAAGCAACCTAAGTGCTGATACAATTTCAGGATGATAACCACTAACGTCATGCGACTCTGTAGGGTCTACTTCAAGATTATAGAGTGCTTCTGGAAAAAGTACATCTTCTGGAGCATTGCCCGGAAAACCACCAACACCGGGCCTCTGACCAAGATAGGACCTTCCTCGATGTTCAAAAACCAATTTCCAATTGTCTCTTCTCACCGCCTCAAGTGAATTGCGTCTGTAATAATAAAGAAATGTTTTTCTGGGAGTGATATGCAAGTCACCCTTTAGCACGCTAGAAATATCAACACCATCAATCTTTCTTTCTGGCAGCGGAACTTCTACAAGAGTGGCAAGCGTAGGAAGAATATCGATTGTTGACACAAGCTGATTGGATACAATTCCTGCTGGAACAATTCCCTTCCATCGCATAATACAAGGTTCTCGTTGCCCTCCTTCAAATGAAGTACCCTTGCCTTCTCTAAGTCCGCCAGTACTACCAGCATGATCACCAAAATTTAGCCATGGTCCATTATCGCTTGTAAAAATAACAAGCGTGTTTTCTTCAAGCCCCTCTTCTTTCAAAGTTTTCATAATCCTTCCCACATGGTAATCCACCTCTTGGATCACATCACCAAAAAGCCCGCGTTTGCTATTTCCTATAAATGCAGGAGATGCATTGATTGGCACATGGGGCATGGGGTGAGGGATATAGGCAAAAAAAGGTTTGTGCTTATTTCGCTTAATAAAACCGATAGCTTCGTTCGTTATCAACTCAGTGAGTTTCGCCTGATCGTCTAACGAACTAATTATCTTAATCGGCCGATCATTTTTTATCAATGGAAGTGGAGGATACTGAAGCTTATTACTTCCTTTTCTAGCAGGCGCTCCATCATAATCAACTGGCCACATATCATTGGAGTAAGGAATGCCGAGATACTCATCGAAGCCCTGTTGCAATGGCAGAAATTCTTTTGCATCGCCAAGATGCCATTTACCAAAAATACCAGTAGCATAATTTTTCTGTTTAAGCAATTCGGCAATCGTCATTTCTTCTCTAGCAAGTCCAACCGTTGAATTGGGTGACAATGCGCCAGAGATCCCTACCCTATTGGGATACGAGCCTGTCATCAAGGCCGCCCTAGATGCGCTGCAGACAGCTTGAGCAGACATGAAATTGGTAAATCGAATTCCTTCCGCTGCCAGCTTATCAATATTAGGAGTATGAATACCATCTGCCCCATAGCAAGAAAGATCTCCATAGCCCAAATCATCCATAAAAATGAGGATGATATTTGGCGTTCTTTGTTTGGGTGGTGCATGCGACTGATTCAATACAAGCATGCAGGCCAGAACCAGTACCAAAGGGATATTTTTTAATTTACGCTTCATCTGATTCATATTATACGCAGTTGGGCGATGAGTGAAATATTAGTCAAGAAATAATACATGGTCTACCAACAATGACTTACACAAGGCATTGAATGAGACAAGGTCTTTTTGCAAAATTTCATTCATCTCTTTCTTATACAACATCCACTCAGTATGCAACTCCTCATACCGAGCCTTTTGCCCTTCTGTAAAATACGGCACATTTGTATTGGCCTCGCCATGAATAAAAATAATATTTGCGCTTAACTTATTTACAAAATTGATAACATCGTCATACGACTGGCTTTTGGGCTGTATAAGCTTCTCCTCCCAGTTTTTAATCCGATCACTGAGCTGTTGAGCAAGCTGTATAATAGGCTGATTGGCAGTGTCCTTTTCCGCCAATCTAGCCATCGATTTAATCTGAGCAGAAAGGTTTCTCATGCGAATAACTGAAACGTGTATATCCATCACCTCAGCTTCTAGCTTTTTTAAAAAATCATCATGCAGCGCATAATCACTTATACTAGACTGTACACGAGGGTCGGGCTGAATTAAAAACTGGGTTGAACTCACCATGCCGTCAACGGTCATTGTAACGGTATACATTCCGGGTCTTACTTTTCCTGCAGTATAACTACCCTCAATATATACGCCATCAATCATGGGCATATCTTGTCTTCTCAAATCCCAAACAAAACGATTAAGCCCCTTGCGCTTTGTAAGCAAAGGATCTGTTTCGGAAAGATTAATCAATGACTTCTTCGCAGCAGCAGTTCCACTAAAACTTCGAACAAGCTCGCCCTGGGCGTCTTTGATCTCAATCTTTATTTCTTTAATGGAATCTGCGTTGTCCGGCAAGTGATAGAACATGACAGCACCAGTACTTGGATTTGCACTTACGGTATTTGGAGAGAGTTGCTCAGGATCTTTGTTCTCATCAAACATGCTATAGCCAGACACTCTGAAGACTTCTGCAATCGGCATAAGTTTAATTTGCTGCGCTATCAACGGATCAAAACTTCTAATTGGCTGAAGGTCGTCTAGAATCCATATTGCCCGACCTTGGGTAGAAGCAATAAGATTTCCCCTATGCACCCTTAAGTCTGTAATTGGCACAATGGGAAGATTGCCTTGATAAGCAAACCAATGATCACCATTATCGTAAGACAGATAAAGTCCTCGTTCTGTCCCTGCATACAAAAGCCCTTTTCTCCTATCGTCTTCTCTGACCACCCTTAGAAAAGATCCGTATGGTATGCCTGCAACAATTTTTATCCAGCTCTTTCCATAATCAACTGATCGATAAGCAATAGGTGTAAAATCATTAAACTTATATTTATTTGCGGCAATATATACAGCTGCAGGATCATGTGGGGAGACTTCTATTGCATTGACAACAGCTTCTCCCAGATCAGGTGGCGTGATGTTGCTCCAGCTAGCTCCTCCATCTCTGGTGATATGAATTAATCCATCATCACTCCCTGTGTACAACACGCCTTTTTCCAATCTCGACTCCGCTACGTAGCTGATGGTGCAATAGTTCTCGCCACCAGCACCTTCGTTCGTATACGGATAACCGCTAATCCCCATTTTACTGGTGTCATGGGTTGTTAGGTCAGGCGAAATCACTTGCCATGACTTGCCCATATCATATGTTTTGAACAAGCGATTTCCAGCATGATAAAATACATTCTTCTCATGAGCAGAATAAAATATTGGAGCATTCCAGTTGAACCTATATTTCATGTCCTTCGGCTGCAAGGCTTGATACTGGACAGGATGAATCATGACACCAACTCCTTCTCCAGTTTGTGAATCAAGCAATTCAATAGTTCCCTGATAACTTCCCCCCATTACATAACGGGGATTATTTGGATCAAAGCCAAGAAAAGCAGATTCACTTCCTGCTGAATACGTCCACTCCCTTTCAGAAATCCTACCACCAGTTGTGTTTCTGCTGGCCATCTTGATAGAAGAATAATCCTGCTGACCTGAATAGATATTATATGGAAATAGATTATCCACATTGATGCGATAGAATTGTCCGGTAGGATGATTGTCTTGAGATGACCATATTTTACCAGCATTGAAAGTGATCGCAGCACCAGCGTCGTTAGCAATCACCATATTTTTATTGTTGGTCGGATTTATCCAAAGCTGATGATAATCTGAATGTATTCCCCGAATTTCAGTCCAGGTCCTTCCCCCATCTTCCGATTTTAATCCAGCCGCACCAAGGACATAAATCGTATTCTCCTGCTGCGGATCAGCAGCTAACTCTATATAATACCATGCCCTGCTTGTAAGACGGTGATCGCTGCTCACTTTATTCCAATTTTTTCCGGCATCTATCGAAACAAAAAGTCCACCTTTTTCTTTTTCAGTATTGCTCTCTACCAAGCTGTAAACAATATTTGAATTGGCGGGAGATACCGCAACCGCCATCTTGCCAAGTTCATCAGGCAGACCTTGTTCAATTTTGTTCCAAGTTTCTCCAGCATCCGTGCTCTTATACAAACCACTTCCTTTGCCACCACTTTGAATTGCCCAGGGCAACCTGCGATGGTCCCACATAGCAGCATACAAAACACGGGGATTGTTGATGTCCATATTCAAGTCTGAGCAACCTGAATTTTCATCTACATATAAAATTTGCTTCCATGATTTTCCTCCATCAACCGACTTATAAATTCCCCTTTCCTTAGAAGGCCCATATAATGCACCTTGGGCCGCTACATATATGATGTCGGGATTGGTTGGATGAATTCTGATGCTTGAGATATGACGAGTCAGTTCAAGCCCCAAATGCTGCCAGGTCTTTCCAGCATCTGTTGAAAGATAAACACCATCCCCGTAGGAAGTCATCACGCCCCGCGGCGCATGTTCTCCCATACCAACAAAAATTACATTAGGATCTGATTCGGAGACAGCCACTGCACCAACGGAGCCCGTATTAAAATAACCATCTGAAATATTTTTCCAAGATTGCCCCGCATCTTCCGTCTTCCACAATCCACCGCCTGTTATTCCCATATAATAGACCAGCGGATTCCCATTGACTCCTGTTGCCGCTACAGACCTTCCTCCACGGGTTGGGCCGATGTTTCTCCAAACAAGCGGCTTGAAATATGCATTGAAATCAATTGATGATGCTGTAGCGATTGGCTTTTTTGCAATCTTCTTTTGAGCAATTGTAGCATTGCCCAGCAGTAGCATAAAAAAGAACAATAACGAAACTGGTTTTGTGCTCTTTATCAGTTGTCTCATGCCTATAATTTTGAATGCTCAAGATAAGCAATTCAAGTGCAGGAATGCAATGAAGAACGAAGTCAGTCACCTGAAAAGAGTTGTAACTACTAGCTGCTAATCCTTCTCTGGCGTAGCGAGAAATGCTGATCTTCTTGGACCGGGAAAAGGAATATCGCCTTTAAGGGCAGACCACAGTACTTCATTGAATTCAATATCATTGATGTTGTCTTCTTTGGAGAAATCGAACTGATCAGACTTTTTCTGCCATTGATTAATAGCGGTATTTTTCTCGAATAAATTTACTCCCGGAGCAATTGCACTAAATTCAAAACGTTGAGCTGTTGAATCGAAGCAACGCCACATTGGCGTGGCGGCAGCATCGTACTGGG
The DNA here is from genome assembly GCA_903920455.1 of uncultured bacterium. Classification (GTDB taxonomy): domain Bacteria; phylum Bacteroidota; class Bacteroidia; order Chitinophagales; family Chitinophagaceae; genus Pollutibacter. Next base: position 7,963 of record CAIXLY010000077.1, on the reverse strand, counting down.
TCATTGGAGGCATTCCAAGAATCAACTCCATGGTCCTGAGCATAGAACTTGTTGTATATGGCGTATGATCAACGAAACTTCTTTTTACAAACCCACCTGCAACATAGGCAGGGCTTCTGTGAGCATCTACATGGTCTGCGCCATTCTGCGCATCATCTTCCAGAATGAACACCACGGATTCGTTCCAAATAGAACTCTTGGATAAGGCCTCAATAAATAGGCCAACAGCAAGGTCATTGTCTGCAACATGCGCATATGGAGAGGGTCTTCCTAGGCTTAGTCCTTCTGTATGATCATTACTAAATCTTATCGTGCTAAACTGAGGTACTTTATTGATGGCAAGGAGTGAATCAAAGTCGCGTTTCCACAACGAAAACCTTGTAGTATCCATCACGGTCATATCGTAATCAGGATAATAGGTACAGTAGTGGTCTTCAAGGGATTTTAGCTTTGGTTTAAAATCACTTGTGAACTCACCATAGGTTCTATAACTAATATTAGACCGGGCACAATTATCCCAAATAAAACCACCCTTATTATTTGCAACCTCACGATCTCCCTCTCCGCCATATGTACCACCTCTTCCGCTATAACTGCTAGGCCAGGTCTTTTCAAGATAGTCCGTTGCATAAGCTCCCATGCTCCAATTGTGTCCGTCTGCACTCACCTCAGCATCCACAAAAAAATTATCAAGCAACACAAAAGATTCTGCCAAAGCATGCTGATTGGGAGTGATATTTTTCCCAAACAACAGAAGCGACGTATCTCCATTTCCACCTGCAACATCTGCCAATACCTGATCGTAGGTTCTGTTTTCCTTGATCACATAAAAAACGTGTTTGATGGGCGACTGCTGACCGAGCTTCATAGGGATTGGAAATCCAGGAGCAAGTGAGTCTGCAAGTTTCGTCTTGGCAACTGAATAAGGAGAATTTGAATACACCGCTCTTGAATAGACATCTAGCTGCTCTTCTGTTGGAGAGGGTATCACACTCATACTGCCCTTAAAAAGGCTGCCAATATATTCTACCTGAGAAGCATCACGCACTTCATACCCATGATGGATAACCTCCTGCTTCCTGCGAAGGGGCGAGGGGCCAAACGGATTGCTCTTCGAAGTCATCCCCTTACCATTAGCTACCCAAAGCTTGCCGTCTACAAAACGAACAGAAGTGGGATACCAGCCTACAGGAATAAATCCCTTAGAAAAACTTTTACCCTTAACAGCCACATCAAAAACTGCGACGCAGTTGTTGTTTGCATTGGCAATAAATAATGTATTTGTTTTGGAATCAAGCGCGAGGCTGTTGCTGGTAGATCCACTAGGAGAATTGGGATACATCGCTGCATCAAGGGTTTCAATTACCCGCTTGGTTTGCAGATCAATAACAGATACGGAGTTGTCATTGGAATTGCAAACATACAAGAGCTTTCCATCGGGCGATAAAAGCATCTCATTGGGATTGTCACCAACAGTGATGGCAGTATTAAACATGTTTTTTTCAAGGTCAAACAATACAATCTTATCACATCCCCAACAACTGATATACAACTCTTTTCCGCCTTTAGAAATTTTACAATCATAAGCCTCTGCATCAAGCCCTACCTTATTGATAACCGAATTTGTCTTGAGGTCAATGATGTATAAGCTTTTGTCTTCTCTGGTCACTACATACATTCTATTTCTCACTTCATCAATAGCAAGACCAGCAGGACCAACACGCACAGGCCAAGGTTTATCTAACTTGATCACATCAATACGTTTCAATTTTCCAGACGAGATCTCATATTTTATAATTCTATTATCATGCCCACCTGATGCATAAAGAAATCGATCATCAGAGGTAAAGGAAAGTCCGTACCACGACTTTTCGATAACCACAGAGTCAATTACTTTTTTCTTCTTTACATCAATCAATTGAATGCTCTGTGTACTCTGCCCATTATTGGTCACAGCAATATACTTTTCAGAATTGCTTACTGCAAGGTTCAATGGAAGATCTCCCAATCCGAAGGATTCGCCTGCCGGAGTCAGCTTCCAGCCATTGGGAAGTTGAACTGGATTAGGCAAATTGATAATCTGTGCATGAACAAATGATGTTGTAACCAACAAACAAAGAAAAAGTAATTTATACATAGCAATATATTTTAATGATTGAACTGCCAGACTAACATCATGGAGAAAGCACGACCCATCCCATTTATTCCTGAACCATGTGTGCGATAATCTTGATTAAAGACATTATTAAGATAAGTTCTTATTGTCACATTTCGATATGTTGCGCTGGCATGCAGATTCAAAATATTAAATCCTGGTGTACCGCCTACAGGAATACGGTTATCGGATTTATCACCAGATTCCAGTCGTCTTTGTGCAGAAGCATAATCAAAGACAATACCAAAAACATAATTGGATATAGAGTACTCCGAACCCAATCTTGCATTGAATGGCGGTATTCGTCGAAGGGGCTGATCCTTTGTAATGCTTTGCCCAAATAAGCTCGTAGCAGAAGCATGCAATCTAATTTGTTTAATTGGCTGATACGCTGCTTGTATTTCCCAGCCCCGAATAAACCCCTTATCAATATTGATTTTTTTATATACATCATAGCCACCAACCACCTCTGACGTTTTCACTCTCGAGATCAGATCAAAAAGATTTGTTCTAAACACTGCGAGGCTTCCGCTAAACTTACTATCAAAATATTTGAGTCCAACTTCATGGTTAACAGAACGCTCAGGCCTAAGGTCATAGGCTGGAATTTCATACCTAAAATCAACAATGCCCAGCGTACCAAGATCATCTATGTTTGGAGCCCTGAATCCATCACTGACGTTAGCATAAAGATGAATTCCCTTCTTGAGCTGGTAATTTACTCCGCCTTGAAAAACCAATGCACTTGGACTAAGCCTAATTCTTCCAAGGGTAATATCTGTAATCTTTGCTTGATATATATTATAGCGTAATCCACCTTCAACATTTAGCCTTCCTAAATTTAAATGATGAAGAGAATAGATGGCAAGGTTTGAATAGGTTGCGCCATTCGGATATAAACCGCGCATGCGGGTTATTGATTCTCCATCAATATTCCTCTCACTTCTTGAACTCTCCACCTTATCGACATACATCTCAATGCCGGAATTGGCTGTCCATGCTGAAAGTATTGCTGTCGACATATCTATTCCACCTGAGACAGTGGATATTTGATCAAACTCCGAACGCAGGACCTGACTAGCATTTTTTCTGATATAGCGAGAATCCTCAATAAATTGATTGGCAACAAAAAAGTCGAGCTCTTTCACTATTGCATGGTCGAATTTCTTATTCACTTTTAAATACCCCAACCCGCGCGTCAGCGGATCTGAAGTATTGAGCGCATAGTTCTCTAGGAGATATTTATGATAAACTGGAACATGATGCTGACTCAACCATTGATAAGAAGATGTGATGATCCAGTTGGCGCCCAAGTTGGCCATTACTTTTGCATCGAAGGCTTTCTCACCATATCCTGAAGGCCTTTGAAGCCCTGTTGTATCGCCTCCTCTAAGGTCTCCAAATTTCTTTTGACTTGCACCCATTACAAACGCAAATCGCTTGCCCTCGTATTTCAATTCTGGACGAACAGAAAACTCCATGCCAGATTCAGTAATCCTTGCAGTAGCTCTTTCCCTCCACAATTCCTGCTCCCTAAATTTCAATGAATTGGTCTGGATATTGATAACTCCAGTCATGGCATCACTACCATATTGCACAGAGCCGGTTCCTTTTACAACTTCTACCCGTTCAACGATAAATGGATCAACCAGTGTTAAGTATTGATTGGGCCCATAACGGAAAATAGAATTGTTCAAGCGAATGCCATCTACTAATATCAGTGATTGATTGCCCGTTAGTCCGCGCACAAAAGGAGCTCCTCCAGCATGATTGGTCTTCTGAATAAAAACACCAGGAATTCCAGCGAGCGACTCTGGCACCGTACGAGAAAGGTTTAGTAAAGACTCTTCTCTTGTCAACAGCTCAACCGAATAAGGAAGTGCTGACTTGTTCATTGAGCGTTTGGTAGCAGTCACTGTAACCTCATCCATGATGGTTGCAGTATCAACTGACTGCTGTGAAAAAACCTGAGTATTAATAAATAGCGCCGTCAGCGTAACACCAATAATGTTGAGATAGCGCCGCATCTTAATTTCCCTTTTTGTAATGATTTGTTCTTTGCTCCTCTTCATCATCCATATCAGGGCCCTGCATCACCTTTCTCCAATCAATATCCCTGTTATACTTTTTCATGGCATTGGTTGGGTCAAATACTCGCTTATCAGGCATTTCCAGCGTATAGCGAGCGTAATTGGGCTTGCTTGAAAAAAAATCACCCAGATGAGAAGCCGTCACATCATACTGATTGACATAGGGAACAGCTAGAATATTATAGATCATTTTTAGTACTGATCCAAAATTCGCATGCGTATGTGAAACATAATTTCGTTTTATATAAGGGCCAGCGAGCAAAAGAATACTTCGATGTGCATCAACATGATCAACTCCCCCTTGAGGATCGTCTTCTGTAATGACTACCAGCATATTTTTCCAGTAAGGTGTTCTGGAAAGAAAATGCAATATTCTTCCTACTGCAAGATCATTGTCTGCCATATAACTGTGCGTGAATGGATAACCATCTTCAGGCCTTGGTGAAGCTGTATGATCATTAGGAATTTGAACGGTTACTAATGAAGGCATTTTTTCTTTTCCAGCAAGCCACATATCAGTAAACTCAGATTCAAACTGATTCATCCTGAATTGATCCGGAATATTGGTATTGTATCCTGCATAATTATGACTAGTTCTAGTGAACAAGGCCTTTTGCATTGGCACCATCACCCCATGTGCAGCACCAGTGGCTGTATCATTCCACTCTTCACGAACGTGCGCTGTTTCATTAGCCTCACCGAAATTGTAAAATGAAACCCCCTTTCTTTCCATAGCCTCCCAAAGACCTCCTGTTTCTGCATAATCCTCAGGATCCATGCTACCCGTGGAACCAGGGAATCTTCTTCCAGCCGCTGGTGAAAAGTACTTTGCAGTTTTGCTGGTATTGGAATTTACCTCCACCCACTCATTCGGAATTACGCCCATCATCCAATGATGTCCATGAATCGAAGCATCACTATCGCAGTAAAAATTATCTGAATATGCAAACTGACTGGATGCCTTGTGGTGATTGGGAGATACATTAGCATTAGAAAAAAATGTGCTGTCTACACCACGCTTATTTTCATGTACCAAATCAACATTCAAGCCAAATCTGGCGATTGAAGGATCTCCTCTTCCTGTTTTCATTTGCCCCATCACCTCATCGTAGGTCCTGTTCTCCTTGGTGATGTAAACAATATGTTTTATTGGGGACTCTTTTTCACCTGGATAGTTTGGAACTGGGTTATTGCTTTTTTTAACAGGAACTTCCTCATAAGTATTGGCCAGCACACTGCTGGTATATGATGCCAATACCGAAGCATCAGGAGTTTGCAAACGCTGGAAGGTAGCGAGTTGAATATCACCGATATAGGTTCCCTGAACCGGCGCCTTGAAATCTTTACCGCCATTTGGACCAGCACCAAGACCCCGACAACTGATGATGTACATCTCTTTTTCATCGGGAGAGAACTTCACTCTTGATGCACCCCATCCAGCTGGAATTAAACCGATTGTTTTATCAGTCTTGGTATCAATCACTGCAACAGCATTGAACCCAAGCAGCGCAGCATAGAGGGTTGAGCCATCTTTTGAAAGTGAAAGACCAAAAGGAAGCAAGCCCCTATAGCTGTCAATCTTTGGATCGACTTTAATGGGTATATGACGAAGGATTTTTCCATTCTTGTAGTCGATTACTGAGATATTGTCATTCGTAGCATTGCTGACATAAGCAAATGAATTGTCGATAGCAATACTATTCGGACTGGCCCCGCCGGTAACTTCTGCATCTTCCAGCATGTGTCCAACAAGGTACCCGGTCTTTAGCTTTGAGGTAACCTTGTTGCTCAACAAATCTATTGTAAACACACTCATTGATTCAGGATCATTCGGATCGCCAACCCCTGGTATTTTTTTTCCTTCTACGATAGAACCATTGATGGACTCAGGAGTATTGTGAGCGTATGGATGATGAGTGATCAGCATGCTGTCATAGTTTTCTTTTGTAAGCCCCTCAATTAATGGATAGGCATACATCCCAACATTGGCAACTACTGCAGTGGATCCATCAGGACTTATCGCCAATCCGAATGGCAATCTGCCAGCCGGTATTGAAGCAGTGATGAACTTTGTTGTGCAATCAATGCGCACCAACCGATAATTGGCTTGATCCAAGACCAACAATTCATTATTTTTCTCATTGTATATCAGGTCTGAAGTAAAGCTGTCTTGAAATGTTAAATCTCCAACCTTTCCATCAAGTGAATACGTATTAACGACTTTTAATTCAACGCAATCGTATGCGATAACTGTTCCATTGTCGCCACCGCTTAGAAATACAACCCGACTATCCTTATAGAAAGAAGCCCCAAGTAAAGAGCCGTTTGTAAATGGAGAGGCGATTTTGTTATCATAACTAGGCACCCGAATGGTTTCGCCCTTATCGAGATACAATATGGTCATTACCCCATTATGCAACGTCACCGCTATTTTGCCATTTGGTGAAATAGCCAGGCCAAATGGGTCATGGGTGATTCTCGTTATTTGACCAGCAGGCTGAACATAGCGACCACTGGGCAGTACAGAGAGCCCATTGGTATTCATGTGGGTATACTTGTCTCTTCCAGGAACCTGCAAGATTGTTTTTTGTTGACTGAAAGCAGTAGCGATCAAAAAGAAAGAAATGATAGCAAAAAAGAACCTAGGGTGCATGGCAAAGGGTTTATTAAACAATCCCATAAAATTACGTCAATAACATTAAGCTACTGTTATCAATAAAAGTCTAGCTTATCCACCACAAAACTATACTTTCCAGAGCCTAATTCTATTGAAGTTTCTCCAGCACGCTGATCGGTTGTCATCAATAGTGATGTGTGCAACTTTTTTGAATTCATTCTAATTGCAGCAGAATTGGCTGATGGCAATATCACAGTAGCACTTGCGTTCACAGGAATTTCAACATCCATAGCAAAACTGCTTCCGGTCTTTTTCCAATCAATTGAAATTAACCCACTGATGGAATTGTAAGATCCCTTTGCCCATGTAATTGTTCCGCCCGGTTGAGGATGAATGATGATCTTCTTGAATCCAGGCTCTTGATCAGACGGATTGATTCCTAACAACACCCTATACATCCACTCGCCTACAGAACCAATAGAATAATGACAAAATGAATTCATCCCAGGATCCTGAAATCCTCGTCCTTTAACATAACCATCCCAACGTTCCCATATTGTAGTAGCCCCTTGGTTGATGGAATATATCCATGATGGGAATCGCTCAGATTCAAGAAGTGCATAAGCGAGATCATTTCTGCCTCTTTTTGTAAGTTCTTTCATCATCATCAAGGTGGTGACAAAACCAGTTGAGATGCGGTTGTCATATTCTTTCAAACATTCAATAAGATGCTGGAAGGCAAGATCCTGTTTGGCTTCAGGCAGTAAATCAAAGTGTAGTGCAAGCGCATAAGCAGATTGTGTATTCCCTTTTATTCTGGCACTATCATCTACATAGGCATCGTTAAACTTTTGGTATATGCTGTCAAATAACTGACGATACGCTTTTGCATCTTTTTCATTTTCCAACACAGCAGCAATTTTTGAAAACAGCCTCACTGAATTGGCATAAAATGCAGTGGCAAAAACTTCTCTCGGAACCTCGCCCCTAGAATTTGAATACCCTTCTGCAATAATGGTATTGGCATTCAACCAATCGCCATATTGATTGCCCACATCATTGATCCAAAGAAAATTTGGATTCTGAGTCCTTATATTTTCT
>CAIXLY010000076.1 GCA_903920455.1 uncultured bacterium | reverse complement strand
GGTGTTCCGTCTGCCCTCACCGCAGATTTCATTTTATTTCTTAGTGTCTCACTGTTTTCTCCTGCATCGTCTCCAACACTATACAGTGTGGCCATGGTTCCAACAAAGACCTCGCGTGCTGCAAAAGAGGTGATTAGCGCAATCCCTATTTTCCAATCATAGCCAAGTGGACTAATGACAGGCTCAATACTTCTGCCCATAATACCAGCATATGAATACTCCAACAGCGCTGACGCTTTCTCATTATGATAAGCTTGCTCGTGTGCAGGATCATTATTTATCAGGGCCGCATACGAAGCCTCAATTTCTTTTCGCTTTTGACTTGGCCCAAACGAGCTTAAGCCCCAAAGCACCAAGGAGATTATCATAATTACTTTACCAGCATCAAAAACAAAAACACGCGCTTTTTCAACCATTGTGATTACCATGTTTTTCCATCTTGGTTGTCTGTACACCGGCAACTCCAAAATGAAAAAACTTTTTTCCTTCATTTTAATAAACAAATTCAATACGTGTGAGACGAGCAGCGCCATAACAATCCCCAACACATACAATGCAAGCAACACCAAACCCTGTATGCTTAAAAAACCAAAGAGGTATTCATTGGGAACAATCAATGATGCAAGTATGGTAAATACAGGAAGCCTTGCGCTGCAACTCATAAAGGGAGTAACCATGATGGTCAACAATCTCTCTTTTTTGTTTTCAATATTTCTTGCGCTCATGATTGCTGGAACAGCACAGGCAAATCCACCAATCATAGGCATTACACTCTTTCCATTTAAGCCCACCCGCCTCATGATTCGATCAGATAAAAAACTAATTCTTGCCATATATCCCGTATCCTCCAGCAGGGTAATCAATCCAAACAAAATCATGATTTGCGGAACAAAAACAACAATTCCTCCCAAGCCCGCCAAAACCCCATTTACGACCAAATCAGAAATCCACCCTGCTGGTAAAATTGTTCCAAGAGTACCACCGATAGCACCAACACCCCATTCTATAGCATTCATTGGATACTGAGCAACCCAAAAAACACTTTGAAAAAGAAGGAATAGAACAACCCCCATAATCATGGTGCCCCAGGTTTTGTGTAGCAAATAGTGGTCTATTTTTTCTGAGTATCTTTTTCTTTGCTCTACACTCTCTTCCTGTACAGACTTGTTCATTATCTGCCTTATCTTCTTGTACCGCAATTGAATATCCTCAGCCTGAATCCGCGTGTGGTTAAACTGATGTTTTTCTTCTATGCGCTCAATTTTTGCTTGGATATCCTTATCAATTTCAAAAGACTCGTGGTTGATTAAATAGTGAATCGCCGTATAGTTTGGCATACCGGGAAAAAGATCTTTCATCTCTGAAATTGCATCTTCTGCCAGTTCGTTAATCGGATAAAAATCTGCACCAGCCCGCTCTGTTAACACCACTTGTGCAATTGTAGACTTTAACTGATCAATGCCCTTACCGGTTCTTGCATTGATTGCAATGACAGGAACCTGCATTTCCCTTGAAAGACTTTCTGTATCTACTACAACACCCCTCTTCTTTGCTAAGTCCACCATCGTAAGCGCAACAACAACTGGTATTTTCAAGTCTATTACCTGTGATACATAAAGAAGATTTCTTCTCAAGTTGCTCGCATCGGCTACTACAACCGCTAAGTCAATTTTCTCCTCACCTTCGGGCGACATCAGTTGCTTATAAGACACCCACTCATCTGTTCTTCTTGGATATAGGCTATATGTGCCAGGAAGATCCAGGGCCGAACAGTCTTGATTGTTCTGAAGTGTAAAAGTCCCAGACTTCTTTTCAACGGTTACCCCAGGAAAATTACCAACCTTCTGCCTTAATCCTGTAAGTTGATTAAAGAGTGAGCTCTTTCCGCTGTTGGGATTGCCCAATAATGCTATATGGTAAGGAGTATTCAAAATGTATAGAACTGTAAAGTTAACGCCAATTTATGCCGCCCGCTTACGCGAAAAGAAAAAAGCCACCCCTTTTATGTTTACAACTAGCTTAAATTTGCTTAAAATATTTGGTATGGTGAGGTTTCTTTTAGCGTTCCTGTTGTTTGCGAATATCGGGATGGCACAAAAATCTGGCAAGAATGACAAGCACTTGCTTAATTCTCTTAAACAGCATATCGGATTTTTGTCATCTGACGATCTTAAGGGAAGAAGGGCGGGTGATCCCGGAGAGGTATTGGCGGCAGATTATATCTCTAATAAGTTTAAATCTTATGGGCTCCTACCAAAAGGAGCTGATGGAGGATATTTGCAACCATTCAACATTTTTGATGGGAAGGAAATAAGCCAGTCTACTTATTTTAAGGTAAATGGACATTCGTTAATACCCATCATTGATTTCTTTCCACTTTCTAATAGCATTAATTCCAATGCAATTTCTGCAGACATTTCACCTGCATTGAATGAGTCCGGCCAACCCTGGATCATTGACCTTGCAGACCCCCTCGAACAACAAAAGTCAAATCCCCATTTTGATCCTTCAAATGTTGTCACAGAACTCTTAACCAACGCCCACACCAAAGGAGCCCCAGCTGTAATTTTTTACAATAGCAAACCTGATGGAGACCAACTTCGGTTCGAGCCTAAAGACCAATCTGCAGCAACCATCATCCCCGCAATCTTCATTACCACAAAAGCAAAACAGGAATACTTTACCGACCCATCCTCTTCCTACCGTATTGAATTTAGCATTTCCTTTAGTCCTAGAGTTCGGTTGGCCCGTAATGTAGTTGGCTATATAGACAATGGCGCCCCCCTTACTATAGTTCTTGGGGCACACTTTGATCACCTGGGTTATGGAGAAGATGGCAATTCAATGATTAGGGGAGGAGAGCCAGCCATTCATAATGGAGCAGACGACAATGCCAGCGGCACTTCTGCCATCATCGAACTCGCCTCACAATTGTCCAGATCAAAATCAAAACCATACAACTACCTGTTCATTGCCTTTTCTGCAGAAGAGCTTGGGTTGAATGGCTCTAAGTTCTTTGTTGAAAATCCTACCATCCCGCTCAACACCATTAACTATATGATTAATCTGGACATGGTCGGAAGAATGAATGATAGCACAAAGAGCATAACTGTTGGTGGATATGGAACATCTCCTTCATGGAAAAGCATGATTGAATCGGTTAAGCAAAAAACTTTTTCTATCCGGGTTGATTCCAGCGGGACAGGGCCAAGTGACCACACTTCTTTTTACCGAAAAGATATTCCCGTGTTATTTTTCTTTACCGGTTTACACACCGATTATCACAAGCCGAGTGACGATGCCGATAAAATTAATTATTTGGGAACTGTTGAGATTGTGAAGTTCATCAGAGAGCTCATCCTCACCAACCCAACAGCACCAAAACTCGCCTTCACAAAAACGAGGGAGCAACAAACCGGTACCTCTGCCCGATTTACTGTTTCCATGGGCATCATGCCGGATTATTCTTTTTCTGGTAGTGGAGTCAGGGTTGATGGTGTTTCTGAAAATAGGCCTGCAAAGAGGGCAGGGGTATTGGCGGGGGATGTTATTAAGCAATTGGGCGTGCATTCCACTTCTTCGGTGGAAGGCTATATGCAGGCACTCTCGAAATTTAAAAAAGGTGAACAAACGACCGTGGTCGTTGCTCGGGGAGATAAAGAAATCACACTTGAAATCATTTTTTGATGAAATTCAAATTGGATGACGATAGAATGTCGGATAATTTTTTTGAAGACACCCACATATTGGGAATCTCTTGCAGCCTAAAGAATTACCAATTCTGTTGGCATATTGAGAAGTCGCTTCAAATTGACTTTCGAACTTCTGTCGATTTACAAATTCCAATGGAGAAAAACAGAAGATCATATTCTTTCACGGTATATGAATACATTCACCCAATCACTCAGAAAGAACATTTTTTGTATAGCAACAAACACGACGGCGAGTTCTTGCTACCCGAGTTACAGCACCTTGATTTCATTTGGCTTATTCGAGATTCATTTTTTGATGAATCAGAATTTATGCACTTGCAGCAACAAATTAGAAACATACAGGGTGTACAGTTGGTCTCAGAAGTCCAACATGATAAAATTAAATCAAAAGACAATTTACAACGATGACTAACAAGTGGACGCCTCAAAATAATTCCCTATACAGAAAGTTTATTTTTCGCGATTTCAATGCCGCCTTTTCATTCATGACAAGGGTGGCCCTAATTTCTGAAAAGTTAGGCCATCACCCTACATGGACAAACACTTGGAATACTGTAGAAATATGGCTTTCGACCCATGATGCAGGAAATATCATCACAGAAAAAGATCATTTGCTTGCAGAAAAAATCAATGAGGTTGAATAGTTATTAATTCACGGTTACCGCAAAACTTCCGAATTCTGTAATCTCTCCAATAGGCTGAACGTATTCTGATAGGTCATGTTCCTGAAGCATTGATGTCAACTCAGAAAGACTCTCTTTTGCTACTGAAATCAGCAAGCCCCCACTTGTTTGTGGGTCTGCTAGTATCGATTTGTAGAGCTGTGCATTCAGCGCATCTTTTAATTCTACCTTATGTCCATAGCTTTCCCAGTTCCTATTTGTTCCTCCAGGTACTGATCCTTTTTCAACATAATCAATTAGCATATCGCTGATCAGCGGTACTGATTTAAAATCTAGTTTTGCCGATAGGCCACTGCCCTCGGCCATTTCAATAAGGTGTCCGAGAAGTCCAAATCCAGTTACATCTGTCATTGCATGAACGCCCTCAAGTGTTGATATTACCGCTCCAATTTTATTGAGCTTCATCATTTGATCAGCAGCAAGGGTTGCATCTTCACTTCTTAGTATTCCCTTTTTCTCTGCTGTCGTAAGAATTCCTACACCAATACTTTTTGTGAGCAGGAGAAGATCCCCCCTTTTTGCAGTATTATTTTGTTTCAAATGCTTTAGGTCAACCAGTCCATTTACAGCCAATCCGAATATTGGTTCAGGTGAATCGATGCTATGTCCACCTGCCAGTGGTATTCCAGCGTCCATGCAAATACTTTTACTTCCTTCTATCACCCGTCTAGCTACAATTGGAGGTATTATATTTATAGGCCATCCCAATATTGCTATTGCCAGCACTGGGTTTCCCCCCATGGCATATACATCACTGATTGCGTTTGCAGAAGCGATTCTTCCAAAATTATAGGGGTCATCCACGATGGGCATAAAAAAGTCTGTTGTCGATATTAATGCTGTTCCATTATTTAAATCAAATACTGCCGCATCATCTTTACTATGATTTCCCACAATAAGTCTGTCATTATCTGGCATGCTAAAACTTGAATGAAGAATTTCATCAAGTATTTTCGGAGATATCTTACAGCCACAGCCTGCACCATGTGAATACTGCGTCAACTTAATATTTTCCATGTTGTTGTTTTATTATTTCTTCTGCATTTGCAAGATCACATACCATTTCCAGCGCTATCAGTTTTACTGGTGGCTTTGGCTCCGCTCTTTTTTCCAATCCTTTTTGATAATGTTTATCATAGTATTTTAAAAGAATTGAGAAACATCCTGCAATATTGTTATTATCAATTTCTTCAACTGCATTTTTAGTTTCTAATCCGCCAAGTCTCTTTTGTATTCTAATGATTGCTTCTCGTAGTTCTGTCTTATTCAATTGCCCATATGTATGAACAAGATATTTTAACCTCTCATCAAATGGAATATCAATAAACGTAATCGCACTTTTTCTCATAAGTATCCAGAAGTCTTGTGGGACATTCACCGATCCTATTCGCTGGCTCTCGTCTTCAATCCATACGGACTTACTATCAAATAGTTTCTTTGTCTGATAAAGTTCAACCGCCAATTTATTCTCAAACATTTCCTGTGATGGTTGTATTGGCAATCCTATATTTCCAAAGGCAGACCCTTTATGTCCTGCTAGTCTTTCCAAGTCAATTGTTGGCTCACCCATTTTTTTAAGGGCCTCCAATACAATTGTTTTTCCTGATCCCGTAAACCCACCAAGAATATTTATATTTCTGTTTTCTTTTGATTGTATAATGGCCCAGTTTCTAAAAGCCTTGTATCCCCCAACCAATGTGTAAACCTTGTACCCGTATAAGTCCAGTAACCACGCAACACCAGAGCTGCGCATTCCACCTCGCCAACAATGCACAAGTATCGTTTTGTTGTCCTCTTTTTTTTCTTTGATTCTGTTTTCAACAAACAGAATCATATCCTTCATTTTCGGACCAAAATATTCCAGACCTTTTTTAATTGCTTCTTCCCGTGATTCTTGTTTGTAAATAGTGCCTACAACCTTTCTTTCTTCATTATTAAATAAGGGTAGGTTGAGTGCCTCTGGGATATGGGCATGCTCGTATTCAGCTTCGCTTCGTACATCCAGAACAGGATATAATGCTGTCAACTCAACGAATTTTTCAACTGGAACTTTTTCTATTCCCATATTGATAGACGTTGATTTATTTGTTCATTGTAGTAAGGAACTCGTTGTTGTCTTTGGTCCCTTTCATTTGTTTCATCAACAACGACATTGCTTCTTCACTATTCATGTCTGCAAGGTGATTTCTTATGATCCACATGCGCTGAAGCGTTTCTTTGTCTAACAAGAGATCTTCTCTTCTTGTAGATGATGCTGTAAGATCTATTGCAGGGAATACACGCCTATTTGCAAGTCGCCTATCAAGAACAAGTTCCATGTTGCCGGTACCTTTGAATTCTTCAAAGATTACTTCATCCATTTTACTTCCTGTTTCAATTAGTGCGGTTGCCAATATGGTTAGCGAGCCCCCATTTTCTATTTTCCTGGCCGCACCAAAGAATTGCTTTGGTTTCTGCATTGCATTAGCTTCTACACCCCCAGAGAGCACTTTTCCTGATGATGGGGCAACTGTATTGTGTGCCCTTGCTAGACGGGTAATTGAATCAAGGAGTATCACCACATCGTGTCCGCACTCTACCAACCTTTTTGCTTTTTGTAATGCCATGGCCGACACCTTCACGTGTTTTTCTGCAGGCTCGTCAAATGTTGAAGCCAACACTTCTGCATTCACACTTCTTTCCATATCTGTAACCTCCTCTGGGCGCTCATCAATCAACACCACCATGAGGTAGCACTCGGGGTGGTTTGTAGCGATTGCATTGGCAACCTCTTTGAGCAACATGGTTTTACCCACCTTCGGTTGAGCAACAATCAATCCCCTTTGTCCTTTACCAAGCGGGGTGAATAAGTCCATCATCCGGGTTGAGTAATTATCTTGTTTTGTATACAGATTAAATTTCTCAAACGGGAACAATGGAGTCAGGTAGTCATACGGAACCCTGTCTCTCACTTCTTCTGGAAGTCTACCGTTAACAGAATCCACTTTTAAAAGAGCAAAATATTTTTCTCCTTCTTTAGGAGGCCTAACGCTACCGACAATTGTATCACCCGTTTTAATCCCGAACAATTTTATTTGTGACGGTGATACGTATACATCATCCGGAGATGATAGATAATTATAATCACTACTTCTTAAGAATCCATATCCATCTGGCATCATTTCAAGAACACCCTCTCCTGTAATCACACCATCGAACTCGACATTAAAAGCTGGCTCTTTTTTTAGAAAGAGTTGCTTTGTTGCTATTTCTTCTTGTAAATCACTATTCTCTGGTGCCTGTGTTTCATTCCCTTCTGGCTCGACTGATAGAGCGGCTTCACGAGCTATTGAACTATTGTTGGTAATCTCTTGACTTTCCTCACCGGCTTCTGTTTTAGGTTTCTTGGCAATTTTTTTCTCTATCTTCTTTTCAACCTTAACTTCTTGCTCAATATTTGTTTCTGGATCATTCTCCACAATTGCTTCTTCAGTACCTGCCGATGTAGTAGTTTTTACTATCCGCTTTTTCTTTGGTGCCTTTTCTTCTTTGGCATCTGTTTTAGGTCCACTATTCAATACAGCCTGCTTGTCCAATATCTTATAGATAAGGTCCTGCTTGGCTAATTTTTTTGCACCGGTAATTTTTAGTTGATCTGCAATGTCTAGTAATTCGGGAACAAGCATGTCGCTCAGCTGTAGAATGTCGTACATAATGTCGATTTGATAACTACCCTTTGAGGTAAGAGTTTCTTGTGAAGTGTTCTAAAATGTGTTGAGGAAAAAATGGAAGGAGATAAAATCTTAACTGTATTGCTCCTGTATCCTTAGCAATATTACGGCTTTTTTATATTTCAAAAAAATAATTGGATTCCTTTCTCTTTTTAGACAACGAGTCCCCGAGTCTGTAATTGTGCTCATCCCTTCTATTTTCCTACCTTTGTTCCTTCAAATTAGCCCCATGTTTAACAAACGTATCAAGATTAAAGAACTTCTTCTTCAGTTACCTGGCCAACATGATGTTGTTGTGATGGGCTGGGTTCGTACTTTCCGCAATACCCAGTTCATTGCCCTCAATGATGGGTCCACGAATACCAATTTGCAGGTTGTAGCTGAGTTGGGCCGTTTTGATGATGATTTGTTGAAACGAATTACTACCAGCGCTGCCCTCAAGGTCACTGGTGAATTGGTAGCTTCACAGGGTAAAGGACAAACAGTTGAACTAAAAGCTAGCCAGATTGAGATTCTTGGGGATTCAGACCCTGAAAAATATCCACTTCAGCCCAAAAAGCATAGTCTTGAGTTCTTGAGAGAAATAGCCCACCTGCGTTTTAGAACCAACACTTTTGCTTCAATTTTTCGTGTTCGTCATGCCCTGGCCTTTGCCATACATCGGTTTTTTCATGATAAGGGCTTCCTTTATATGCACACTCCCATTATCACGGCCAGCGATGCAGAAGGTGCCGGTGAAATGTTTCGTGTAACAACACTACCATTTGACCAGCCTCCCCGTACCGAGGATGGTGCTATCGATTTTAGTCAGGATTTTTTCGGTAAAAGCACTAACCTTACCGTCAGCGGTCAACTTGAAGGCGAGTTGGCGGCTACTGCATTTGGTGACATATATACTTTTGGACCAACCTTTAGGGCCGAAAATTCTAATACCACTCGACATCTTGCAGAGTTTTGGATGATTGAACCAGAAATGGCATTTCATGATCTTGAAGACAATATGAATCTTGCTGAATCTTTTATGAAATCAATTATCCGTTTTGTCATGGATAACAATATGGAAGATCTTGTGTTTCTCGATCAACGCCTCTTGGAAGAGGAGAAGCAATTGCCTGCTGATAAACGCAGCGAGTTTGGCCTATTAGATAAGCTTAAAATGGTTGTTAACAATGATTTTGAGCGCATCACCTATACTGAGGCAATCAATATTTTGCTTGAATCTCCTGCCTACAAGAAAAAAAAGTTTCAATATGAAGTGAAGTGGGGCATTGATATGCAAAGCGAACATGAGCGCTATCTTGTTGAAAAACATTTCAAAAAGCCTGTTATTGTCACCAATTATCCTAAAGATATTAAGGCATTTTACATGCGTCAAAATGATGATGGTAAAACTGTCGCAGCCATGGATATCTTAGCTCCTGGTATTGGTGAGATTGTTGGCGGTTCACAACGTGAAGAGCGTTTTGATTTGCTCACCCAACGCATGCGCGACATGCATATCTCAGAAGAGGAATTGTGGTGGTATTTAGATACCCGACGTTTCGGAACAGTTCCACATGCTGGCTTTGGTTTAGGCTTTGAGCGCA
Source organism: uncultured bacterium (assembly GCA_903920455.1). Lineage (GTDB taxonomy): Bacteria > Bacteroidota > Bacteroidia > Chitinophagales > Chitinophagaceae > Pollutibacter. The sequence goes on along the minus strand of CAIXLY010000076.1, from coordinate 4,797 downwards.
TGGTGCTCTTCGTTACTGGCATGACGAATATTCGTGATGTGATCGCCTTTCCTCGCGCACCTAAGACGGCTGATTTTTAGCAACCTCCTCATGTACTTCATGATGAATGCACATCATTGGAATTCTTGTATGGTGTATAAGCTCCCTTGTTGCACTTTTTTCAAACAGCTGTTCTAGGATGCTGTGTTTTTTTGGAAGTGTAATGATGAGGTCAATATTATTCTTCTCTGCAAACTCACTTATTCCTTCATCAACGTCCTTATTCTCAATAAAGTCAAACACTGGATTCAATCCACTGAGCAGCGATTCTAAATTCATTGTTTCTTCCGGCGTATAGGGAGTGAAATGTTGTTGCTTGTAGTCTACGTTCAGCACATGAAGATCCGCATTAAAAAAACTCACCAACTCCCTCAAATGCTCTACAGGCGTGCTGTCTACTACCTCTCTGAGGTCTGAGCTTAATCCTACCTTTTTAAATGGTTTAAATGTTGCCCCAGGCGGTATGATAAAGACCGGCACTTCCAAGTGTTTAATTACAGACATGGTATTGCTCCCTAAAAAAAACCTTCCCACGCCAGTAACTCCCCTTGTTCCCATCACAATGGCATAAGGATGCAGTGTATTGCTTAATTTTTGTAATTCTTCAGTGACATCTCCTAATCTGCTTTCTGTGTAAACCTGGAGGTGTTTGCCTGTGATTGTTTCGATATTGTGTTTTAATTCTGTAAGCTTGTCTTCACTTACTTTTCTTATTTCGTCAAGTGATATGTTTACAAGTGGAACTTCCGAATAGCTAATAGGAAGTTGGTAAACATTGAGCAACATTAAATTCGCCCCCATGGCCCTTGCCATCTCTATCCCGTATCTAACTGAATTGTCTGCCAGCGGTGAAAAGTCTGTTGGAGCAATTATCAATTTCATTGTAGGAATTTTTTCAAACCTACTTTAATCACTTCTTCTTATCGATGTTTCTAATTCTATCTTTTAATGATTCCCGTCAGTTTTTGATAGGAATAAATTAATCCTTCTAGTAACATCATTTCTTATATCTAGATAAAAGAGATTAATGTCGCCGGCGTGATAATTCTTTTTGAGATATAAAAATGATCCAGGGAATTTTGGATGGGAAATCCATAACGCACTTCCTTCTTTTTGGGTTGTTTGTGTATTTTGGTACACTTTATTTAGGTTATAGAGTACAGCCCCTTTATGATCGGCTTTTTCTACGATTTCATTTCCTACTCTCCAGTTTACTGGGTTGACTACGGCCACGGTTGTATCTACCCTGTTGGCCCAGTCATCTGTGTAGTCTTTTCGAAACGTTCTCCAACTCACAAAACACCCTGTTTCAGAGCTATCTGCACAGACCTTGATATGTTCATATTCATCCGTTTTCACAACCATACCAACTAAATATGCACACACCAATTGTTTTGACAATTCTTTCCCGTCGAACATTTCTTTCAGCAGCCTCTTGGTGTGGGTAGTGCCCTGGCTATGAGAAGCAATGATGATTGGCCTTCCATTATTTTCATTTTTGAGATAGTAAGCAAAGGCTTCTTTTACATCTTGATATGCAATTTCAAACGCAGCAGCTTTTTTTACACTATCCGTTTCCTTATACATACTGATGTGAGCTTGTCTGTACCTTGGCGCAAACACTCTGGCACTTTCATTAAATGCTGAAGCCTGATATATGATTGAGCTATAGTCTGTTTTATAGTTGATGAGCGAATCATCTATTCTTGCATTGGTAATATCGGCATCTTTCATGTCGGTATATGTTGTTGGGTGGACAAAAAAGACGTCAGCATTTTTTGTTCCAGCATTTCCTTTTAGGGGGAGAGGAACTGTATCAGACGGATCCCATTTATTTGCATGAGCTGCCCAGTATTCCATCTTGCTGTAGTCTGGTTTACCTGTTCCGCTTTTAAAGTTTGCTTCCCCTGAATAGAAATTCATTTTAGGCGAACACGCGTGTAGTATTACTATTACAAATGTGCATTTAAATATATTTTTCAAACTGCTGATCATTTTCAATGTTGTAAATTCAAAATTATGTTTCTTACTTTTACACTACAAAGTTAAGTAGCTCATATCAGACTATTTTATTTACTTATGTTTCCTCAAACTTAATTTTTTGGTAGACACACAACACACCCCTTTTCTTCGTGCAGTTTTTATTCATAGTCTATCTGCTTTTGGTGGTCCTCAGGGACATCTTGGGATGATGATTAAGACTTTTGTTGAGAGGCGAAAAGACATTACTCACCAAGAACTTATAGATATTAATGCCTTTTGCCAGTTATTGCCTGGCGCCACTTCTACTCAAACGCTCACGCTCATCGGCTATAAAAAAGGAGGAATTCGCCTTTCAATAATCACTTTGTTGATCTGGATATTTCCTGCTGTTTTATGCATGTCCCTGCTTTCACTCTTTCTGACCTATGCGGGCAATTCCTTTACGTCCATCTTTAAGTATATCCAACCCATGGCCCTTGGATTTCTTGCGTTTGCAGTAACCAGGACCCTGCGTTTAATCAATACTACCCCCTTGCGTTTTCTGATGTTTTTTTGTGCAATTGTTACTTATGTTTTTTTTAAATCTCCCTGGGTTTTTCCTATTGTAATTATCGCTGGTGGCATAGCCGGGAATTTTCTTAATGCTAATACCGATACTTCTTTTCCCTGGACAAAACGAAAATTGCATTGGTTTCCTTTGGTTCTCTTTATTGTCGTTTTTAGTTTAAGCGCCCTGCTTTCTGAAACTGCTCGAAAGCAGGATTCGCCGAATAGAACCCCCTATAACTTATTCGAGAATATGTTTCGCTTTGGAAGTTTTGTTTTTGGTGGTGGGGATGTTCTAATTCCTGTTATGTATGAACAGTATGTGGTACGGCCCGAAACCAATAGAATTAAAGAGACCAATCAAAACGTGATTAAAGTAGATCGGGAATCTTTTCTTACTGGTGCTGGTATTGTTAGGGGTATACCGGGACCATTGTTTTCTATTACTTCTTTTGTAGGGGGGATGGCTATGAAAGGAAATGGTATCGGTTGGCAAGTTCTTGGTTGCCTATTGGCTGCTGTTGGCATCTTTTTGCCTAGCTTCCTTCTTGTTATTTTCTTTTTCCCATTATGGGAAAACCTCCATCGGTTTAAGGCGCTTCACCGTTTCATGCAAGGTGTCAATGCCGCAGTTGTAGCCATTATGTTCTCTAGCATTATTTTCTTAACCAAGGATACGGTTATGCCTTTTATCGGCAGACCACCTCTTGACGCTATTGTATTTTTCTCTATTCTGATTGCCACCTGTGCCCTATTGCTTTTTACCCGTATCGCCGCACCACTCATTGCTGTAGCCTGCCTTTTGCTGGGGACAATTGAAACTTTTGGGCATCATTGGATAACCAATTTGCTCTCCTTTTAATTATTTATAATATCCAGCTTTGATGATTTCCTGATACACCGAATCAGGAACATAGTAACGAATTGACTTTTTCTCTTTAATCATTTTTCTGAGCATGGATGAGGATATCTCGAGCAGCGGGGCCTTTGTTCTAATTATATTTTCGTTATCTGGCATTTGATTTAATTCAAAGCCCGGCCTATCGTAAACATAGATGCTGTATCTTTTAAAGATAACATCTCCGCTTTTCCATTTCTTTATATTCTGCGCACTGTCCGACCCCATGATGATGCTAAATTCATAGTTGGGATATTTTTCTTCCAAGTAGGCCAAAGTATTAATTGTATACGATGGCTTTGGCAGACTAAATTCGATATCCACTGCTTTAATATGCTGCTCCCCTTCAACTGCGATTTGCATCAGGTAAAGCCTTTGGTATTCGTTTAGTAATTGTTGATTTTGTTTGAATGGATTCTGGGGGGAGAGCACCATCCATATTTGATTCAATTCAGAATGTTCTAATGTATAGTTTGCAATGATCAGATGGCCATTGTGAACTGGATTAAAAGATCCGAAAAATAGTCCAATTTTCATAAGTATATGAAAATCAATTTGTTATCTAATTTGTTGCTACAATAACTGAGTCTGCTTCGTTAATTCTCAGGCTCACTTGATATCCTGCGACCATTACTGATATCGGATCACCCATTGGGGCAATTTGCTCTACGACTATTTCTTCTCCCGGAAGAAATCCCATTTCCATTAGCTTTAGGACCAGTTCCTGATCTTCCAATGAAGTAATCACTGCCGCTTCACCAACCCTTAGTTCTGAAAGTTTTTTCTCCATAGCCGTTCTTTGCAACTGCAAAGCTAATCCCCTTAAATGGATTTCTCGTAATTTTATTGCTCGCTATGGCACAAATACAATTGTTTTTTCTCCAGCCAGTTTCCAGTCTTAAGGATCGTAAACGATTGAAGTCCTTCTTATTGGAAACCGCTGCAGCAAAGGGACGCGCTCTGAAATCGCTCAATATCATTTTCTGTGACGACGAACATCTCCTTTCGATTAACCGACAGTTTTTACAGCATGATTATTATACTGACATCATCACTTTTGACTTATCTCCTTCTAAGAAGGGTGACATAGAAGCCGAGCTTTATATCAGCATCGATCGGATTAGGGATAATGCTTCTTCAATGGAGGTTTCCTTTATGGCGGAACTTCACCGTGTTATATTTCATGGACTTCTTCATTTATTGGGTCATGGCGACAAGACCAAGAAGGATAAGCAGGCTATGCGCGCTCTAGAGGATAAGCTACTGGCCAAGTACTTTTCCACTACTTTGGGTTAGCCAATTGTCTATGTTCCACGTGGAACATTCCACGG